>NZ_JBHSBW010000006.1:0-2364 GCF_042650845.1 Pedobacter lithocola | reverse complement strand
CTTTTGCTCGTTTCTTAAACCTTGCCCCTTCCTCCGAAGCGGGTTGCAAAAGTAGAAAAAAACAAAGCAGTTTCCAAACAGTCCCCCCCTTTTGTTTCATCCCATTCCACAACTCCATGATTCTCAATAAGAAAAAATTAAACTCAGTTGAAACATTTTAAGCATTTTAATGTTTAAACCCAGTTTGTCTGCATAAGCTTGTTACTATGGTATGGAGTTTAGTCGTTTTGAGAAAAAAGCGTTGCCGGATTTCAGATGCACCTTTCTATATAAATCATGCTAAAAAACTTCTCCCGCAGATTAACGCAGAGGAAAATTAAGCTGGACGGTATCTAGTTTAGATGAATAAAATATGCGCTGTTTTGAAAGCAATGCACGGAAACTCGGGTGTATCGCACAGTTTTAAGTATTCTAAACCCAACCCAAATGGAAAACCCGCAAGGTGAGGAACGAACCGAGGATTTGAAATGATGGGCGGGAGTGACTTTAAAAAAATAATCAGGAACCTGATTTACCGAAAAAATTAATATAATGATAACTCCAATAATTAATTTTTGAAAAATTAAGCCTAACGATAAATTAAAAATATCAAAAACTTCAAAGGGAAAACAGAAGAAAAAAAATAAATTGTTGTAATACTATTAGATAACTCTTATATAATAGTTTGAAAAGCTTTTAAACATTATAATCAATTTGTAGTCTCTAATTGCTAGTATATAAATAATTAAAAGGTCAAAAGTTAGATTTAAATCAATACAATAATTGCTTCGAAAAAAATCTTAATAAGCATTTGAGGAAACTATAAATTCTTATTTACCAATTCCATATGTATAAAAGGTGTATATTGATTGTAAAGATTTTATATATTATTTTGTAAATGAGGGGTCCGTATTCTTTAGGTTCTTTGGTCCGCTCATATCTTTATATTTATTAAACATCCAGAAAAGGGAGGCAAAGTTGTAGTCTTGCTGAACAAAATGATTAAATTAAGTCGATGTGATAGGATAATCCTCTCTTTTTACTTTCTTAAAGTCCGAACCGTAACTAATGACCATTTGTTTCTATCTGGATCAGCGATTAACATGATCAAGGACTAATAGTAGTTTCTAATTGCAAACTCAAATTTAAAGAATATGCTCAATCTAAAATATTCTGTTGGGATCGATATATCCAAAAAAAGATTTTCATTGTTGCCTTTTGGTAATATATACCCAACAAGCAGTTAAAGTTAAGGCAAGCCAAAAGTTTTCAAATTCTACATCTGGATTTAAGCTTTTCATGCATTGGCTAGGTCGAAATTCAAAGCATCGGATATCGGTTGTTTGTGTAATGGAGGCAACAGAGGTTTACCATGAGCCGCTTGCGTGGTTCATTGACGGACAAGCAGTTTCAGTAAGCATTTTACTACCAAACAAAGAGAAAAAATATCTTCCGGCAAATGGCGCCAAGTCCAAGAATGATGCCCGTGGACTTGCGCAGATTGGTGCAGAAAAAAACTGGAACTATGGATACGCCAACTAAAAAGCTCTATGATCTTAGATGTTACACATGGCAGCATCAAAGCCTTAGCGAATTCCATACCGCATTAAACAACCAGCTGGAAGCTATAAAACACAGCCAATTCCAGAGCAAGGATATCGTTAAGCAACTAAATAAACCTATCAGATTGATAGAAAAGGAGATCCTTAAGATAGAAACCGTCATTGAAAAACATCAGCATAGACCAGGTTCTTGATGCCCATTGCAAGAACACAACATCCATAAAAGGGATAAGGATATTGTCATTTGCCGTGATAGCATCAGAAACAAATAGCTTTGAACTTTTTAAAAATACATATTCACTGGCGAGTTATGCAGTTTACGACATCGTAGAAAATCAATCCGGAAACCATGTGGAAAGAGCAAAAATATCAAAAGGGCAATTCAGGAATAAGGAGAATTCGCCATATGCCCGCACTCTTTGCAGAACGCGATTACCCAGCCACAATTCAAGAACCTATTTGAAAGGGTATATCATAGAACAGGTAAAAAGATGAAGGGCTATGCTACGGTACAAAAAAACTATTGGTAATGGCATACAATCTTTGAAGAAAAAACCATGCCTATAATCCAGGTTTGATAAGGAGATAAAAATAATAGTCTCAGAAAAATCCGACGCTACACATGATAAAATTCCTGGAGGAAACTTTCACTAAAACAAAGGTAAAGTTATTCTGCTGTTTACAAATGGAGGAGATTAAATTAAGGAGGCTCTGAAGCTAAATTTTTATCGAATTTTATTTGCTTATAAAGACAGTACCTCTCCACTACAATCTTTTTGGTTTAGGGTTTGTGGTAGACTGATTGTTGTAGCACCAAAAAGGA
>NZ_JBHSBW010000005.1:0-887 GCF_042650845.1 Pedobacter lithocola | reverse complement strand
GATAAAGGAGACACTCCATACAATTTAAGAAGTTGTGCATATATGGAGGATTTTTTTAGTCCAAAAATTATCTATCCAAACATGACAAAGTTTTTACCTTTTTTATATGATGATAGTGGCTACTTGACCAATCAAAAATGTTTTATAATTACAGGGGAGAAAATAGAATTTCTAACAGCTTTTCTAAACTCTTCCTTATTCAAATACTGTTTTAAGGATAATTTTCCTGAACTACAGGGAGGTACGAGAGAATTGAGCAAAATATTTTTTGATAAAATACCAGTAATTCAAATAACAGATATGATGAATCTGGATTTTAAAAATTTAATTAAAAAAGTTCAAGACCTTTCAAAAAATGGTTTTTCAACAACAGACGTTGAAGAATTTATTGAGCAAAAAATATTTGATATATATGGTCTAACTACTGAGGAAAGGGAAATAGTCAAAAATTATTAATTATCTATGAGCTTAATTTCTTCCTCTTCTATGCCGTAAAATTCAAAAATAATTTTGTCAATTTTGTCTAAATTTCCCTCTGAAAGTCGAGATAGCAAAAACTTTATATCAATAATATTCTTGTCAGAGAAATTAGGCATTGGGAAGTTTTCAAAAAATGTATGTTTCATTCTGACTCCATTTCCACCAAGTCCACCCCCACCATAAAATGTTTTTATTGCATAAAAAAACAATTTTGAATTTAACACTGAAATAATAATATCAAGGTCATTGCCTGTAATAATTCTTGCAGTATCTAAACACATAAATTCACCCTTGTCATCCAGCATAAAACTTGACTCTTGTACCATTTCTTGGAATATGATTTTCGGACTAAAAAAATCCTCCATATATGCACAACTTCTTAAATTGTATGGAGTGTCTCCTTTATC
>NZ_JBHSBW010000004.1:0-107376 GCF_042650845.1 Pedobacter lithocola | reverse complement strand
CCGATTGACCTGAACAACCCTGAGTTACCAGAAGTTGTGGTGCCGACAGAAGGCAAGATTACTTCAACGAAATCTATTGTTGGTAATCCATCTAGCGTGAAGCCAAATGATGTACTTACTTATAATATTACTTTAGCGAACAGTTTCGGCACAGCAAAAACAGGCGTAACGGCAAGTGATGCGGTTCCTGCTACGTTGACAAATATTACGGCAATCAGCAATGGCGGAAGCTGGACAGGCAATACCATCAACTGGAATAGTTTAACAGTACCGGCAAAAGGAACACTCGTATTGAGTTTCCAGGCTACAGTTATACCAACACTTCCAGCAGGCACAACACAGATTAAAAACGTTGCCTCGGTTGTAGATCCGATTGACCCGAACAACCCTGAGTTACCGGAAGTTGTGGTACCGACAGAAAGCAAGATTACTTCAACGAAATCGATTGTTGGTAATCCTGCAAGTGTAAAGTCTGGCGATATAATAACCTATAATATTACTTTAACAAACAGCTATGGCACAGTAAAAACGGGTGTAACGGCAAGTGACGCGGTTCCTGCTACCTTAACAAACATTACGGCAATCAGTAATGCCGGAAGCTTAACAGGCAATACAATTAACTGGTCAGCTTTAACGATACCAGCAAACGGCAGTTTAACATTAAGCTTTACCGCTACGGTAGTTCCAAATTTACCTGTGGGCACAACAACGATTAAAAATGTTGCCTCGGTTGTAGATCCAATTGACCCGAACAACCCTGAGTTACCGGAAGTTGTGGTACCAACGGAAGGCAAGATTACTTCCACGAAATCGATTGTTGGTAATCCTGCAAGTGTAAAGTCTGGCGATATAATAACCTATAATATTACTTTAACAAACAGTTTCGGCACAGCAAAAACGGGCGTAACGGCAAGTGACGCGGTTCCTGCTACGTTGACAAACATTACGGCAATCAGCAATGGCGGAAGCTTGACAGGCAATACCATCAACTGGAATAGTTTAACAGTACCGGCAAAAGGAACACTCGTATTGAGTTTCCAGGCTACAGTTATACCAACACTTCCAGCAGGCACAACACAGATTAAAAACGTTGCCTCGGTTGTAGATCCGATTGACCCGAACAACCCTGAGTTACCGGAAGTTGTGGTACCGACAGAAGGCAAGATTACTTCAACGAAATCGATTGTTGGTAATCCTGCAAGTGTAAAGTCTGGCGATATAATAACCTATAATATTACTTTAACAAACAGCTATGGCACAGCAAAAACAGGAGTTAAAGTAAGTGATGATCTTCGATTCAACTACAAAAGATTACTAGCATTAATAATGCAGGCATATTAACAGGTAGTGTAATTAACTGGAATAATTTAACAGTACCAGCTAATGCAACCTTAATCTTAAGTTTTAATGCAACAGTAAAAGCTAACTTACCTGCAACCACTACTAACATCAGGAATACAGCTGTGGTAACGGATCCAATAGAGCCAAATAACCCTGATAAACCTTATGTAGAGATTCCAACAACGATTACTGATCTTTTTATTCCTAACCTTTACACTCCAAATGGCGATGGTACCAATGATACTTTCGTAATAAAAGGGCTGGAAATGTTTGCCGAAAATGATTTGGTTATCGTAAACCGATGGGGTAATGAAGTTTTCAAACAAAATAACTACCAGAACAACTGGTCAGGTGAGGGGCTTAATGAAGGAACATACTATTATGTGCTACGTGTAAAAGATACTACTGGCTCAAATTGGAAAGTTTATAAAGGTTACATCACTTTAATCAGAGCATTTAATAAATAAAGGAGTAAGATTAACCGAAGAGGTATTAAAAGTTTCTTCGGTTATTAATCATTCATATATGAAAAGACTATTGATATTATTCACGATACTTCAGTTTGATGTTAAGTTAACTTATGCTCAGCAGGATGCACAGTTTAGTCAGTATATGTTCAACGGAATTTATATTAATCCGGCTTATGCTGGTTACAGGGAGCAACTAAATATTCATGGTTTCTATCGAAATCAATGGACAGGAATTACAGGATCACCTAAAACAATGTCATTAGCTGTTGATGCTATTGCAAATAATGGAAATGTGGGACTCGCCCTGCAAATATCCAGTGATAAACTTGGGGCTCAAAGTAATTTAGCCGCTTATGCAAATTATGCTTATCGAATTAAGATGAATGCAGATGGTACTTCGCGTTTAGCATTTGGTGTGGGTGCAGGTATGGTTCAATTGGGTATAGATGGATCGATGTTGAATCCTAACGATGCAGAGCGAGATCAGCCCGGAGGCATGCAAAGCAGTATTGTACCAGATGCAAGGGCAGGAGTTTTTTTTTCAAATAGCCGTTTTTATGTAGGGTTTAGTGCAGATAACCTCGTGTCACAATACATTAATTTAGATAGATATGCGTTTATTCCCCAGCCAAAACCTCATTATTACTTAACTGCTGGGATGTTGCTTCCTATGAATGAAGCCATTCAATTAAAACCCTCGTTTCTGTTAAAAGATGATCGAGGTGGTCCAACAAGTTTGGATTTGAGTGCTTTTGTTATCATGGCAGATAAATTTTGGCTTGGTGGCTCTTATAGAACGGGAGTAAAACTTTATGATAAAAGTTATCTTCAAAAAGATTTATCAAGTTTAAATTCTGCCGTTGCTACTATACAAGTATTTCCAAATAGTAATTTCAGAATTGGTTATGCATACGATTTTTCAATTGGTGCTTTACAAAGTTACAGCGGAGGAACTCACGAGATTTCTATTGGATATTTCTTTAAAAATAAAAACATAAGAATGTTAACCCCACGATATTTTTAATGATGATTAGAGAGATAACAATGAGAAATACATATATAATAATAGCACGAAGAGCCTATTTAGTAATTTTGCTTTTGTTAATGATTTCAGTTAAACCTGTAAAGGCTCAATTTGTAATTAAAGAAGCTGATGCGCAGTATGATTTATTTAACTATGTTAAAGCAATTGATTTATACGAACAGGCCTGGGCTAAGAAAGAAACTTTACATACTGCAGAGCGTTTGGCTTCTGCTTACCAATTAACCCAAAATTATAAAGAAGCAGAAAGCTGGTATTCAATAGCATCAAAAATGACTGGGGGTTCGGCTGAAAGGATTAGGTAGCGATGATATTTATAGCTTTGTGCAGCAAAAGATATTAGTTTTAAAACTTGAAGGGATTGTTTACAACAAAAAGACCAATGAACCTATAGGTAACGCACACGTTACTTTAAATAGAATAGATGGGAGCACATTTAGATTAGAAACGGATAATGATGGAAAATTTAAATTTAATTTAGAAGAAAATTCAGATTACAATTTAATAGGAGATAAAATCAATTATTTAAGTGATAGAACCAGTTTAACTACTAAAAATTTAACTACATCTACTACAATTAAAAGGGGTCTGTTTCTAGATTCAATAGTCCTGAATAAGGCAATAAAACTTGAAAACATTTACTATGATTTTGATAAGGCTGATATTAGGCCAGATGCAGCAGTTGAACTTGATAAGTTGGTTAAAGTACTTGAGGATAACCCAACCATTTGGATAGAACTAAGCTCACATACAGATAGCAGAGGTAACGATCAATATAATCAAAGGTTATCACAAAGTAGAGCAAACTCTGCAGTACAATATATCATTTATCGCGGAATAAATAAAAACCGCATCACAGCTAAGGGCTATGGAGAAAGCCAGCTAATAAATGATTGTGCTAATGGTATAAAATGCTCAGAAGCCGAACATCAATTAAACAGAAGAACTGAATTTGAGATCACAAAACAATAAAAATTAGCTTGTTAATGAATAGCCTATTATTCTGAAAAAATAATAGGCTATATTTATTTTAACTATATTATTGTATGAGGCATCATTCAATACACTTCTATCAACTATTATGTGTCATATGCATTAATATATTTTATATTAGAATTAATCCTCATAATATGTGCGATATAGTTAATGATGTTATAAATTAATAAACCAGATAATTAAATATAGTTGTTTAGTATTGTGCTACTCATATAATTATCGTTTTGCAACGCAAAAGAACTTTTGTTGTAGATAATTATTTGTAGTTTTACGGATAATCGAAATATGCAGGATTTCTGGAATAGCCTACAGCACTTAATTGACCCCAAAACATTGTTGAGAGAGGGCGGCTTTTACCTTGTTGTATTTGTAATTTTTGCAGAAACAGGTTTGGCTTTTGGCTTTTTTCTCCCTGGCGATTATTTATTATTCCTTGCAGGCATGTTTGTTGCCAATAAACAACTGGATGTTAATATCATTACCCTCATAACATGTTTAAGTATTGCCGCAATAGTTGGTAATTTTGTTGGGTACTGGTTTGGACACAAAACAGGCCCATCACTGTATCATAGGAAAGATTCCTTTTTTTTTAAGAAAAAATATTTACGTTCAGCAGAGGCCTATTATAACAAACAAGGTGCATTTGCGCTTATAATGGGAAGATTTGTTCCAATAGTTAGAACTTTTGCACCGATTTTTGCTGGTGTAGTAAAAATGGACTTTAAAAAATTCGCTTTCTATAATATAGTTGGGGGTGTTTTATGGGCATGTTCGTTAACTTTATTGGGCTATTTTTTAGGCATAAAGTTTAAAGAAGAAATAAACGATTATTTATTATATATTATTATTGGATTTATACTTATAACAACTATCCCTTTATTGATTACCTTTGTAAAAAGTAAAGTTAGTAGTTCTGAAGAGGAAAAGACAGATTTAAATTAAAAATGGCAAAAGACGATCATCACGCATGGCATAGCGTATCTCCTGGTAAAAATGTTCCAGAAGTTGTAAACGCAATTATTGAAATCCCAAAAGGCTCAAAAGCCAAATATGAAATAGATAAAGAATCTGGTTTAATTAAATTAGACAGAGTTCTTTTTTCATCAGTAATGTACCCGGCAAACTACGGATTCATCCCGCAAACATATTGTGATGATAAAGATCCGTTAGATATATTGGTATTATGTTCTGTAGATGTATTTCCTATGACTTTAATAGAAGCTAAAGTTGTT
Source organism: Pedobacter lithocola (assembly GCF_042650845.1). NCBI lineage: Bacteria > Pseudomonadati > Bacteroidota > Sphingobacteriia > Sphingobacteriales > Sphingobacteriaceae > Pedobacter > Pedobacter lithocola. The sequence continues at coordinate 102,295 of NZ_JBHSBW010000004.1, read as the reverse complement.
GGTGTTATGCACATGGTAGATAATGGCGAGCAGGATGATAAAATTATTGCTGTTGCTGCTCATGATATGTCGGTAAATTACATTAACGATTTAGATGAGTTGCCACCACACCAAATGAAAGAAATCGTTCGTTTCTTCCAGGATTATAAAGCGTTAGAAGAAAAAAACGTAACCATCGAACATTTACTTGGTGTTCGTTATGCGCATAAGGTAATTAAAGAAAGCATAGAACTTTATAACACAACATTTAGAGAATTAGCTTAATGGATTTACCCACGGTCTGTTTGTTTTTAAATTTAGAGCTAAGTGCTATCCTGCCAACAAACGTAGTTCTGGTTGCTTTACAAGAACCAGATACATCATCAATTGGATGGAGATTAATCTTCGCATTATTTTTAGTTTTACTTAACGGATTTTTTGTTGCTGCCGAGTTTGCAATTGTAAAAGTTAGGGCATCACAAATAGAAATTAAAGCCAAATCGGGCAGCCGCGTTGGCAAAATGGCTAAAGGCATTATCCATAATTTAGATGGATACCTTGCCGCAACGCAGCTTGGTATAACGCTTGCATCACTTGGTTTAGGTTGGGTAGGTGAAGGCGTTATGCATACCATTTTCAAAAATCTTTTCGATAGTTTGCAATGGGGTTTTAGCGAAGCTTTCATACATTCTGCATCTACAGTTGTTGCATTTTCGGTGATAACCATCATGCATATTGTTTTTGGTGAGTTGGCTCCTAAATCATTCGCAATACAAAGACCTGTAGCCACTACACTTTTTATTGCCGTTCCGCTTCAAATATTTTATGTCGTTTTTAGGCCATTTATATGGACGCTTAACAACCTTGCTGCAATCATTTTAAAACCATTTGGTATTGATACCTCAGCTGGGCATGAATCCTTACATAGTACAGAAGAACTTCAATATTTATTAGATCAAGGTAAAGAAAGCGGTGCGTTAGATAACAACGAGCACGAACTTATTAAAAACGTATTCGATTTTAATGAGCGTGTAGTTAAAAACATCATGGTTCCACGAACCAAAATTTCGGGTGTTGAACTGACTTCTCCAAAAGAACAAGTTATTGATACAATTATTAAAGAAGGTTATTCTCGTTTGCCTGTTTACGATGAAATAATGGATAAAATTGTAGGTATCATTCATGCCAAAGATATTTTACCATTGGTTGCGGCAGGTAATCAACATTGGACATTGAACGACATTATTCGTAAGCCATATTTCGTTACAGAAACAAAGAAGATTAACGATTTAATGAGCGAGTTGCAAAGCAACCGCATTCAAATTGCAATTGTTTTAGATGAATTTGGCGGAACAGCAGGTATGGTTACCCTAGAAGATATCGTAGAAGAACTTGTTGGCGAAATTCAGGATGAGTATGATGAAGAGAAACCGCTGGTTGAAAAAATATCTGATAACGAATTTATAGTTAATGCCTTTGCAACAGTTTATGATGTGAATGAGCATTTGCCGCATGATTTGCCAGAAGATGAGGATTTTGATACTATAGGTGGTTTAGTTTCTCATGTGTTTGAACGAATCCCTGAAGTTGGAGAAAGCAACGAATCTTACGGGTATTTATTTACCATCCTAAAGAAAACGGAACAGAATATCGAAACAATTAAGTTAGAATTGGTTATAAATAAATCGGATATGGTTGATAATCACTAATTTCAACTATGCATATTTTTTACACGCCAGATATAACCCAAAATACCTACACGCTGAATGAAGAAGAAAGCAAGCATTGCATAAGAGTTTTGCGCTTGCCGGTTGGCACTTTGGTAAATTTGGTTGATGGTATAGGCGGATTCTACACCGCTGAAATTACTTCCGATAACCCTAAAAAAGTAACGCTATCTATACAAAACGTAGAAAGGGAATTCCACAAAAGAAATCATTATCTCCATATCGCAGTTGCACCTACCAAAAATATCGATCGGATAGAATGGTTTTTGGAAAAGGCAACAGAGTTAGGAATCGATGAAATTACTCCAATTATCTCTGATCGTTCTGAACGTAGAATTGTGAAAGAAGATAGGTTGAATAAGGTAGTAACATCAGCTGTGAAGCAATCTATCAAAGCTTATCATCCTAAACTCAATGAAGCCATTTCATTTAATGAATTTTTGAAGACTCCTTTTGATGGAGATAAGTTAATTGCGCATTGCATCGATAACGAAGAAAAAAAATATATTGCAGATATTGTTGTTCCTAACCATAAATATTTAGTTCTTATTGGTCCGGAAGGTGATTTTACTCCCGAAGAGGTTAGCTTAGCTTTGAAAAAGGGTTTTAAAGCATTAACTTTAGGTAATAATAGGCTACGTACCGAAACAGCGGCGCTTGCTGCATGCTTTGAAATAAATTACCTTAACCGATGAGAAAAGTTAAATTTGGTAGGTTAAAAGTTATGAGTTCATTGTTATTGAAACGATTACTCTTATGCTCTTGTATCTTTATTTCTTGCTCCATTTTACTTGTCTTCGTTTCATTTGCACCACCTTCTTATCGAATGGCAAAATTAAAATATAATGGTGGAGGAGATTGGTATGCTGATAGAACTGCTTTGCCAAACCTGATTGCTTTTTGCAATTCGAATCTCAAAACAAATTTTTATCCTGAAGAAAGTATTGTAGAAGTTGGTAGTAAAGAAATTTTCAATTACCCATTTGTATATATGACTGGGCATGGGAACGTCGTTTTCAACGATCAGGAGGTTAAAAATTTGAGGCAATATTTAATTGGCGGTGGCTTTCTTCATATTGATGATAATTATGGATTGGATAAATTTATCAGACCACAAATGAAAAAGGTATTTCCTGAATTGGGGTTTGTAGAATTGCCGGCTAACCACGTTTTATATAATCAGAAATTTAAATTTCCGAATGGATTGCCTAAAATACATGAACATGATAGCAAACGCCCACAAGGTTTTGCGTTAATTTATAAAGGAAAGGTTGTTTGTTATTACACGTTTGAGTGTGATTTAGGCAATGGCTGGGAAGACTTTGGCACATATCCTGAAGATTCGCAAGAAACCCGTTCAAAAGCCTTAAAAATGGGCGCTAATTTAGTTCAGTATGCTTTAACTCGATAGTTATGTACAAAGTAAAGGTTAATGAAAAATTTCTTTTTGATTTAGATACGAATGGTGTAAATACTTTATTAAACGGTGAACCCATAGATATTGACATTAGTGCATCGAACAGTAATTTATCTAATGTTATCTATCAAAATAAATCTTTCAATACGGAAGTTGTTGAGCTTAATAAGGCTGAGAAAAGCTGTAAAATAAAAGTTAACGGGAACATTTACACGGTTTCTTTAGAGGATAAGTTTGATCAATTGTTAAAACAATTAGGGCTTGATAATTTAGCATCTAACAAAGTTTCAGAAATTAAAGCGCCTATGCCCGGATTGGTTTTGAATGTAATGGTTGCAGAAGGTTCGGAAATTAAAAAAGGGGATAACTTATTAATTTTAGAAGCTATGAAGATGGAGAACATTCTAAAATCATCAACTGATGGTATTGTAAAAAAGGTTATGATAAAACAAGGTGATAAGGTTGAAAAGAACCAAATCTTAATCCAATTTAAATAGTAAATTAAAGCATAATTACTCGAGGTATTTATTAAATAGCTTCACATTACTCAAAATTTAGAACAAAAAAAATCCCGATTTCAAATCGGGATTTTTTTTGTTATCTTTTTGGATTAAAAGGTTTTGCTTTAGCTTGTTTAAAGTTTCGTTTTCCAGCGGTACTAATTTCTGGAGCGCCAAGCATTGTCATAGCGCAACGGAAACCAACTTCTGCAGATGCATCGTCTTGTTGTAAAAATCTACGAGTGGCTGGATTTAACCAATAAGCCATATCATTCCAAGAACCACCTTTATAAACCCTTGATTTATCATTAACTAAAGAAACACCTTCCTCATTCAATAATTTATTCTGTCTGTCACGGTATCCACGTTCATCAGCTTGATATGAAGTTACCATACCTTTAGGGTCTGGCGATTTAGAAATTGAATCGGCTCTTTTTGCTAAAGCCTGTTTATCAGCCCAGCTTAATTTTTTACCCGAATAAGCATTTTCTTTAATCGGTTTGCCATATTTATCTAATGCAATTTTTCCATTTGCAGCGTCAGAAAGCTGTTTATCTTGAAACTGGTTACCACGATATGGATTGAAGGCTTCGGCATCAGTAAAAGTTCCGGTACGGTAAACATCATTAACCCATTCGTTAACATTACCAGCCATATTGTATAAGCCAAAATCGTTCGGACTGTATGATATTACAGGAACAGTTAAATCACCTTTATCATTTAGTGAGCCACCAACACCCATATAATCACCTTGTGCTCTTTTAAAGTTGGCTTGTATTAAACCTCGGGTTTTTTTACTAGCCGAACTAACACCTAATCCATTCCACGGGTAAATTTTATTTTGATTAATATTTTCGTATTCTGTATTACCAATTAATCCTAAAGCTGCATATTCCCACTCTGCTTCAGTTGGTAAGCGATATGGCTGCATAATTACACCATCCTCTAAAGTTGCATTTCTGGTTGGAATTGCATTACCACCTCTTCCACCTGCAGCGCCGATAGATGCTCCTGCTTTAGCGTTGTAATCTTTAGGTGCATTTTTACCTTTATCATCATACTGGCCGTTTAAGTAAGCATCAGTATTAAAAGGTTTATCAGGTCTTGCAGCAGTAGTAGTACCTGTTGTCGTATTTCCTCTTGCTGGGTTATTGCCTGCGGCCAAAGTTTTATAGTCTGTTAAAATTCCTTTCTGGCGTAAAATGTATTCATTAGCCTGAGAAGTTCTCCATTCGCAAAAGCGAGATGCTTGCTCCCAACTTACACCAACTACAGGGTAATCTCTATAAGCAGGATGCCTTAAATAGTTGTCAACGTAAGGTTCGTTATATGATAAAGCCCTGCGCCAAACCAAAGTATCAGGCAGTTCATTATAATAATATTCACGGTCTTCAGGGTAACTGGTTCTAATCCAATGTAGATATTCTAACCAATCGGTGTTTGAAACCTCAGTTTCATCCATATAAAAGGAAGGAACTGTAACCTGTCTTTTATAGTTATATATGTTTGGTTCAACTCCTGCAACCTCAATTGCGCTACCTCCAACAACCAAAACACCACCTTCAATAGGAATTAAACCTGGTCCTGGCGCACGTTTGTAGTTGCTTGCTACGGCGAAACTGCCGTAAGTTTTATTATTCTTATCTGCATAAGGAATACCTGTTTTGCTAGATGCACCACCTTTATTTCCTCCGCAAGAAGAAAGCATAGCTGCAAGGGCAAGGCAAGAAAAAGAATATAGTAGTTGTTTTTTCATAAATGCTGTATAGTGTGAACTAAAGCTTATTCAACTGATAAAATTACGTAAATTTTAGTGATTTAGTAATAATTGTGTTAATAAAAATTTGTTGTATGGTTTTTAAGCAAAACGGATTAATGATTAATGTATTGTGTAAACCTTAAAATAGTTATAGGTATGGATATATGCACAAGTTGAGTGCTAATTTTAGTGTATTTATTGTCTATTAAATCATTCCGAATAAATTTTACAAAAAGGTAAAGTCATGTTAAAAGAATTTCCATTATAATTGGCACTATCATCTATACTTCTTAATATCTACTAAGGGAAATTTCAAGAATTCCGATTTAAGCCTCATAATTTTTTCCCTTAACTTGAGGATAAAAATTAACAGTAACTGGAAAAATTAATGAATCAATTTCTGATAAATTATATAACTTGTTTATTAAAAAAAAACTAAGCAGATTTTAGAATATCCAGCGGAAAGATTTATGTATAAAAATTGCAGATTTATTTAGGCCGATTTTAAAAATCCGTAAGTTTATTGTAAAATATATTTACTGCCTGTTCGTTTGATAAATATATTCTTCAAAAATATTAACTTACGCAAAATCTTAAATCACGTACCTATCACGATGAATTTCAAGTACATTGGTAAACTTGCTTTTTATGCACTTTCTGTTGCACTAGTATTTGGAAAAGCAAATGCTCAAGCAACTATTTCAGGCACTCAAACCAATGGAAGCGAATCTAATAATATTGTAACTGCAGTTCCGTTTTTATTAATCACTCCAGATGCAAGGGCAGGATCCATGGGCGATGCTGGTGTGGCAGTTCCCGGAGACATTAATTCTGCTAGTATTAACCCAGCAAAATTAGCTTTTCTTGATAAACCCTACGGTTTTGCACTATCATATAGCCCTTGGTTAAAAAGTTTGGTGCCGGATATTAACCTTGCATACGTTGGTGGTTTTTATAAGTTGGATGATAGAAATACGATTGGAGCATCATTAAGATATTTTTCTTTAGGTCAAATTCAATTAACTGATATTAATCAACAAGACTTAGGAATTTCTAACCCTAACGAATTGGCGCTTGATTTTACTTTTGCCCGCTCATTTGGTAAAGAGTTTTCGCTAGGAAGTTCGTTAAGATACATTTATTCTAATTTGGCTTCGGGTCAGTTTTCATCTGCCGGGCAAGTTCGTGGTGGCAATGCGGTTTCAATTGATATTGCTGGTTTGTACAAAACATCTGCTACTTTATTTGATAAAAACACAATACTTTCTGCCGGTGCAAATATTTCGAATATTGGTACTAAAATGAGTTACTCGGATGGCGGAGAAAACTATTTCTTACCAACCAATTTTAAACTTGGCGGTGCAGGTACAATTGCGGTAGATGATTTTAACACGTTCACATTAGCTCTAGATTTTAATAAATTACTTGTTCCTACGCAACCGATTTATGATTTAAGTGGAAACATTGTAAGTGGTAAAGATCCAAATCGTTCAGTGCCTTCTGGTATATTTGGTTCATTTGCTGATGCACCAGGTGGATTAAGTGAAGAACTAAAAGAAGTTGGCATTTCGACAGGGTTCGAATATTGGTACAACCAACAGTTTGCCATTCGTGGTGGATATAATTATCAAAGTCCGCAAAAAGGAAATAGCCGTTATTTTACCTTAGGTGCTGGTTTAAAATATAATGTGTTTAACATTGACTTCGCATATTTGATTGCAAACGCACAAACAAGTCCGCTGGCCAATACATTGCGTTTTAGTTTGTTATTCAATTTTGGTGATAAAAAAGGTTTAAGATAGCCCTCTAATCAAAATTATTTTGGCAATTTCGTGCCAATAAATTTTAATAAAAATTTTATGAAAATAAGGGTAGGTATTGGGTTCGATGTCCATCAGTTAAAAGATCAGCATCCTTTTGTGGTTGGTGGAGTTACGCTCGAACACCACAAAGGCGCTTTTGGTCATTCAGACGCTGATGTGTTGTTGCATGCCATTTGCGACGCACTTTTAGGAGCCGCAAACTTACGGGATATTGGTTTTCATTTTAAAAATACCGATGATAGATGGAAAGGCATCAGCAGTATAATTTTATTAAAAGAAACTGTGAAATTACTTACTGAAAAAGGTTGGCAAGTAGGAAACATAGATGCCATGCTTTGTTTGGAAGCCCCAAAAATTAATCCACATATTCCTGCTATGCAAGAAAATATTGCTGCTGCAATTGGTATTTCTACCGAAGAAATTTCTATAAAAGCTACAACGAATGAAATGATGGGATTTGTAGGTAGGGAAGAAGGTGTTGTTGCTTATGCGGTGTGTTTAATTGAAAAAATATAGTTTCCTGTTTATAAAAATCAAAAGGCCAGACTAATCTTCTTAGTCTGGCCTTTTTTATTAGCTTATTGCTTCTTTAACATTTCCTGTTCTTTTAAGTGTTCCCCAAGTTTCTAACTCTCCTTTTATCGCTTTGCGAAAAGAGCGAAAAAGTACCAGGTACATTAACTGCCTCCAGAAGAAACGTTGCGGAAATATGTATAATAGATTTTTAAATTTTTCATGTTCCATTTTAAATGCTATTGCCGCAAAAATCATATCTACCAAAATAAATATGAGGTAGTAAAATAAAACTTGTCCAAAGCCATTGTGCAAACTTAAAATTCCTGTAAAGCCAGTAAGTGTTAAATTGTTAATGGCGCTTAGCGAAAATAAACCGCTGATTAGGGATATCAACATAAACAAATCTGCCAGCGGTGAAAATAGCGGCAATATGATTTGATAAATTAGGATATTTGGCATTCCAACCATACCAAAATAGCCGTATTTTTTATTTAACAATGTTTTTCTATTCTTCCAAAAACTTTGCATAACACCAAAACTCCAGCGAAATCTTTGTTTCAAAAGCATGTTTACGCTTTCGGGTGCTTCGGTATATGCAATAGCAGTATTACAGTTTTCTACCTTATAGCCGGCTCTCAAAATGCGCATTGTTAAATCGCAATCTTCGGCAAGTGTATCTGTAGTAAACGCACCAACTTCTAACACCACATTTTTGCGGAATGCGCCAATAGCACCCGGAACAACTGTAATTGTGTTTAGTAAATCAAAGGCACGGCGATCCATATTTTGAGCGGTAATGTATTCAATAGATTGCCATTTTGTAATCATGTTATGTGCATTGCCAACTTTTACCGTACCTGCAACGGCAGCAATTTGTGGAGCATAAAAATAACGCATCAATTCGGTTACGGCATCGGTTTTAAGTTGAGTATCTGCATCAATACAGATGATAAATTCTGAACTTGCTTTAGTAATTCCAAAATTTAATGCTGATGCTTTACCGCCATTTTCTTTCTTAAAAACCTTAACCAACGGATGGTTACCAAAGTGATTTTTTATCATTTCGAAGGTTTTATCTTTAGAACCATCATCCACAAAAATTAATTCGAAATTTGGATATGTGGTTTTTAATAAACTATTAATGGTTTGTACAGCTGTGATCTCCTCGTTATAAGCAGGAATAATTATGCTAACCTTTTCTGATGGATCTTTAACCAGCTTATGTGAATTTTTTCTTGCCCTTTTTCGCTGTATTATTGCTAGATAGGCTATAAATATTGTTCTTAAAATCGCCAATACAATTGCAACGCTAAATACAACGTTTAGAATTATATTTCCGTAATAAAAGAAATTAATAAAAAAGTAATCACCAGAACCGAGAAAACCACTATTTGCACTTGATTTTACAGCAGGCATCAATTCTGATCTCTTTTTGCCCATCAAATTACCAACAGTTGTAAATGTGTACCCTTGTTGCTTAAAGTATTTTATAATTCTTGGCAAAGCAGCAACAGTAGCTTCGCGATTTCCACCTGCATCATGCAACAAAAGAATGTTGCCGTTATCTTTCTGCTTAACAACTTCATTAAAAATCTGGTCGGCAGTTTTGCCTGGCTCCCAATCTTCTGGGTCTATGAGCTCGCCAATGTTGATGTAATTTTCTTTTCTGCTTTGCGCAACAGGTAAGATTTCTGAAGTATTTTGTGGCTCTGCATCAGCATTAAATGGCGCCCGAAACAAAATGGTACTATGCCCTGTTACGGCTTCAATTAAGCGACGGGTAGCATTTAACTCAAACTTTACTCGCCTTGGTCCGATGGAAGACATGTCAGGATGAAAGAAAGTATGGTTTCCGATTTCGTAGCCGCCATCATATTCCTGCCTTAACAGTTCCATGTTTTTCTCGGCCATAATACCAACTACAAAGAAACAACCAGGTACATTCTCTTTGTTAAGGATACTTAAAACCTGTGGTGTGTAAACCGGGTCTGGGCCATCATCAAATGTTAAAACAATTTTTTTATTAGCCTCACCAAATCTTTTAATAACATATTGCGAAGGCAATCTCATATATTGCTGATTTGCAATAGTAAAATTATCTTTATTTAGTGTAAACCTTGCTGCACCAGGATTTGGTGTAGAAATTAAATCCAGAATTTCTCCATCGCCGATATAGGCTATGCCACCCATATTCAGCGAAGATATTTTTCTAAAATCTACTGGTTTTTTCTTTAATCCAGCTAAACTCAAATCATTAGAAATAAACTGCCATAGTCGCTTATCTTCAGACCCCAGGCGCCATAATGCAATGCCGGCAATATCCCAATCATCTGCTTTTCTGATTAAGTTAAAATTGGTTGCCGCATCAGTAAAATATACTTTGTGATTTATGCCGCTCCCATCTTTGTAGCTAAAATTTAAGTTTGCAGAGCCAGAATCGTAATTAATACGGCTTTTGTAATTTACGGCGGTGGTTATTGCAGTTTCGTAAGTTATTGGGGTTCCTACACTTTTCTCAGGCCAATCGTAACCATAACAAGCCAAGGCTAAAATCACCTTATTTGCATCCATCTTGCTACAGATATCATCAAGCTTTTCTTCTACCCATTCTTGATGAGAAACATCTCCTGCGTTACTACCTTCTGTATGTTGATCGTAGGCCATTAACACGATGTAATCATTGTAATGCTGTAAAACTTCAGGACTGTAATCATCGTTCTCTGGAGAAATATCTTGCGAAACAATTAAATTCTTTACATGAAATTGAGCATATAGGTTTTTCATGAAATTATTAAAGTCTTCACCGTTTTCAAGATTAAGTTCTTCAAAATCTATGTTAATACCTTTGTAGCCATATTTTTTTGTAATGTTTATCAGATTGGAAATTAGTTTTTGCTGCGCAGGCATATCGCTCAATAGTCTTCGTACTGCTGCGCCATCCCAACGATCTTTGTTAAAATTAGAAACTACCGCTATGGCCGATTTTTTTCCTTCATGAATTACCCTTAATGCTGCGGTATCTGCTTTATCAACTATCGAATCGCCATTTAGAAAAAACGATTCTGTCGCAACCATATCTAAATGCCCGATATTTCTTTTCAGATCGGGTAATGATTTACCAACTGTTCCTGCCCAGCTCACATAAAACGCCATATTTATGCGCTTTTTATCACCATGTTTGGCTAAAATTCTATTCGCTCTATCGGTTTTGATTTTTTGAAGTTTAGATTTCTCTATGGTAAAATCTTTGTATCGCTGCGATTTTTTAAGTTTCTCTAACTGTTTTTGAGTTAAAGGCCTATTGGTATTTATGTATGGAAGGCTTGGATATTGAACGGATGAAAGTGTAAGCACAACACATATTATAGCTCCAATAAATACGATAAAGAATGTTCGACTAACCCATGTAAAGGCATGCCACCTTTTTTTAGTCTCAGTTTGAAATATTTGTTTTCCGGACATTTTTCGGTTCTGATTTATAAACAAATATGACAATGCAATATGAAGATTGTATGAATGATTATAGGAATGCAATTATATAACCGGAGTTCGATTATTAAACTTGCTATTTTGATGTTTTATCGCCGTATTGCTTGTAAAGCACGTCTTTCTGAACTTATTTCAGCATCTTTCCTGCAAAAAAGGGAGCCTGAAATGAATTCAGTGTGACATAAACAAAAAAGGCAGCTTAGTAATAATGTTAAGGAAAATTAATAACCGAACTTAGGTTTATAGCTGATTTTTTAGTTTAACAAATTTTTAAAGCACAAAAAAGCCGATGCTTGTTACAACATCGGCGATTATTTCTTTATGAGATAACCTATCCTTCTAAATAACCAAATTTGCCTTCATTATAATCACACATTGCTTGATTTATTTCTTCTTGTGTGTTCATTAAAAATGGTCCGTATTGTACAATGGGTTCATCAATTGGTTCGCCACTTAGCACTAGAATAATGCTGTTTTGTAAAGCTTCGATACAAATTTCTTCTCCTTTGTTTTCGAAATGGATGAAGTTATTTACTTCAACAGTATCTTTTTCGTTTACCTTAATTGCTCCTTCTACTACCATAAAGCCTGTATTAAAAGCTGCCGCAAATGTAAAACTTGCCTTGCCGCCCTTATTTAAACGAGCATTATACAATTCTATAGGTGTAAATGTGCTGGCATTTCCAAAAATACCTTTGTACTTTCCAGCAATTACTTCAATTTTTCCGCCGTTATTTGGTAAAGTAAAACTTGCCATATCAGTTTGTTTTATTGGCTGATATTTTGGCTTGCTCATTTTATATGCAGCAGGTAAATTAATCCAAAGTTGTATCATTTGAAAAGGACCACCAGCTAAACTATAACTTTGTTCATGATATTCTTTATGTAGAATACCACTTGCTGCGGTCATCCATTGTACATCACCGGGATAAATAACACCACTGTTTCCGGCACTATCGTGGTGAGCAACGGATCCATAGTAAGCTATGGTTACAGTTTCAAAACCACGATGTGGATGGACGCCAACTCCACGAGGATCTTTCCTTGCAGAAAATTCTATTTTAGAACCGTAATCCATTAAAAAAAACGGACTCATATCTATCTTGTATCCGCTAGGGAAAAAATTATGTACCCTAAAGCCGTCACCAACCATGTGTGGCGCTGGTGCTTTTAATACTTGTGCAATTTCTTTAGTTTCCATTACCTTTAATAATTAAGGCAAGGGTTTTTGAGCATAAAAATTTATGCTCGAAACTCTATGCTTGTTTAACGAATTGCAATTCGCCTAAAATGCGTACTTCTTCGCTAACCATAACACCGCCAGTTTCTAAGGCTGCATTCCAGGTTAAGCCGAAATCAGAGCGATTAATTTTGCCGCTTAATGTAAAGCCCGCTTTTGTATTTCCCCAAGGGTCGGTTGCAATACCACCAAACTCAGCAGTTAATTTTACTGGCTTTGTTTCACCTTTAATAGTTAAATCGCCTTTCACAGTATAATCGCCACCGTCTTTTTCAATTGACGAAGATTTAAATTCTATTGTCGAAAATTTTTCTGCATCGAAAAAATCAGCGCTTTTTAAGTGATTATCTCTATCCGTGTTTCCTGTATCTAAAGAAGCAATTTCTCCATTAAAAGAAATTTCACCGTTTTCAAATTCATCATCTTCAGAGGTTAAATCGGCAGTGAAAGATTTTAAGCTACCAGTTACAGTAGTTATCATTAAGTGTTTTACTTTAAATTGTAATTCGCTGTGGGTTGGATCTAAAATCCATTTTGTAGTTGCCATAAATTTTATTTTTGAGGTGTTTAATATAACAACACAAAAGTATAGCACAGATAGGAATGTAGAATTGATGTATGATAATTAAATGAGTGAATTAACGAATGATAGATTGAATGAATGTTAGCAAACTTCGTAATCACTCCATCAAAATTCAAATATTCAAAATTTATGAAGGCCTAAAATGTTTATTTGCCAATTCTTTTCTAACCCTGCTTAATGATTCTGGGGTTATGCCTAAGTAGGATGCAATCATCCATTGCGGAACGCGTAGAGTAAGGCTTGGATAAAGCTTTATAAAATCAAGATACCTTTCTTCTGCCGTAGCACTTAAAAGCATATTAATTCTTTTTTGCATAAAGCGGATTGAATTGTGAAGCATGGTTACGTTTAATGCCAGTAAGCACGGAACCTTGCGAGATGCTTCACTCATAAAATTGTCTGGAACGATAACACATTCAGTAGCTTCTATTGCTTCTATAAAAAAATCAGATGGCTCTTCATGCATTTGGTTCCTGTCTGAAATAAACCAGTTTTCTGGTGCAAACTGAAGAATGTGTTCCTTGCCTTTTGCATCAATAGAATAAGAACGAAGCAAGCCTTTTCCTACAAAAAAGCCATATTTAAGCATATCGCCTTTGTATTGCAAGATTTCGTTTTTATCGAATTTTTTAACCCTTAATGTAGATGAAATACTTTCAAATTGCTCATCAGTTATTTCTATTTTGGATTGAAAATAATTTTTAAACTGATTAATCATAAGTGGCGGGATTATTTTTTGATGGGTTTGATGTCAGAAAAATCGACCCCACACTTACAATTACCACCACAACCATCTTTCTTAACCTGTAAAGATTTATAAACTAAACGAGCAACATAAATTAAGGCAACTGCAAAAAGCAAAAAAACTAAAATTGTTTGCGTGTTCATAAAACAAATATAAGGTTCATTCATATTTTAGTTTTCAGTTGAATGTAAAAAAGGTTGATTGCGAAATTTTGAGAAGCAAGGAGTCGAAAATTAAAAAAAAACGCAGAAATAGTTTAATAACAATATTAGGTTTGAATGGCGCCCATAAAGAGTGGTCGTCATCCTAGACTTGTTTCAGAAGCTTAATAGTTAGGTGGTTTAGTATAAAAGATGCTAAAAAAATTCAGCATGACGACCGCCAAATTCCGTAAAAGCTTTTCAGCCAATATTTTATGAGCTCTAAAAATGCTATTCTTTTAGAGAAACAATTATACCTCCATAAAACCTACAGTGCCACCAACCCAATCAAAATCGGCATTGTATCTCACACCAATCATTTTACCTTTACTTAATCGAGCCAAATTTGTGCAAAGTTGTGGTTCACCACCGTCAGGCCATAAATACATCATCCTAATTTCTACTTTTACTCCACCATCTGGAGATTGAACTACGGCCTCATATTTTACTTTTCTTTGTAAAATCCAATTTTCCGGGTCAGAGATTTTTTTAATATCTTGTTCAGTTATATCTATTATAACACCCATCCCTGCAAAAGAAAACAATGGTTTTAGTACGTAATTTTCCAAATTAGCAGGAATTTCTGTAACCTCATTTAAAAATCTGGTTTCAGGTACAAATTCGCTTTTAAGAAACGGCATGGTGTATTTGCTAATTCTGTAAAACCAATTTGGATGCGTTACCCATTCTATTTCCAATTCATCTCGCGGGTCGAAACTATTTTTAAAAATATCTTTATTATCAGCAACCTCATCAAAGATTAACCGATTGTAAATTCGCTTTAATTGAACTAGTTTTTCGCCTTCTTCGTAAAATAATTTGTTATCAACTTTTTTAATATCCTCTAAGGCAAGAATTTTAATGCCGAGCATTTTTTGGGTTACAAAAAAGTCAATTGCTGTTTTTTGGTTTGATGCATCAACATCCATTATCGCAACTTCATGCGGTTGGTGATTACCAATAATAACCTCCTTAAACAATTTAAAATACTTTTCTTCATTAAAACCATTTAAAAAATGGTTGGCAGAGTTATCAATTTCGAAACATTTGCGAAAAGTATTTGCCAAATGAATTTGAAAAGCATAAAGCGATGGGAAACCTTGCATTTCAATCAACATGGGTGATAATTCGCCATTTTCATTTTTGCAAATACCAAAATCGAAAGTTAAGAAATGCGGTTGCTTGTTTTCATTTGGTACATTCCAGTCTGCAGGAATAGATTTTTGAGTTAATGCTTTAAAGTTGGGTTGTTTTATAAGATTTATAATTTCTTCACCAGCGGCAATTAATTTTTCTTTTAATGCTTTTGGTACAAACACTGGGGTTTCTGCAACACGAAATGGAATTTCCTTATAGCCGTTTTCTAGTTCTTTTATAAAGTTTTTATACTTTTCTTCCGTAAATTGTTGGTTGTATTGTTGGCGTTGAGCAGGTATCATAGTTGGGTATGTGTTTTGCAAAAACGGTTTACGAAGCCTGAAGCAATCTTAATGCTATAAGTAAATTAGCCAATGGATTGAGATTGCTTCGTGCCTCGCAATTACGACCGCTTGTAAAATAATTAATATTGATTTTAAGCTTCTTGGAAGTTCCCAATAGCTTTTTGCAAAAAGTTAGGTAGAACAACGCTTTGAGTTAGTACAATCCTTTTTGGATCGTCTAAACTATTTAACATATCTAAATATTTTTGCTCTCCATGTAAATCTACAATCGCTTTTTTCTTTTCATCTTGCAACAAATACATTTTCATGCCAATTGGGTCAGCCTCTGGATGGAATTGTGTGCCGATAATCTCATCGGTAAAGCGGATAGACATCATGCAACGTTCTAAATCTACATGTTTGCGTTCTTTTTCTATTGCCAAAAGTTTAGCTCCTTTTGCTTCAAATGCAGCAAAATCGGGTTCTATAACTTGCCAATCTCTGCTATCTACAGAAAAAAATGGGTTTGTAATGCCTTCAAAAACTTGCTCTTTTTCTCCATCATCAGTTAGTGTGATTGGGAAAATGCCAAAAGCATTTGAACGTCTTTGAGTAACATTTCCCAATTCGAACTTTCTACAAGCCAGTTGGAAAGAATGACATATTAGGAAAGCATATTTTTTCTGTTCATCATTTTGGAGATTGAAAGCTTCTATTTCGTCAAGAAGATTGAAAAAATCATTTTCCCATTGCTCGCCTTTGCTTGCAATTGGGCTACCAGGGCCACCACTCGAGATATAAGCATCATACTCAATTCCCGGAATTTCTCCTTTTTGCCTTAAATCAAAAATATCGAAAGAAAGATTAATGTTATTGTCTTTGCCAAATCGGGATAAAATTTCCTGAATTCCCCGCATACCCTGATTTGGAGCGCCGTTATTCATGTCAATAACGGCGACCTTTAAACTGCTTTTATCCATTGTAAAATTACTTAGCGCCTATAAGTGTTTGAGTAGTAATGTAATCTACTACCGATTCAAAGTTACCAGTTTGTGCGTAAACTGCCAACTGCCTATCTGCACCTGTGCCATGTTCTAATATTTTATGAACATATTCTAAGTCACTTCTGCAGCCTAAATCATCTACAACATCATCTACAAAATCCAACAATTCTAAAACTAAATTGCGGCAATTCACTTCCATTTCTTTACCAAAATCAATCAGGTTTCCATCAATTCCGTAACGAGCCGCACGCCATTTATTTTCATTAATCAAGGCTCTCGAATAACTAATAAATTCCATGTTTTGCAAACGGAGTTTATATAGTTTGGCACATAATGCTTGGAATAAAGCCGTAAAAGCCATGGTTTCATCAATTAACATCGGGCAATCGCAAATGCGAAATTCAACCGTATCAAAAAATGGATGTACACGAATATCCCACCAAATCTTCTTTGCATTATCCATGCAATTGGTTTTAATTAGAAGTTTTACGTAATTGTCGTAATCTTCAATACTGTTAAAAATATCAGGAATGCCTGTACGTGGAAATTTGTCGAAAATTTTAGTTCTAAACGATTTATAACCTGTATTCCTTGATTCCCAAAAAGGAGAATTGGTTGACAATGCAAATACGTGAGGCAAGAAATATCTTACCTGATTTGCAATGTGAATAGCCAATTCACGAGATTGAAAACCAACATGAACATGAAGGCCAAAAATTAAATTTGAACGGGCAGCTTCCTGTAATTCATTTACAATTTCATTGTACCTCGGGTGTTCAGTTATTAATTGCTTTTCCCAGTGCGAAAATGGGTGTGTTCCGGCTGCGCCGATTCTTAAGCCTTGCTCTCCGGCAAGTTGCGAAACCGTATATCTCAATTGAGAAATTTCTTTACGGGCTTCTTCAGTTGTTTTGCAAATGCCGGTTCCAACTTCTACAACGGCCTGATGCATTTCTGCTTTTACCTGGTCTTTATGTATTTTCTGTGCGGCCTCTACAATTTTTTGGTCATGCGAGGTAAGTTCCCTGGTAACGGGATCAATTACCATGTATTCTTCCTCTATGCCAAGCGTGAATTCATTCATTTTTAGTAATATTTGGTTAGAAATCCCTTTTATTTTTTTGTTGCTTTTTTAGCTGCGGCAGCTTTTGGCTTTTCAGGTGCTTTTTCTGCCTTTACTTTTGGTTCTGCTTTTGCTATTAATGGTCTGCCAGCAACAGAAGCTCTAATGTATTCGCCCCAGGTTAAATTATCCTGACCAGGTTTTTGTGCTTTTGCTCTCTCAATTGCATAGTTTGCAGTTGTTTCAACAACCCAATCAAAATTGTCTTGTCCAACACTTTTAATGTCAGCATCTGGTGCAGGGTTACAGAAATCGATAGCAATTGGAATACCATCCCGCACCGCAAATTCTACTGTATTAAAGTCATAACCTAAATACTGGCACAGTTTCAATGTATACTCTTCAACAGTTTTTAGCAATTTTGGATCTGGACTTTTGCCATCCACAGCGTAACGCAAATGATGTGGGTTGCGAGGTTCGTATTGCATAATTCGGACATGCTTTCCACCTATACAGTAACATCTAAAATATTCATCAAAAATAATTTCTTCTTGCAAAAGCATTACCAATTGGTCGGTACCGGCATGTTTATCAAAAAAATCTTCTTTATCATGAAGTTTGTAAACATCTCTCCATCCGCCGCCATCATAAGGTTTCATATAAGCAGGAAAACCAGTATATTCAAAAATGGCATCCCAGTTTAAAGGCATTGTTAAGTTAGAAAACGATTCGCCTGTTGTACCTGTTGGATGTTGTCTTGATGGAATTAATGCAGTTTTTGGTACTGGCACGCCAATTTGTTCGGCTAAGGCATTATTGAAAAACTTTTCATCGGCACTCCACCAAAATGGGTTATTGATAACTGCTGTTCCGGTTATTGCTGCATTTTTTAATGATGCACGATAAAATGGAACATCTTGCGAAATTCTGTCGATAATTACAGCGTAATCTAACGGCGAGTTTTGAAGTATCTTTTCTATTTGAACAGGTTCAGCAGTGATTCCTTTTTCTGCTTTCTGATTAATTCTCTCTACTACGGCTTCAGGAAATGAGCGTTCCTGACCAAATAAAATCCCTATTTTTTTCATAAATTTTTGTTGTTATTAATTTTAATGCTCGTTTTTCGAAAAATGAAAAACATTTATCTTTTAAAGTTGTGCAATATAATTCGGAAACATTTCTCGCCAAATAGGCCAATCATGATCGGCATTCTGTCTTACATCTAACCAATGATTTATACCTTTTTGTGCTAAAATTTGGGATAATCTTTCGTTTTCTGAGCGGCAAATATCTCTATCTGATGTACCTAGAACTATCTTCATGTAATGTAACTCTGGGTTACTGTTGTTTAATAAATAATCTACAGGATTATTAAAATAAACATCATCGTTATAAAATCCATCAAGCTGGCCACTAATATCAAATGCACCACTCATACTAAACATGTGGCTAACCAACCACGGATGCCTAAAAGCAAAATTTGCCGCATGGTATCCTCCAAAACTACAGCCAGCAGTAATAATTTTGCTGTGCCCGGTTTCATGTCTGGCTAAAGGTGCAACTTCTTCCAGTAGGTATTTATCATACCAAATATGATTTTTAACTCTATCTGCGGGATGTATGCCTTTGTTATACCAGCTTAATTTATCAATACCATCCGGACAATAAATCTTAATTCGGCCTTCACTTATAAATCCTTCCACAGAATCAATTAATTTGAAGTCTTTCGTTTCGAAATATCTACCCATGCTTGTTGGGAACAGTAGAATAGGGATACCACCGTGACCAAAGATGAGCATGTCGATATCAGTACCTAAATTTGGGCTGTACCACTTTTTATGTTCTTCTTTAACCATATATAAAATTTAATGTTTTAAGGTATAAATTAAATTTAATAAAATGAATCTAAATGCGTCAAAATTATGGGTAATGTAAAAATTGATGGCTACTAATTAATAATTTATTTGGTTTTGTACCTTTGCACTAATTGAGGCTATGCCTAATTACAGTGAGTTTGAATATTATGTACACAACAATATTATCAGTAAAAGTTAATTCCATTTCATTTAAAGTGCCTTCGGCTTTTTTGGCCCGTGAGGTTGATATAGATATTTATGTACCTGAAGGCATTTTAGGTAATGAAAAAATAGAGCTGCTTTTACTTAATGATGGGCAGGATGTTGCTAAAATGGATTTTAAAAAGATTTTAGAAGAAGCCCATCATAATAAAAGGAATCATAGGTTAATAGTGGTTGCAATTAAGGCTTCTGCAGAGCGCTTAATGGAATACGGCGTTGCTGGTGTGCCAGATTTTAAAGGTCGCGGAGCGAAGGCCAGTCTTTACAGCGATTTTATTATAAAAGAACTGCTACCGTTTGTTAAAAAGAAAATTGCCATGCCGATAACCGGTAAAGTTGCTTTTGGTGGTTTTTCTTTAGGTGGTTTATCTGCTTTTGATATCGCCTGGAATAACCCTTCGGTATTTGATTCGATTGGTGTTTTTTCGGGTGCTTTTTGGTGGCGTAAGAAAGATTTAGCTGATGGTTATACAGATGCCGACAGAATTATGCATTCGCTTATCGATACATCTTCTACTAAACCTGATATGAAATTTTGGTTAATGACGGGAACGGAAGATGAAAAAGCTGACCGTAATAAAAATTTGATTATTGATTCTATAGATGATACCATTGATGTAGTAAAATCGCTTTTATTGAAAGGCTATAAACGCCCCGAAAATATTTTTTATTACGAAAAAGTTGGCGGTAAACACGATGTTCCGACCTGGGAAAACGCAATGCCTGCATTTTTAAACTGGGCATTTGAGGTTTAAGCTTTTTAATGTCTATCTTCTCGGATATGTATTAATCCACTGAGTTCCTGTGCTGCGAATAGCGGCGTAACTTATTTTCTGTATGCCTTTACTAAGCTGGTTTAACTGAGTTTTGTTTAGGTTAAGACTAGGAAAAGCTACATTATCAGCCCAAAAAATTACTTCAGCATTTTTTTTTGAATTAACATTAGCAGGCAAGGGCTTGCGAAAACTAAAAACGAATTTAGGGCTTTTATTATCGTCAGATATCGCTGCATAATTTAGGTACAAGGCAAAATCTGCTTCGGCAGGTGTACTTACAAGTTTAAGACTTTGTTCTTTCCGTAGTGTAGAATTGATTACGATTGCGATATCTGAAGGTATAGCCATTAATATAAAAAACTCGTTTTGCTTGATGATTTTCGAAATTTCCAAACCCGAATTTTTCTGGTTATTGAATAAGAAAGTTGCTGCTGTTTGATTGTCGTTAAAATTAAAATAATCCTGATAAGTTTTTTCTTTCGTAAATGGCAAAACCTGCTTATTAAACATATCCATATACGCTGCAGATTTAAGTGTTGATGCTGGAACATAAATTTTTATTATCGGATTAGACACACGGTATCTATCCCTAATAAAAAACACATCGTCCTTCTTGATCGTAATTTTTGGGTCGATTACAGCTAATGCGCTATCAGGAAAAACCTTTGAAATCGTAAAACTAATTGCCTTGTCTTTTGTCGAAAATATGTTTCCAATCATAATGTCGTCTTTAGCGCCAACATCTACTACAACTTTTCCGGGTAGGCTGCTAACAACCCGGGTTTGCAATAAAGGAATGCTCAGCTGAACGGGTAGGCCGATAAAATTTAATTTATCACGCGATAGTGTATCATAGCGAAATCCAGGTCTTTGCTGTAAATTCTGAACGTCATCAATATCATTTTTTATCCTTGCAATAATTTCAGATAGGGGTAAATCGACTTTACTTTGCTCGAAAATATTTATAATTGCTTTGGTAAATGCGCCATGTGGCCTGCCTCCTTCATCCCAAATTTCTACTGCCTTTTCTGCCCATGAACAGGCAGCTAAATTTGCAAAACGAGAATTAGGCGTTTCTGACGGTCGTTCGATTACAGTTTTATCGGCGATTGTAAGGGTTTTGTTAAGTTTGAACGACCTCAAATCAATTACGCCTGTTGGAACAACTTTGTTTGTTTTAACATCTACCACTCGGTAAGGATTGTGATACACGGGTGGTAGTGGTGCCATTGGAATATTTTCGCTGTAACAGCAGTCAAGAATACTAGTTAAGGTAACTTTCTTTTCAACAAATCGATTAAAAAGTATCTTTAATGTATTATCTCTAACCAGGCATTCATAGTTTGGCGAATATAAATCGCTCATACAAATTGCCTGATTATAACCCTGTTTAATCGAGTCGGCTTTATTTTCCGGATTGATTGTATAAACACCATGGCCACAAAAGAAGAATACCGCAACATCTCCGGGTTTACTTTTTTCGAGGATATTCTCCATTGCAGCTAAAAACGTTTTCTGTGTAGCTTGAGCATTTATTAATGTTTTTACGTTTTCTTTAGGAAAGGTAAAGCGGTTTATTAAAAGTGATTTCATGCTAATAGCATCATTTACGCAACCTTTTAAACTGTATTCGTTGCTCTTTACACCTGGCTTATCGTAGTATTCATTAATGCCAACAATAACTGCATATTTATTTTGAGAAAAGCTCAGTAAGGAGGAGAAAAATAAAAGTAAAAACAGGGATGTTTTCATTTTCGAGAAAGATTAATTTTAGGAAGCTGTCTTTTACAAATTAGATAGAAAGTAAAAGATTACGATTGTAAAATATCCAGATTTTTTAAGGATAAACATAATTATATGTATTAAATTTAACTTATAAATCCCTAAAAATGAAATTGATAGCTCTTTTAAATCTTTTTTTATTTGTTTCAGTTACAAGTTTTGCTCAGAAGCAAGTTTTGGATAGTTTGTATAAAGATTTAGCTTCTCAAAAAACAGATAGCGGAAGAGTTAGCGTACTGTATGATTTGAGTTATTCTTATCATAAATCAAAACCCGATTCTGCCTTAATCCTTGCGCAACAAGCTTATAAATTGGCGAAGAAAATTAAATTTTTAAAGGGTGAATCATGGGCTTTAAACGGGCTGGCAAATGCCTTTCATTCTTTACATAATTATCCTCGGGCTATAGAATATTTCATAGAAGAACTGAAGATTCATGAAAAGAGGGGTATGCCTGAAAATATGGCTAATACTTATATTAGTATGGCACTGGTTTATAGTAGCGAAGAGGAATATGGAAAGGCACTTTCTTATGCATTTAAAGCCGAAGAAATTGCCAAGAAGAATAGTTTTGCAGATTTAATTCTTTATTCGAAACTAAACATTGGAGATATTTATGAGAAATCGAACCAGCTTTCATCAGCAATGATTTATACACATGGTGCTTACGAACTTTCATTGCTTCAAAAAAACGATCTTATTACCGGAACATCATTAAATAACCTTGGCAACATTTATTTGAAACGCAAAGATTATTTAAATGCACTTAACTATTACAGGAAGAGTATGCCAATCTT
The DNA here is from genome assembly GCF_042650845.1 of Pedobacter lithocola. NCBI lineage: Bacteria > Pseudomonadati > Bacteroidota > Sphingobacteriia > Sphingobacteriales > Sphingobacteriaceae > Pedobacter > Pedobacter lithocola. Next base: position 79,397 of record NZ_JBHSBW010000004.1, on the reverse strand, counting down.
AGAAAAAGTAAGTGATTTAAATACTTTGGCAGAGTGTAATTTGGGCTTGGCAAAGGTTTACAAAGAAGAAGGAAAAATTGATTCAGCGGTTTATTATGCCAGAAAAGTTTACGATTTGGCAATTAAAAATGAATTCTTCGCAAGAGCTGTAGATGCAAGTACATTTCTTGTAAAACTTTATAAAGGAATAAGTAAAATTGATAGTGCTTTTGCATATCAGGAAATTGCTGTAAACCTTTCTAATTCAATAGATAGTAAAGAAAGAGCCAAGGAAGTTCAAAGTATTACAATTGGGGAAGAATTTAGGCAAAAGGAAATAGAAGAATCAAAATTAAAAGAGGCCGAAGAGAGGAAGCAAAAATTACAACTACTTGCCATCGGCATATTTATCCCAATTCTATTTTTTTTAAGTATATTTTTAAGCCGGAGGAAAATTTCAAAAAAAGTAATAGAATTTTCAGGTATTTTATCCTTACTAATGTTGTTTGAATATCTGACTTTGTTTATTCATCCGTTTGTAGCCGAAAAATCACATCATTCTCCAATCATCGAAATTATTGTTTTTGTAATTATAGCTTCTTTATTAACGCCAACGCATCACCGAGTAGAGCATTGGTTGATTAATAAATTAACTAAATACAGGGAACAACAATTATTAAGCAAGCCAAAATTGCAGACAAAAGAAACCTCTGAAGATGTTGCACTAGATTCAGAAAATAGCTGAAAATTCTACTGGCAAATGTTATTTCTTAACAGCTGGTGGCGCTTGTCCGGCTCTGCCTCCTGTATCCGTTGTATCTGTCATATTTTTTGACATTGAAGCCGAACTATCTACAACCGTTGTATCTGTTGTAATAGTGGTCGTTGTATCGGTTGTTTCAGCTTTTTTTTCGCTGTTACAACCTTGGAATGATAATGCAGATAAAGCAATCAGGAGTGTGCTAGTTGAGATGATTGTTTTTTTCATAATTAATTTGAGATTAAGGTTTATTGAAGTTAAAAAATATTTTTATTATAATCTTCTGTTTTTCATTTAGTTATAAAATATTGACTAATGTCAACATGTTTAAAATGATCTAGCTTTTCACCTATTATTGTTTTTTTGTCTTAATACAACTTTGAAATATTTGAACCATCAAAATTTTATAAACAGGATTGAAATGGAAAACAATAAGAATGCAAACCGAAAAGATTCCTTAACTGCTTTTCTTATTAAAAATGAGCTGATTACAATATTATCATAGCATTAAATAGCAAGCTATATAGTAGAAAATCCATTTCTAAACACTATCTTTGCGCCAAATTTGAGGCGCATTTTATGCAAAAGATTAGAAATATAGCTATTATAGCACACGTTGACCACGGTAAAACTACGTTGGTTGATAAGATTTTACATTCTTGTTCTATTTTTCGTGATAACGAACAAACAGGAGATTTGATATTGGATAATAACGATTTAGAACGCGAACGTGGTATCACAATCGTATCTAAAAACGTATCGGTACAGTATAAAGATGTAAAGATTAATATTATTGACACACCTGGTCACGCGGATTTTGGCGGTGAGGTAGAACGTGTTTTGAAAATGGCAGATGGTGTACTTTTACTTTGCGATGCTTTTGAAGGTGCAATGCCTCAAACGCGTTTCGTAACGCAAAAAGCTTTGGCACTTGGTTTAAAACCGATTGTGGTTGTAAACAAAGTAGATAAAGAAAACTGTCGCCCGGAAGAGGTTTATGAACAAATTTTCGAATTGTTTTTTAACCTTGAAGCAACTGAAGAGCAATTGGATTTCCCTGTTATTTACGGTTCATCGAAACAAGGATGGATGAGTACAGACTGGAAAGTGCCAACTACTGATATTTTCGCTTTATTGGATGCTGTTGTAGCAAACATTCCACCTGCACCAATTAATGATGGTACTTTACAAATGCAAATTACTTCGTTAGATTACTCATCTTTCGTGGGTCGTATTGCAATTGGTCGTGTTCATCGTGGTACAATTAAAGAAAACCAACCAGTTACTTTAATTAAACGCGACGGTAGAGTTGTTAAAACTAGAGTAAAAGAACTTTATACTTTCGAAGGTTTAGGAAAAATCCGTACACAAGAAGTAGGTTCAGGAGATATTTGTGCGGTTGTAGGTATTGATGGATTTGATATTGGTGATACCATTTCGGATTTTGATGCACCAGAACAATTGCCAGTTATCAGTATTGATGAGCCAACGATGAATATGTTGTTTACCATCAACAACTCTCCATTTTTTGGTAAAGAAGGTAAATTGGTTACTTCGCAACGTATTAAAGAACGCTTAATTAAAGAAACTGAGAAAAACCTTGCATTAAAGGTTGTTGAAACAGCATCTCCAGATTCGTGGTTGGTTTACGGTCGTGGTATTCTCCATTTATCGGTATTAATCGAAACGATGCGTCGTGAAGGTTATGAAATTCAGGTTGGTCAGCCACAGGTTATTGTTAAAGAAATTGACGGTAAAAAATGTGAGCCAATTGAGACTTTGATTGTTGATGTACCGGGTGAAGTTTCTGGTAAAGTAATCGAATTGGTAACTCAACGTAAAGGCGAGTTGTTAATTATGGAGCCAAAAGGCGATTTACAGCACTTAGAATTTGAAATCCCATCTCGTGGTATTATTGGTTTACGTAATAACGTATTAACTGCAACTGCTGGCGAGGCGATTATGGCACACCGTTTCAAAGCTTATGAGCCTTGGAAAGGTACAATTCCTGGTCGTTCTAATGGTGTGTTGGTTTCAATGGAAAAAGGTCAAACTACTGCTTATTCAATTGATAAGTTGCAAGATAGAGGTCGTTTCTTTGTTGATCCAGGAGTTGATGTTTACGAAGGTCAGATTATGGGTGAGCACATCCGTGATAATGATTTGGTAGTAAACATTGTTAAAGGAAAAGCATTAACGAACATGCGTGCATCTGGTACCGATGATAACGCTCGTATTGCACCTGCTATTAAATTCTCGTTAGAAGAAGCTATGGAATACATCCAGGCAGATGAATACATCGAGGTTACACCGGCAAGCATGCGTTTACGTAAAATCTTTTTAACAGAACAAGAACGTAAAGTTAAAGGAAAGCAATTCGCTTAATCTTAACTAATTCCTCCCTCTTGGGGAAGACTTAAAAATATAGTTTAAATATAAGCCTCGATGTAAATCGGGGCTTTTTTGTTTTTTACCACCTAAGACATCTAAGAACATCTTAGCAGGGTTTAATATTATTTTGCTTCTAGGTTTCCTCAGCAAACTTTGTGGTAAAAAGGATAAAATACTATCTTGACAAAAAAATCCTAAAGTAAAAAGAATGATTTTTCCGGTTATAGCTGCACTTTATAAATGTTTAAAAATATCCAGAATTAGAAATTTTCAACGCTATAAATACAAAGTTCTTCCCACAGGAAATATAAGGTTGCATCCGGCTTTGCGTACTTTGCGCTTATCTTAAAAATCTTTGCGGTTAAATTATTAAAATGCTACATTGTTCATTAATGGAACAAGAAGACGTAAAAATTCTAAAGAAAAAACCGATTTTTCCGGTTACGCCTGCGCTACAAAAGTATTTGCGTTTATATCAGCGTGATGCAAAATTGCCAATTTCGTATAATGATTTAATGCAGTTTAATGAAGCCTTTCCTTTAATGGATAAGTTTGGAAAAGATTCGTTATGGGAAGGACCAATTTATGCACAAGATTTAATTGACAATTTGCATAAGGGCTTGAAGGAGATTTATGCAAATTTAAAGGCTTCGGGAAATTTGCGTATTGTTGAGCACAAATACATCGATAAAATTGAATATTGTACGTTTGGAAACACACATCCATTTCGTATTAGAATTGTTAACCGATTGAACGATGTTTATGATTATTTCTATATTAAAAAGGCTGACGCATCTAGAATTTATGGTTTAGAGTTAGAAGAAATTTTATCTCCAAACCAAGTTAATTATTTGGTAGATGGAGAAACTTTGGTTGAAGAGCACATTGCCGGAATTCCTGGTGATGTTTTTACAAAGGGGCAGTTATATACGCCAGAATTTAACCCAACTCGTATTGCAAAAGAGTTTGTAAAATTTAACGAACGTTGTTTAATTATGCTTTTGGGTGATATGAGAGCATATAATTTCGTTGTTCAAATTACACCAGATTTTGATGATATACAATTTAGAATCAGGGCGATAGATTTTGATCAGCAATTTTACGAAGGAAACCTAAAGGTTTATTTACCTCAGTTTTTTAAAGAGAATTTGCCATACGTAAAAATGAGTATGGAGCAGCTTACGGAAAAAACTGTATTACAATACCAACAAGAAGAACGTTCATCGATAGTACATCGGGTTAGGAGTGAGCGTCATCGTTTAACTGATTTACGTGATGTATCAAATAAAGAAGCTTTAACAACGCCAGAAAATATCGCTTTACTTAAACAATCAATGTCTGATTACTTTAAAGATAATAATTATCTAAGGTGTAAAACAATGACAGATATTATCGAACTAAATATTAAAAATATTATTAGACAGGTTAAATTATAAAAAAACGGCTGGTTTGATAAAAACCAGCCGCCTTTGAATAACTTAGGAGAGCGATGAGCGCATTTATGCATGCTGCCCATCATGTACGCCTTCGGCAAATTCCTCTACAATTTTATCATTAAACGCAGGTAAATCTTTCGGTGTACGACTGGTAACTAAACCTTGGTCTACAACAACTTCTTCATCCGACCAGTTTGCTCCAGCATTAATTAAATCTTGCGCAATGTTTTTTACCGATGTTAGTTTTCTTCCATCAACAACACCTGCACTAATTAAAGTCTGTGGTCCGTGGCAAATTGCTGCCACAGGTTTACCGGCTTCAAAAAACGCTTTTACAAATGCAATGGCATCTTCATTAACACGTAATTTATCTGGATTAATTACTCCGCCAGGTAACAATAAACCATCATAGTCATCAGCATTTGCTTCGGTAATGGTTTTATCTATATCAACCTCTATCGACCAATGGTCTTCATCCCAAGCTTTAATTTTTCCGCTTTTTGATGAAATGATATGTACAGTTGCACCTTCTTCTTTTAACCTTTTTACTGGTTCAGTTAATTCTACTTCTTCAAATCCATCTTCTGAAAGTACAGCTATGTTGCGATTACTTAATTGTCCCATAATTCTTTATTTTTAAATAGGTGATATATCTAAATACAGAATTAAGAAATTATTGTTTTAGAAGTTTGGTTTTGGTGGCTACAGGTGGTCAGATTAACTTTTGGTACTATCTTAAAAGTGCTATTTCCGCTATGCCTTACAGTTAATCATTTGTTCTTCTATTTTTCAAAAAATAGAAAGCCAAATTTCCGGCAATGATGATGTGATTTAGAATATTGGGTACTAAACCATAATATTTTGTAAAAATTTGAAAGCGTTCTTTCAGGCTTTCGCGATGTTTCTTTTTGCTCATGCCGCCAACTAAATATTTGGCAACATACCTATGTACATTAACAATATTTGATGATTTTTTAGCCGCTTTGATTATCCAATCAATATCCGAACTGTATTTGTACTGTAAATCGTAAGCTGTGGTAATGCTTTTTTTAATGTAAATCGCTTGGTGGCTAACACTCATTCCATACCTAAAGCTTTTCCAATCGAAAGATTCAGGTGCCTCATGTCGTCTTCGGCCCAAACTCTCCCATTTATCATTGTACATTTCTGTTTCGCCATAATAAATATCGGCACCTGGAGATGATTCAAATACTTCTTCCACAGTATGCTCATCATAAATTTCATCACCAGAATTCATAAATAAAATATAATCGCCTGTGGCTAAAGCCAATCCTTTATTCATTGCGTCGTATATTCCTTTATCAGGCTCTGAAACAATCTTCGAAATTTGACTTTTATATTTTTGAATAACCGCTAATGTACCATCTGTAGATGCACCATCGATAACCAAATACTCAATATCTTTAAAAGTTTGATTTACAATGGATTTAATTGTTCGTTCAATGTCTCGAACGTTATTGTACACAATGGTGATGATGGTTAATTTAGGCATGCTAATCCATTAGTTTTTTAAGCGTTTCGGCATCAGGTAAAACGCCCTTGTATGCTGTTGGCAAAACTGTACTTGTTTTATATGTAGAAACACCCATCGCCTTGTTAAAATCTTTGAAAGAAAATTCGACTATCTTATTTTTCTTTTCCTTACAAAGGATAATTCCAATTGATGCCCGTTCATGTGGCTGTTTTACATATTCATTATCTTCGATATTGATAAAATCCAGTAGGTATTCATCCTTTAACGATTGTAATGCTTTTTGCCTTACTTCATCATTGGTTATAGTTTTGAAATAGTTATTAGGCAAGCTGCCCGTTTTTTGAAAAGTTTGGTTATTTAAATGATTTTTTAGCGTGCTTAAACTCCAAAATTTTGATGCTGTTTTTTGAATATAAAATATCTTTTCCTCTATTTTCTGAGTTCCCTGTATAATTTCTAAATGATGCGAAAAACTTAATCCAAAAAATGATTTCTCCAATTTGGCCGACACTGTTGGTCTAAATGTAATCTCTTCTAAATCAATTGTTTGTAATTGGTCCGACAATGTTGGTCTAATTTGAGTTTGTTCTTCCCAAGATTCAAAAAAGAGTCTCATTCGCTTAATATTAGTTGAAGAAAAACCTCTTAAGCCAGGTAATTCTAATTGTAAATCAGCTGAAAGATTTTCGATAACTTTTGCTCCCCACTTTTCTTCTTTGATTTTATGAGAAATAAATTTACCTATAGCAAAGTAAAGGGTTAAAAGTTCTTTGTTAACAAGAGATGCAGCCCTATAGCGACTCTGTAAAATTGCTGATTTTAAGGCCTTGATATTTTCGAGATGGCTTTTAGATAGTTCCATTCTACTTCGGTTGCAAATCAATCAATGTTTTATACAAATGAATATGCTCTGCGGCAATAACTTTTTCAGAAAATTCATTCAAAATGCCTAATCTGGCAGCTTTTTGCACTTCCTCCTTATGTGGACGATGGTATAGCCATTCTATCCCGTTGGCTAAATCATCAGCATTTTTGTAAGCTGCTAAATAACCATTTTCTAAATGCTTAACCATATCTGGGATGCCACCTGTTGTAAAAGCAATAACTGGCGTAGCACAAGCAAGGCTTTCCATAACAGTATTAGGTAAATTATCTTCTAACGAGGGTGTTATGAAAGCGTCAGCGGCGGAGTAGCATTTGGCCAAATGTTCATCTTTGTCTATTGTGCCTAAAAAAGTTGTTTTAAATGGAAATTCGGGCATTTCTGCATTTTCTTTGTTCCCGAAAATTACCAGTTCTATTTGCTCCTTATTTATTCCTTTTCGTCTTGATAAAATCTCCAGCGCTTCTAGTAAATAAGGTGTTCCTTTATGTTTATCGTTTTTGGAGGGCATAAAGCCACTCATCAAAACAAATTTTTCTGGAACAATTTTAAGAATTTTCTTCGCCTCACTCTTTACATAAGGTTTAAAAATGTTGGTTTCGATGGTATTTGGAATTACACTTACTTTCCTGGTACCTAATAGGCTACTAAACTTAATCGAACTGGCCATCCAATTGCTTGGTGCTACAATTTGGAAGTTTAACTGAGTATAGGCTTTTTGTTTTCTTAACCAAGTTTTGTGCGAAACATCATTATCGCCACTAATCTTTAAAATGGGGCAATTACCACATTGTTGGTGAAAGTTTTCGCAGTCATAACGTACGTGGCAGCCACCTGTAAAGGCATTGCTATCATGAAAAGTCCAAACAATAGGCTTTTCCAGTTCATCTAATTCTGCCAAAAATTTTGGGGTTAAAAAGCCGTGATAAACCCAATGTAAATGAATAATATCTGCATTTTTAACCTCTGGATGGTTCTTTATAGAGCGACCAAACCATTGTAAACTAAATGGAGTTTTTACCGATTTGCTTAACCATTTAGCATAATATCTTTCAGAAAAAATATTATATACAGCCAACGCTTTTTGAAAAGGCGATTTGCTTAAGGTATCAATTTTTGGGTTTTGTCCGAGTTTATAATACACCAGAACCTTCGAGTCAATTCCCCTTGCATTAAGTGCATCGCTAAGTCGCAAACATGCTCTTCCTGCGCCACCGTTTCCATCGTAAGTATTTAAGTGTAATATCTTCAAATCAATTCAAAAATACATTTTATTGTTTACGAATATAAAATCTGTTTTGTATTTTCATCTTATTATTTATCGCTTTTTTTATTGGGAGTGTACTCAATCTTACAATTGAGTTCATCTTTCCAAAGCCAAACAAACAAAATCATGATCAAAACCCTATTTAAATCGCTATTGGCAATGGCGTTTTCGTTGCCACTCATTTCTTTGGCTCAAGGTCAAACTTACTTTGCAGCCTACCCAGCATTAACGCCCGATGCACAAACAATAGTATTCAGTTACGATGGTGATATCTGGAAAGTTCCGGTAAATGGAGGTTTGGCATCAAGAATTACCGCAATGCAAGGCGAAGAAATAAATCCAAAAATATCGCCAGATGGTAGATGGATGGCGTTTTCATCCAATCAATATGGAAACTACGATGTGTATATTATGCCTGTAACAGGAGGAGATATAAAGCAACTTACTTTTAATGATGCCAGTGATGAAGTGGATAATTGGAGTTGGGATTCTAAAACCATTTATTTTACCTCGGGTAGATTTAATTCATTTTCGAGTTATAAAGTTGGCATAAATGGTGGCACTGCAATACGGCTTTTTGAAAATTATTTTAACACTACGCATCATATTGCAGAAGCACCAAATGGTGAATTGTTTTTTAACGATACTTGGGAAAGCTATCGATTTGCGAATAGAAAGCATTATAAAGGGGCATATAATCCTGATATTCAATCTTATAATCCTAAAACAAAGGCTTATAAACAATACACAAATTACATTGGAAAAGATTTTTGGACTACCGTAGATGCGAAAGGCAATGTGTATTTTGTTTCTGATGAAGGCAATGAAGAATACAATCTATATACTTTTTTAGGAGGGAAGAAAACCAGCCTAACCAATTTTGATACATCTATAAAACGGCCATTTATAGCGGCAAATGGTTCTACTGTTGTTTTTGAAAAGGATTACCAGCTTTACACCTATAACGTTGCTACCAAGAAAACAGAGAAGGTTAATATTTCTACCTCGAGAAACCAGGTTTTAACTAAGGCACAAGAATACGATGTAAAAGGCAATATTTCTGCTTTTGATGTAGCGCCAGACGGGAAAAAAATTGCCTTTATTTCGCGGGGAGAATTATTTGTTAGCGATGCTGATGGTAAATTTATACGCAAAATTACCAATAGTGGCGAAAGAGCCTTGCAGTGCAAATGGCTTGCCGATAATAAAACAATTCTGTTTTCTCAAACATGGAATGGTTATCAAAACTGGTTTACCATAACAGGTGATGGGAAAGGAACCATTAAACAAATTACTAAAGACAAAGCAAACAATAGAGATATTACGCTGAATAAAACAAAAACAATGGGTGTTTATTTGAGCGGAAGAAATGAGCTAAAGCTATTGGATTTGAAAACTTTAGAAAGTAAAACAATTGTAACCGATGAATTTTGGGCAATTCAAAATTCTACCCCAAGTTTCTCTCCAAATGATGAATATGTACTATTTACAGCTTACAGAAATTTTGAGCAGGATATTTTAGTACATAGCATTAAAGCCAATAAAACCATTAATCTTACCAATACTGGAGTAACTGAAACTGGTGTAGCATGGTCGCCAGATGGAAAATACATTTACTTTACAAGCGCCCGAACAGAACCAGCATACCCATCAGGAAGTGATAACGTTCATATTTACCGTATGGCACTGAATAATTATGATGCGCCTTATCGTTCTGATAAGTTTGATGATTTATTTAAAGAAACTGCACCCGAGCCAAAAGATGTAAAACCTGTAATCGATAAAAAAAATACAAAAACAACAGACAGTGCAAAGAAGAAAACTGAAGTTAAGCCAACACCGAAACCAGCTAGTGTTATCACCATAAACACTCAAAATATTTTAGATAGAATAGAATTAGTTAGCCCGGCGTTTGGCTCCCAGTTTGGAACGGATGTTTTTGCCAAAGGCGATAAAACATATGTATTCTATTCTTCCAACCATGAAGGTGGAAAGTTTGGGATTTATCGTACCGTTATCGAGCCATTTGAGGCAAATAAGACAGAAAAAGTTGGTGATGGTGAAGAGTATAGCCTTGTTCAGGCGGGTGATAAATTTTTTGCACTTGCCGGTGGTGTAATAAGTAAATACAATCTTGATGGCAATAAATTGGATAAAATAGACCATGTATATAAGTTCGCTCGTAATTTAAATGCAGAGTTTAACCAAATGTTTTACGAAACCTGGGTTGGTCTGGATGAAAACTTCTATGATGAAAACTTTCATGGTGTAGATTGGGAAAAAATGAAAGCCCGATATTCGACTTATTTACCTTACGTAAATAATAGGAGCGATTTAAGGCTTTTATTAAATGATATGTTGGGTGAACTTAATTCATCGCACATGGGTTTTAACAGTTTTGGAGCCGAAGAGCGTAAAAGCCTAAACTACATTACCAACCAAACCGGAATTATGTTTGACAACGAAAATCCATATAAGGTAGAGCGAATTATTGCTAAAAGTAATGCATCTTATGGTACTGTAAATATTCTTCCCGGCGATGTTTTAACTGCTGTTAATGGAACACAAGTAGATGATAAATTAGATCGCGATTTTTATTTCAGCAAACCATCCTTAGATAAGGAAATGAATTTAACATTTACTCGCGGTGGGAAGGAAATATTCGTAAACATTCATCCTCAAAGTTCTGGAGCGTTAAAAACTAATTTATACGATGAGTGGATTGCCAAAAATCGTCAAAATGTAGATAAATGGGGTAACAATCGAATCGCCTATTCTTATATGAAAAACATGGGAGCTGGTGAGCTTGAACGTTTTATGTTAGATATGGTTGAGCAAGAAGAAAATAAAGATGCCATAATTTTAGATTTACGCTACAATACAGGTGGTAATGTACATGATGCCGTTTTGAAATTCCTATCTCAAAAACCTTATTTAAAATGGAAATACCGCGGTGGTAAATTGGCACCTCAAAGTAATTTTGGTCCGGCGGTTAAGCCAATTGTTTTATTGGTTAATGAACAATCTTTAAGCGATGCAGAGATGACAGCTGCGGGGTTTAAACAACTGAAGCTGGGCAAAATTATTGGTACAGAAACCTACCGTTGGATAATATTTACATCTGCTAAAGGCTTGGTAGATGGTTCTTCTTATCGTTTACCTTCTTGGGGTTGTTACACTATGGATGGGAAAAACATTGAAAAAGAAGGCGTAAAACCAGACATTTTCGTTAAAAACACTTTTGAAGATAGGCTAGCCGATAAAGACCCGCAATTGGAAAAAGCAGTTGCCGAGATATTGAAGGATTTGAAATAATGTATTTGATAAATTGCTGGATTGTTATGTTTTGTAAAATTTATCGGAAACAATTCAGCAATAAAACAATTCGTCAATCTTAACTTTCGATTTTCTTATTCTTTTCCGTTTCTTTGCGACTTTGAATTAATGTAAAAATGGCAAACTTATTAACCGACAGAGCATTTTGGGTAAATTATTGGGAAAGTAAAAAAGGTCTTGCTGTTAAACTTCCTGCTGATTATTTATTTCATAACCAACTTGCAGATATTATTAAAAAAGATAATGTAAAAACTGCAATCGAGCTTGGTGGTTTTCCGGGCTATTATGCTATTTTTTTAAAGAAATATTTTAAGCTGGATGTTACGCTTTTAGATTATTTCGTTCATCCTCCGGTTGTAAAAGAATTATTGGAAAAGAACGATTTAACTGATGCCGACATTCATATTATTGAAACTGATTTGTTTAATTATACACCAACACAGCAATACGATTTGGTATTAAGTTGTGGTTTAATAGAACATTTTACCGATACTGCTGATATCATTAACCGCCACATTGCTTTCGTAAAACCAGGTGGAACTTTGTTCATTACCTTGCCAAATTTCAAAGCTGTTAACGGATGGTTTCAAAAAAACTTCGACAAAGAAAATTACGATAAACACAACATTGATAGCATGAACCCTGAGTTACTGAAGTCAATTTGCGAAAAAGCTGGCTTAAAAGAAGTAAAGGCTGGTTATTTTGGTAAGTTTAGTGTTTGGTTAGAAAATGAATCTCAAAAATCAACAGGTGTTCGCTTATTCAAAAAACTTGTATGGCTTAGCGGAAAAGTTTTTACAAAGGTTATTCCTTTCGAAAGCAAAAGCTTGTCGCCATATATTATTTTAGAAGCACGAAAATAAATTACGGTGTCTTTTTATAAATCCCGAATTCGCTTAGCGTAATACAAACCGGCGATTTTGTAATGTTTAATCTAATTTTTGAAGTTGTAACGGGCTTATCCAATTTGATTAATCGCTTAGCGCCAACACTTGTTCCATCGTATATTTTCTTCCACTCATTATTTTCGAAAACCTCGATATTAAATTCCTCTATTCTTTGTCCTAAAGGAATGTATTCCTGCAGGCTGATGATGTCGAAAGTTTTAGCAGTCTTTAAATCTAACTCTAATTTCGCCGTGTGGATATTATCTGCTGTTGCCCAATAAGTCTGCTTATTATTATCTAAAAGTTTAGCAACACCAAAAGCGTTACCTCGAATATTATTAGCCTTTACAGTTGCTTTCACAGCTAAATTATTTGCAAAGGTATGTTTAACCATATCACCGAATACTTTTAAAGATGCTACATCGTCTTCATGCAATTGTCCGCGGGTATCAGGCGCTAAACCTAAATCTAAACCAGCGCCATGGCCAACGCTTTGCAAGTATAAATCAAACAAGGTTTCCGGCGTTTTTGGTTTTTCTGTAGGATGATAAAACCAGCCTTTTCTTAGCGGTACATCACATTCCGCAGGCATCCAATATTTCCCATTTCTAATACCCATTGGGCTTTGTGGATAGTTTGCCTGCCCCGGAACAGCCACATTTTTTCCTTCAGGAGGAAGGGGTGTAAAAGTTGCCCAGCTGGTTTCTGCTGCGGTTCCATCTTCACTACCAACCCAACGAATATCTAACCCAATATCACTGAAAATATTTGCCATAGGCTGCATTTTTCTGGTGATGCCCCATGTGTTATTCCAATCGTAATAGGTTGTATTATCAATAGAACGCTTCTCTTTGGCGCCTCCGTAATAACCATCTCCGCCATTTGCACCATCATGCCAACTCATAAAAAGCTCACCGTAATTGCTATAAAGCTCTTTAAGCTGTGCCTGATAAATGGCTAAATATTTCGAAGTACCATAATTGGCATTATTTCTATCCCATGGAGAACAATAAACGCCAAAACTTAAACCATTCTTTCTGGTAGCTTGCTCAATTTCTTTAACCAAATCACCTTGTCCATTCCTGAATGGGCTTTTAGAAATATTATATTCAGTTGTTTTAGTAGGCCATAATGCAAAGCCATCATGGTGTTTTGCAACCAATATAATTCCTTTTAAGCCACCGGCTTTTGCTGCGCTAATAATCTGCTCGGCATTAAAATCTGTCGGATTGAAGGTTTTCGGGTCAGCATCACCAAACCCCCATTCTTTATTTTCGAAAGTTGTTGGTGTAAAATGTATCAATCCATAAACTTCAATATCGTGCCATGCTAATTGCCTTTTTGATGGTAACGCTCCATAGGGCTCTGGCGCTTTTTGGGCATTTGTTAGTGTAGCAAATGAAAGAAGTAGGATAGTTAGGAATTTCATAATTGGGAATGTAAATACAAGGATAATAAATTATGTTTGTTTATTAATTTTCTCCTTAATAAACCGCTTAATTCTTTCCCAAAGATTTCCCTTACGATTAGATAAGAATTTTTTTATGGTTTGATAAGCCTCAAGATTTTCTTCAATTACAGCAGGAAATTCGGTTATTGGTTTAGGGTTGATGATAACATTATAAATATCGTTAATGCCCGAATGAACGCCAGTACCATCATGGCCAATATTATTAACCAAGGATTGCGAAGGATTTAGCGTTAAACCACCTTTTAAAAAAATTGAAGCATACCAGCGGATTGCCCAGCTATTATTTTTGCCACTTTTGAATTCCTGCATCTGTTTCCAAAAATTCATGGTATTATCTATAGCAAAGGCTGATTTTTTCTTCCCGTCAAATTGCTTTATCAAGGTATCAATATCCGGTTCAAAATTTTTCCAGGCTCTTGCCCAGGTAGCCCAGCCCCAACTTGTTGCTGCTCTATAAAAAAATGTTTCTGGAAGTTCTTCGTGTTTTAATGGATACATGTATGCACCGATATGCATCACTTTCTCATCGTTTGCGTAACGAGTTAAACCTTCATTAAAATAGGTTAAGGTATGCGGGGAAGTAACTAAATCATCTTCAAAAACAATTACTTTTCCATAGTCGTTTATTAATTGGGTAACGCCTGCAATAACCGAGTTTGCTAAACCAGCATTTGTTTTGCGTTCAATAACCTTAACAGATTTAAAGCCATCAGTTTTATTGATAATAGCCCTAACCTCCGCAACTTTTTCTTCATCCTGCTTGGTTTTAGCTCCATCAGAAAAAATAAACAATCTACTTTCTGCTGCAAGATTGTTCTGCTGCAAAAACTTAATTGTTCGTTCGGTATGTTTCGGACGATTGTAAACAAATAGTGCTATAGGAGCAAGGTTTTGCATGTTAGGTTCTTTACCATTTAAGAAATTGCTAATTTCTAGTTTAATATATTTTTCTATTTGAGTGAGGTATTGCAACTTAGATCTTTACCATTTAAGGAATATAAGATTCATATAAGCCTGAAACCAAACTTAAAATGGATGTTTTTATGAATAGAGACTTAATAAAACATGAGCTTATATTTTCTTACATTTCTTATATGGTGAATTTAAAATATATGTAGGTTAGAATCCGATTTTTGTGTTAAAACCGTATAAGCATTAGCAAATTGTTCTTGCTTTTTTCTACCTAAAAAATTGCCTAAAGCTTTTTTTATTCGATATTCTAATTCAATTTTTAAATTTTTGCTAAAAGTTTTAGGTGCTTTTCTATTAACAAACTCATTAAATTTAACAGTTTCTGGTGCCGTCATAGAAACTTTATCTTCTAAAATCTCTAAGCCTTCACTTTGTAGTAAAAATCTAAGCGAAGTTGGTGTGTACATGTTAATGTGCCCATAATCTAAAAAGTGTTTCATTCTCGAATCTACACCAAAACGATAATCCTTAGGCACTTCTACAACTATGTATTTTGCAACCCTTTTTAACTCACGCAGTAAAATTCTTTCATGTTCAACGTGTTCCAAAACATGTGCAAGAATGACTAAATCGAAGGCATCATCTTCATAAGGAATTTTATATCCATCAAATGTTTGTGCTTCTTTTAGCAGTGATAATTTTCGGTCTCTTATAATATCAACACCACTTTGGGCTATTTCTAAAGCATTCAGTTCGGGTGCAAAGCGCCATTCATTCAGAAAATGAAGGATACTTCCATCGCCTGCGCCTACCTCCAGAACCTTTTTTGGTTTTATGTTTTTGCATACATCAATAATGTTTTGAGCCTTATATTTTGCACCAAGCATTCGCCAAGCTACATCGCTATTGGTGTAAAAATTATCGTAAGCTGTTTTTACTTCTTCGCTTATCATAAAATCCAGTATGAAGTTTAAATGCCTAAGCAGTTATCTGCTTTGTAAAAAACGGATGTTGCTTTTTCGTAAAACAAGCCTGGGGAAATTCCGCTGAAACTGATCTCTTTAAATCCTTTCTCTTGTAAAAAAATTCTTGCATGGTGGTATGTGCGGCGTTCACTATCATCCAAAACCAATACTCCATTTGCTGATAAAGCATCTACACTGTATTTGCAACAGTTTACTCTATCGCGACCGTCAACAATAATAATATCGAATTTTTTATCTAATAAAGTTGCCTTTTTAGCATACTCGCCATCTCGTTCTAAATGGCAAAAAATCATTTCTGCATTTGCCGGACTGCTATTTTTAACTTTATCATACCAACCTTTATCATGCTCTACTGCAGTAACTGTAGCTGCTCTTTCTGCATAAAAAAGAGTAGAATTTCCTGAGCCGTATTCAAAAATATGATGGCTTTTTTTAATTCGAAAGTTTATAAAGTCGATAAAAGAATAGGTTACCCAGGGAAGCGCATTGCCTTTCCCATCTACAGCCTGTTTTTTATCGAAAGCAGTAAACCAGCCGATGCTGTTTAAATAGCCTTTATGTCCGTAAGATAATAATGCCTTTAGCCTGTTTGGCTTAGCAATTAGTGTTGTTAATGCTTTTAGAGTACTCAACGTTTAAATATTTTTTGAAATGCCGTCACCAAAAATAACGATTTTAACATCATTATACCTTGATGGCGGGTTTTCGGGATTAATAAAAGATAAAAAGTGGATATGAAGCAAGCGATTAGTGTGGCGATTGATGCCCCTAAGCCACCGTATAATGGTATTAGCCATATATTCAACAATACATTAATTATGGCCCCAGCAGCAGTTCTGTAAAATGAAATTTTTGTAAACCCTTCGGCTACTAAATATTGAGAACTTGCGCTTCCTAAAAACACAAAAATACCCGACCAAATGTGGATTGATAACATTGGTCCGGCGCCTTCATATTTTCCTTGATAGATAAATTGAATAATAGCAGAGCCAAAAAAACTGATAAATAGCGCAACAGGTAAACTTATATAAACCAATAAATCATACAAATTTCCAAGCCGCTTTTGATACCTTTCTAAATCAGTTTTTCGAGCGTGCAAAAGCGCAGGGAAAACTGACGTAACAATTGCAACCGGAATAAAATACCAAGCCTCGCTTAAATTTTGTGCAGAACTATATATACCAACAGCTTTACTGCCAACGCTTTTAAGCATCACTACATCTATTTTCATGTAAATGGAAACCATTACAGCAGAAAGTATAAGTGGAGATGATTTTATTAATAATGATTTAGCTCTTTGCTTGTTAAAGTGCCAGTCAAAGATATTTAGTCCTCTTTTTTGATAAACGATTATTAGCCCAACTGCTAAAATTAATCCTTCCAAAACATAGGCAAATACAATATAAATTAATGGCAGCTTAAGCGTAATAATTGCAACTTTGATTAATGATATTACAATCAGGCTGATATTTTGTACCTGAACTACATATTTAGATTGTACCTGCGATTGAAAATATGCATCGATTACATTAAAAGATTTGAAAAAGGATGCAAAGGCGAGCAATCCTACCAATAGGGTTAAAGGTTCGCCAGGATTGGGGCTTAAATTATGGCTTATTAAATATATCCCTATTGCTACCGGAATTAAAATTGCATTTGTTGCAATTCGCAACCATAAGGATGTGCCTAAAATTTCATCTCTATGATTTGGCTCCTGAATAATTTCCCTGATGATAAAGGTATCTAGCCCTAAAGCACCCACCGCGGCCAGAATTGCCACCAGTGATAATCCGAAATTTAAATCGCCAAAAAGAATCGGTCCTAAGTACCTTGCTATTAAAAGACTTACAATTAAGCTAAGGCCTTTACCAAACATCAACCAACCCGTATTTTTTAAATACTTGTTAAATGCTTCCTCATCAAAACCTTTTATTGCGGGTAATTTCATTAAAGCAAAGATGTAAAATTTAAACGCTTTGCTGAAAACTCTTTTCTATGCGAATCAATTGCTTTAAATGATGTTTTAAGTGAATTTCGATAAATCTAAACCATTGTTTTGCATTTAAATAACCTAACCTTGGGTGCTTTGTTTTTGAATGCAAATTAGCCGTAGCAATTAAAGGATAGGTTAAATCTAGCGCCTTTTCAAATTCTAAAATAAAATCTAATGCTTCTGCTTTACTTATCTTTTTCACCCTCTCAGCAAGCCTTTTTGGTACTTTGTATTTTTTTGCAGGCGGGAAAGATCCAAAAAACAAAATCAGTTTTACTGCAAAATGTGTTGACTGTTTTTCTCCGTTTCCTTTTGCAGCATTCTCTAAAGCTAATAGCGAAAGTAAACTAGAGTCGAAGATATGAGCATAAACTTCACTGTAACTCCAGCCATTAATTGGTGGCATTGTTTGAAAAATATCATCAGGATATAAAGATAGTTTTGCCTTATAGGCATCAATGATATGATGAAGTGAAGTTTTAACTTTGCTCGAATTCATAAATAAAGATAGCAGATAAGCTTAGAATAAAGTTAGTAACTCTTCTAAATGGATAATTTCTTTTTTAACATCTAAAGGTTTTTCTTTTTTGGTGGGATTAAAAAAGATCGCTTCCATACCAAAATTTAATGCACCATATATATCGGCTTCTAAGCTATCACCAATCATAATACTTTCTTCTTTAGCTGCTTTGGCTTTATTTAATGCATGTTCGAAGATAACCGGATTAGGTTTGTTCGCACCAACATCTTCTGATATGATAACATTTTTGAAATATGGATTTAATCCAGAAAGATCCATTTTGGTTAAGGTAGTTTCTTTGAATCCGTTCGATATAATGTGAAGCGTGTATTTTTCTTTTAAGTAACTTAATACGTTTTCTGCTCCATCAAACAAGTTTGTTTTAGTAGGTGAGATGCTAACATAATCATCTTCAAACTGGTGCGGAACGGCATCCGGCTGAATGCCTAGCTGGAGAAATGTTTTATTGAATCTTTCAGCTCTTAAAAAATCTTTAGTGATTTTTCCTAAGTGATAATCTGCCCAAAGCTGGTGGTTATTTTCGGTATATGTGCTTATAAATTCTTCGCATGATTTTAATCCTAATTCCTGAAGATTGTAAACTCGGTACAACTCATTTAAAGTTTCTTCTGCATTACGGTCAAAATCCCAAATGGTATGGTCTAGGTCGAAAAAAATGTGTTTTTTGTTTTCCAAAATTTTTAAATAGTTAAAACATTGAACGGTTAAAACGTTGAAATGTTTAGGTTGGATATTATTTTATGATGAGTAAATCTTGGTCATTATAAAATTCTGTTAAAATAATCCTTTTTAAATTTTTTCACCATAAGCTAAATCTCCTGCATCACCTAAACCTGGCACTATGTAAGCCTTGCTAGTCATTTCTTCATCAATTGCACCAAGCCACAGTTTGGCTTTTGGCAGGTTAGCTTTCACATGTGCAATGCCTTCTATGCTGGCAATAGCAGCTACAATATGCAATTCTGCAACCTTATATCGGTTCATTAATTCTTTACAACACATAACCATACTTTGCCCGGTTGCTAGCATTGGGTCTGCCATTATCAATACCCTGCCATCTAAATCAGGCGTTGAGATGTAGTCCATTTGAATAACAAAATCGCCATTCTTTTTAACTTTTCTGTAAGCAGATATAAAGCAACACTCAGCCTTATCAAAAATATTTAGCAAGCCTTGCTGTAGTGGTAGACCGGCTCGTAAAATTGTAGCCAATACGGGTTGTGTTTCCAAAACATCACATTGTGAAATTCCTAAGGGAGTTGTTACCTCTTTGGTGATGAATTTAAGCGATTTACTGATTTCAAATGCAAAAAACTCACCCAATCGCTCCATGTTTTTGCGGAAACGCATAGAATCTTTTTGAATGTTTTCATCACGGAGTTCGGCAATGAAAGTATTGGCAATAGATTTTGTCTTACTTAAATCGAATGTCATCATATTTAATTTAGTCTGCATATTTTAACTTCATTTTAAGCCAAATGGTAACTATTCATAATCAATTAAAAACTTGCCTTAAATGTTTTATCCGGATATAAAATTTTTGTGCTTTTTCTTACATCGCCCTTAACTACATGTACAATACTCATTTGATCGTCAAACATATCGTATAAGATCGTACTGCTTACATCAATAGATTTTGGTGCGCTAATTTTTTCTGCTTCTAGATAAATATTTATGGCTTCATGGTCTTGCTCAAAACCAATATAATTTAAAGCTAAAACTTTGCCGTTGGTTTTAATCTGCAAATGAGATAACAAATATTTCTTAATTAGAGCGTCCATTTGTGTTTTAAGCGCCGGATTAGATAGATCTGTTTTCTGTTTGTATAGTTTTGCCAAAACAGATTCAAAATCATCACTAAATACCTTCGTGCTAATTTCGAGTGTTTTATCTTTTGCGTTAACATTTACTTCAGTCGTACTTACATGTAGTGGATGTTTTACTGCTTTTGTACCACTGATAAACGCAAAAACTAATAATAAGGTAACAAATTTGGTATTTAAGAAATGCATTTATATCGATTTTGCCTTTTTTATAATTAAAACTTTAATTTTATGCAATCAAAAATACTAAAGCTTCGCTCACAAAGCTAATTTATTATAATGCCGTTACAAGATTTTATCTTTTACTTTAAATTAGGTTGGGAACACATCATAAGCGCCGATGCTTTAGATCATCAATTGTTCATTTTGGCTTTAGTAGCCATTTATAGCTATCACAATTTAAAGCAAGTTTTAATTTTAGTAACAGCTTTTACAATTGGGCATTCGTTAACTTTATTTTTAAGTGTAACTGATGTTATCCGCTTTGAAAGTAAATGGGTAGAGTTTTTAATCCCTTGCACCATTGTTTTTACCGCTGTTAGTAATTTGTTTATTAAAGATTTTTCTTTAAAATCAATAAAAATAAACTACTATTTGGCATTGATTTTTGGTTTAATACATGGCATGGGTTTCGCAAACTCGATACGAATGATGTTAGCCAAAGACCAAAATATTGGCTGGGGACTTTTTGGTTTTAATGTTGGTTTAGAAGCAGGACAAATTTTTGTAGTTATTATAATTTTAGCTGCTACATTTATAATTTTAAATTATAGTAAGATAAAACGCCCAAGTTGGGTTTTATTTATATCAGCAGCCGTATTTAGCCTGGCTTTAAAAATGGCTTTAGAGAGAATCCCATTTTAATAGAATATAAACATGAATAAACTATTTACATTAACAGGTTTAATGGCTTTTGCCGGAAGCTTGGCAATGGCTCAGAACATTCAAAACAACCCTGGAAGCAACCATGGAAACAAATTTGAACAGTTAGGAACCATTTTGCCTACACCAAATGAACAGCGTACTGCAAGTGGCGCACCCGGTGTAAAATACTGGCAACAGCGGGCAGACTACAATATTAAGTGTACACTTGATGAAAAAAATCTCTTGTTAACAGGAAGCGAAACCGTAACCTACACCAACAATTCGCCCGATCCCTTAACTTACATTTGGTTACAGCTTGATGAAAATGAGCACAGTACTGATAAGAGTGCAAATTATCAGGATGCAACAAAAATGCCTGCAGTTGGAACTACTCAAAGCATTGATAACCTTAGTTCTACAGCAAATAATGGTTTTGGTATAAACGTTTTAAAATTAACTGATGCAACTGGTAAAAAGTTAAGCTATACAGTTAATAAAACTATGATGAGGATTGATTTGCCTGTAGCATTAAGAACCGGGCAGAAATATATTTTTAACATAGATTGGAATTATAAAATTACCGATAGAATGTCTGTTGGTGGTCGTGGTGGTTACGAGTTTTTCCCTGCTGATGGGAACTACCTGTTTACTATGGCACAATGGTATCCTCGTTTATGTGTTTACAGCGATTTTCAAGGTTGGCAAAATCATCAATTTACAGGTAGAGGCGAGTTTGCACTTACTTTTGGCGATTTCAAAGTACAAATGACAGTTCCTGCTGATCACTTAGTGGGTTCGACAGGAGAATGTATTAATTATAGTGCGGTACTAAACCCAACGCAGTTAAGTAGATACAATTCTGCAAAAACTGCAAGCGCACCAGTAGAAATACAAACGCTTGCCGAAGCTAAAACCGCTGAAAGCAAAAAAGCTACCGGAACTAAAACCTGGATTTTTCAGGCAAATAACGTTCGCGATTTTGCATGGACAGCCTCTCGTAAATTTATTTGGGATGCAATGCCACAAAAAATTGCGGCAAATAACAATACCGTAATGTGTATGAGTTTTTACGGAAAAGAAGCTTACAATCTATACAGCAAATTTTCTACTCGTGCAGTAGCACACACCATCAAAACCTATTCTGATTATACAATTCCTTATCCTTATCCGGTTGCGCAAAGTATAGAAGCTGCAAATGGAATGGAATACCCAATGATTTGTTTCAATTACGGTCGTACTGATGCTGATGGAACTTATAGCGAAAGCACTAAAAATGGTATGCTTGGCGTAATCATTCACGAGGTTGGGCATAACTTTTTCCCTATGATTGTGAATAGTGATGAGCGCCAGTGGACATGGATGGATGAAGGCTTAAACTCATTTGTAGAGTATTTAACTGAAGAACTTTGGGATAATACTTTCCCAAGTAAAAAAGGTCCGGCTTATACAATTGTTGATTACATGAAGTTACCAAAAGATGAGTTGGAACCAATCATGACAAATTCTGAAAACATCGCTCGTTTTGGTCCGAATGCTTATTCAAAACCCGCAACAGGTTTAAATATCCTTCGTGAAACCATTATGGGTAGAGAACTTTTTGATTATGCCTTTAAAGAATACTCTAGAAGATGGGCTTTTAAACACCCACAACCTGCCGATCTGTTTCGTACGATGGAAGATGCAAGTGGCGAGGATTTAGATTGGTTTTGGAGAGGTTGGTTTTATGGAACAGAACCTTGCGATATTGCTTTAGATACGGTTAAGTTTGCAAAAGCAGATTTCCCGACTACAATTCCCGAAGCTAGATCTAGAATGATTAAGGTTGATAAACCAGCGGTTAATGCTTTTCAGGATATTTCTAAAATTAGAAATCGTGAAGATAAAAAGATTAGTTTTTATACCGATAAAACCCCTGCAGCACAAGATTTCTATTATAAATACGATAGAGGATTGGTTTCTGTTGATACGGCAACCGCAGTAAAAACTGTTGGTTCAGTGCCATTGGATGTTGTGCCAGCAGCCGACCAGCAGAAATATGAAAATAAGTTTTTCTATGAATTAAATTTCAGCAATAAAGGCGGATTGGTTATGCCGATTATTGTTGAATTTACCTACAAAGATGGTTCAAAAGACATCGACAGAATTCCTGCTCAAGTATGGAGACATAATGAATTAAAAACCTCAAAATTTTATGTAAAGGATAAAGAAGTAGAATCTATTTTGATTGACCCGTTAAGAGAAACAGCTGATATCGATACCTCAAATAACACTTGGGGTGGTAAAGCAAAAGAAAGTAAGTTTAAAGTTTTCAAAGCTAAAGCGGCATCTTCTGTTCGTGGCCAATCGGTTGGTGTAAATCCAATGCAAAAAGCTGCGGGTAAATAGACTCAGATTTTATTATTATTTTAATTGGCAGGGCCTCGTTGAAAATCAGCGAGGCTTTGCTTTTTGGCTTCGCGGATTTTGGCGATTAATAAACAACAGCTTTGACAACTTTTTAAAAGTTGTCAAAGCTAACTTACTGTGATTCATCTTGCCACCTTTATTGACCGTTGTCGATCAATTTAAAGCTAAATAGTAATGAACTTTCCTGACTTTTGCCTGTTTAGTCTTTGCGGCTAAAACCGTATATTTGATATACCAATGAAATTCAAAATCACATCAGCATATCAACCAACTGGAGACCAGCCTGGAGCCATAAAACAACTGGTAGATGGCGTAAATGCAAACGAAAATTATCAAACATTGTTAGGTGTAACAGGTTCTGGAAAAACTTTTACAATTGCTAATGTTATAGAGCAAACGCAAAAACCTACACTAATATTAAGTCATAATAAAACGTTAGCCGCTCAGCTTTATGGTGAGTTTAAAAACTTCTTTCCTGAAAATTCTGTAAACTATTTTGTTTCTTATTACGATTATTATCAACCAGAAGCATTTATCGCGTCTAGCAACACATACATCGAAAAGGATTTAAGCATTAATGAGGAAATAGAAAAACTGCGTTTGCGAACAACTTCTGCCTTAATGAGTGGTAGGAGAGATGTTATTGTAGTTTCATCCATCTCTTGTATTTATGGTATGGGAAACCCCGAAGATTTTTCGAGAATGGTATTTCGTTTTGGTGTGGGCTTGCGCATTTCTAGAAACTCATTTTTGCATAGCCTTGTAGAGATTATGTATGCCCGTACAACTACCGAATTTAAACGCGGAACTTTTAGGGTTAAAGGTGATACAGTTGATATTTATCCTGCATACTTAGATCATGCTTACAGGGTTTCTTTTTTCGGAGATGATATTGAAGAACTTTCTGCCATCGATCCGGTTTCTGGTAAAACAATTGAAAAACTGGAAGATATGGCGATATATCCTGCCAATCTTTTCGTTACACCTAAAGACAGATTCAATCAATCCATTTGGGGCATCCAGGAAGAATTGGAGATTCGTAAAAACCAACTTATTGGCGATAGACATTTGCTAGAAGCGAAACGATTGGAAGAGCGTACAAACTTCGACATCGAAATGATGAAGGAATTGGGTTATTGTTCAGGTATTGAAAATTATTCCCGTTTCTTTGATGGTCGTAGTCCCGGTATGCGCCCTTTCTGCTTGTTAGATTATTTTCCTGATGATTATTTAATGGTTATTGATGAAAGTCATGTTACTGTTCCCCAAATCAGGGCAATGTACGGTGGCGATAGATCGCGTAAGTTATCATTAGTAGAATATGGTTTCCGTTTACCGGCGGCATTAGACAACCGTCCATTAAATTTCACAGAATTTGAGGCATTAGCACCTCAAACCATATATGTAAGTGCAACACCTGCAGAGTATGAATTAGAAAAATCTGAAGGTGTAGTGGTAGAGCAAGTAATTCGCCCTACTGGTTTGTTGGATCCGGTAATTGAAATCAGACCTGCAATAAACCAGGTTGATGATTTACTGGATGAGATTGACATCACGATAAAACAAGGCGGTCGTATTTTGGTAACTACTTTAACCAAACGCATGGCTGAAGAATTAACCAAATACATGGATAGGCTAAACATCAAAACCCGCTACATACACTCTGAAATTAAAACTTTAGAAAGAGTAGAAATCCTTCGGGGTTTGCGTTTAGGTGAATTCGATGTATTAATCGGTATAAACTTACTACGGGAAGGTTTAGATTTACCTGAGGTAACCTTGGTTGCTATTTTAGATGCCGATAAGGAAGGTTTCTTGCGTTCAGAGAAATCATTAATTCAAACCATTGGTCGTGCGGCAAGAAATGACAAAGGAAGAGTTATTATGTATGCCGATGGAATTACAGATAGTATGGAAAAAACCATCTCTGAAACTAATAGAAGAAGGGATATTCAAATTGCATATAATTTAGAGCATGGTATTATCCCAATGACCGTTGGAAAATCTCGCGAAGCGATCTTAGAACAAACTTCTGTGTTAGATTTCTCTCAGAAAGCAAGCGATAATAAGGCTAGAGCGTATATCGAAAATGCAGAAATTAGCATCGCTGCAGACCCTATCGTACAATATATGGGCAAAAGTGAATTGCAAAAAGCAATTGATAACACTAAGAAAGAAATGCAAAAAGCTGCAAAAGATATGGATTTCTTGCAAGCGGCGAAACTTCGTGATGAAATGTTTGCTTTGGAAAAAATGTTTAGCGAAAAGTTTGGAAAATAATCTGGAGTTTTAATTTAATATGGACGGACAAAATAGAAATGATATTTATCCTGGTTTGGAGGTTGGCATTATCTTAAAAAAAGATCAGCGAAGCGGAAATGTTACTTATGGTATTGTTAAAGATTTATTAACTTCATCTTCATTTCACTCCAGAGGGATAAAAGTAAGACTTGATGATGGTAAAGTTGGAAGAGTTTGTGAAATTGTTGAAGATTAACAAATTGTAATCATAATGCAATTAAAGGTTTAAAAAGTAACAAAATATTTATAGCTACGTCTATATTTGTAGAAGATTAAATTTAGAATGGGATTAGTTAAGTTCATTTTTATAGCAATATTGGTGCTTTGGATTATCAGAATGTTAATCCGATTGATTTTGCCTATGTTGTTTAATAATCTTGCTAGCAAAATGCAACAGCAAGCAACAGGGCAACCGCAACAACCAAAAAGAAAACCCGAGGGTGCAATTTCTATTGATTATATGCCGCCAAAACCAGACCAAGGTAAAACAGATAAACTTGGTGATTTTGTTGATTACGAAGAAGTTAAAGAACCTAAGTCTTGATGAAAATCAAGACTTTTTTTATTTGGCAAAACTGATTTAGTTAAAATTTATCACTTGCATGTAAAGCAGCAGGATTTTTTAACCTTTAAAAACTTTTAATATCGAACTTAGAAACCAGTTTTCTTCTGCCTTCATCATAGCCTCCATCGTTTTATCGATATTTTTAGCTAATCTATTAATATCTCCTATAGATTTTTGGAAGGTTTTAAATTCAGGATCTTTATCATCGCCGGTTACCGAGG
This sequence comes from Pedobacter lithocola, assembly GCF_042650845.1. Lineage (NCBI taxonomy): Bacteria > Pseudomonadati > Bacteroidota > Sphingobacteriia > Sphingobacteriales > Sphingobacteriaceae > Pedobacter > Pedobacter lithocola. The sequence continues at coordinate 52,880 of NZ_JBHSBW010000004.1, read as the reverse complement.
TTAATTCTGCTAATATTTTTAAAACCGGTTCCAATTCCCGCTTCTTACGCTCTTTAGCAACTTGGCGAGCAATATTCCAAACATCCTTATCTGCAAAGAAATACTCTTTCCGTTCGCCTGCTTTATGCTGTTTTTCTACCAAACCCCAGCCAATCAAATCTCGAACGGTCATGTTTGTATTTCCTCTCGATATGCTTAACTGCTCCATAATGTCTTCGGTGGTAATGGCTTCAGGCGAAATTAATAGCAAAGCATGAACTTGCGCCATGGTTCTGTTAATTCCCCATTCCGAGCCTAGTTTCCCCCAAGCCTCAATAAACTTTAATTTTGCTTCAGCTAATTCCATACACAAATGTAAGTGGATTTTTATACTTTCAAAAATTATTGAAAGTTAATTCATCCATAATTAGCATTCATTTTTGGAATATTTAAATCGCTATTTTCGGGTTTACAATTTTTTAATGTTAAGGCATTCAATTTATTCCTTTAATATACCCTTTAAATTTTTATTTTTGACGTTCGTTTAAACTTAAACAAACCTTAATGAATAACTGGTTTAAAAACAATGGCACCCATCTAGCCATTATTGCAATTTTCGTAGTCATTTGTTTTGCCTACTTCAGTCCTGTTTTGCAGGGTAAAGCGCCCGCACAGAGCGATGTTATCCAATCAAAAGCAATGCAAAAGGAAATAATGGATTACAAGGCGAAGGATGGTACAGGCCCACTATGGACTAATCAAATGTTTGCCGGAATGCCATCTTACCAAATCTGGGTACAGTACGCATACAACGGCGCAACCTATGGTATAGCATTAATTACTAAGGCATTACCAAACCCTGTTGGTACGGTTATGCTACTTTTATTAGGGGCGTATTTTTTGTTTATAGTATTAAAAGTTAATCCATGGCTGGCTGCAGCAGGTGCCATTGCATTTGCTTTTACATCATACAATTTCGTGTTAATTGCTACCGGGCATAGTAACAAGGCATTAGCAATTGGCTTTTTTGCGCCCATTATTGCAGGCATAATATTAACACTTAGAGGTAAGTATTGGTACGGCGCAAGTTTAACAGCATTATTTTTAGCGCTAGAGATTAGGTCCAACCACATCCAGATGACCTATTACCTATTCTTAGCAATATTAATTTTTGTTGGAATAGAAGTTTATCAATCATATAAAGCTAAAACCCTGCCTGTTTTGGGCAAAGCAATTGGCTTTTTGGCCGTTGCGGTTTTGCTATCTGTAATGGTAAATGCAAGTTTATTGTGGACAACCTCTGAATATGCTAAAGAGACCAATCGCGGAAAATCTAATTTAACATCTGCAAATGCAGAGAAAGGTGCAGGCATGTCTAAAGAATATGCTTATGGATGGAGCCAGGGCGTTGGCGAAACATTTAGTTTTTTAATTCCAAGTTTATATGGCGGCAAAACAAGTATTGATGAATTGGTTAAGCCAGAAAGCAATATGTACAAGGCTGTTGCTGAAATTACTGGTGGAGACCAAGGACAAACTATACAAGCCATTCAATCTTTAGCACAGCAATTAAATATGCAGGAATATTGGGGAGAAAAACCTAGTACTTCTGGAGGATATTATTTCGGTGCTGTAATTTGCTTTCTATTTGTTTTTGGTTTATTCATTGTTCGCAGCCGATTGAAATGGTGGATTTTAGCCACAACAATATTATTTATCTTATTATCATTAGGTAAAAACTTCCCCTTGGTTAGCGATTTATTTTTTGATTACTTTCCATTGTACAATAAATTTAGAGCAGTAGAATCTATCCTTGCTGTAATTGGATTGCTTGTTCCTGTATTGGCATTGTTAGCCGTAAAAGAAGCACAAGAAGGAACTATTGATCAGAAAGAATTGGTTAAAAAATTAACTTGGTCTGCCGGCATAGTTGGTGGTTTCGCATTAATAGTAGCTTTAATACCTACGTTGTTTTTTAGTTTTAAAACTTCTACTCATGCAGAAATTGTACAAGCATTAACTCAATATTTACAGAATAATGCATCAATCGCTCAAAAAATTGCGAATGGTTTAGTAGAAGATAGAATTTCTATCGCTCGTGCAGATGCTTTTCGTTCTTTCCTTTTCGTGCTTATAGGCTTTGGAATTGTATGGGCATTCATTACTAAGAAAATGAATATGCAATTTGCATTCGGGTTATTAAGTCTTGCAATTTTGGTAGATATGTGGCAGGTTGATAGAAGATACTTGAACAATAAAAACTTCGAAACTAAATCTACTTTAGAAAATTATTTCCAGCCACGTGATGTAGATACGTTTATAGCAGCTGATAAAGATCCAAATTTCAGGGTTTTTGACATGGCGATAAATACATTTCAAGATGCAAGTACTTCTTCGTTCCATAAAACAATTGGCGGTTACCATGCAGCCAAATTAAAGCGTTATGATGAGTTGATTCAAAATCAATTCACAAAAAGCATCAATCAAGATGTATTGGATATGTTAAATACCAAATACATCATCAGTCAAGATCAAAAAACAGGCTCGTATAAAATGCAGCGTAACCCAACTGCCGCAGGCAATGCTTGGTTTGTTGGTAGTGTTCAGTATGTAAAAAATTCTGATGAGGAGATGAAAGCCATTAGCAGTTTCGATGCAAAAAAGGAAGCTATTGTTGATGAAAGTTATAAAGGATTAATGAACAGCAAAATTTTAGGTACCGGAGAAGAAGGGTTTATTAAATTAACAAACTACAATCCCGATCACTTAACTTACGAATACTCTACAGCCAAAGATGTAATCGCTGTCTTCTCAGAAATTTACTATAACAAAGGCTGGAAAATGTATATCGATGGTGTTGAAAAGCCTTATTTTAGAGCAGATTATGTTTTACGTGCTGCTCAGTTAGAAGCTGGTAACCATAAATTAGAATTTATATTTCATCCAACTTCTTATTATACAGGAGAAAAAATATCATTAGCAGGTTCTATTTTATTAGTACTAGGTTTAGGATTTGGTTTCTATACTGAAAACAAAAAAAAGAAAGCTGTTAAAGCATAAATATCAAACTGGTTTATGGATTAACCATCACCATAATTTTATGGCTAAACCTTTAATACCTGCAAGCAGCACAGCTTGTGGGTATTTTTATGTCGTGTCATTTGAAAATACTTATTAATCATATGATTAAATTTAACAATATGATAACATTTGTTTGATATTCAGTAACTTACATTTGTATATAAAATCAGATGTAATGTTAGAATCATTCTTTGCGATTTGTCTTTTAGTCGTTGTACTTTATTTCTTTAGCCCTTTTGAGGTAAAACTCGATGAGGAAGAGGAATGGTAAAATAGCCTTGTTATACTCAAACTGCTTTTTTAAAGCGGTATTAAAATTTCCTCCCCCTAAAATTCTCGTTTATGGATAAAAGAAATGTCGAAGTAGTCGTGATATCCGATGTACATTTGGGCACATATGGTTGCCATGCCAAAGAACTTTTAAAATATTTAAAAACCATTAAGCCTAAAACACTTATTTTAAATGGTGATATTATTGATATCTGGCAATTTAGTAAAAGCTATTGGCCAGAATCGCACATGAAAGTTATCCGTAAGTTGATGAAGTTTGTTTCAGAAGGTGTGGAGGTACATTACTTAACGGGTAATCATGATGAAATGTTAAGAAAGTTTGATGGTATGGAAATGGGTTCATTTCATTTAGGAAATAAACTCATCATGGAAATCGACGGGAAGAAGGCTTGGTTTTTTCATGGTGATGTTTTTGATGTTACCATGCAACATTCTAAATGGTTGGCAAAAATGGGTGCTGTAGGTTACGATACTTTAATCTTGATAAATAGTTTTGTTAATTGGGTGCTTAATGCTTTTGGTAGGGAGAAAATGAGTTTCTCAAAAAAAATAAAAGCAAGATTTAAAGATGCGGTTAAGTTTATAAACAGCTTTGAACAGGTTGCAGCTGAGCTTGCAATAGAAAAGGGTTATGAATATGTGATTTGCGGGCACATCCACCAGGCAGAGAAAAGAGAAATTGCTACTGATACTGGAAAAGTAACTTATTTAAATAGTGGTGATTGGGTAGAAAGTTTAACGGCTTTAGAATATAATGAGCAGAACTGGAGTATTTTTAAATACGAACATCGCGATTTTGTGAAGGATGAAATTGATGAAGGAATACTTTCTGATGCAGAAGATTTGAAAAGTAAGTTGGATATAAATTTGCTTTTGCAAAATATAAAGTATGAAATTGCCCGATAATTTAAGATATTCGGCATTTAGCAATGAAAATACTTTACGCAATCCAAGGCACAGGAAATGGTCATATTAGCAGGGCAAGAGAAATAATTCCTTTGCTTCAGCAATACGGCGAACTCGATATTTTAGTTAGTGGTACGCAAGCTGATGTAAAATTAAGTCAGCCGGTAAAATACCAATTGCATGGTTTTAGCTTCATTTTTGGCAAAAAAGGTGGGGTAGATCATTTTAAAACCTGGCTAAGCATGAATCTTTTCCGCTTTAGGAAAGATATGATGCAGCTTAAGCTCAAAGATTACAATCTTATTGTAAACGATTTTGAGCCAGTAAGTGCATGGGCTTGTAAGCTACAAGGCGTAGAGTGTGTTTCATTAAGCCATCAGGCTGCATTTAAATCCAAAAAAGTTCCTCGTCCACGTACTATTGATTGGGGTAAGGTGATCCTTAGTCACTATGCACCTACCAAATATCACATAGGTTTTCATTTCGATAGGTACGACGATTTTATTTATACACCTGTTATCCGTTCAGAAATTCGTGCTTTAGAAAGTAAAAATCTCGGACATTATACTGTTTATTTGCCCGCAGTTGATGATATAAGATTGGTGAAATTGCTTACTCAAATACCAAATGTAAACTGGCAGGTCTTTTCTAAACATAATAAAGATAGCTACCAAGAAAAAAATGTTTTTGTTGAGCCTGTTAACAACGAAAAATTTAACAAAAGCCTTGCAAGCTGCGAGGGTTTATTTACAGGCGGTGGTTTTGAAGGACCTGCGGAAGCACTATACTTAGGCAAGAAGCTTTTGGTAGCGCCAATGCGGTTTCAATTTGAGCAACAATGTAACGCCTTTGCATTAAAGCAATTTGGGCTGCCGGTAATTTGGGGAAGCACCAAAAACTGGTTGCCGATTATTAAAGATTGGGTAGCAAAACCTCAAGAGCATCAATTTAATTTTCCAGATGAAACGGCTAAAATTATTGATGATATGGTAAAAAAATATGCAAGAGTTTAATTGATTTTATTTTTTGCCCTTCTGTTTCTCGGTCTGTGTCCTCACAGACCTAAATATAAAACAAGCTTACAACTTCTAAAAAAATACGGAGACTTAATTATTGTGATTTCCTGCAGATTTCGCTGAATATGCATATTCTATATCATGTACATCGGTATTTGTGCCAGCAAACCTAAACTCAATTTATACCGTCAATCCCAATTTATCCTAACAGCTTCCTGTATTTTTAGTTAAAATAATTTGTTTACTTTGCCTAATCTTTAACATGGCATGATTAATCAGTTCAGAAAATTAAATCCAATTAACCTTCTTTTATTACTGGCGTACACGTTTTTTATGCGTATCGTTATTTTTTACGAGATGCCCGCACAGTTGAATTTCGATTTTCTAGAACCTTTTGCCAGGTTAATGATAAATATCGATTTAGATAAGGCCTTTTCTCCTTCAACAAATGTTTTTTTTGCCAGCATTCTAGTATTTACACAAGCACTTATTTTCAATCGGATTATCAATAACCACAACCTATTATCCAAACCAAGTTTTTTGCCAGCATTAATGTTTATAACCGGGGCAAGTTTGTTTATGCCGTTTATGGTTTTAAGCCCTGCTTTGCTTTGTAATTTTTTGTTGATTTGGCTGATTGATAAGTTTTTGAAGCTAAATAAAAGTTTAAATTCCATTACAACTGTATTTGATATCGGGATGATTATTGCCATCGGAACCTTGATTTATTTTCCTTTCATGGCCATGTTGATAATGATTTTTTTATCTCTAATGTTGTTTCGATCATTTAATTGGCGTGAATGGATTGCAGGTTTAATTGGATTTTTAACTGTGTTTTTTTTCCTTGCTGTATTTTATTATTGGAAAGATAATTTAAGTTCATTCTATCAAATTTGGAAACCTTTGGGGAACAAATTTCCATCTGTATTTAAAATTAACTATAACGATTATTTGGTTCTAATACCTGTAGCCTTAATCATCATCCTGGCGTCGTTACAACTTCGCGAGAACTTCTTCCGAAGCTTTATAAGTACCAGAAAGGGTTTTCAGATGTTATTTTTTATGTTTATTGTTGCCGCTGCAAGTTTTTATTTAAAGCCCGATTTTAGAACTTGGCATTTTTTACTTTGCGTTCCTCCTGGTGCAGTTTTGTTAGCATATTATTTTAGTATTGCGAAAAAGCGTTGGTTTTACGAAACCCTGTTCTTGCTCTTCATAATTTCCGTTCAGTACTTTCTGTTTGTTTAACCTTTTTTAACAAAATGATGTAGAGAAACTTGTTAAAGATTGATAGCTTTGTGGCATGCTTGGTAAGTTTTAGAACTTAACAGAATGGTTTTTAAAGATGGATTAATCGATTCTTATTAAGGTAAATGAATAATTTAACTATTGATATAGGTAACACATCTACAAAAATCGCGGTTTTCGAAAGCAAGGAACTCATTCATTTTAATCGCTTTGAGAAGATTACTAACAATGATTTACTAGCGCTTATTGAAAAATATGATATCGCAAATTCAGTAATAAGTTCTGTTGATGAAGAGATCGGCGTATTAGAAGATTTACTCAAAAACAAAACAATTTACCACCGTTTTACAGCAATGTTTGCAAAAAACGGTGTAAAAAATAAGTACAAAACGCCATCAACCTTAGGATTAGACCGATGGGCAGCAATATTGGGAGCGAATGCAATATTTCCTGCAAGTGCCAGTTTAGTTATTGATGCAGGTACTTGTATCACTTACGATTTGCTCAACACAGAAGGCGAATACTTTGGAGGAAGCATCAGTCCGGGAATAGTTATGAGGTTTAAAGCGGTCCATGAATTTACAGGTCGGTTGCCTTTGATAGATTGGAACCCTGAAAATGAAATCCCTGAAGGCATCGATACCAATTCGGCCATAAAGAATGGAATATTGCAGGGCATAATAAATGAAATTGTAGGGTTTATCGCCCTAAATAATATAAATGAAAGTGCCTTAAAGGTTATTATAACAGGTGGTGATGCCAATTTTTTGTTTAAGCAATTACAAAACAGCATCTTTGCGCCTCAAATAATAAAAGATCCTTACTTGGTATTAAAGGGATTAAATGAAGCTATTGCAGATTAGAATGTACAAAAGAATAAATTATATTGCCGCCATATTCGTTTTAGTGTGTGGTTTAGGTGCTCAGGCACAGGTTACCACATCATCTCCATATTCTAGATATGGGCTTGGCAACATCAAAGGTTCATTGCTTCCTCAGTTAAGGGCAATGGGTGGTATCTCTACAGCTGTAAATAAAGTTAATGGGTTTAATTATATCAATATGCAAAACCCTGCATCTTATTCTGGTGTAACCTTAACTACTATTGATATTGGCATGAGTGCCGGTTTAAATAATCTTACCAGAAACGATTTAAGCGAAACAAGTTTCAATTCTACCTTTAGCCATATTGCGTTTGCAGTACCAGTTAGTCGCCGCTCTGCATTGAGTTTTGGTATTTTGCCATATTCTGATTTGGGTTACAGTTATAAAAATACAACTAAAATAGACACCATGTCGGTCGATCAGCTTTATGAAGGTGAAGGTGGTTTATCAAAAGCTTACATGGGTTATGGATATCGTTTTGGCGACCATTTAAGCATTGGTGCAAATGTTGAATACATATTTGGTAACTTACTTACCACTCGTGCTACAGAATATGCAGATGCAGGTGCATTGAACTCTAAATTGCAAAATAAAAATAGTGTTGGCGGCTTAAATTACTCTTACGGCATTCAGTATAACTTTAACATTGCACCAAAAACCATTGTTACTTTAGGTTATTCAGGTAGTAGTTCTGGTAAAATTAATTCAAGTCAATCGTACTTTGCAACGGTTTACAACAGAGATGCGAACGGTAATGAAAACACAGCTTTGGATACTTTAAGCTCGGTAGTAAGTGCTAAATCTAATTTAACATTGCCGCTATCTCACAACTTTGGTATTGCGATACAGCAAACCGATAAATGGTTAATTGGTGCCGATGTTAGGATGAGCAAATGGTCTAATGTTAGTATTAACAACATCAACCAAGGCTTGCAAAATAGCTATGGTGCATCTTTGGGTGGTCAGTTTACTCCCGATATTACCTCATATAACAGTTATTTTAAACGTGTAGATTATCGTTTAGGTGTTAATTATGATAAGACCTACATCAGAATTGGCAATCAGGATATTAAACAAATGGGTGCATCCTTAGGATTTGGTTTCCCTCTTCCATCCGCTAATGGCTTGTCGTTTTACAAAATAAACTTTACTACAGAAGTGGGTCAGCGTGGTACAACAACCAACAATCTGGTTAAAGAGAAATTCATCAACTTCCACTTAGGCTTTACATTGAACGATACGTGGTTCCGTAGGTATAGAGTAGATTAATTATGCGCAAGGCATTTTTTTACTGTCTGATTTTGGGGTTATCATTATTTATGGTTTCCTGTGGGGATGACGACTTAAAAAAAGCAAATGCAATCCATCAGAAAATAGCTTTAAACCGAGATAGAACGCTTGGCGTAGAAATTATTTACAGCGATTCGGCAAGAGTTAAAGCCAAAGGAAATGCACCGATTATGGATAAAGTTACCGCTGATAATGGCAGTACTTATCAGGAAATGATTAAAGGGGTTAAGATTGATTTCTTTAATGTTAACCAGCCCGGTGTAATTGATGGAACATTGATTTGCGATTATGCCATCAGAAGAGACCAGGAACAGAAAACCTTTTTCAGAAAAAACGTAATCGTAAAAAACGCTAAAGGCGATACCTTTTCATCCGAAGAATTAATTTGGGATGAAGCAAAAAAACTTTTCTATTCTACACAAAAAGTTACTGTACAAACAACGGATGGTAATATCATAGAAGGTGTAGATTTTGAAGCACCACAAGATTTCAGTACTTACAAAATTAATACTGCAAGTGGGCAAGCCGTATTAAAGGACGAAATTGCGCCATAAAAAACCAAAATTTTTCTTATCTATTTGCTTAAAAATTAAACAGTTGATAAATAAAATTTTGTGTTTTCTTTTTTGAGGCAAATTTGTATCTTGCGCCCTCTTAAAAAAAACTAAATAATATAAGTACAATATGGGATTAATGACATTTTTGCGTAACCGTGCAGGCTATATACTAGTCTTTGCTATTGGTTTTGCAATTGTTGCATTTTTAGTAGGTGATGCAATTAACGTGGGTAAGCCTTTTTGGGCCGAAAACCAAAAGACAGTTGGTTCGGTTGATGGTAACGACATCAGTATTGATGAATTCGGACCAAAAGTAGAGCAAAATTTAAATCAGTTTAAACAACAATACGGCGGCAGTGCAAATGCTCAAATGCAATCGATGGCTGTAGATCAAGCGTGGAATGCAGAGTTAGCCAGCGTTTTGTTAAATAAAGAATATGACAGATTAGGTTTGACAGTTTCAGAAGATGAACTGGTAGATTTATTAGTTGGTCAGAATCCTAGTCCGCTAATTAAACAATACTTTACCAATCCTCAAACTGGTCAGCTAGACCGTATGCAGTTAAACAGCTTCTTAAAATCGAAAGATCCACAAGCTCAAAACCAATCTGCATTGTTGCAAACTGAAGTTAAAAACCAAACTTTGCAACAAAAATATTCAAACTTAATCCGTAATTCGGTTTATGTTACTTCTTTAGAAGCGACTGATGAATATACAAACCGCAACAAGTTGGCTAACTTTAAGTATGTAAGTTTGGATTATACTTCAATTCCGGATGCTTCAGTTAAATTAACTGATGCAGATTATTCGGAATACTACGATGCTAATAAATCTCGTTTCAATAACCCTCAAGAAACACGTTCATTTGAATATGTAACCTTTAGCATTAAGCCAACCAAGGCAGATTCAGCTGCGGTTAAAGCACAGGTTGATAAATTAGCTGCTGATTTTAGAGTAGCTAAAAATGATTCGCTTTTTGCAGCCATTAATTCTGATGTGAAGGTACCTTTCACCTATATCACTAAAGGTAAGTTAGACCCTGCAGTAGATTCAGCGGTGTTTTCTTTACCGGCAGGAAGTTATTACGGACCTGCATTATCTGGAAATTCTTATAAAGTGATAAAAGTAGTTTCTACCCGTGTATCTCCAGATTCAGTAAAAGTAAGTCATATTTTAATTGACCCAGCCAAAGTTGGTGGCGAAGATAAAGCCGTAAAATTAGCAGATTCGTTAAAAGGTTTAATTAATAAAGGCGGTAGTTTCGCTGAATTGGCGAAAACCTACAGTGTTGATGGTTCAAAAGATCAAGGTGGTTCTATGCCTGCTTTCGCTCGTGGTGCTATGGTACCAGAATTTGAAAATGCAGCATTTGATGGAAGTGTTGGAGATTTGAAAACAGTTAAATCTCAATTCGGTATTCACATTATGAAAATCGAAAAGCAAATCGGTTCATCAAAAGTGGCAAAACTGGCTTATGTAGAGAAATCATTAGCAGCAAGTAGCAAAACTCAAGCTTCGGCTTACAAAGCGGCAAGCAACTTCTTAAACGATGTTAAAGGAAATGATTTTGCCAAATTTGCTCAAACTAAAAATCTTAAAACTGCTGTTGCAGATAAAATTACCGCTACCCAAGGTTTTGCACCAGGCTTAGATAATCCACGTAAATTAATTCAGGATGCATATGCAGCTGATAAGGGTGATGTTCTTCCAGAAATTTACACGATGGGTGATGGTTATGTTGTAGCACGTGTTACCGACATCAGACCAAAAGGTGCTTTGCCTTTAGATGCTGTTAAAAAGGAAATTCAGCCGATGGTACTGAATGCTGCTAAAGCAAAATTGCTTAAAGCAAAATTTGATGCTGCTGGTAAAGCCGGCTTAGCCCAAATCGCTGCTAAAGTTGGTAAACCGGCTCTTCCAGTTCAAAACATTGTGTTTGCTAACCCAATTATACCTGGTGTTGCACAAGAAAATAAATTGGTTGGTTCTGTATTTGGTTCTCAACCAGGCGAAGTTTCTACACCTGTAGAAGGCGAGCGAGGTGTTTACGTATTTTCGGTAGAGGGATTTTCTAGTCCTGCTCCGATTGCAAATATGTTTAAACAAAAAGAAACCATGTTGTTGAGTTTAGGTCAGCGTTCTTTAGGTGCTGCTTTCCAGGCTTTACAAGATAATGCGAAGATAAAAGACAATCGCGTGAAATTCTATTAATTAGAAATTTCGTAAATTTACAGCCGTTCTGATGTTACATTAGAACGGTTTTTTTATCTAAATGCCATGGAAATTCAGGAAAACTTCGTTAACAAGGTTGCCAATAGTGGTTTAATCACTTTAAATCTGGAAGATTATTATCATCCGGGTGAAAGGGTTTTATACGATATTAAGGATAATCTGTTCCATGGTTTAATGCTCAGGGAAAAGGATTTCCGTGAATTTATTAAAAGTCACGACTGGAGCCAGTACGAAGGTAAAAATGTAGCTATCATTTGCTCGGCAGATGCGATTGTACCAACATGGGCTTATATGCTTTTAGCCAATAAATTAAAGCCTTTTGCTAATGAGGTTGTTTTTGGCGGCTTAGATACTTTAGAAGCGGTCATGTTTTCAAAAGCATTATCAAAAATTAACACCGAATCGTTCCTTAATGAACGTGTTGTTGTAAAGGGATGTGGAGATATTGACATTCCGGTTGCGGCTTATGTTGAAATTACCAATTTGCTTACACCCGTTGTTAAAAGCATTATGTTTGGCGAGCCCTGTTCTACCGTTCCAGTTTATAAAAGAAAAGATTAAATTTTGGTTTGCTTTTTGCATATCTTGTTGGTAAGCTGCAAACAACCTTATCATGTGGCTAAATAACACAACTGAAACACATTTAAGCAAATGAAAAGGTTATTATTAATCATCTCTTATACATTTCTTGCACTATCTATATCCGCACAAGAGTTGCCCGTAAAAAAGGAAGCTGTGTTTCAAGATGGTGAAATATTGAAATACAGGTTAAAGTATGGATTTATCACTGCTGCGGAGGCTATGATTAAAGTCCAGAATTCTGATTTAAAATTTGATAATAAGCCAACGTACAAATTAACTGTTGATGCACAGACATCGGGAACATTTGATGTGTTTTACAAAATCAGGGATCATTACGATTCATATATAGATAAAACTGATTTATTGCCATACTTCTACCAGGAAAACATTCGCGAAGCAAGTTATAAACGACAGGATAAAGCCCGTTTCAACCAGGATGGGAAGAAGGTGGTTTCAAATAGAGGAACTTTTTCTACTCCAACAACACAAACATTCGACTTAGTTTCGGCCTATTACTTTGCCAGAAGTTTAGATATTTCGAAGCTTAAAGTTGGTGATAAATTCAAATTAAATTATTTTTTGGGTGATGAAATATCTGCTTTAGAAATTGAATATGTAGGTAAGGAAACTGTAAAAAATAAATTAGGTAGTATTCGTTGCTTAAAATTTAGCCCATCTATTAAGCCCGGGAGGATTTTTAAGAAGGATAGTCGCTTATATCTTTGGGTTACAGATGATGGAAATCGTGTTCCGGTAAAAGCGCAAGTAGAAATATTGGTTGGTGCGGTAACGATGGAACTCACATCGGCTGCAGGTTTAAAATACGCTTTAGCAAAAGACTAATGATGATAGAAGTGGAACAGGTGCTGGTGCACGAAGATGTTTTAAAAGAAAACTTTGTATGTAATTTAAGTAAGTGCAAAGGAATCTGTTGTGTTGAAGGCGATTCGGGTGCACCTTTAGATAACGATGAAAAGGCAATTCTGGAAGAGATTTACCCAAAAATCAAGCACCTTCTGAATGAAAAAGGCATTAAGGCAATTGAAGAGCAAGGTGTTTATGTTGTTGATGAAGATGGCGATTTGACCACACCTTGCGTAGATAGAAATAAAGAATGTGCCTATGTACTTTTTGAAGGAGGTATTACGAAGTGTGCTATAGAAAAGGCTTATGAGCAAGGCATCGTCGATTGGCAAAAGCCAATTTCATGTCACTTATATCCAATTAGAATTACCAAATATCCAGAATTTGAAGTACTAAATTATGATAGGTGGCACATCTGCCATGATGCATGCACATTTGGGCGGGAATTAAAAGTACCTGTTTACAGCTTTTTAAAAGGTCCGCTTATTCGAAAATATGGTGAGGCCTGGTATAAAGAACTGGAAGAATCTGTAGCTGCAATGTAGCTCTAATCTAAAATATTCAACAAGCCCTTAACAGCGACGCATCTGCGCTTCATCTGCGCTTGATCTACGCTTCATCTATCCATAGGAAATAGGTTATCTAATCCGCTTCAAAATTTAAAAGATTAATAAGCATATACTTAAATTGTTTATATGTAATAACAATCTTATTTTAGCGGATTGAAAATCATTTATCTTTGATTATAAATCTAATAAAGTGAAAAAAATTCTAATCACCGGTGGTGCCGGCTTCATTGGCTCTCATGTAGTGCGCCGTTTTGTAACAAACTATCCTCAATACGAAATTGTAAATCTTGATAAGTTAACTTATGCAGGCAACCTTGCAAATTTAACGGATATCGAAAATAAACCAAATTACAGATTTGTTAAGGAGGATATTACAGATGCTACCGCAATGTTTGAATTGTTCAAAGCAGAAAACTTTGATGCAGTAATTCATCTTGCTGCCGAAAGCCATGTTGATAGGTCTATTTCCGATCCAACAGCATTTGTAATTACAAACGTAATTGGTACGGTAAATTTATTAAATGCTGCCCGTGAATTTTGGAAGGGTGATTATGATAAAAAACGTTTCTACCATGTAAGTACAGATGAAGTTTATGGAGCTTTAGGTGAAGAAGGTATGTTTACAGAAACTACAGCTTATGATCCACATAGTCCGTATTCTGCTTCAAAGGCCAGCTCTGATCACTTTGTTCGGGCTTATCATGATACGTACGGAATGGATTGTGTAATTTCAAATTGCTCAAACAACTATGGTTCGCATCACTTCCCGGAAAAATTGATTCCGCTTGCTATTAACAACATAAAAAATAATAAACCTGTTCCGGTTTATGGAAAAGGTGAAAATGTTCGCGATTGGTTATGGGTTGAAGATCATGCCCGTGCGATTGATGTAATCTTTCACAATTCTAAAACCGGCGATACCTATAATATTGGTGGACATAATGAGTGGAAAAATATCGATTTGATTAATCTTCTTTGTAACATCATGGATCAGAAGTTAGGTCGCGAGAATGGAGCATCGGCGAAACTAATTACTTATGTAACAGATAGAGCCGGACATGATTTGCGTTATGCAATTGATTCGAGCAAGTTGCAAAATCAATTGGATTGGGTACCTAGTTTACAATTTGAAGAAGGTTTGGCTAAAACAGTAGATTGGTATCTTCAAAACGAAGACTGGTTGAATAATGTTACTTCAGGCAATTATCAGTCCTATTACAATCAACAATACAACAATAAATAATGGAAATTCAGGAAACAGGCTTAAAAGATTGCGTTATTATTAAACCAAGAGTTTTTGAAGATCCGAGAGGATATTTTTTCGAAAGCTTTAATAAAAAAACTTTCGAAGAGAAAACTGGTTCGAATGGTAATTTTGTTCAGGATAATCAATCCTTTTCAACTTATGGCGTAATTAGAGGTTTACATGCTCAATCTGGAGAATTTGCCCAGGCTAAATTGGTGCGTGTATTAAAAGGTGAAGTATTGGATGTTGCGGTTGATATCCGTCCTGGTTCTCCAACGTATGGTAAACACATTTCTGTAAAGTTAAGTGCAGAAAATAGATTGCAATTGTATGTTCCAAGAGGTTTTTTGCATGGATTTTCTGTTTTAAGTGAAACTGCAGAATTTTTCTACAAATGTGATAACTTCTATGAGAAATCGGCCGAGGTTGGTGTCATGTATAATGATGCTGATTTAGCTGTCGACTGGATGATACCCGCTTCAAAGGCGGCAATATCAGATAAAGATTTAATATTAAACTCATTCGCTTCGCTTAAATAATATGAGCAAAATTTTAATAATAGGAGCCGGCGGTCAGTTGGGGCAATGCCTTAAAACTGTGGCAGAGCGAAGGGGTATACAGGATATCGTTTTTCCATCAGAAAATGAGGGAAATATTTTAGAAACAGATTTGCTGAATGCGTTGTTAGAAAGGGAAAAACCATCTTACGTAATAAATTGTGCTGCTTATACAGCCGTAGATAAAGCTGAAGATGAGGTAGAATTATCAAAGGCTGTGAATGAAACAGGAGCAGGCTATCTTGCTTCAGCTTGTAAAGCTAATCAAGCTGTATTGGTTCATGTTTCTACTGATTTTGTTTTTGAAGGTAATGAAGTGAAATTGCTGAAGGAAGATGATGTGGCAAAGCCAATTAATGTTTATGGCGTTACAAAGTTGGGTGGCGAACAAGCGGTAGCATCTGTTTTAGATGAACATTTTATTTTACGTACCAGTTGGTTATACTCTGAGTATGCTAATAATTTTGTTAAAACCATGTTGAAGCTTGGCGCTGAGCGTGATGAACTGGGCATCATTGCAGATCAGGTAGGTACGCCTACTTATGCGATTGATTTGGCAAATGCTATTTTTGATATTATTGCATCAGGCAAAAAAAGTTATGGTGTTTATCATTATAGTAATGAAGGGGTGACATCATGGTTTGATTTCGCTAAAGCTATATTTGATATTAGTGAAACAGTGGTAAAGGTAAATCCAATTCCGGGTTCTGCTTATCCAACAAAAGCTCAAAGGCCAGCATTTTCTGTAATGGATAAATCAAAAATTAAAAATGAATTCAATCTAAATATTCCATATTGGAGAACGAGTTTGGTAGAATGTATTTCAAAAATTAACAATAAATAATCTAATAAAACATATAGATAATGGGATTGATGGACTTCCATCTGGCTTCCAAAATCTAAAATCTGAAATCTAATGAAAGGTATAATTTTAGCTGGTGGCAGCGGAACCCGTTTACATCCATTAACATTAGCTTGTAGTAAGCAGATGATGCCGGTTTACGATAAACCAATGATTTATTACCCGCTTTCTACCTTAATGTTAGCTGGGATTAAAGAAATTTTAATTATTTCTACTCCACATGATTTACCAAATTTCGAGAAGTTATTGGGTGATGGAACTTCGTTGGGTTGTAAATTTAGTTATGCGGTACAGGCCGAACCAAATGGGTTAGCTCAGGCGTTCGTAATTGGCGAAGAGTTTATTGGAAAAGACAAGGTTGCTTTAGTTTTGGGTGATAATATCTTTCATGGTGATGGGATGGCAAAGTTACTACAAGCTAGTAGCGACCCAGAAGGTGGTGTTGTTTTCGCCTACCAGGTTTCAGACCCAGAACGTTATGGTGTAGTAGAATTTGATGCCAACAAAAATGCGATTTCAATTGAAGAAAAGCCTGAACAGCCAAAATCAGACTATGCTGTACCAGGTTTATATTTTTATGATAACGAAGTTGTTGAAATTGCTAAAAATATAAAACCATCTCCACGCGGGGAGTATGAAATTACCGATATTAATAAGGTTTATTTAGAAAGAGGAACGTTAAAAGTTGGTGTGTTAAGTCGCGGAACCGCATGGTTAGATACTGGTACATTTACTTCATTGATGCAGGCTGGTCAGTTTGTGCAAATTATTGAAGAGCGCCAGGGATTAAAAATTGGTTGTATTGAAGAGATTGCTTACCGTATGGGTTTCATTAACGCAGAACAATTAAAAGCAATCGCTACACCTTTGGTAAAAAGTGGTTACGGAAGTTATTTGTTGAAACAGATAAAATAAGAGTTGTCATATTATCCTGATGCTATAGTTGAAGTACTGATTATTTAAAATGTAATAGCTAATAGATTACCATTAGGACATTAGCAAATAAAAAGTATCTTAATGCCTTAATGTTTTTAAACTTGATTACCCAAGGTTTTATTTAAACATTAAGGCAATAAGCAGATTGACTTGTACCTTATGATTTCAAATGAATATTAATTATCCAACGTTTAATTTAACCATTAAGGCAATAAGAATTTAGGTTAGGTGCTCAAAGCCTAAAAATCGCATCTTAATGCCTTAATTTTTTTTAAATTTGATTACCAAAGGTTTTATTCAACCATTAAGGGATTCAGAAATAAGGTTGACTAGTCAATACTTTAAAATAATCTTAATGTTTTACGTGATTCAAATTTAGGGTAACCATTCTTTATTTAAAGGTATATCTTTGCTTCTTTTAGAATACAAATGGATAGAATACCGAAAATTGCAATTATTGGATTAGGTTATGTGGGTTTGCCATTGGCAATTGAATTTGCTAAAAAATATTTCGTTATCGGTTTTGATACCAATGAAAATCGTATCAAGGAACTACAGAGTGGTTCTGACGGAACTAAAGAGGCTAATTTAGAAGACCTAAAAGCGGTTTTAAAATTTTCAGAGAAGTGTGGTTTAAAGTTTAGCTCTAATCTTGCAGACATAAGCTTATGCAATACCTATATTGTAACTGTTCCGACACCAATCGACCATTTAAAACGACCGGATTTAGAACCTTTGCTTACCGCATCGAAGATGCTCGGTATAGTTCTGAAAAAGGGTGATATTGTAATTTACGAATCAACAGTTTATCCAGGATGTACAGAAGAAGATTGTGTTCCGGTACTTGAAAAAATTTCTGGGTTAACGTATAATCAGGATTTTTTCTGTGGTTATTCTCCCGAACGCATCAATCCTGGTGATAAAATCAACACACTTACAAAAATCAAAAAGGTTACATCAGGTTCTACACCCGAAATTGCCAATCATATCAACGAATTATATGCCAGCATCATAACCGCTGGTACTCATTTGGCTCCGACTATAAGAGTAGCTGAAGCATCCAAAGCCATAGAAAATGCGCAACGTGATGTTAATATTTCCTTTGTAAATGAACTTGCCTTGATTTTTGATAAAATGGGTATAGATACATCAGATGTTCTTGCTGCAGCTGCTACAAAATGGAATTTCTTGAATTATAAACCAGGTTTGGTTGGCGGTCATTGCATTGGTGTAGATCCATATTATCTGGCCCATAAATCAGAAGCATTGGGTTACAAGCCCGAGGTGATTTTATCGGGGAGAAGGGTAAACGACAATATGGGTATGTTTGTAGCCAATAAAGTGATTAAAATGATGGTAGCGAAAGATAAAGCCATCAAAAATGCAAGGGTATTAATTTTGGGTTTCGCTTTTAAAGAAAATTGCCCTGACGTACGGAATACCCGTGTAGTTGATATCTACAAAGAGCTCAAATCTTTTTCTATAGCAGTGGATATTTATGACCCGTGGGCAAATACCGCAGAAGTAAAGGCTGAATACGATATTGAGCTTGTTCAAGAATTATCTCCTAAATACGACGCAATCATATTGGCCGTAGCTCATGATTTATTTTTGGAGATGGATTATGCTATTTATAGAAACGAAGGCACAATCATTTTTGATACGAAATCTTTCATTCCAAGAGCATTGGTTGATGCTAGGCTGTAAGAGTGGATTCGCTGCCTAAAGAAAAAGGCTTTGAAATTTATATCCTTGAGTTAAATAGTTTTAGAAAACATTGGTTTAAACACCTTTATCATCAAGGCACGAAGCAATCTAGTTAGGCAAGAGAGATTGCTTCAGCTCGCTCAATTCCAGCTTCGCAATGACGACCGTACGATAGGTGTAACAGGCATTTTAATAATCGAATTTGGACAAATGAGTTTATATCCTTGAGTTAAATAGTTTTATAAAACATTGGTTTAAGTACCTTTAGCGTCAAGGCATGAAGAAATCTAGTTAGGCAAGAGAGATTGCTTCAGCTCGCTCAATTCCAGCTTCGCAATGACGACCGTTCTTATTAAATGATTACGTTCAGCGTAACAGGCATTTTAATAATCGAATTTGGATTTATAGTTAAATATTACAAATGAGTTTATATCCTTGAGTTAAATAGTTTTATAAAACATTGGTTTAAAAACCTTTATCGTCAAGGCACGAAGCAATATAGTTAGGCAAGAGAGATTGCTTCAGCTCGCTCAATTCCAGTTTCGCAATGACGATCGTTCTTATTAAATGATTACGACCAGTGTAACAGGCGTTTTAATATAGATTAATCAACTATTAACTTTCACTTTGAATATTAATACTTTACATTCTACATTAATAAAAATATTTTCACCTTTCACATTTCAGATTTTCCCTACGCAAAAATTTATATGTATGTTTGCAAGCTCGAATCTATGAATAATTTATGAAGGTTGCTCTTATCACCGGTGTAACAGGTCAAGACGGTGCGTATTTATCTGAATTTCTATTGAAAAAAGGATATTTTGTGCATGGTATAAAAAGAAGAAGTTCTCTTCTGAATACAGACCGCATCGACCATTTATACCAAGATCAACATGAAAATAATGTTCATTTTAAATTGCATTATGGTGATTTAACTGACTCTACCAATCTCATACGTATTATTCAGGAAACCCAGCCTGATGAGATTTATAATCTGGCAGCAATGAGCCATGTACAGGTTAGTTTCGAAATGCCTGAATACACCGCAAATGCTGATGGTATAGGCACATTAAGATTACTGGAAGCTGTTCGTATTTTAGGGCTTACTGAAAAAACAAAAATATACCAAGCTTCAACATCTGAGTTATATGGCTTGGTTCAGGCTATTCCACAAAGTGAAACTACTCCATTTTATCCACGTTCTCCTTATGCGGTTGCGAAAATCTATGGTTATTGGATTACGGTAAACTATCGCGAAGCTTATGGTATGTTTGCCTGTAACGGTATTCTTTTTAATCACGAAAGCCCACTTCGAGGCGAAACCTTTGTTACCCGAAAAATTACCAGAGCAGCAACTAAAATTGCATTAGGTCTTCAAAGTTGCCTTTACCTTGGTAATTTATCCGCTCAACGCGATTGGGGTCATGCTAAAGATTATATCGAAGCCATGTGGTTGATTCTTCAACAAGAAAAAGCCGAAGATTACGTTATTGCAACAGGCGTTACTACTACCGTTCGGGATTTTGTTAGAATGAGTTTTGCTGAGATGGGTATTGAGGTTGAATTCTCTGGAAGAGATGAAAATGAAAAGGGTGTTATTATTAACGTAGATGAAGACACCGCGAGTGCATTGGGTTTGAATCTGGATAAATTAAAACCTGGTCAAACGATTGTAAGAGTCGATCCAAGGTATTTCCGCCCAACAGAAGTAGATTTGTTATTGGGTGACCCAACAAAATCGAAAACGCAACTGGGTTGGCAGCCTAAATATGATTTGCGTGGCTTAGTTAAAGAAATGATAATCTCCGACCTCAACTTAATGAAGAAAGACGAATATCTAAAACAAAGCGGCTTTAAAACTTTAAACTATTTTGAATAAAAGTGAGGCTTGATTGCTTCACAATAATATATCTATGAAACAAAAATTATTTCTTCTAACCTCCCTATTACTCTTTTTTGTCTTAATTCATTCGGGCGTATATGCGCAGAGTAATTATGCCAATCAGAAAGTAGATGAACTTTCGGATGCACAAATTAAAACGCTCATGCAAAGAGCCGAATCTTTAGGGTATAGTGATGCTCAATTGGAGCAAATGGCTGCTGCGCAAGGGATGAAGCAAGATGAAATTTTGAAGTTGCGCAAGAGAGTTGAAACTATACGGAAAGGCGGCTCTTCCACGACTGGAAATAAACCAACAACCGGGGGAGCATCTCAAAATAGAACGGAAAGGCAATATGTAGGTTCAACAGATAGTATTAGTACTGTTCAACCAACCAAGCAAGAACTAATTGATAAAGCTTTTGATGATTTAAAACCTAAAATTTTTGGGTCTGAATTGTTTAGAAATTCTAATATCACTTTCGAGCCTAATTTAAGAATGGCCACACCTGCTGGTTATATTATTGGACCAGATGATCAACTATTGATTGATATTACTGGTGATAATGAAGCAAACTATGATTTAAAAGTTAGTCCCGATGGCTCCATTCGAATCGAGTATGTTGGCATGGTTAAAGTAGGTGGATTAAGCATAGAAGCTGCTCGTTCTAAAATCAAAAATTTAATGGGTGCAACGTACCCAGGCTTACGTAATGGAAGAACTAATCTTGCTATTAACTTAGGAAATATTCGTGGAATTAAAGTTATTTTAAATGGGCAGGTAACTAAGCCTGGCACATATACCTTATCCTCTTTATCAAGTGTATTTAATGCGCTTTACGCTGCTGGCGGACCAAATGATAATGGTTCTTATCGTAAAATACAGGTGGTTCGTAATAATCGTGTAGTTGCTACCGTCGATTTTTATGACCTTATTATTAACGGGATGCAAAAAGGAAATGTTCGTTTGCAGGATCAGGATGTTATTAATGTTCCGGTTTATGAGAACAGGGTAGAGGTTGTGGGCGAAGTTAAAAACCCAGCAATTTTTGAAACCCTAAAAGGAGAAACCTTTCAAAATGTCTTGAACTTTGCCGGTGGATTCTCTAATATCGCCTATCAATCGGCAGTTAAAGTTTTCCAGAATACGGATAGGGAAAGAAAAATCAGTGATATTTTCGCTGCTGATTTTAACACCTACATCCCTAAAAATGGCGATAAATTTTTTATAGAGCCCATTTTAGATCGCTTCGAAAACAGGGTTGAAATTAATGGAGCGGTGTTCAGACCAGGCTATTTTGAATTGGAAAAGGGCATGACTTTAAAGCAGCTGATTCTGAAAGCAGATGGATTAAAAGAAGATGCCTTTATGAATCGTGGATACATTAGTAGATTAAATCCTGATAATACGCTTGGTTTAGAATCATTTGATGTTTCCGCAATTATGAACGGTAGCCAGGCAGATATTCCTTTAAAAAGAGAAGATAAAATTACCATTTCTTCTATTTTTGATTTAAGAGAAGAATATAAAATTACCGTACAGGGTGAGGTTAGAGAACCCAATCAATTTGCTTATGCAGAAAATATGAGTTTGGAAGATGCGATACAGAGGGCTGGTGGTTTTAAAGAGGGCGCTACACCAAATCGGGTTGAAATTTCGAGAAGGGTAAGAAATAGTAATGTACAATCTGTAGCCGCAAGTACAGCTGATGTATTTACCATCAATATTGATCGTAATCTTAAAATCGTTTCTGATACAACTTTCAAACTTCAACCATTCGACATCGTTTCGGTAAGAAGCGAAGAAGGTTACGTAGTGCAAAAGCAAGTTAAAATTGAAGGGGAGGTTTTATATCCGGGAACTTATACCATTAAAAATAAGAATGAAAGAATTTCGGATTTAGTTAAAAGGGCCGGAGGTTTAACGGCATTGGCATACACGGATGGTGCTTCACTAAAACGACCAGGAAGAGATACTACCTTATTTCAAAGCCAAAAAGATTCTTTGCAAAAGGAATTGTTAATTAAACGAGCAAAATATGGAAACTCTTATTCTATAGAGGATATGTTAAGTGATTCTAAATCGAATGAGCGCAAGCAAGAGGAGCAAGCCAGGATAATGAATTTGCAAAGGGTTACACAGGCCGGAGTAGATACTACATCTTATAGAAGACAACCCCAAATTATTGCATCAGATATGGTTGGGATAGATTTAACAAGAATTTTACAGGAACCAGGAAAGAGATATGACTTGTTACTAGAAGATGGTGACGTGATTAAAGTGCCTAAACAATTGCAAACCGTTCGTGTGAGTGGTGAGGTGCTGAATCCAAATAATATTGTTTTTAGAACAGGCAAGAGTTTCAAAGCATATGTAAACGGAGCAGGTGGCTTTACCGCCAGTGCTTTAAAAGGAAGGGCATATGTTAAGTATGCCAATGGTTCTGTTGAAGGTGCAAGAAGTTTCTTAATTTTTAATAATTTTCCAAAGATTAAACCAGGGGCAGAAATATTGGTGCCGAAGCGAGCTGAAAGAGAAAGAATAACAGCAGCTGCGTGGATTGGTATAGGAACTGGATTGGCATCACTAGGGGCAATAATTGTTAGTTTGTTGAGGTAGAAATTTTTCTATCAGAATCATTAATTAGATTAAAATTTTTAAAAAACATGCAATGCCAACAGAAGGTAAGATAATACATCAAGAAAATGATGGTGAGCTTTCATTAAAAGAACTACTTTTAATTTTTAAGGAATGGGTTAGTTTTTTACTATCCAAATGGATTATAATTTTAATTTTTGGAATAATTGGTGGAGCACTAGGTTTTTTATTGGCAAGTTCTAAAAAACCGCTGTTTATTGCCACAACTACGTTTGTCTTAGAGGAAGAAAAGTCAGTTGGAGGCATAGGTTCTTTATCAGGACTTGCATCCATGGCTGGATTAGATATGGGAGGAAGCGGAGGTGGTATTTTTCAAGGTGATAATATACTTGAACTGTATAAATCAAGAAATATGATTCAAAAAGCATTACTTTCTAAAGTCGAGATAGATGGAAAACCAACCCTTTTAATAGATAGATACATAAAGTTTAATAAGCTTAAGCAAATTTGGGGAGATAAGGGAATTGCTAATCAAATTAATTTTGAAATCGGGCATAAAACTAGGATTCAGGATAGTATTTTGGGAACTATAGTGGCTGATATTGACAAGAACTCTTTAAGCGTTACAAAACCAAATAAAAAATTAAGTATAATAAAAGCAGAAGTTAAATCAATAGATGAAGCTTTTTCTAAAACATTTAATGAGCAAATTGTAAAAAATGTAAACGACTTCTACGTTCAAACTAAAACTAAAAAATCGTTAGAGAATGTTGCAATTTTGCAGCAAAAGGTTGATTCTGTTAGAAATGTAATGAATGGTTCTATTTATAGGGCTGTTGTAGTTTCAGATCAGACACCTAATTTAAATCCTACAAGACAGATTCAACGAGTTGCTCCCGTACAACAAGCTCAGTTCTCTGCAGAAACAAATAAAGTTATCTTAGGTGAATTAGTTAAGAACTTAGAATTATCGAAAATTTCTCTAAGGAAGGAACAACCGCTAATTCAAATAATAGATCAACCTGTTCTTCCATTGGATAAGGATAAAGTTAGCAAAGCAAAAGGAATAGTTGTGGGCGGTTTATTGAGCGGTTTTTTTATTTGCTTATTTCTGATTCTTCGAAAGATATTAAAATCGACTTTATCTAAAGCATAATGAATATTTTAAGTTTAATAGGAAGGGATAAAGAACTATTCCAAAACGATATTAGTCAAAATGAAAAGTACTTAAGAGTAGTTGTTAGTCACTCAAAATTTTTGGTGATTGGCGGAGCTGGATCGATTGGGCAAGCCGTAACTAAAGAGATTTTTAAGCGTAATCCGCTTAAACTTCATGTTGTTGATATAAGTGAAAACAACATGGTTGAGCTAGTACGTGACATCAGAAGTTCTTATGGGTATATTGACGGAGATTTTCAAACATTTGCTCTAGATATCGGTTCTATCGAATACGATGCGTTCATCGAATCAGATGGGCTTTATGACTACGTATTGAACTTATCTGCTTTAAAACATGTTAGAAGCGAAAAAGATCCTTTTACGCTCATGAGAATGATTGATGTGAATATTTTTAACACAGAAAAAACACTTAATCAATCTATAGCAAAAGGAGTTAAGAAATATTTCTGTGTATCTACCGATAAAGCAGCTAATCCAGTTAATATGATGGGCGCTTCAAAACGCATAATGGAAATGTTTTTGATGCGTAAAAGCAAAGAAATAGCTATCTCGACTGCTCGGTTTGCAAATGTAGCTTTTTCTGATGGTTCGCTGTTGCATGGTTTTAATCAAAGAATACAAAAAAGACAACCTATTGTAGCCCCAAACGACATTAAAAGATATTTTGTCATTCCTAAAGAATCTGGCGAGTTATGCTTGATGTCGTGTATTTTTGGTGAAAATAGAGATATCTTTTTCCCTAAATTAAGTGAGAACTTACACCTTATAACTTTTGCCGCTATTGCTGCAGAATATTTAAAAGAATGTGGTTACGAGTCATTCGAATGCAAAAATGAAGAACAGGCAAGAGAGTTAATGAGTAGCTTACCTGAAGAAGGAAAATGGCCATGTTTATTTACTGCAAGTGATACTACGGGTGAAAAGGATTTTGAAGAATTTTTTACAGAGCATGAAATGCTGGATTTAGAAAGGTTTGAAAATTTAGGCATTATTAAAAATGAGCCTAATTATAATGAAAGTAATCTGCAGTTTTTTACTGATCAAATTAATAAGATGAAGCAGGACAGAAAATGGTCTAAGGATGAGATTGTAGCTTTGTTTCACAAAATGATACCTGATTTTGGACACAAAGAAACAGGTAAATACTTAGATGCAAAAATGTAATTATGGCAGATTTCAATACGGTTATATCTTATATAAAGACTCAGTATAAAACAGAAAATTTTATTCCGCTGCACGCTCCTCATTTTGGAGGCAACGAAAAAAAATATTTGCTAGAAACTATTGATTCTACGTTTGTATCCTCTGTTGGGGCTTATGTAGATCAATTTGAGGGAATGATGCAAAACATTACTCAGACTAATAAGGCAGTAGCTGTTGTTAATGGTACTGCTGGGATTCAAGTGGCTTTACGTTTAGTGGGGGTAAAAGCTGGGGATGAAGTTTTGACGCAAGCCCTGACTTTTGTTGCTACTGCAAATGCCATAGCTTACCTAAATGCAATACCTGTTTTTTTAGATGTTGATTTAGATACGATGGGGTTATCGCCCAGAGCAGTAACACAGTTTTTAGAAGAATTTGGAGATTTACGCGAAGACGGCTGCTATAATAAAAAGACTGGTAAGAGAATAAGTGCATGTATACCAATGCATACATTTGGATTCCCTGTTCATTTAGATGAATTAGTTGCAGTTTGTACTTTTTGGAAAATTCCAGTGGTCGAAGATGCTGCAGAATCATTAGGTAGTGAGTACAAAGGACAGCCAACAGGAAGTTTAGGAAAGGTAGGAGTTTTTTCATTTAACGGGAATAAAATAGTAACCTGCGGAGGTGGGGGCGCGATAGTAACTAATGATATATTTATTGGGGAGAAAGGAAAATATTTGACCACTACTGCCAAAATCCCACATCCTTATGAATATGTGCATGATGAAATGGGGTATAATTTTAGAATGCCTAATTTAAATGCAGCTCTGGCTTGTGCCCAATTGGAACAACTGAATGGGTTTTTAGAAAATAAAAGAAAATTAGCAAACGAGTATCAATCCTTTTTTGCGAGTAATGGGTTAAAATTCAGGACTGAAATGCCGGAAACCAAAGCAAATTACTGGTTGATGTGTGTGGAATTGGAAAACAAATCTGAGCGTGACCTATTTCTTCAAACAACAAATGCAAACGGCGTTATGACTCGGCCTATCTGGCAGTTGATGTTTCGTTTGCCGATGTATTCAAATTGTCAGAGAGACCAGCAATTGAATGCGGAGTATTTGGAAGAACGAATTGTAAATATACCTAGTAGTGTTAGATAAAAATGACAAATAAAATTAAAATTGGATATTTTGCGGATGGCCCTTGGTCACATCTAGCCTTTGAAAAATTAATAAAAGACGAAAGTATTTCTATTCAGTTTATTGTACCTAGGTCTGACACTAATGATAAAACTTTAAGTGAATTTTCGAATAAATACGGGATTGATTATTTATACCCTGTAAAGATCAACTCAGAGGAATTCATAAAAACTGCTGCAAAATATAATTGTGATTTATTTGTCTCGATGAGTTTTAATCAGATTTTCAGGAAGGAAGTAATAAATTTACCAAAGCTGGGTGCAATAAATTGTCATGCAGGTAAGCTACCTTTTTACAGAGGAAGAAATATTCTTAATTGGGCACTTATTAATGACGAAGATAGTTTTGGTATTACTGTTCATTACATAGATGAAGGAATTGATACGGGCGATATTATTAAACAAAATAGTTATCCAATAACTGATAATGATAATTATAGTTCATTGTTGGAAATTTCGTATGTTGAATGTGCTAAGATCTTATATGATTCAATAAAGGAAATTCAATCTGGTAATTCAAAAAGAATAAAGCAAGATTCCATTAATCCTGTTGGTTTTTATTGTGGTAGAAGAGGTATTGGAGACGAGTTAATTAATTGGAAACAAACTTCAAGAAGACTATTTAATTTTATACGTTCCATTTCAAGGCCAGGACCTATAGCAACAACATTTATGTCTGGTGTTGAAGTTAAGATTAATAGATCAAAAATAATAGTTGGGGCTCAAGAATATATCGGTACAGTTGGTCAATTATTAGCAAAAACAGAAGATGGATTTTTAATCAAAACTGAGGATAGTTTTATAGAAATTTGTGAAATTGAGACTGATGTAAAATTAAAAGTCGGTGATAAACTGGGATATGAGTAATAAAGTTATAATAATTGCAGAAGCAGGAGTCAATCACAATGGTGATATTAAGAAAGCAAAATTGCTAATCGATGTTGCAGCAGATGCGGGCGTTGATTATGTGAAGTTTCAGTCTTTTGTTGCTAATAGGTTAGTTAGTAAAGAAGCTAAAAAAGCACAGTATCAAAGTGTTAATATAAATGACGGTGATGATTCTCAATATAATATGTTGAAAAAACTAGAGTTGAGCCACGAAGATCATTTGGAGTTGATGTCCTATTGCGCTGAAAAAAAAATACAATTTTTCTCCACTGCATTTGATGTAGAAGGAGTTCATTATTTGAATGACCTCGGACTTTCTTTTTTTAAAATTCCAAGTGGAGAAATAACTAATTATCCTTATTTGAAGGCCATTGCTTTGTTTGGTAAACCTGTGATTATGTCAACAGGAATGTGTTCCGAAGTAGAAATCATGCAAGCGTTGGATGTATTGGTTAAATTTGGACTTTCAAAAACACAAATCTCAATATTGCATTGTAATACAGAATATCCAACTCCAATGCAAGATGTAAATCTTAAAGCCATGCAAAGTATACAGAAAACATTTGGGGTAAATGTTGGATATTCCGATCACACACTTGGTATTGAAGTGGCTGTTGCGGCAGTTGCATTAGGAGCTACAATAATAGAAAAGCATTTTACGTTGGATAGAACTTTGCCAGGCCCTGATCATGTAGCTTCATTAGAACCAACTGAATTAAAGGAAATGGTTGCGGCAATACGTAATGTAGAATTGGCGATGAGTGGTAATGGAGAAAAAAAGCCAAGTAAAAGTGAAACAAAAAATATAGCGATTGCAAGAAAAAGTATACACATTAATAAGGATTTATTAAAAGGAGCCACTATTACCTCTAATGATATTATTTCATTACGCCCTGGAGACGGAATTTCTCCGATGGAATGGGAGAATATAGTAGGCAAAAAGTTGAAAACAGATAAAAATGAATTTGATAAATTATTTTTTTCTGATCTCCTATGAGAATAGGGATATTAACTAGCTCAAGAGCTGATTACGGAATATATCTTCCATTGCTTGAAAGAATGAAAACTGATTCTTTTTTCGAAATGGAGATTATTGCTTTTGGTACTCATTTGTCAAAGAGCCACGGTTATACATTAAGCGATATAGAAAAGGGTCAATATGTTTGTATTCATACTATTTCCTCAATGATTTCAAATGATAATGAACAGTCTATAGCATCATCTTATGGCTTGACTGTGTTGAAGTTTGCAGACTTTTGGGAGAGTCATTCATATGATTTGGTGTTTTGTTTGGGAGATCGTTTTGAGATGAGTGCTGCTGTACAAGCAGGAATTCCTTTTGGGATAAAATTTGCTCACATACATGGAGGAGAAACTACATTGGGAGCGATAGACAATGTTTACCGTCATCAAATTACATTAGCTTCAAAATTACATTTTACAGCTACCGATGTATTTAGGAAAAAAGTAATTAATTTGACAGATTCATTAGATGATGTTTATGATGTTGGTTCGTTGAGCTTGAATGATATAAAGTCCTTTGTGCCGATAGATAGAGCTGCTTTCTTTGAAGAATTTAATATTCCCAATGAAGAGTTTATATTAGTAACCTTTCATCCGGAAACTATGTCGGTACAAGAAAATGTTAAATACGCCCAAGCTATGAAAAACGCTTTGGCAACTATTTCTAAAGAAACATTTGTGATTATAACAATGCCTAACGCAGATACACAAGGGTCTGTTTACAGAGAAGCAATTGAAAAATTGAAAACGGAATGTCCAAATCGATTGTTGTTAATTGAAAACTTTGGTAAAATTAAATATTTTTCCGCGATGTATTATTCTAAACTCCTACTAGGAAATACCTCTAGTGGAATTTTGGAAGCTGCTTCATTTGGAAAATACGTTGTTAATGTAGGAGATAGACAAAAAGGAAGGATTCAAAGTGGTAATGTTTTAAATTGTGAATTTGAAGAAAGGGCCATTATCGTAGTGGTTTCAAAGGCCATTATTTTTGGATCATACAATGGAGATAATATTTACTTCAAGATAAACGTTGCCAATAACATTATTAAAATCGTAAAGGAATTTTATGCGAGTATATAAAGATCATTTAATTCTTTCCGG
The DNA here is from genome assembly GCF_042650845.1 of Pedobacter lithocola. Lineage (NCBI taxonomy): Bacteria > Pseudomonadati > Bacteroidota > Sphingobacteriia > Sphingobacteriales > Sphingobacteriaceae > Pedobacter > Pedobacter lithocola. Next base: position 23,049 of record NZ_JBHSBW010000004.1, on the reverse strand, counting down.
AAGTACAATAAAACAAGCTTTACTCCAATTCAATCGATTGGGACAAGATGCTATATTATTTGTTGTTGATGCAGATGATAGATTAATTGGAGCACTTACAGATGGGGATGTGAGACGTGGTTTACTGAAAGGATTTACTATTGAGAGTCGTGTCGATGAAATTATACAAGATAATCCTAGGTATATAATAAAAGGGGAGAATAACCTGGAAAAAATTATTGAATATCGTGAGGGAGATTTCAGAATTGTGCCTGTAGTTGATGAAAATCATCGAGTAGTAAATGTTATCAATTTTAGAAAAATCAGGTCTTACTTGCCTATAGATGCAGTAATTATGGCAGGAGGCAGGGGACAACGTTTACAACCACTTACAGATGCAGTGCCAAAACCGCTTTTAAAAGTAGGTAATAAAGCTATAATGGAACACAATCTGGATCGGTTGGCTTTATTCGGGATTGATGATTTTTGGGTTTCTGTAAAATATTTGGGGGAACAAATTGAAAATTATTTTGGTAAAGGAACAGAGAAAAACATAAAAATAGAATATGTTTGGGAAAACGAACCATTAGGCACCATTGGAGCTGTTTCTAAAATTAAAAATTTTGAACACGATTATATATTGGTAACTAATTCCGATTTGTTGACCAATATCGATTACGAGCAGTTTTTTCTTGAATTTATTAAGCAAAAGGCTGATTTAGCTGTTTTAACTATACCCTATCAGGTAAGTATTCCTTATGCTGTATTGGAAACTAATAATGGAGCTGTAAAAAGTTTTAAAGAAAAACCCACCTATACCTATTATTCTAATGGTGGTATATATTTAATGAAAAAAGAAATGTTGAAATATATACCACAAGATATTTTTTTTGATGCTCCCGATTTAATGCAGGAGTTATTAAACGATAACTTAAAAGTTATTTCTTTTCCTTTTTCTGGTTATTGGCTGGATGTAGGAAAACATGAAGATTTTGAGAAGGCACATATAGATATACATAATATTAAGTTTTAAGATGAATATATTAATTACCCTTTGTGCTCGTGGAGGTTCTAAAGGAATACCTAATAAAAATATTAAATCGATAGCAGATAAACCACTTATTGCTTATTCAATTGATTTTGCTAATAGATTGAAAGAGAAATGGAATGTTAAAGTAGCTTTATCTACAGATGATTCTGAAATAAAATCCGTAGCAGCAACCTATGGTGTTTTTACTAAATATTCAAGACCTAAATATTTAGCTACCGATGTAGCTGGTAAAATAGATACGATTAAAGATTTATTATTACATGAGGAATCATTAGTAGATTATAAGTACGATTTTATACTAGATTTAGATGTTACTTCCCCACTAAGAACAGTAGATGATGTCATAAAAGCTTTGGAGCTTATAATTGCTAACTCAGAGGCAAAAAACCTGTTTTCCGTAAATCAGGCAGCAAGAAACCCATATTTCAATATGGTCGAAGAAAACAGTAGTGGATTTTATTCATTAATTAAAACCAATCCAGATGGAAGTGTGATGACACGCCAGTCAGCACCAAAAGTCTATGATTTGAATGCATCTTTCTATTGGTATAGAAGATCTTTTTTTGATTCTGGCGCTAAGACGGCAATTACTGATAAATCTTTAATTTATGTCATGAATCACATTTGTTTTGATTTAGATCATCCGGTAGATTTTTTGTTTATGGAATATTTGCTGCAAAACAATAAACTGGATTTTGAGTTATGAATGTGTTAATTGTGGGCTTAGGCTCTATTGCAAGAAAGCATATTGCGGCTCTACAAACTTTGAAAATAGGTACTAAAATTTATGCATTGCGATCTGGAATAAATTCCACAGTTGAAATAGGTGTAGAAAATATTTATGATTTAGATACTGTAAATGTTGTATTTGATTTTGCCATTATCTCAAATCCTACCCATTTACACTATCAATTTATTAAAGAATTAGCTCAAAAAAGTATTCCGTTGTTTATTGAAAAACCTGCGGTACATACTTTAGAAAATGCGAATAAATTAGTAGAATTAATCGCAGAAAAACAATTGGTTTCATATGTAGCCTGTAATTTAAGATTTCATCCTTGCATTAAATTTTTAAAAGAAAAAATGGAAGATAAACCTTTAAGAATTAATGAGCTTAATATCTATTGTGGCTCTTATTTGCCAGATTGGAGGCCAGGAAGGGATTTTAGATATATATATAGTGCAAATGCCGAAATGGGTGGTGGTGTTCATTTAGATTTATTTCATGAAATAGATTACACCACTTGGCTTTTTGGTTCACCTAATAAAAGTAAATCAGTTTTGCGAAATAATTCAAGTTTGGATATTGATGCAGTGGATTATGCAAACTATATATTGCAATACGACGGATTTACAGCCAGTATAATTTTAAACTATTACAGAAGAAATCCCAAACGTGAGATAGAAGTGGTTTTCGAAGATGATACTTGGACTGTCGATTTAATAAAAAATACCCTAAAAAATGATGCTAATGAATATTTATTTGAAGCATCGGATTTTGATGTTAAACATACCTACATTTTTCAATTAGAGTATTTTATTAATTGTTTGAAGACGAATCAAATACCAATGAATTCTTTTAAAGATTCTTTAGAGAATCTAAAATTATGTTTAAATAATGAATAGTTTAAAAAATAAAATAATTATTGTAACAGGCGGTTCCGGATTGCTGGGCAGAGAAATTATAAAAGATCTTGATGCTAAAGGCGCTACTGCAATTAATGCAGATATTAATGTTAAAACGGATCTAAAAAAAGGTACGCTAAAAGTTGATATTACTTTAGAAAATTCAGTTATAGAGGCTATTAAATCAGTTTCTAAATTTTATGGAAAAATTGATGGGTTAGTCAATAATGCATATCCACGTACTAAAGATTGGGGAACTAAATTTGAAGATATAACTTATGACTCATGGAAGGCCAATATTGATATGCAAATGAATACCACATTTTTGTTTATTCAGAAGGTTATGCCAGAGTTGCTTAAAACTAAAGGAGCTATTGTTAATATGGCTTCAATCTATGGCGTGGTTGGAAATGATCTGACAATTTATGAAAATACAAGTATTGGTACAGCAGCGCAATACTCCGCTATTAAAGGTGGGGTCATTAATTTTACAAGATATTTAGCCTCTTATTATGGAAGGCGAGGAGTAAGAGTAAATTGTGTTTCACCAGGAGGTATTTTCGATAATCAACATGAAATGTTTGTTGCTAACTACGAAAAAAAAGTTCCAATGGGCAGAATGGGAAATCCAGATGACATTGCCCCAGCTGTATGCTTTTTATTGTCGGATGAAGCCAAATACATTACAGGACAAAACTTAATTGTAGATGGAGGCTGGACTGCAATTTAATATTTAATTTTTTTATGATTATAATAGACCTCATTACAAAAATAAAATTTGATAAAAATGCAGATAGGCTAGGACCTGATATTCCTTTTACACATTGGCGGTTATATTTTAAAAAACTAATGTTAAAGATCTGTAAGAAAAAATTTAAATATTTCAGCGACACAGCTGAGTTTAGAGCAGGGGCATACGCAGTTTGCTGTTCAAAAATTAGCATTGGTAAGAGAGTTGTAATTAGACCTGGTACAATGTTGTTTGCTAGTCCAGGAGATAATGGCCGTGGTATTATTATAGAAGATGATGTGTTGGTAGGCTCAGGAGTACATTGTTACACTGGAAATCATACTTTTAAAAATCTAAATATCCCAATTATTGATCAAGGTCATGATGAATCAAAGGAAGTTGTGTTAAGAAAAGGATGTTGGATTGGTGCGAATGCAATTTTATTGGCCGGCGTAATAATCGGTGAAAATTCAGTCGTTGCCGCAGGGTCGGTGGTCACGAAGTCAATACCCGGAGGTGTAGTAGTAGCTGGCGTTCCAGCTAAAATAATTAAAAGTATTGGGTAGTATGGAATTTGAAAAAGTTGTCTATGTCCGATATTTCCCTCTCACAAAGGCGATCTATAGAGATTTGTATTTTGAAGAATTACTTGACAATGATATTCAGGTAGACTATTTAGATTTGACGGCTTTTTTCTTTCCAGATAAAATTACTTCTGATGATTTTAATTTTGGAGGAACTGTAAAAATTAATTCTTTCAAAGAGCTTGAGGTTTATTTAAAAAATCAAGACAATCAAAATACTTTGTATATTTCGATAATGACTTTCGAATGGCGTGTCTTTAGATTGTTTAGATTGTTTACAAAATTTAATCTTAAGATAGGAGTATTTGCAAGAGGAGTTTTTCCTAGTGATACTGAGACCGATAAGAAATCTAAAATTGTTAAGTTTATTAAAGCCATAAACTATAAAAAAATTATGGCTTTTTGCACTAATAAAATTATTTTCCTTGCTAAAAGAAGTGGGTATATAAAATCATATGACTATATTTTTAAAGCTGGAGATAATGGATATTGGGGACTCGGTATAGGGAGTGAAATTGATTATCAAAATGCAAAAATAATTGAAGTTAATACAGTTGATTACGATCAGTTCATACTTAATAAAAAATTACAGCCTGTACATAATGAGGAGTATATTGTTTTTTTAGACCAATACTTGCCGTACCATCCCGACACTAGTTATTTTAAGATAAAAACAGTAAAACCAGAACCGTATTTTAAAGAAGTAAATCACTTTTTTGACAGATTAGAATTGGCAACAGGTAAGAAAGTGATTATTGCAGCACATCCCAAAGCAGAAAGATACAAGGAATTTAATCCATACAATACCAGATCTGTTTTTTTTAATCAGTCAAACGATCTGGTAAAAGAAGCATCTTTGGTATTAACGCATGCCAGCACAGCAATTTGCTTTCCTATTTGTTATGAAAAAAAAATAGTTTTGCTTGCTAGTGACTATTTAACTGAAGTATTACCAACATTTTTAGTAATAGCCAAAGCCATTGTAAATGCTTGCGATGCAACTCTAATCGCAATGGATAAAGAAAAAGAAATCATAATAGAAGAAAAAATAAATTTTGAGAAATACTCTGATTTTAAATACAAATATTTAACCTCAAAAGTAAGCGAAAACCATTTGTCGAAAGATATTTTTATAAGCTTCTTGAAATTAGAAGATAAATTTCCCCAATAAAGAAATGAAACAATTCCTAAAAATTTACTTTTGGCAATTCATCTCAATTCTATTTAATTTTGCCGCAATTTTTGTAGTAACACCCTATCTTTCATCTAATCAAACTATATACGGAATTTATACGCTTATTGTTGCGGCATATATGTTTCTGTCTTACGCCGATTTTGGGTTTTTAGGTGCAGGAATGAAATTTGCATCTGAATATTATGCCCAAAAAAACTTAAAAGAGGAAATAAAAATTATTGGTTTTACAGGCTTTATTTTCTTAGTATTTGTTGCTTTATATGCATTGGGAATATTTCTACTTTCTTTTAGACCTGAGTTAATTGTAAAAAACTTAAGCAATATTGAAGAGAGATCTATAGCGAGCAATCTGCTTTTAATACTGGCCATATTCTGCCCTATTTTTGTTATGCAAAGAATAGTACAGATAATATTTGCTGTACGTTTAAGAGATTATATTTTTCAAAGAATTTTCATTGTGGCTAACGCCATTAAGATTCTTTTTGCTTTATTATTTTTTAGTGATAAGGATTATCCAATAGTAGGCTATTTTCTCTTTTCTCAGGTTTGTACTCTCATTGCTGTTTTATTAGGTTTTTACATTGCAAAAAAACAGTTTGGTTATGATTATAAATTGTTTTTTGGTTCTTTTAAGTTCTCCAAAGTAATATATGAAAAGACAAAAAAACTAGCTTTTGTTTCTATCTTTCTTACATTGTGTTGGGTTTTATATTATGAATTAGATCCTTTTGTTATTTCGAGATTATTAGGAGCTAAATATTTGGCTATTTTTGCTATTGGGTTTACCTTAATGGAATATTTTAGGTCGGTTTTTGGCATTGTATTTAGTCCTTTTATTGCAAAATTTAATCATTTTGTTGGTTTAAAGGACTATGAGGGTTTACACGCTTTTTTTAACCGAGTTTTAATACTCGGTTTGCCTTTAACAGTTTTTCCGGTTCTTTCTATTTCCATTACAATTAAATATTTTATATTTACCTGGGTCGGCAATCAATATGCTAACTCTGTCTCTGTTGCTCAAGTACTGGTTTTAAGTTTTTTGTTTAGCTTTTTATCTTCTCCAACAGGAATTTTAATAATGGCTTACGAGCGTTCAAAACTTCTTTACGTTACCAATGCATTGCTACCCATAGTATATTGGGGAGGCGTTTTTATTGCTTTTAAATTCATCGGTTTGCAGGCTTTTGCAGACTTTAAAGCGGTTGCATTTTTTGCTGTTGCTATAGTGTACTTAAATATAATTGTAAAACTTTTAAATTTAAAATTTTGGCATTTTTTATGGAAGTTAGTATCTCCAGCTATAGTACCGATTTTGTTTATTTTAGCGATTACATTTTTCACAAAATCATATCTTTCTTTAGAAAAAGATAAGATAAATTTATTAATTTATTTTATCTATAATGGGTTTGTAATTTGTATAGCATTTGTTATCTATTATTTTTTCTCACGAGAATATAGAAAAATAATCAACTCAATATTAAATCCTTTACTTGAAAAAGTATTCAAAAATAAATAGTAGGGCATAAATTATGGTTGTATTTTTTTTAAAAAGATTAGTTCAGAATTTATTAAGTAATGTGCAAGACATTTTAAACTTGTACAAGTTTAAAAAAAAGCACCCTAGCTGCGAATTTCTTTCCGGCGCAAAAATATCAAATTCGTTATTTGGCAATCACAGCATCATTTTCAATGATGTTATCATAGATTCTTGTTCAATTGGAGATCATACATATATTCAAAAAAAATCGACAATTTTTAATGCTGATATTGGTAAGTTTTGTTCTATTGCCTCACAAGTTAGTATTGGGCCAGGAATACATAAGGTTGATGGTGTAAGCACTCACCCTGCTTTTTATTTGCGAAATACACCTCTTAAAAAGAAGTTCAGTGACAAGGATTTATTTCTACCCTTCAAAAAAACAACAATAGGGCATGATGTTTGGATAGGTGAACGAGCTATTTTAATTGATGGCATTTCTATCGGTACGGGAGCAATAATTGCCGCAGGTTCTGTTGTTACCAAGGATGTGGAACCTTATTCTGTAGTGGGTGGAGTACCAGCAAAACATATTAAATTTAGAGTTGGAGAGGATGAGAGAGAATTACTTTTAGCGTCAAAATGGTGGGATTTTTCGGATGAGTGGTTATCAAATAACTATATCTTATTCGGTAATGTATCTGAATTTTTAAAAAAAATCTAAAGGAAGTGATAGAATACATTAAAAGAATGCCTAACCTTCTCTACTTTCTATTTAATTTTTTTAGCTATAAAAGATTAAATATCAGGGCTGTTGTTTTCTTTTCAAACAGAGTTCAGGGAAAAAAATACATTACTATTGGGCGCAATAGCGTTGTACAAAGAGGTAGTTGGTTACTTGCTTTAAAAATAGATGAGTATGAGCCTATACTTTCAATTGGTGAGAATTGTGCAATTGGCGATTACGCACATATTACATCAATAAGAAAGGTAATTTTTCAAAATAATGTGTTACTGGCTAATAATGTTTATGTTTCTGATAATTTACATGGTTATGATGACATCAGTATTGCAATTAAAGATCAGCCAATTAAATTTAAAAAAGAAGTAGTTTTGCAAAGTGGTTGTTGGATTGGTGAAAATGTGTGTATAATAGGTGCAAGTGTAGGTAAAAACAGTATAGTTGGAGCCAACTCAGTGGTTACAAATGATATTGAGGATTATTGTATTGCGGTTGGAAGTCCTGCTAAAGTTATTAAAAGGTACGACTTTCTAACTAAAAGCTGGAATCCAGTAAATAAAAATTATTAATTTTAATATGAAAAAGGTATTAATTACGGGAGGAGCCGGCTTTATAGGCTCTAATGTGGCTAGAAAGTTAGTTAAAGATGGTTATGAAATTACTATTCTGGATAATTTTCTAAAACAAATTCATGGAGAAAAAAATGAGTTAGCAGAAGATTTAAAAACAAAAGTAAAGTTAATTGTTGGTGATGTTGCAGATAGAGAATTGCTTTACGCTGCACTCAAAGACCAAGATGCTGTTATACATTATGCCGCAGAAACTGGAACAGGTCAATCTATGTATGCTGTTTCTCATTATTCAAACGTTAATATACAGGCAACCGCCAACTTATGCGATTATATAATTAATGAAAGTCATAGTATAAAGACGGTTATTGTTGCGTCTTCAAGGTCTATATATGGAGAAGGAAAATATAATTCTAACGAGTATGGAGTTGTTTATCCTAATTCAAGAACTTTTCAAAATATAAAAGAGAGCTTTGAGGTTTGTTGCCCAATATCCGGCAAACATAATTTAGAGGTTAAAGCAACCGATGAATCCTCTAAAATTCACCCTTCATCTTTCTATGGGATAACAAAACAAGTCCAGGAGCAGATGATTATACTTACAACTCAATTAAAAAATATCAATGGATTTGCTTTAAGGTATCAAAATGTTTACGGACCCGGGCAATCTTTGAAGAATCCTTATACGGGTATCTTATCTATTTTTACACGCTTGGCTTTACAAAATGAGGAAATAAATATCTTTGAAGATGGACTTGAAAGTAGAGATTTTATACACATTAACGATGTTGTTGAAGCAACAATAAGTTGCTTAAAAATAGAAGAAAAAGGACAGCATATTTTAAATGTAGGCAGTGGTGTTTCTGTTAATGTACTCGAAGTAGCTGAAGAGATAGTAGCTTATTTAAAAAGTGAATCTAAAATAGAAATTTCGGGAGCTTTTAGAGAGGGGGATATTCGCCATAACTTTGCAGATTTGGGATTAATTAAAAAAATAATTGGTTTTGAGCCTAAGTGGAGCTTTAAAGATGGATTACATAGTTTTATAGATTGGGCGCTTCTACAAAAAGATATTCCAAAAAATACAGATGATTATCTAAAATCATTGGACGAGTTAAAGGAAAAAGGACTGTTAAATGATTAATGAAAGCCAGCCGCTAGTTTCTGTAATTTTTACTAGCTACAACCACCATGAATTTTTAAAACAAGCTTTAGATAGCATCGTAGATCAGACTTATTCAAATTTAGAAGTGATTGTAATTGATGACAATTCTTCTGATGGCAGTCAAGAAATCTTAAAAGAATATTATGGTCGCTCCAATGTTTCCCTTCATTTGCTCGAAAAAAATACTGGAAGTTATGTAAAGGCTAGTAATTATGGTATTCCATTTGCTAAAGGTGAATTTTTGATGTTTGCCCAATGCGATGATTATGCTGCTCCTGAACAAATACAGGAATTAATGAAAGCTTTTTCAATTGATGAGAAAATTGGAGTTGTATATTCTAGAAGTAATCTGGTTGATGAGTATAATAATATTCTTGTTGATGATTTTGTTGGGAGAGAAAAGGCTTTTAAAGCTAATCATTATAAGAATAGCATAATTCCTAAACATCAGATGAGGGATTATTTAACTTTTTCATGTGTCATTCCCAATTTAAGTGCCGCCATTATAAAAAAAGACCTCTACATCAAAGCAGGATGCTTACCAAAAGATTATAGTATGGCTGCGGATTGGGCATTGTGGTTAAATTTATCTGAACTTACTGATTTTTATTATATTACAAAGTGCCTTAATAATTTTAGACAACACGGTACGACAATTAGAAGCCAAACTAAAATTAAAGTTCAGATAGAAGAAATCTACGCTATTTTCTATAACCATTTAAAAAAATATAATATCACTGGTAAAACCAAAACTAAATTTAAAATTGGTGCAGCTTCAGTATGGTTTGCATATTTTATCGAAAATACTAAAGCTGCGATAATATCATTTCCAAGTGTTACATCAAGTTTATTTAAATTAGAAAAATTTAATCTTTACTATTTGTTTTTAGGTGCCTTAAAACATATGAAGGAAGTGCTTCTTAAATTATGATTTCAGTTATAATTCCAACCTTCAATCGAGCTAAGAAGCTCAGGAAATGTCTGCTTTCATTGTGTGAACAAACCTACAAGGATTTTGAAGTGATTGTTTGTGATGACGGTTCAAAGGACGACACAAAGGCGGTAGTACAAGATTTTAAAGATAAATTAAATATTATTTACGAGTATGATACCAATTTTGGGGGACCAGCTAGGCCCAGAAATAGAGGATTGAGAATTGCTCGAGGAGAATTCATCGCCTTTCTAGATTCGGATGATTGGTGGTACCCCAATAAGCTATTGATTTGTAGTCAATTTGTTAAAGATTTTGATCTTATCTACCATGATCTGGATATTTATCATGATTTTGAAAAGCCAAAGGGAATTGCAAAGGGTAAAGTTTTAGCGGGTGATATTATGAAAGATTTACTGCTTAATGGGAACGTAATTGTAAATTCTAGTGTTTTAATAAGAAGAAGTATTGTTTCGCTTGTAGGGGAAATTTCAGAAGATAAAAGCTTGATTGCGGTTGAGGATTTCGATTATTGGATCCGGGTAGCTAAAGTAACGAACCGTTTCAAATACATTAATCAAAGTTTAGGAGGTTATTGGGAAGGGGAAAATATTTCTTATTCTATTAAACAGATAGAAAGAACCAAGAACTTATTGGACAAATATATTTTGGAACTTTCTGCTGATGAACAGAAATCTGCTCTATCACTCCATCATTTTAGCTCGGCCAGAACGTATCATGGATTGGGCCATTTTTCCGACGCAAAAAAATCTTATATTAATGGTTTATACAGGCCAAGCATGAGTAGGGTTGTTAAGGTAGTAGCAGGGTATTTGATGTGTTGCTTAAGTATTATAAAGATAAAGCTCAATGATTCAAAGTAAAAGGGCCATCGATTTAAATAAGATTTTAAAAATAGTCAATCTTGGTATTTTATTTTTACTATGGTATTCCTATTTAGAAAAAGGAGACGGGCTATACGTTAACCTTAATACAATACTATTAGGAACATTACTTTCTATTCAAATTGGTTTTTTTTTGTTTTTTGAAGAAAAGAGAAGAGATCCTTTTGTGATCTTATTGTGCTTACAGATGACAATTTATTTTCTTTTAAGGATCTTAACCTTATTAAATTATGAATTTTCCAATGTTTTTACACGCTACCCCTTCGTACCTGAAAATCTTAATGATGCTTTAGTTTTTATTTTAGTGGCTAACTTGATTTTTTATTTTGGTCTCAAAATAAATAATTTAAAGGCTAGTATCCTTAGTAAAGCTTCAAATGTTAAGCCTGCTAAAACCTATTTAGTTGTTATTTTTATTGGTATAGGATACTTTATCGCCTTCTATCAGAAGGGTGGCTTAAGCTTTTTAGAAGGGTTTATGGGTATGATCCAGAGTCTTTTCGTGAATTTGGGCATAATGTTATTTATGGCTATCGTTTTTTTGCTGCTTTTTAAAGAAAAAATTGATGTTAAAACGAAAAGAATTGTTTTTGTTGGAATTCTTTTTATGGTACTTATACAAACTCTTACCGGAAGTAGATCTGCTATTTTGTCTGTTATCAATTATTTACTATTTGCTTTGTTAGCCATACATGATTCAATTAAAGTTGAACGGAAATACTTAATACTTGGGGGGGGCTTGCTGCCGATCATGATCATCATATTTGCCTTATCCACTTTTCTTAGGCCAAGACTTGAAAACAGAGAAACAATTGGAAGTGAGACTTTTGAAGCCGTGAAAGAGTTTAATCTTAGTGAGGTTGTTGTAGATGGTTCCGATCTTGTTTTAATGGAGGTTTTTGATAGAATTGGTTTTTTAGATTATTGTGCCGAAACAATGTCTAATTCCGATAAGTATTCAGAGATATTCAATCCGATATATTACTTTAAAAGCATTGTCGACAATGTCTTAACGCCAGGTTTTACCATCTTCGATACACCAAGGGTTTCAAATGCTACAACATTTGTATATAATGATAGAGGAACCCCAAGTTTAGCAAGGGTAGGAGAAGGATATCAATCTGACGAGTTTACAATGTATGGCGAATTTTATGCTTTATTTGGAAAATGGTTTTCACTAATCCCTATATTCCTTGTTGGTTATTGTTTTAAAAGCATATACACACACATTAATCAAAGTAATATTTATCTATTTTATTTAAAGAGAGCTCTTATTCTGCTGGTCTTTTATTCTACTTTAAATAGTTTTGGGTTAGATTGGATTCTTTTAGATGTTGTAGCAATATTTTTTACTTATAAAATATTTAAGCGATTTTTTAAATTTAATTATATAACTAAAATTTAAGTGATAAACATTTAAAGTAAAAAGGTCAAGATAATTATTTAACAATTATTAAGTTTGCAATCTATGAATGAATACCTAAGTTTAAAATTAAAAGTGATTTCTTTTTTTTCCATGATACTTGTCGTGTTCTTACACTCATACAATTTGGTAGTTAACTTGGATTCTGAAGTTATTTTGTTAGACAATGGATATAGTTCATTTATTCAAATATTTTTAAGCCAAGGCATTTGTAGAGTTGCAGTACCTTTATTTTTCTCTATATCTGGATATTTATTTTTTTTAAATTCAGAAGGTCATTTAGGCGAATTTTTTTTAAAGTTTAGTAAAAGATTGAAAACAATCGTCATTCCATACCTTTTTTGGTCGATATCTTGGCTTCTATTGTTTTTCATTTTGCAATCTATAACCCGATTAGGTTTGTTTTTTAGTGGTAAGCATATTATTGATTATAGTGCTAAAGAGTTTCTTGCAACTATTTTTATAAACCCTATACCCTATCAGTTATGGTTTTTAAGAGATTTAATGTTTCTTGTTGTCATAGCTCCTTTACTATTCTATTTGATAAAAAAAACGAAGTATTTATTTCTTGTTTCGATTTTAATTATCTGGATTTTTGACTTCAATTTAATGATAATTGCAAATGAGTCTTTGTTTTTCTTTGTATTGGGGTCATTTATCAGTATCAATAATAACCAAGCCTTAAAAGAAAAGATTACTAAAGTTTCATTTATTTACATACTACTTTGGATAATTATACTTTTAGTTAGGACATCATTAATTCAATACTCATTTGAAAGCACTTTTGTAATTAGCTTGTTGCATAAAATTGGCGTATTAATAGGGGGGTTAGCAATGTGGAGTATGTATGACACTATGATTGCCTCAAAAAGAGAATTTGAAATTTATAATTATTCTTTTTTTATTTTTGTTTTTCATGAGCCAATGTTATCATTCGTGAAAAAAATCTTCTTTTACTTATCAAACAAAAGTGAATTGTTATCTTTAGTTATATATTTCGTAGCTCCTGTTTTAGTAATTGCCATTTGTCTGTTTGTAGGCTCGTTACTAAAACGAGTCGTCCCTAAATTCTATTTATTTATATGTGGGGGGAGATAATTTATATATGATTAATAATAAAATAATAAAAATAGGGATCGATGCATCACGCAACCGTTCAGGGGGAGCCAAAGCTCACGTAATTGGTTTAATATCTGATGGTGATCCAGCATTTCACGGTATTGATGAAGTTCATGTTTGGGGTTTTAAATCTTTACTAGATTCTCTGCCTGCTAAACCTTGGCTATTTAAACATAACCCAGTTGAGTTAGAAGAGTCTTTATTGAAACAAATCCTTTGGCAATGTTTTAAATTACAAAAGGAAGCTAAACTCAATGAAATCGATATATTATTCACAACTGATGCAAGTACTTTTTCTTCATTTTCTCCGATGGTAGTAATGAGCCAAGATTTAATACAGTATGAGCCAGGAATGATGAAAATTTATGGTTGGGGAAAAGCACGTCTTAGCAATATAATGAAATTGATTGTTCAAAATAAAGCAATGCGGAGTGCTAGAGGAGTTATCTTTTTAACGAAATATTCTATGAATACTGTTCAAAAAGTTACGGGTATACTTAAGAATAAGGTAGTAATACCTCACGGCGTTGGTAATCTCTTTAAAAATACAATTCATTTTCCCAAAGAAAACCTATCCAAGCAACAAGCAATAAAGTGCGTTTATGTTTCTAATACCGAAATGTATAAACATCAATGGAATGTTGTGAAAGCGATAGCAGGTTTAAGAAAAAAGGGCTTCCCAATTCAGCTTATCTTAGCTGGTGGTGGAAATGGTGCATCAAGGGAAATGTTAAATAATGAAATATTAAATTCCGATCCTAGTAAAGAATTTGTTAAAATAGTTGAGTTTGTAACTCCTCAACAAATGCCGGCATTGTTGTCAAATTCTGATATTTCCATTTTTGCATCTAGTTGTGAGAATCTGCCTGTAACACTTTTGGAGTCTATGGCTGTAGGTTTACCAATAGCATCTTCTAATCTTGGACCCATGCCAGAAGTCTTACAAGATGGAGGTGTTTATTTTGATCCAATGGATCATGCTTCAATTGAATTGGCAATAGAAGAATTGATTAAAAATGACGACACTCGTCTTCAAAAAGCAAAAAAAGCTAAACAATTAGCGGAATCTTATTCTTGGACTTCATGTTCGAACGAAACTTGGAATTTTTTAGTTAAAAATATTAAAACTTATGAATAGAGATAGTTACCAAATTTGTACCAAAACTGTGATGGATACCACCGATCCAACCATTATATTTAACGATAGAGGGGAGAGTGATTATTATACAAATTTCGTAGAAAACATTTTACCAAACTGGCACACAGATGAAAGAGGGTATACTCAATTAATGAAAGTTGCCGATAAAATTAAAGCAGATGGTAAAAATAGAGACTTTGATTGCATCATTGGTCTAAGTGGGGGTCTTGATAGTTCTTACTGTGCATATGTAGCAAAAGAAATTATGGGCCTAAGGCCTTTAATTTTTCATGTTGATGCTGGTTGGAATACAGATAAGGCTGTTGGCAATATTGAAAAACTTGTAAACGGATTAAACTTAGATCTTTATACAGAAGTTATTAATTGGGAAGAAATTAAGGATCTTCAGGTGGCTTTTCTAAAATCACAAATCGCAGATCAAGATTTGCCTCAAGATTATGCCTTCTTTTCAGCACTTTATAAATTTGCTAAAAAAAATAAGATAAAATATGTATTAACAGGTGGAAACTTTAGTACAGAATGTTGTAGAGAACCAGAAGCTTGGGGTGGATTTCCAGGTATAGACAAGGTTTTAGTTGCAGATATACATAAAAAATTTGGTAAAAAACCATTAAAAACTTTCCCTTTAGTCGATATTTTAGTTTACAAATTATATTATAAATATGTATTGGGAATGGAAGTTTTTAAACCCCTAAATTACGTACCATATACTAAAGAAGCAGCAGAAAAATTGTTGTTTGATAAATTTGGTTGGGAAAAATTTCAACATAAGCATCACGAATCAAGATTTACTAGATTTTATGAAGATTACTGGTTGCCAACCAAATTTGGTTTTGATCGTCGTAAATCTCATTTCTCAAGCTTAATTTTAACAGGGCAGATGAAAAGAGAAGAAGCACTTGAAAGATTAAAGTACCCAGAGGTTGATAGTCAGGTTATGGAACGTGAATTTGAATATGTTGCTCATAAACTAGATCTTACCAAGGAGCAGTTGAGAGAAATATATAGTGGGCCAAATAAAAAGTTTAGTGATTATAAAACTAAAATGGGTATTATAAGATTAGGTTCGAAAGTCATGCAGTTTTTGGGATTGGAAAAAAGATTAT
Source organism: Pedobacter lithocola (assembly GCF_042650845.1). Lineage (NCBI taxonomy): Bacteria > Pseudomonadati > Bacteroidota > Sphingobacteriia > Sphingobacteriales > Sphingobacteriaceae > Pedobacter > Pedobacter lithocola. Next base: position 7,288 of record NZ_JBHSBW010000004.1, on the reverse strand, counting down.
TTAGATAATGATTACAATAATTGATTATGGTGTTGGTAACATTAATTCATTCTTAAACGTTTACAGAAGACTTGACATCACAATTCGGGTTGCGAAAAATGCCAATGACCTAGTGGGTGCAAGTAAAATAATTTTACCAGGAGTTGGATCTTTTGATTATGCAATGCAACGGTTAAATGATTCTGGAATGCGTGAAAAATTGGATGAGCAAGTACTGATTAATAAAGTACCAGTAATTGGTATCTGTGTTGGTATGCAAATGATGGGTAACTATAGTGAGGAGGGAACTGAAGAAGGTTTAAAATGGATTGATGCAAGTATTAATAAGTTCGACGAAAGTAAGATTAATATTCACACAAAATTACCCCATATGGGTTGGAATGACGTTATTCCTGTCAATAATCATTTTTTGTTTAAAGGATTAGAAAATGAATCTCTTTTTTACTTTTTACATAGCTACTATTTTCATTGCAATAACAAAGAAAATATAATTGCATCTTCAAAGTATGGTGAAGAGTTTGCCTGCGCAATTAATAAAGAAAATATATACGGCATTCAGTTTCACCCCGAGAAAAGCCATCACTATGGGGAAATTCTGTTACACAATTTTGCTAAAATTTAATAATGCTAAGACCTAGGATAATTCCAAGCCTTCTAATTCATGATAATGGTCTTGTAAAGACTGTTAATTTTAAAAACCCTAAGTACGTTGGGGATCCCATTAATGCTGTTAAAATTTTTAATGAGAAAGAAGTTGATGAGCTTGTGGTTTTTGATATTGATGCAACTGTAAATAATGCAGAACCAAATTATAACTTAATTGAAAAACTTGCTGTACAATCAAGAATGCCTTTGTGTTATGGTGGAGGTGTTAAAACCGTGGAACAAGCACAACGTATCTTCAGCTTAGGGGTAGAAAAAATAGCTTTTAGTTCTGCAGTATTAGAAACGCCTGAGTTAATTATGGAGGTTTCTGAAAGAGTTGGAAATCAAAGCGTAATTGTGGTTTTGGATATAAAGAAAAAGCTTTTGGGGGGATATGAAATCTATACGCATAATGGAAAAAAATCAGCTGGTGTAGATCCCTTCAAGTTTATTGAGCAAGCTCAAAAATTGGGAGCTGGTGAAATTATAATTAATTCTATAGATAAAGATGGTGTGATGAAAGGCTTTGATTTTTCGCTTTTAGATAAATTGCGAAAACAGATAAGCGTTCCAATGACTGTATTGGGCGGGGCTGGTTCTTTGGCTGATTTAAAAGAGGTTATTGATAGGTATGGAGTTATTGGTGTAGCGGCTGGAAGTTTGTTTGTATTTAAAGGGGTATATAAAGCGGTACTTATAAATTATCCTTCTAAAGAAGACAAAATGAACTTGTTTAAAAACTTATATGAAAATAGTTAACAAAATATTATTAATTACTGGGGGGACAGGTTCTTTTGGCAACGCTGTGTTAAATAGATTTCTTCACACAGATCATTTTAGTGAGATAAGAATTTTTTCCAGGGATGAGAAGAAGCAACATGATATGAGGGTTGCTCTAAATCATCCAAAATTAAAATTCTACATAGGCGATGTAAGAGACTACACAAGTGTTGAGAATGCAATGAGAGGTGTTGATTTTGTATTTCATGCAGCTGCCTTAAAGCAGGTTCCATCTTGCGAATTTTTCCCTCTTGAAGCAACAAAAACCAATGTTTTTGGAACCCAAAATGTAATTGATGCGGCAGTAGCCAACAAAATAACCAAAGTAATTTGTTTAAGTACAGACAAAGCAGCCTATCCAATAAACGCAATGGGGATTTCAAAAGCCCTTATGGAAAAAGTCGCGGTGGCTGCATCCAGAAATATTACAAACAACACTACTACAGTTTGTTTAACCCGTTATGGAAACGTAATGGCTAGCAGGGGTTCGGTAATACCTTTATTTCTACAACAAATAAAGGACGGACAAGACATCACTATAACAGATCCTGCAATGACCAGATTCTTGATGTCTTTAGATGAAGCTGTTGACTTAGTTCTATTTGCTTTTGAACATGGAAACCAGGGAGATTTGTTTGTAAACAAAGCACCGGCAGGTACGATCGGTGATTTGGCACAAGCATTAAAGGAATTGTGCAATGCAGATACTAAAATTAAAGTAATTGGTACTCGTCATGGAGAAAAGTTATATGAAACCCTATGCACAAGAGAGGAAATGTTGAAGGCAGTGGATATGGGTGAGTTTTACAGAATTCCTGCAGATAACCGCGATTTGAATTACGCCCAATATTTTTCTGAAGGTGAGAAAGATATTTCAAAGATTGAAGATTATCACTCCCATAATACAAAACAGGAAGACGTAGAAGGAATGAAAAAACTACTTAGCAAGCTTCCCTTTATTCGAAAAGAAGTTTTTAATGAGAATAATATTACTCAATACCTTGGATAATTAATTCTTTTAATAAATGAATGCAAGTTTAATACAAGGCAAAATACATACAGATACCAGAGGTATTTTAAGATTTTTCAACGATTTTGATATGAGTTTGGTAAAGCGTTTCTATGTGACTGAACAACTTGATACGTCTATTGTACGAGGATGGCAAGGTCACAAAAAGGAACAAAAGTGGTTTTACGTTGTAAACGGCACATTTAAATTAATTTTAGTAAAGCCTGACGATTGGGAAAATCCATCAGAAAACTTGCCTTTTGAAGAATTTATATTAGAGGCATCAGCCAATAGGGTAATTAATATACCACCTGGAATAGCTACAGGTTTTCAGGCACTAGAGCAACCATCTAAAATGATTATATTTTCAGATTTAACCCTTGAGGAATCAGTTAATGATGATTTTAGGTTTGAAAAGAATTTATGGTATAAGTGGTAATAAAATTTGAAATAACAATACTCAATATATGCAAAAATTAAAAGTAGCGACTATCGTTGGCACTAGACCTGAAATTATAAGATTGGCCGAATGTATAAAAAAATGTGATCAGTTTTTTGAACACATTCTAATTCATACCGGGCAAAATTATGATTATGAACTAAACGAAATTTTTTTTGAGGATCTGGAACTTAGGAAGCCTGATTATTTTTTAAGTGTTGCGGGTAATAGCTTGGGTGAGACTATTGGTAATGTTATTGCAAAATCCTATGAGGTGCTCCAAAAGGAAATGCCGGATGCTCTACTTGTGCTCGGTGATACTAATAGTGTGTTATCTACAATCGCTGCAAAAAGATTAAAAATTCCTATTTTCCATATGGAAGCTGGGAATAGATGTTTCGACCAAAATGTGCCTGAAGAAATTAATCGTAAAATTTCCGATCACATAAGTGATATTAATTTATGCTATACTGAACATAGTAGAAGGTATTTACTAAGCGAAGGATTTAGAAAAGATCATGTATTTGTTACCGGGTCACCACTTAAAGAAGTGCTGATTAAATATGCTACACAAATTCAAAATTCAATTGTAGTTGAAAAGCTTAAATTAGAAGTTGGGAAATATATTGTTGTAAGTGCACACCGTGAAGAAAATATAGATTTAAAAAATCATTTTGAAATTCTTTCAGAAAGCCTTAATGCCGTTGCAGAAACCTATCAGATGCCAATTATATTTTCTACACATCCAAGAACACAAAAGAGAATAATACAAAAAAATATTCAATTTCATCCACTTATTCGAAATGTGCAGCCGCTTGGCTTTTTTGATTATGTTCATCTACAAAAACAATCGTTTATTGTATTGTCAGATAGTGGTACAATCAGTGAAGAATCTGCCATGATGAAATTCCCGGCTATTAGCATAAGAACGAGTACGGAAAGACCAGAAGCTATAGATGCAGGTTCTATTGTGTTAGGAAGTATAAGTAAGGATGAAATATTACAAGCAATTGCCGTAGTTAAGGGGACAGAGGGTAATGGTGATGAACTACCGTGGGAATATAATGTAGAAAATACTTCAAATAGAGTGATTAAAGCGATTCAAAGCTATACATCAATCGTAAATAGGGTAACGTGGAACAAATGAGAAAGGTAGTTGTTATTGGGTCAAAAGGTATGGCTGGCCATGTAATTTATCACTATTTAAAAGAGCATACAACACTTAAGATTGTTGATATAGCCCGAGGTAGTGACTTTCATAATCCCTCACACAAAATTGATGTGACTGATTTCGAAAAACTAACTGAAGTTTTAGAAGAAGAAAACCCAGATTTCGTTATTAATTGTGTTGGAATATTAAATAAAGATGCTGAAGACAATCCGGAAAAGTCAATCTTATTAAATTGTTACTTTCCTCATTTCTTAGCGAAAATTGGTAAAGCCATTAGCTTTAGATTAATTCATATTAGCACCGATTGTGTATTTGACGGTAAAAGAGGTGGATATACGGAAGCAAGTTTGAAAGACGGCAAAGGTTTATATGCAGAAACAAAATCACTTGGTGAAGTTACTTATGGGGATAATTTAACTATTCGTACATCCATAATAGGACCAGAATTAAAAAAAGAAGGTATAGGCCTATTTCATTGGTTTATGAATCAAAAAGGTAAAGTTAGAGGTTATACAAATGCATATTGGACAGGTATAACTACAATTGAATTAGCGAAGGTTATCATCGCTGCGATAGATGAAGATATTACAGGTTTACATCATGTCGTCAATAATGAAAAAATAAACAAGTATGATTTGATAAATCTTTTTAAGCAAATATTTAACAAGACTGATATTGAAATAGAACCTTTTGCTGATTATAGCATAGATAAATCATTGATAAAAACTAACGATTCATTTAAATATGTAGTACCATCCTATAAACAAATGTTGCAGGAAATGAGCGTCTGGATTGAGGAGAAACGTTCGCTTTATAAGGTTTATTAATTGATGAAAATTCTGATAGTAACCCAATATTTTTGGCCAGAAAGTTTCAGGATAAATGATATCGCTTTAGCACTAGTTGAAAGAGGGCATGAAGTAGAAATATTGACCGGTAAGCCAAATTATCCTCAGGGTAAGTTTTATAAAAACTACTCCTTTTTATCAAAAAGTACTGAGTTTTGGAATGATATAAAAATACATAGAGTAAACCTCATTTCAAGAGGAAAGTCGGGTGGTTTACGATTGATGATGAATTATCTATCCTTTGCTATCTTTGCTTCATTCAAAGCTTTTTTCATTAAGGGGAATTTCGACAAAATATTAGTGTACGAGCCATCTCCCATTACTGTTGGGATACCAGCCATCATCTACAAGTTCAGAAAAAAGACACCTATTTATTTTTGGGTTCAGGATCTATGGCCGCAAAGTGTAACTGCTGCAGGTGGCATTAAAAATAAGACGATTTTAAATGCTTTAGAAAATTTAACAAGATGGATTTATAAAAATAGTAACAAAATCCTCATTCAATCTGAAGCGTTTAGAAATATACTACTTGTTCAAAAAGTTAATAATAATAAAATTATTTATTACCCTAACTCTGTTGAAGACTTCTTTGTAGTGCAAGATCCATCCCCAGAAGTTTTGATTACTTTGCCAAAAGGGTTTAAAATTATGTTTGCTGGGAATATTGGTGAGTCACAAGACTTTGATACTATAATGGAAGCAGCTAAGATTGTCTCTAAAGTAAACAAGGAAATTAAGTGGATAATTTTGGGTGATGGTAGAAAAAAGACTTTTGTAGAAGAAAAGATAAAGCAGTACAATTTAATGGATAATGTCATTTTATTAGGTTCACACCCGGTGAATTCAATGCCTGGCTTTTTCTCTTGTGCCGATTGCCTATTAGTAAGTTTAAAAAAGGATTATATTTTTAGCTTAACCATTCCTTCAAAGATTCAGTCCTACTTAGCTTGTGGAAAACCTATTCTTGCGTCACTTGATGGTGAGGGTGGAAGGGTTGTAAAAGAAGCTAAAGCTGGATTAGTTAGCGAGGCAGAGAATCCACAACTTTTAGCTGGTAAAGCTTTAGCAATGGCAAAGTTAAATCCGCAAGAATTAAGAGAAATGGGAAAAAATTCGAGGATATACTTTGATGCAAATTTTGAACGAGAATTACTTATAGATAAGTTAGAATATATTTTAAATTATGAATAAGATCACATTAACGGGTGCCACAGGGTTTGTAGGACAGAATTTAATGCCATATCTAAATAATTTAGGGATTAATGCTCAAGGAATTAACAGAGATGATTTGGTTAATCAAAATTGGGATCTAAGCAATACTAATGCAATCATTCACCTCGCTGGCAAAGCTCACGACCTTAAAAAGTTTTCAAATCCTGATGAATATTATCAGGTTAATTTTGAGTTGACAAAAGGTCTTTATGATGCTTTTCTAAAATCCAAAGTTGAGAAATTCATTTTCATAAGTTCCGTTAAGGCAGCTGCTGATGGCGTTGAAGGAGTGTTAAAGGAAGACGTTATAGCAAATCCACTAACTCATTATGGTAAATCAAAATTGATGGCAGAGCAATATATTCAATCGCAAAAATTACCAGAAGGGAAATCTTATTATATTTTACGTCCGTGTATGATTCACGGACCGGGTAATAAGGGGAACCTAAATCTTTTATACAAGTTTGTTCAAAAGGGAATACCATACCCATTAGCCGCTTTTGAAAATAGACGTTCCTTTTTAAGTATAGAAAATTTATGTTTTGTAATCAAATCTCTTCTTGATCAAAATATTCCTTCAGGTATTTATAATGTTGCTGATGATGAAAGTTTATCTACAAATGAAGTGGTTAGTATATTATCTGATTCTTTAGGGAAAAAGCCTAAGCTTTGGAAAGTTCCATCAAACTTAATTAGGCAAATTGTTAAAATTGGTGATATATTAAATTTGCCTTTAAGCACAGAACGACTGAATAAGTTAACTGAAAATTATATTGTTAGCAATCAGAAGATAAAAGAGGCAATTAAATTACCTTTTCCAACTGATATAAAAATGGGATTATTAAAAACTGCTGATTCCTTTCGAAACCATAAATAATTTTTTTAGTGGAATACACAAGTCAGGTGTTATTAGATGATAATCTTATATAAGCAATGAAGAAAAGCTGTATTTAATAAATGGGTAATGTTTATATTATTTTTTATAACCAACACATTTTAAGACAAAGATTATAAAAGACAGTATAGCGGTCTAAAGCATTTAGTATTTATTTAATACCTAAATAAGATGCTTTCTTCTATAAACTGAGGGTTGACAACAAAATATAATAAAATAATAATTTCATTAAATATATGAAAATAGCCGTAGTTGGTACCGGATATGTAGGTTTAGTTACCGGAACTTG
>NZ_JBHSBW010000003.1:0-285602 GCF_042650845.1 Pedobacter lithocola | reverse complement strand
ATAAAAAAGGTAAAAACTTTGTCATGTTTGGATAGATAATTTTTGGACTAAAAAAATCCTCCCAATAATTTGCTCCCCACCGTTGAAGCGCATACCATTCGTATCTAATTCCTGTTTCTGCTTTATTTCTTCTTTCGAGATTATTTTTATAGGAATAAAGATGGTTGTATACTGCTGGATAAGTTGTTTTAAAAGCTTCCTCCGCTTTATCTGATGATCCAGTAACCTTTGGGTCATTGTGTAACGGAAAGTGCCATGGTATAAAAATAATATATAGATTTGAATACTCGTGCCCATAACGTTTAATATCTCTTCCTCTTAGAATTGGCTTAATTACTTCGATACTATTGATATCCTTTTCAATTAATTCCAATTTCTTCTCTTCAGTAATAATGAAAGCATCATTAAATCCAGTTTTAATGCCGTAATTAATATTGATTTTCCAGTCTTTAAGTGGTGTTCCGATCGCTTCTATTTTAGATTTAATTTGTCGTTCTATTTGTGACAAAACTACCCAACTACCTGCTGTAGTAAATTTTGTTACGTTACTATTCTGTTTAACAAAAACGCTCAAATTATTTAACATCTTATCTTTCACAATACAGGTTAAAGTTTGCTGTCTATTTTTATCCTTTGCAAACATTAAAATATTCGTATCAACAGTTGCGGTGTCAAAAATTTGTGAGCCACCAAAATCAACTAATATCAAAGGATTTGTTTTTTCCACAAAAAACTTTCTTAAACTTTCACCATAACCTGCACGCATCCATTTGTTTGAAGTAATAAAAATCAATAACCCGCTGTTTTTTAAAATCCGATAACCTAATTCGTAAAATAAACTATAAATATCACCCGTGCGGGCAAATGTTTCATAACCTATTTTCTCTAAAGCGTCACTATTTGCTCCCATTTTTTGCAATTGAATATATGGTGGATTACCAATTATCGCATCAAAGCCAATAAAATCTCCGTCGTCATTCAATACCTCTGGAAATTCAAAGCGCCATTCAAAAGCATTTTCGTAAATTTTATTGCTTTTAATTTCTTGTATAAAATCCTCTACTTTTTTGACTTTGGCTTCGAGCTCTTTTTTGTCTTTCTGTTGGGCTTTGGTTAGTGTAGTTTCAAATAGTTGGTTACTTCCATATTTTGTAAAATGCTCGGTCTTCCATTTTTGAAGAGATTGACTTTCCTTGCTGTTTTTATTAATCTCCGATTTAAAATCGGTCTTAATCTCATTAATCAGATTTTCTAATGCTCTTTTTTCCTCTTTGCTTTTAGCATTTCTATAATTTGCAACAGCATTTTTATAATCGTCGATAGAGATTTGTTTTCCTTTCAGCGCAACTTTTAAGTCACTATCTAAAGCAAACCTGCTAATTAATGAATTGCCATTTTTAATGTTGATATCAATATTAGGTAGCGTTTCTAGTTCTGTTGCGTTTTTGTAATAGGCATTTTTCAATAATTCTATCCATAAGCGTAAACGGCATATTTTTACAGAGTTTGGATTGATATCTACTCCAAATAAACAGTTTTCTATAATGTATTGCTTCTCATTAAATAAAGTTTCCTGAATACGCTGACTTTCTTTGTTCTTAGGATTATACTCAAAAAGATGTCCTTCTTCGTCGGTTACAATCATTTCATCATTCTCAACTTCAACCTCATAAAATTTAAGCAATTTTCCATCCTTATCTTGTAAGATTTTTAAATCACTTTTAATGGCGATAAGTTCATTTAAAGCTGATACTAAGAAGTGGCCAGAACCAACGGCAGGGTCACAAATTTTAATACTGTTTACAATCTCATTAGCTTCTTTTTTATCCTCAATTTTATTGTATAACTCATCAAATTCTAAGCAATTCCATCTTTTTATATCATTAAATTTTTGCAATACTGTTTTGCGTAGCGTTTCACGGCACATATACATGGTAATCATTCCTGGAGTAAAGAATGAACCATCTTTGTAGCCATTAATTTTCTCGAAAATTAATCCAAGAACTGAAGCATTGATTAAAGTCTTGTTTTCTTCCTGTATAGCTTCCGAACCTTCACTGCTAAAATCGTAGGCATTTAAAAATTCGAAAAGATAGGCTAGTGTAGTTAGGCTACCTGCACGTTTTTTTCCTTGCTCATCTTTTAATACCGTATTTGAAACAAGAGGAATTGTTTTATCATCTTTTAAATTACTAATGAAAAGTGTCTGATGTTCAATTTCAGTTGGTTCAAAAAGAGAACTATTTAAATATGGAACTTTTTCAAATAGTTTTTTTACATCATCATTTCTATTCTCATGTTTAACAGCAAGCACTTGAAAAAAAAGACTATTCAAATCATCATATTCTTTTATTCTATTTAAGTTTAGGAAAGCATAGGATTTATCGCCTTTATGATATGTAATTAATTGAGCTTCTAAAAGTTTTAAAAACAGAATACGATTTATCCAAGTAATGTTTAGTCCCAATGCAACATTAAATAAGCGTTCTTGATGATTTTCGCCATAAATGAATGCTTTACTTAGTCTACTAATTTTATCAAGACTATCAAGATGTATAATCGTATCTTCTAATATTGTTCCAGAATGTCGCTGACCTTCTTTATTTCTTTCTATCAATCGTTTACCACCGTCTTTTGTTTCAACTAATCCGATAATATGTAAAAGCTCGCTATAAAAGCGTTTATCTAATATATTACTATCATTTGTAAAAGGCAGTTTAAGTAAATGCTCAGGAGATAAAAGTTTAAATAACGCAATAAGTTGGTTATCATCTTCACTATTGTTATTGGTTACGATTTTTTTGTAATCTCTTATGTCAAAATGGGTAAACTCAATTTCATCAGTTAATCCATCTATAAATGGCTTTGCTATACTCGAATAAAATAAGTCAGTTGAGCTTCCAGAAAGCCTATTGTTTTCAAAATCTTCAAATTGCTTAACCAAGCTTTTATTTTCTGCAAATAAGCCTTCGAATGTTTTGGCATTAAAAATATACCATTCGTAAATGTTAGTAATTACAAGATTTTTAACTTCTAAATTTTTATGGGTTATTCTTTCTCGTAAATAATACAGTACCAATTCTTGAAATGCTTTAGTGTTTAACTTTGTTGCACTAACCATTTCTGATTTATTGACAGGGCTTTTAGCTTCAATAATTACACCTACTGAACTTTTTGCGGTGTTACCATTATGAATTACTAAATCATTTCTGCCTTTAGTATTTATGAAGTTATTTGGCTCGTAATATGTTTTCTTTAAAAAATCACTTACAATGTTCTTATGAAATTCCTCAGACTCTTTGTCATTAATCCTATCCAATAACTGAATAAGGTTGGCTTTGAAAAGCTCTATATCAGTTCTGTTTGGTTTTACTTTTAAGAATGCTTTGTTAATCGCTTTACGAGGGTTCAGTTCCTTTAATTGCATCTGAGTTTTATTGAGAGGGTTAAATTACCGTTTTTTGTTAATATCCTAAACTATTACTAATGACTTAGCTCAATTCAAGTTTTTTAATTATTATATTATAAGATATTTAAAATGCGGTTTCTCGTAAAGATGGTACTTTGATTATGATTAATTTAAAAGTTTAAAATTATCTGATATAAAGAATAGCTTTGTAAGCAATTAACAAATGTTAGAGCTAATTAAAAAAAAGACTTTAATGTTGCATGATTTGCTAAACTTTTAGATGCGACATATATTCAAATTAAAAGATGGGAGCTAAAGCAACAACTGTAGACGAGCAAATAGTATTATTAAAAGGGCGAGGTATGGTCATAGCGGATGAACTTAAAGCAAGAGAAATTTTACTCGATATTGGTTACTACAGATTAGGCTTTTACTGGAATTGTTTTGAATGTGATGATAAGCACACTCTTACTGCAGGAACAAAGTTTGAAGATGTTGTTTCTTTATATTATTTAGATGTCGATTTAAGGGAATTGCTTTTAAAATACATTTATCGAATTGAGGTTCACTTTCGTACCCAAATCATTTATCACGTTTCCAATCAGCATCAAAGTTCGCCAACTTGGTTTGTAGACCCTAAAGTGGTATCTTCAGATTACATCAGTGATTTTGATAAATTTTATACAAGCAAATTTATAAGAAACAACAGGCCTATTTATAAACATCACCAAAAATACATTAATGATAAATATGCTCCAGCTTGGAAAACTATAGAGTTCATTACTTTCGGAGCGAACTTAAAACTTTTCTTAGCACTAAAAGATAATGCAATTAAAGAAACCATTGCATCATCATATAAATTAAGAAAACTTAAAATATTTATTAATTTCATTAATTCTATAGTCTATGTTAGAAATATGTGCTCCCATGGAGGAGTACTCTATGATTTGGCACAACCTAAAAGTATTATAAATATCCCCGGGGGGATTACGCCTTTTTCAGATAACCATTCGTTAGATGCCTCGATTAAAGTAATAAGATATTTATTAAGTCAAATTTCGACCAATAGAGAAAAAGATTTAAAAAATAAATTAGAAGATTTATTTTCGAAATTTAAAGATAATGAGCCAATTAAAAATATTATTCAAACAAAAATAGGCTACAAACTGTAATATACTTGTTAAATAATGTTAATACATTTTGTATGTTATCAACATTATATTACTTTTGTTCCTATTAGTGCCTGACTAAACAGGCTTTAGTTGTGCACTTTAAAAAAAGAACATTTAAACCCGAGCAAGCCTCGGGTTTTTTGTTTTTATCTATTTTTACTTCAGAAATTCTGAGTTTTGAAATATAGCGATTTAGTGTGATACTTCGATAATTCTGCCACAATCCCCATACTAAACGCTACATCAACACAAAAATCCTTTTCAAGAGCAAAGCAAACGCTCGAATTATTCTATAAAAATTGTAGAAAACGTCAGTTACCCCAAACTTAAGTCTTAATCAAAATTGCGTGTGAGATTTGTTTTGGCCTCATGGAAATTCCTAAACTGCAGTTGGACAATTGCAGAAATTTGTTTTGCAAACGGTCATGGTAGTTTATCCGAAACGGAAACGTAATTAAGGGAGTTGTTGAAATTTGTGAGATCAGATAAAGCTATTCCGGCAATTTAACGGCTCTTGGAGTTTCTTGTGGGATTTGTGAGGATTTCTGCAAGAAACTTTTCTTTTTGATTTGTACGCTTTTTTAATTTTTCCTCTGAAAAGTGTAAGCGATGGATGTCATTGACCTTTTTGGCTAGTTCTGAGACGATATCGAAAAGTAGTTGATTGCTAACCTCGATATTTGGAGACTTATCTTCATTTTTCATAATATTTATCTTCACTTATGATGTGAAATTATGATTCACAACTGAAAATAAACTACCTTACCCTAGGAATACCTATAGTTTTCTTGAATATAGCTGCTCCCATTCAACACAGACAATGATGAATTCTTTGAACACCTATTTTGCTTCTTTGAGGTATTAGAAAGCATTTTGGAGAAAAATAAATTACAGAAAGCACTCCAAAATTCCCATAAAAAGTAAAAATATTGTGTTCTAAAAATTTTTCATCCTCATAGTCCGAGAGGTTTTTAGAACACTCTTTGATTGAACATAATATCCAAGTAATTTTAGTTAAAAAACTAGATTTATTTTCTGTTTTTTCAGTTTAACTAATTATAAACATTCTCGCAACCGGACTTTCAAATACAAATGTGATTGCTGTTTTAGTTCAATGAAAGAACCTAAAGGATATGTGTTACGGACTTTTGGAATTTTGCTGTCTGAAAATTATTTTAAAAATCTTTTTGTAGGGCTTAGACTAACAACCAGTAAAGATGATTTAGGTATCAGAATTGGGTATTTCAAAGCACTGTCCGGATACGATAGCTCATGGTTTTTCGGGGGGACGTTAGGACGTTACGAGTGCCTCATCTGTGGAAAATGATCCTAATGGACATGGAATCCAAAGGTTAACTGAACTTAAAAATAAAAAGAACCCTGATCGATAGATTAAAACAACCAGTTTGGCGCGGGGTAAAATGTAACTTTGGAGCGAAATCGGCTGTCAACAAAAATGCGGCTTATATGAACATGTTGGCCGAAATACGCATGCTACGGAAAACCGTAATAATTCCTAATTACATTTTATCATCTTCGGCAAAGCAATCAAAAGATAGCTTATGGGCATATTTTTTCGCAAATCTTTCAAAGTTGGACCCTTTCGCCTGAATTTTTCCCAAAGTGGGATAAGCTATTCAGCTGGTATTAATGGTGCCCGGCTGACCTCGGTTCCTCGGGGCACTTATGTCACCCCTGGTGGAAATGGGATATATTACAGGCAACGTATTGGAAGCGTGGAAAAAAAACAGCCCCGGCATAATCCGAGGGCACTGAAAAACTACCTATGAAAAAAGGGCTTATGACTTTTTTTATTCCATAAGCCCTTTTCTTTGTGATATTCGCAATCTTCTAAATTTTATTTTGCAATTAGACGATTCTAAGAGACCTTATCTGCCGTTTTTCTCAATATTTAATACGACATTTTTTTACAAGGACTTTTTCAGTGCCCTCGCATAATCCCCCACAGCCTTTTATTACCGAAAATCAGGGCGCCCACACCATCACCTCTGCCGATATCGACCAACTGACGGACGTGGATTTCAAAGCATTTATTGATGAGCTGACACAGAAGGCTTCCAAAATATCTTTTTTTCAATGGTTTGGAGCCCTGCCGATGATCGCTTTTACAGTCATCTTATCTGTTTTTTCGCTTAAGACAAAAGAGACGGTGTTGCACCCGGGTGGACGAAGGGAGGTTGTAACCGTCGATTCTTATGTTGGCTGCTACATCCGGGTGAGGGCTGATGCCGGTTCAGCTGTATTGGCAACCGCAAAAAATGTGGAGATATTTACGCTGCTATATGCCCCCAGCAGAAAATGGTTTAAGACCAAGGTCAAAGATACGGCCGGTTACATTGCCTCAAAATTGGCGAAAAAGGGCGTGGTCAACGACCCTAGGGAAGTCAGTTTGGAGCAGTATCTTATCAACCCCAGATATTACTGGCAGTTGGGCCTAGGGCTGGCGTTTTTCACCGTTTTGGTCATCTACCTGGCAAAGGTGGACAGAAAAGGTTTGAAATAGGGGTTTATTATCAAATGGGCCAGCAGATGGGCCTTACCTATCAGGCAATAGGCACCCATTTCCAGGCTTTTAATTCCTCAAGAAGTAAATGGCAGTACTTGCAGGAACAGCGGAATGACGATTGGAAGAGAAATGCGGGTGCGGGCAGGAACTTTGCGTTCAGCTTCGGGTGTCAACGAAGTCATTTCCACCTCAAGGATTGGGGCATTTGAAGGGTTTGCAGGTTTTATTCGACAAATCGGCAAGTTGCAAGCTGCTATGAAAGATGCTTCGAAGCATATAGGATAATCGTTTGAAGTAGGCCGGGGAGAAACCCGACGCCTGATATTCATTCACGCTCGCCCCAGTTGCCCGGCCTTGCCGGGCAACTTTTTTTATTCCAGCAACCCCGGGTGCGTCAGCACCCACCTTAACATTTTTTGCCCGGGACGTCTCAAAACTATCGGTTTATTGCCGAGTCGGGCAACTGCGCACTGAAATATTTTCTCAGCAGGTATATATTCAAGGGTTTTAGCTCCTTTGAGGGATATAAAGGGTGATGGCCATCCGCGGTAAAACATTCCAGCTTTGCGCCAACCGAGGTGTACCAAGTCCTGCCGACAGAATAAGCGGTCATGGTGTCCGGTTTTGTTATTTTCCTGAAGTGGTTAAGCTTCATGGTATCCAAGGCTATGCTCTGCACGCCATAAATGGGCTTATTGCAATCTACCGCCTCGTAGTGGTCGCCCGCCCAGTACATACACTGTTTCCCAGGTGATATTATCGATGTGACCAAAGTGATAATCGCCGCTGTCGCCAGTGCCATTACGCTTTGGCGCTGATATTTGCCTATCCAGACCTGTATCCTTGTAAAAATTGGTTTTTCATCTTTTTTCCCTTGCGGGGCCCTCGGCGGTAAAGGATCCTTTGGCGTTGCTGGGGGCAGGTCCGGATCTTTAGGTTTCATAAAAGTATCGAACCTAAAGGGCCTAGGCTCATAACCGGTCAGCCAGGCCAACAGTTCAACATTGCGGCTATGCGAATCCTTGCCGGTATCCTGCATCAACTGTTGCACCGGCCTGAAATTCGGCGTTTTAAAGGTGTTTATCGCCTCCCAGTAATCACCGTTTTTGTCTGGTGCACCAAAAAAATCTTCGAGTATCCGCCGATCGGTCTCCGGGCGGTACCTGAGCTCATATACCCTGAGGCACTCTGTTTTAAGGTTTGCAGGGCTGGGGTTTTTCAGGTAGGTCGATGGATCGGAGGAATGCAGGACCTGAAGATAGTGGTTGATGACAAGCTGCTTGTATTCTGGGAACATTTTTAAAAGCGTAAACGCCTGCAATGTAGTAGAATTTCAGGAATTCCAAAAGCTTTTTGCGCATTCGGCCGGTATTATCGGCACGATCGGAATCCGCTGCCTTCAGGTCGGTTAGGCGCTATACATTTGCATCATCATTCGTTCCTGGCCTATAAGATAAAAGGATAGTAACGGATAATAAAAACATGAGGCCCGGGAACGGTAGCCAACAGGTAAAACGGAAAGCTGCCACCGGCTTCCGTCCCCAGACCTCAAGCTTTCCAAAAATTTCAGAAGGCCTTCTGAAAAATTACAGCAACCCCAACGGCGGTCGTAGGGGCCTACATTTTTCAAACTTTTAAAATTAAGGAACCATGTTTTTACCTTATTTCATCGCACTTATGTTGGGATTAGTGTCCCCATCAAACCAGTCTAACAGCAACTGCCACCAAACCACACAGGTGAGTACTACCAATGACGATCCCGGCCAAGGGGGCGACACAGGTGATGATGATACCGATACAGGCGGCGAGACCGGACAGACCCCGCCACCGAAGATCGATTGATCCCAGGCGCGCTAACACTCTGGTCAACAGGATAAGGTGTCCGTTGACCAGTTGTTCTCCAAGCTGGCGTAAGCCGGCTTTTTGTGTTAGGCGGGATTTTTTGGATGGTTTTTGGCACATGCGGATATATTTTATAATTTCGGATAAAAACCCAGATCCCTTGAGACGCTTTCTTCATCCCTTAATCCTACTCGTGTCCCTCTGCTGTTGTAAGCGGCCATCGGAACAAAAAAAGGCAACTACCAATCCCGCCTATGACCAGGCTTTCGATTACCGTCAAAAGGAGATGACCGATAGCGCCTTCCGGTATTTCAATATTGCCAAGGACGTCTTTTTGCAAGAAAGGGATAGCTTGGGGGTAGGGAAATGCCTTTTGAACATGGCTATTTTTTCGACCGACAAGGGTGATTATTTCGGCGGTCAGGAACTCTCCTTATCGGCAATTAGGTTCTTTGACCCATCGGACACCCTGCAATATGTTTTCATCAGGTCGAACTATAACAACCTTGGCATTGCAAGTTACAAACTCAAAGACTATACCCACGCTTTGGGGTTTTATGACCAGGCCATCCGCTTCTCGGATGATCCTTTGGACACACGTGTTTATCTGAACAACCAAGCCAAGCTTTACCAGGAAATGGGCCGGTACGGAAAAGCGCTGGAAATATACACCCAGGTACTCTCAGGGTTGAGCAGGAACAGGAAAGATTATGCTCGGGCGCTATCCAACGTTGCCATGGCAAGGTGGCTCCAGCGGCCAAAGGCGGACGTACTGGAGGATTTTAGGCAGGCCTTGCGGATTAGAAAAGAAGAAAAGGACAATTGGGGGCTGAATGCCAGCTACTCGCACCTTTCGGATTACTATGCCTCAAAATCCCCTTCCAAGGCGCTTGCCTACGCCGACAGCATGTACCACGTCGCAGTCTTGTTGAAAAGTAGCGACGATGAAATCCTGGCGTTGAAAAAAATAATCCGCTTGAGCCCAGGGGAACAGGCAAGGCCATACTTCAAGATCTATGAGCAGCTCGATGATAGCCTTAAAACCGCCAGGAGCGGCGCCAAAAACCAGTTTGCGCTCATCCGCTACGAGAGCGAGAAGCATAAGGCCGATAACCTGCTTTTACAGAAAAAGAACGCTGCCAAGAACTATCAACTGGGCATGGTTGTTTTCATTGCTCTGCTCGTGCTGGTGCTGGTGGGCGTTCAATTCCGCATACGCAGGAAAAAACTCGCCCAGGCCGCGGAAAAAAAGATACAGGAAAGTGAGCTGACGACCTCCAAACAAGTACATGATGTGGTTGCCAACGGGCTCTACCGCATAATGAAAGAAATCCAGAACCGGCTTCATTCTAGCGCGGAGAGTTTGCTCGACAGGATAGAAGTGCTATACGAAAAATCCAGGGACATCTCCTATAACCGGCCGGCCCAGCGCGAGCAGCCCTTTGAGCTCCACTTAAGCGGGCTGTTGGGCTCTTTTTCGGGCGAGGAAACACGGGTGGTAATCGTTGGCAACGGGCCAGAGATTTGGGCTAACGTAGCATTGGACGTACTTTACGAGATTGAACAGGTCCTTCAGGAATTGATGATCAATATGAGCAGGCACAGTGGGGCAGACCATGTGGTGCTGCGCCTCCAGCGGGAAGAAAAAAGGGTAACCATCACTTACCGCGACAATGGCAAAGGCATGGCTGAAGGTGACGTCCAAGGAAATGGGTTGCGCAGTACGGGAAACCGTATTGATGCGATTTCTGGATCTATTATCTTTGAAGCCATTCCAGGGGCACGGGGACTTAAGGTCTCGGTTAGCTTTCCGGTGTAAAACAGTTTACCATGATCAAAAAAGTACTCATCGCCGAAGACCATTCCATGGCCAGCATCTCTATCGTTAAGATAATGGAAGATTTGTCCATCCCAGAAATCCTATACACTTATTACTGTGACGATGCGCTGATGCATATCCGAAAAGCCATCCAGGTGGAGGCACCCTTTGATCTGCTAGTTACCGATCTTTCTTTCGAAGCAGATCACCGAGAGCAGCATTTAAAAAACGGTGAGCAGCTTATTGCCTCCGCCAGGGCCATCCAACCAAGCTTAAAAGTACTGGTGTTTTCCGGTGAGGGCCGTCCGGCGATCATAGGTGCACTTTACCGCGACCTGGTCATAGACGCTTATGTTCGCAAAGGAAGGGAGGATAGTGCAGAACTCAATGCTGCCATGAAGGTCATCGATGCCAATAAACTATATATGCCGGCGGAAATCCGGCGCAGCGTTAACCAAAAGAACAGTTTCGAATTCAGCACGCTCGATGTCACCATAGTCTCACTGCTTTCCAGCGGGACCAAACAAAAAAATATCCCTGCCTTCCTACAGGCCAATGCCATCAAACCTTCGGGGCTCAGTAGCGTAGAGAAGCGCCTTAGCACCATGCGCGAGGTACTCGGGTTTTCCAACAACGAACAGCTGATCGCCTATTGTAAGGATTTTGGCATTATTTGATCCCATTTAATAGGCCAAACACAACCATCCCCGCCTTAGGGTTTCCCGTATAAATTTCATCTGCTAGGCTACTAGTTTTGGGCTACACCAAAAAGATAAACAGATGAAAAAGTATTATGTCAACAAAGTGGCCCAGTCTAATGGCGACCATGAAGTCCATCACCAGGACTGCAGTTTTTTGCCCGCATTGCAGAACAGGGGTTATTTAGGTGAATTTGTTTCCTGCAGCGGCGCGGTCACTGCGGCAAAGAAAACCTATCCATCGGCCAACGGCTGCTACTTCTGCAGCAATAGTTGCCATACAAGTTAAAAACCAATAAGTGCCTGCGCGAAAGTGCAGGCACTTTTGTCTGCACCGCCTAGCTTCCAGGCCGCCCCCCTTAGAAAAAAAACAGAAATATACCGCCCTTACGGTTTCCCGTAAGGAATCGCAAACAACCTTAGGTATTTTTGGATAACCTATCAGGCCTTGATACCATTTTAACCGCAAACAGAAGCATAACTGGCTTCAAGCAGGGGCAATGGCTAAATCCGTCCTGGTAATCATCCAACAAAACAAATATGAAGATCATCGATAAACCTCATCCATTTCCGCCCAAGCCTAACGGTGCCGGCATCCACCTAAGGCACATGAAAACGTATAACGCAAAGCACGTTATCAGCTGCTTACTGGCCTTGACCGCTATGCTTTCCGCCTGCTCGAGGGATGGCCAAAGCGAAAGCGAAGCGATACTCAACAATGACAATTGCTTACCGGTTGTGAAAGCAGTTGGAGATCAGCTAAACAGCGCGGAAATCAATCTTTTCGTGGAGACCTCGGGTAGTATGTCCGGGTTCATGTCCATAAAGGGCACCAGTTTCCAAAACAACATCTGGTCCATAGTGGAGGGGTTTGAAAGTAAAGTCGGGGCGCGTTTCGGGATCTTCCAGATACGTTCCAAATCGGAGGCTATCACAGAGGTCCCAGTTGCCAATTTTAAGCAAAAGCTCAATACAGGTGGCTTCCAGTCGGCCAAGTCCACCGATATCCCCGAAATGTTAGATAGTATTTTCCGTAAGGCAAACGACAATACCGTATCGATATTGGTTTCCGACTTGATCTTTTCGCCAGAAAATGGTAACCAGGCGCAGTTAAGCCAAATCAGTACCGATATCAGGCAAAGGTTCAAAGCAAAGAACAGGTCCAGCGAGCTGATCCAACTATATTCCAATTTTTATGGCAAGAGCAGCGTTGGGGCAAGCCCTTACTATATCTGGGTTATCGGCGAGGCCAAGCGGGTCAAGTCCGCCTCGGCACTGTTGAGGAAAATGATAACGGGGCCATTCAATAACGTCGATTTTGCCATTACCACACCGCGCCCCAAATACTCCGTTTTTCCGGCCTTTAGTCAAGTGACCAATGCATTGCCTATGGCCTGTCCCACAGATGGCTGCTATTATGTTTACCGGGAATACAGCGATGAAGATACCCCTGGGTTTAAATTCTGGGTGGGCATGGATTTTTCCGCCCTTCCCAGTTATATGTCCGAACCGGCATACCTCTTTAAATACCTCAGCGTTTCAGGCGGGACTTTGGTCCAGGTTAAAGCGGTATCCTCGCTTAAGGAAAAAGCCGACCGGCAGATCGCGGCCAAACATGGCCTGACCCACATGGCCCAGGTCCAGGTTGACCAGATAGGAGGCGAAGGGATCGTATCGCTCGACCTCGAACGCCATTTGCCCCAGTGGATCGATGCGCTCAATATCGATAGGGAGGATGGCCTACGCAAGCAGACCTATGGCCTTAAAAAGATGGTCAAAGGATTGGAAGAGGCGCAAGATGACAGGCCAATACCTGTTTTTACCGAACCTGTTAAAATTTATATCACCAAACAATAAACAATATGTGGAACTTTATCTATGACCGCCTGGTCCAACTGTTCGCCGGGCTTAAATGGTCTATTTTCCTTTACCAAAACAATAGCGACATCAACAAAGCAACCCAGTTGAGGAACCTTTTCAGGAATGACCTGTACACCATTTCCGGGATGGTCATGATAGCCATCACCGCGCTTGTAGCGGTTCTCTATTATTTCGTACTAAACCGAAGGGGGGGATCGGGCTATGCCTTTAAAACCAGGTTCTGGTTAACGGCGTTATCGGTCAACTCCTTTGTTGTGGCCATTGTGATGCTCTCAGTCAGCATCAGCATGACCAGAGGGTACAGTTTACTCCATCCCTTCAAGTATTGCCTTTCGCTGGGTTTTGTGAACCTGGTTTATTCGGCCATACTCTTTGTTGCACTGTCCCTTGTTTTTAAGCGGTACTCTGTTGCCAGAACCACACCTTTTTAATCAAAGTTATGCCAAGATTATTTGTATTTGCCATTGGGGGCACCGGGGCACGCGTGCTCAAGTCGCTCACCATGTTACTGGCTTCCGGGGTGAAGACTAGCGGTTATGACATTATCCCCATTATTATCGATCCACACAAGGATTTGCCTGAGCTAAAAGACTGTAAAAATATGCTCCGGTTGTACTCAAAGATCCATAAAAGCCTATTCAGTGGGCATCAGCCTGCATCAGAACGTATTTTTTTCCAGGTCAACATGCAATCCCTTTCAGAGACCGCAAAAAGTGGATTAAAGGAAGGTTTCGATTTTGACGAGCGCATCGATGAGACATTCGGGGAATTCCTATCCTATAACGCAATCGATAGCCAGGACAGTAACAGGGGTTTATTGGATTTACTCTACAATGAACAGACCTTGAATACCAAGCTATCAGTAGGCTTCAAAGGGAACCCTAATATCGGCTCGGTCGTACTCAACAGTTTCGAGGACAGCGATTGGTACAAGAGTTTCGAAAAGATATTCGATAGCGGGGACAGGATATTTGTGATCAGCTCGATTTTCGGTGGCACCGGCGCTTCGGGTTTGCCCTTATTGATCAAGAATCTAAGAAAAAGCAAAAATAAAGAGATCAAAAGTGCCTTTATCGGTGCCTTGCCAGTCATGCCTTATTTCAAGCTGTCCGAGCCTGATGCCGAGTCACAGCACAAGGACATCGATTCCAATAATTTCATCACCAAGACCAAATCGGCGTTAAGCTATTATGAAGGCCACTTGCAACAGGTCAACGCGCTTTACTACCTTGCCGATCCCCATGAACAATCGGTCCCTTATGTAAACGATGAGTCCAGGCAAAACAACAAGGCACACTTGGTCGAGCTCATTGGGGCTTCTGCCATACTTGATTTTGCAGGCCGGGATTTTATCGGAGACTCAGAAAACCAATTTCAATACTCGCTTAAAATGGGTACAAGTGACGTTGATTTCCGCAACATCGGCGAAGATTTAAACGATCGCATCCGTACCGAGCTCATCAATTACCACACTTTCAACATCATCCACCCATATATCAAAACCATGCCAAAGGCTACTGTGAAAGACACAGAGGGTTTTGACCAAGACTTTTTCAGGAGCGGTTTTATCCGTGACCTAGAGGAATTCAATACACAGTATTTCCAGGCCTGGCTTAGCGGCCTGGGTGAAAACGACAGGAGGTTCTACCCGTTTAACCTTTCCATCAAAGATGACCGCCTGCACAATATGGTCATCGGGGGCGAAGTGGGCGAGCGCACGATGCTGGGGTTTAGGAAGGTAAATTATGATACCTCCAATTTTATCAATCAAATGGAATCCATCAGGAAGGATTTTGCTGCGATCCCTTCCGCATTAAAGGCTACCAGGTATATCGTACTGGCAGAAGAGGCTATCCGTACCGTAAACGCAAATAAAATTAAAGTAAACTAATATGAGTGTCCTAAACATATTCGATGCGACCGGCGACCCGAACACCGGGTGGAGGCATACCGAAAAACTAAACGAGTCCGCCATCAGCCAACTTAAAGACAAGTCGGCCAAAACCACAAATGCCCTGAACTCGGTCCCTTCGCCCTTTTCTAGGCTGCACACCTTCGATACTGCTTTTAAACTGGTAACCAGGGACTTAAAAGAGGGGCAGGACCGCGCGTCCGAAATTTACAAAGAGCTCGTTTCGGACTGCCTGGATGCACTGGAACTCAGCTTTAACGCAAACTACCACGAATCCCAAGGCGATCCGCTCACCTTCGTGAACTGGGAACCGGCCGATCTGGAACGGCTTTACGGGGGGGATTACGGGCAGCAAGTATTTGCCAAAACGGTCAAGACCTTCATTGAGGCAGATTTTGGCCCCGGAAAATTGGATATTTCCATGATCAAATACAAAGGCCTTGCGATTGCCGGTAGCTCTCCCTTTACGCTGATGTTTACCTCGTCCAACCTGGATAAGTCTAGGTCCGATCAACCGGGCAACCGTTTTCGCAGTGCAAGGTATAATTCCACTTTTGATCTGGTAAACCCTGGCAGTGGAAAAGCCTATTTTTCCCGGGCCATTCCTTTTTCCAAACGGGGCGAAGCCTTTAAAAATTATCTCGTAGGCCTTTTCGCTAGGAACAGGTCGCTCAAGGAAGGCCGCTCCAAAGTCTTTTGGGACTATCTGGTCGCCGAGGGCGCAGAACAGGTCCAACTGAAGGACACGCCCACAAAGCCCAACCTTTCCGCAAATGGAGGGGTGTTCCGGCTGGGCGCCGTACAGCTCGACAGCAATGCGGATATCTTTTCGGCGGAAATATTCAACGACCATATCATCAGGGTGGAATACCGGCTCAATGAAAACTGTTTTTTCCTGCCCACCTTCCAGCATGAGCCAGAGGACCGGAAATTTGATTTCCTGCTACCATTGAAACCGGCCTTTTTTACCCACTTCAAACCGCAGGATATCCCTAAGTTTTTCAGCTACGAGCTGCTCGGCGAACGGGTACGGGTTAGTTATCGCAACCCAGGCCTGGAAAAGCCCTTTACCAAAGACTATGTCCTGCAAGGAAAGACCAAAACCGAAGGCAAGATCGTCAGCGCAGGCAAGGAAATGGGTTATACCTTTATGCTGGGCATCTTCCCCTTTATCAGGGTATTGGGGAACGACGGCTCGGTGCTGGGCAATTATAACGATTTTTACAAGGTCAGCCTCGCAGTAGATGGCGGACTGAAGCCGGCCCTTTTGGATACCGGCAGCTTTGGGCTTGATTTTTTCAGGATAGAAGCAAACGGCGTGGAAAAAATTTCGGCCGATGGAGAGCTGTACCATGCCAAACGCGAGATAAGGCGGGCATTTGAGACCCCGGACGTCTTGGCATCGATCTATTACCAGGTCAACGGGACCCATTTTGATCTGATCAACATTTCTTTGCAAAAGGTCGCTGGGCTGGACGCGGTCAATGGGCTGGCCGTGCCTAAGTGGAAGGAAAAGCGGGTCGGTGAAAAACAATTCGACTTTTCGGTTGATTTCGGTACCACTAATACCTTCATTGCCTACACCGATGATCCCAGGCACCATTCCATGCCAAGGCCATTCGATATCGACGTGTCCGAACTACAAATGGCCATGCTCCAACAAATACCGGCACCCTCCGGGGGATCTACCCTGACCGAGAGTTTCTGGCGGGAACCGACCACGCGCAACCTGGTCAAACTCACGGTCTGCAATGAATTTGTCCCACCGGTATTTCTTCCTACAGAACCCAACAGCATATTCAAGATGCCTTTTAGGACTGCCGTTTATCAAAAGAAGAACATTAAAAGCTTTAACCTTTTCAGCGACATGAACATCCATTTCGGATATCAAAAAACCGAAATCGACAGTACCGCGACCGAGAACCAGGAAATCATTGCCAATTTGAAATGGAATATCTCGAGCCTAAAAGACCTGGGTTCAAAATCGCGCGTGGAAAAGTTCATCGAAGAGCTTTGCCTGCTCTTTAAATATAAAGTCCTGCTTAACAACGGCAACCCAAAATTGACCAAGCTCAACTGGTTTATCCCGCAAAGCCTTTCGGAGGCTTCCATTGAACTCTACGAAAAAATCTGGGCCGAAAAAGTAAGCAAGGTCCTCAAGTCCAACCATCCTCCAAAAAGGGTCTATGAGTCCGAGGCACCCTTTTATTTCCTGGAACGTACCGGAAGGATCGAGAACAATGATGCCGTACTGTCCATCGATATCGGCGGGGGGTCAACCGATGCGATGCTTTTCGTCAATAAATTGCCAAGATTGGGTACCTCTTTCAATTTTGCAGGCAATATCCTGTGGTCTAATGGCTATAACCAATTGAGCAATGATGCGAAGGACAATGGCTTTTACCAAAAGATCAATGCCCAAATCGGCCAGAAGGTGCAAGGGGACACCTTCCTGAAAAGCTCGATGGATGCCTATTCGGATAAATCAACCGATGAGATCATCAATTTCTGGCTCAACAACGATGATAAGACCAACGTGACCAATTACCTCCGCGACCCCGAGTTTAAGATCGTTTACCTGTTGCACTACTGCTCGGTGCTCTATCATTTGGCACAGTTGCTCAAATCGAACAACTACCAGGAACCGACCTGCGTGATCTTTAGCGGGAACGGGAGCAAATACATCGATTTTATTTCCAATGAAAAGACATTGGCACAGATTACCGCTTATATCTTTGGCAAGGTATTCGAAAAAGAGGTCAAGCGGCCCCAGGTCATCTTGCCCGCAGAGAACCGGAAAGAAGCAACCTCGTACGGTGGGATATTCAAGGTCAATGAGGTGGAATTCCGTTCAAAGTCTTACCTGGGCACTACGCTCGATTTTGAAAGGGATTCCTTTGTCAGGACCTACAATGATGTGGAGAACCAAATCACCGAGATTAAGCCCAGCATCAAAGCGAATATCGTGCAAATGCTCGATATGATCGAAGGGCTGAACGAGGTGGTAAACTTCAAGGCCCAGCTGAATATCGAATTCAGCATCGGGGCAGTGCGCAACTTTATCGAACAGCAGCTGGATTCCAATTTTGACAAAGGTTACGGTATCCGCAAGGAGAAAATCTCCTATGAGGAAAATGTATCGGACAGCCTGTTCTTCTATCCGCTAATAGGGGTAATTTTTGAACTGTCCAAGATAACTAAAAGCCAATTGGAAGACTTTACGCCCAAGATCAGAAAATATTCGGTTGAGCCCAGTTCAGAGAACACCTTCGATTTCAGTGCGCTGACTGAGCAGCGGAGCTTCAACAGTGTATTCGAATTGGCCGTACCTACCAACAACCCAAATGAGGCGACTTTCTCGATCCTGGCCGAAGACCCGGTTTACCAAAGGGCCTATACCTCGAGGGAATTCGTACTTGCCCCGGTCTGTGAACTGATCAATATCCCAAGTGGGCACAAGATCACCATAAAACAGCACAATGTGGGCAAGTTGCGAAAAGATGGGAACAAATGGATTGTGACCGAGAAGTTGAAATTGGAATTTATATAAACCCTATCGCCATGTTAGTTTTAGAGGGGATTTCCCTGATCGTTATACTCATACTGCAATTCAAGGCCTACTGGCGTTCCATCACCGAGATCGCTGAACTCAAGGGCTTGTTCCCTGTGCGGGAAATCGGGCCGGAGGCAGTTTTATTTCTAGATGATGACCCAATCGCGCTTTACAGCTTTGGAGCAATTCTTAAAGATGCCGGTTATGAAGTAAGGTGTGTTGAGTCGACTGAATTGTTCTCTTCGCAGGTTGATGAATTTTTGCCCAATCTGATTATTTTGGATATAAGGCTAGGAAATACCGACGGCAGGAAGATTTGTAACGAATTGAAGCTTAATATGGCTACCCGGAATATTCCCATCGTAATGCTTACAGCATTATCTCATGAAGAAATCAGCGAGATGGAATGTGAGGCGGATGCTATTATTGGAAAATCCCTTGAATCAGCAAATTTACTCTTGACTGTGGGAGTTCTTTTAAAAAACCAAGTGTTCAGTGAGTATATTTAGAATATTGTCTGCAAATTTTCACTCACTCACATAGCAAACGCTACCTATTTTGTAAACCGACTAAAAGGGGCAGTTAAGAATATTTTTGATGCAGTTTTGTCGGCTTTAATATTTATGGAGTTGAAAGCTAGGGGGATCTAGGTTAGCCCTCAAATTGATTATACTGTAATGTTAGGTTGACCATAGGATGTACCCATCATCCGCCATAAACTCTGGTAAACGGATTAGTATAACTGTTTGTTGTGGTTCGTTTTCATGGCGTAAAGCCGCAACTCGACAATGGTTTTTTAGACAATTCTTCTCTTGCTTGAGAAGACGCTCTCATGTACGCTCACATAATCCACCGTCAATCAACAAAATAATCACGATTTAGCTACATCATTCATTGATTTGGTTACATCAGAAATTTTGCCAAAAGTTAATTTTGTAACATCAATTCAAATAGAAAATATAAGAATATGGAAACTAAAAAAGTGTGGTTAGTTACAGGAACTTCAAAAGGGTTAGGACTCTCTTTGGTTAAAAAGTTGTTAAAAAACGGTTATTATGTAGTTGCCACTTCACGAGACACAGAATCTTTAAATAAAGAAATCGGACAAATTTCTGAGACCTTTTTACCACTTAAAGTAAATTTAACAGATAACAATGATGTAAAAATTGCCATTGAAAAAAGCATTGCACATTTCGGTAAAATTGATGTGGTTGTAAACAATGCTGGCTATGGGCAAACAGGAACGTTAGAAGAACTCACTGATGAAGAAGCAAGAAAAAATTTTGATATCAATGTTTTCGGAACCTTGAATATTATCAGAAATGTAATGCCTTATCTAAGACATCAAAAATCTGGTAGCATTTTTAACATTTCATCGGCAGGCGGATTTTTTGGGGGTTTTGCAGGTTGGGGCATCTATTGCTCTACCAAGTTTGCAATTGCTGGATTTACAGAAGCATTGGCAGAAGAAGCAAAAGAGTTTGGAATAAAAGTTTCGGTTGTTTATCCTGGCTATTTCCGTACAGACTTTCTTAGCAATAGTTCTTTAATGTTACCAAAACATCCTATACAGGATTATGAAGCTGCCCGCCAATCAGAGCAATTACACAGCAATGCCATTAACGGAAATCAGCCAAACGACCCCGAAAAAGCGGCAGATGTCTTGATTGCCATAAGCGAAGAAGAAAATCCACCTGTTCATTTACTTTTAGGAAAGGATTCTTTTGAAATGGTGCAAAATAAAATTGATATCATAACCAAAGACCTTGAACAATGGAAAAAATACACTTTCTCCACAGCATGTTAATCCTGACTGTATTGACCACGAGCTGTACAATTAATAAGAATCGACCCATGGAAAAAAACAAAACGATGGAAGAAACCAAAGATTATATTGGTTTGTGGGTAACAAAGGACGACCATATTCGCCATGAACTATTGGCTAACAATAGATATGATGAAGCACGGGGTAATCTCAAGAGTGCCTATCAAGGTAGTTATAAAGTCACGGGAAATCATATTGACTACAAAGACGATACTGGTTTTACCGCAGATGGAGAGTTTAAGGAGGGAATTTTGTATCATGGTGGCATGATTTTGCGTAAAGAAAAAAAATAAATTTGTAGTTATGGAAAAAACATTTCGCTTTAATTCAATAGCAGAGTTTCATACATTCTGCAATTTGCCCAATCCTGAACATCCATTGATTAGTCTGATAGATTACAGCAAAGTTTCGTATTCGGCTAATGAAAATGAATTGAAATGGATACAGAATTTTTATTCAATTGGCTTAAAGCGAAATGTTAATGCCAAGTTCAATTACGGACATCAAGAGTATGATTTTAATTCTGGTGTTCTAACATTTGTTTCACCGCTTCAATTTTTGAAGATAGAAATCAATCAGAATGCTGTGGTCCAGCCAACAGGTTGGCTTCTGCTCATTCATCCCGATTTTTTATGGAATACCGCATTAACAAAGAAAATAAAGTCTTATGATTTTTTCCAATATGCTGTAAACGAGGCGCTGTTCCTGTCAGATAAAGAAGAGAAAGTTATTGTAGATGTTCTTGAAAATATTGAAAAAGAATACCAGTCTAATATTGATAAATTCAGTCAGGAACTTATTATTGCCCAAATAGAATTGTTACTTATTTATTCAGAACGATTTTATGAACGCCAGTTTTTAACCCGAAAGAAATCAAGCCATGAATTATTAGAACGATTTGAAAAAGTAATTGCCCAGTATTTTGAAAATGGAAAATTATCCGAAAATGGAATACCCCACGTAACAGACGTTGCAAAGCAACTAAACATTTCACCCAATTATTTAGGAACACTGCTACGATTGCAAACGCAACAAAATACGCAGCAGCATATTCAAAATAAACTGATAAATTATGCCAAAGAAAGATTGAGCACTACAAAATTATCTGTAAGTGAAATAGCTTATGAATTAGGCTTTGAACATCCTCAATCATTCAGCAAACTTTTCAAAAGTAAAACCAATCTTTCGCCTTTGGAGTTTAGGCAGTTATTTAATTAAAGTCTAAGACAATCCAAACAATTTGACTAGTTAATCCATCTATTCAAACTATAGCACAGCAAGATCTGCCAAACAAGAACATATACTTAATTTGAATGCAAATGGTCCGATTTGCCTAAAGCATCAATTCTTAAACGTAAAAAATTGCGGTATATAATTTTAAATAAAGGTAAATTATGCAAGCAACTTAAACACGGAAATTAAGTTGCAATCTTTCGATGGAAAAAATGTTTTTGTAATAGGTGCCAATCAAGGCGTTAATTTTTAAATCTACAAAGCCATTGAGTAGAATGGATATAACTTCCCCTTACTTTTGTCATGTATATATTTCGACATTTTTACTATAGCTTCAATGTTTCAATGGTTATCTGGCCGTAGCCGATTATTTGATTTTACCTAATGCTAAATTGTGATTCATATCACATCACAATATGTATTAAACCTTGGAACTTTGCTTTAAGAATAGCGGTTAAAAATTTCTAAGATTACAAATCATGCAAAGTTGCATAAGCAGGGGCTTAAAAATCTACCCTCAAAGTAATCAATAGTAATAGAGTAACCATAAAGGGAATCGATATGAAAAATGAAAAAATCAAAAATGAAGAAAAGAAAAATTCTACCCTTCGCCTTTTATTCCCTCAATGGCAGGGAGGCAATAATGAATCTTATGTCTTTGGATCGGAAATGTTGTCGTGGCTTGCCCCCGATGCTTCCGGACCAATTGAACGGGTCACAGTGCAACAGCCAGATGGCAATCCTTTAACTGTGGAAGATGGTATTGTAGCCAGGAAAGTGCTGCTTGAACAAGCCCGTGACGCCCGTAGATTAATCGATAAACATCAGCCTGAACGAATTGTTGTTCTTGGTGGAGATTGCTTGGTTTCTCTGTCTCCATTTGCTTACCTAAATGAGATATATGAAGGAGAATTAGCGGTATTATGGCTAGATACACATCCTGATATCATGACCAAAGATGTATTTCAACACGCGCATGCAATGGTCATGGGCAATTTACTTGGAGAGGGAGAAACAGATTTTACTCAATTGGTGAAAAAACCTATTAAACCTGGTAACGTAATGTTCGCCGGTATTCGTGATACTTTGCCAAGTTTACCGGATGTATTGAGAGTGGAAGAAAATTTGTTTAAGCGTCTTGATCTGCGTCGTGCTGGACCAAATACCCTAGCCAAGTCAAGCGAACCCGTTATTGAATGGTTAAGGGGCATCGGTGCTAAACAACTTGCTATACACTTTGACCTCGATGTTCTTGATCCTACACTTTTTCGATCACTACTTTTTGCCAATCCAGATCCATCAGTACCTAAAATTGAAGGTTCTCCTTCTGGCGCTATGAATATGGCACAAGTAATTCGACTTCTTTCTGATGTTTCCAAGGAAGTTGATGTTGTAGGTCTTACTATTGCTGAGCACCTTCCATGGGACTCGATGGCCTTAAAAAATATGCTCGGCAGACTACCACTAATAGGTAAAGTGCAAAAATAAACTTTACTATCATATTGGTGAAAAGTGTTTTTAAAAAAGCGAAATGCTTTTTTACCCATTGATTTTATCGTGATTTTACTATAGGACAGTAACAAAAATTCTATAAGCTAGATTATTGTAAATCAATGGGTTGTTTTATAAACGCAATTGCATATACTGCTAGTATTTGTAATTAAAAAACCCTGTTCGTACAGCCTTTCTAGGATTAAAACTCTTTATAGAGTTCAGATTATGCCTGACAACATACAATTGACTGGGTTTATTTTAGTTTCTGGGTTTATTACCAGTATTTATGTTACTCAGCGTTGCCGCTATGTTCATACCTAGGTAAATGAATATTAATTTCCTTTGCTTTGGATATTACATCCTGAACATAAGATTTTATCTCAATTGGGTTTGAATGGCTTGTAAGTATTATTCTTAAAGCAGGAACCCATTTGATGACAAGATTCATTATGATTGCTAAAAGCCAAGGCGGTAAATTAAACATTTTCAGATCTGATGCCGCATCTAAATCTACCTTCCTAAGTTTAAGCAATGGTATCAATTCTTTACCATTCAGAACAACATTTTTCCAAAACGTCGTAGTTTTCATAGCCTCCAATGAAATTAATCCTGTATTGGACCTCGCAGCTTCAAGATGTAATGCTGCATTAAAAACAAAGTGCCCAAATAGCCAGGAGCGAAAGTCTTTTGATTCTTTTATTTTAAAGTAAGAAGCTCTAAATAAATTTGCTACTGCCTCACTGCGTTGGCTTTGGACTACACCCAAAGTACCCATATAAATATGGTCAAGTAGTGCGCCATTTAATGTGCCTTTATCATCAAATCCACCACCTGCCATAGGAAAACCCCAAACCAACTGACCTTCTGGAAGTTTATGAACTGCTTGTTGAGGTTCTTCCCATAGATTGTTAAATACTAATACGGTAGCACTTCCAATCTTATTGGCTAAGAAATCAACTGCATCTTTAAAATGATAATGTTGTACACTCAAAATTATCAGCTCGTAATCGTGATTAGCATTCAAATCATCGATCATTGTAATCTTCCATTCATGCTTTATCTTAATTCCTTTGATGTTTTTACGGGTGTCTAGAATATTTAGATCAACGGTTGGACCATATTCAGCAATCCTGCCGGGCCTAACATAAAACGTAACCTCATTTCCTGCATTTTCAAGTGCCCAGGCATATTGTGTTGAAATTACCCCTCGACCAAATAATAATATTTTCATTTTTTCTCTTTCTTTTTCAACAAATATATGCTTCCTTTGGTATGTAATGTATATCAGTATACTAAAGTATACTAATCTGGATCTGCTATGTATAAAAATATTAAAACCTTAATAGACCTTAAAAATTGCAAACCTGATCATGCTATGGCACTAATTGAGATACTCAATATTTTTTCCGGAAAGTGGAAAATGATTATTATCTGTGCCTTATTTCAGGAAGATATTCGTTTTACTGATATTCGAAGATTAATTCCCGCCATTACACCTCGTATGCTTTCAAAAGAACTCAAAGACCTGGAAATGGATGGCATCATCAAAAGAACTGTTATAGACTCTACTCCAGTTCTAATTAAATATGGACTCACGTCATCTGCAATGGACTTGAGTGATGTTATTTTAAGTCTGATCGAATGGGGGGTAAAGCACAGAAAGGTTAGTATAGAGAGCAATGATTTACCATGCGCATCTTTATCAAAGTAGTTCGTATTCTGAATTTTTTTCATGATTACTGATTAAAACGCTTTGATGAGTTATCTTAATTGCCCAGGTAGATTTTGTCTGGAAGATTAATAATACATATCAGCCTTCCTAATCGATGAGGACAGCGCCTACATGTTAAATGTGCTAACCCGAGGTATCTAAACCATGAGTAATAATTTGATACTGTACTATTCGTTTAAATTCACAGGTACATCGGAGTATTATTAGATTTCTTTAACATAGATAACGTATTCACTATTTTACCAACAAGTCTATTTCATTAGTTCGGCAGGAAAAGTAAATGATCAACTATCTTGCTTGCAACAAGAGTGTTTTACTAACCAAAATTTTTCCTTTAATTTTTTGATTGCGTTTAGCTATAAACCCCTTATCGATAAGGTTCGGGCGAATAAAGTTCGTTTGTTGGGGAATACTTATACTCACGCTTAGGATCTCTAAATTCCTGCTTATTGCAGGACAGATTGTAATTAATGATGTGTGTTGGGCTTAAGAATCTGAATTTAGTGATTCATGTCACATTATTAATATTGCAAAGTATTTGATCTTTATGCCTATGTAAAAAAAGATATTATGAAAACAGCATCAGAAAATGAAAACATTATTCGCGAGCTTTACAGAGTTGCGGAAATTCAGGATCTCAAAGCCTTTGTTGACCTTTTTAGCAAAGATGGTTACTTTCTGGACGTTTCATCCGGTATTAAATATCAAGGGCAGGAAATCGGCGAAGCAATTAAAATTTATGCTAAAGCTTTCCCTGATATGCATAGGGAGCTCTTTGAATTTTATGTAAATGCGGAAGACAATGTGGTTATCGTTGAGCTTGCTTTGCAGGGTACACATAAAGGTCCGTTACAAATGCCCCTAGGAACTATTCCTTCGACCAATAAAAAGATCAACGTACCGTGTTGCGATGTATTTCACATGGAAAACGGAAAGGTAAAATCTTTTCACTGCTATAATATCGCTACTGAACTATTGGCCCAAATTGGTGTGCTTTCGAACCTAAGCGAAGTTGTAGAACCATCTTAATAGCTAATTGATATTCATTGCTCTAAGCAAGTTATAGATTAAGCTGCTAAAATGAGAAAAATAAGGATCTGTTTTTGTTAGAAGAAAAAGGTCTGTATTCTCATCCATCTTCCGATAAATGCATCGGTAAGTTGGCCACAGAATGATTAATATGCGTTTGGTGGGCACAGACAAGCATCGGCCAACTTAGTTCCTCGAGTTCTTTACCCTAATATGTCTTTTTAAAAAACCAGAATCAAATGGAAAAATATCAAAATGCAACATCATTACTGTTTAGCTATCTCGAAAACATTAATGACACGGAGAACGTTATCGAACTGTTCGCCGAAGATGCTGCTATAGAGTTACCATACCTGAATAGTTTGGGTATCTCCTGGCAGTGGAAAGGAAGAGATGCAGTATATGAATTTTTAAAAGCAATACCACGAACTTTTGTCGGATTTAGATCTGAGGATATAACCATCCAAATGGAAACATCCGAAAAGGTTTTTGCGGAATATGCTATAAGTGGCAAAGAAGTGGTTACAGGTAACCCTTATCAACAGTCTTTCATGGGTAGGCTGGTTGCCGAGAATGGAAAAATCACTTTGTTGAGGGAATTTATGGACATGACGCATGTTCCTGCGACGCTGTCATTTAATCATCCATATGATTTACTCAATGTAAAAAACAATATTACTGTTGGAATTGATCATATTGGTATCAATGTGCCCGACATAGAAAGCGCAAGTAGCTTTCTACAACAGGCATTTGATGCGGAAATTCTATATGAATCCTATAGCAAGCAACAGCCTCCTCTTGAATTTGATGGTAATGAAGCCAATTTGAATTTGTCGCCTCAAACAAAACTTTTCGCCTGCCGAATGATCAAGATAGGAAGTGGGCCAGACATTGAATTGTTTGAAGTTCACGTTAATGGGCAGCGCGAAGCTGTTAAGTCCAGTGATCTCGGGATACAACATTTTGCAATCTATACAGAGGACATTAAATCATCACTGGAAAAATTTTCGAAGGCGGGAGGGAAGTTATTATCAGACCCAGATCGACTCTTGTTTCCTTTGGAAACAGGTGAAAAGAATTTTTTCTGCTATGGTGTGACGCCTTGGGGCACTTCAGTCGAATTCATAACCTATCCCGATGGGATGCCTTATGAAAAGCAAACCAATCTTCGCAGATTCAAAGCTGGAAGATCAGTTTTCTTTACTCCAGATATTAGATGAGTTAATTTTTTTTAATAGCGAACTGAAACATTGAAAAGTGTTTTGAGATCAATGTTAAAAATGCTGCTGGGTTTTTTTAGAAGTAAACCTTTCGGATAAAACGATTGAGGAACGCTACAATGATATTAAAATTTGGCCTAAGTCTTGGACTTTTACGATAGGAAAAACAATTAGATAAAAAAGAAATCGAAATTCCAAGCAATGTTCTTTAAATCCATTTTATGATATCGAGCAGCATTATGGAAGATTTTTTCAAAGCCTCCCAAACACATGTTTCATAATGTATAGATATCCCATTTTGACTGAAAAAACAATATAAAGATCTTTTAAGCACCCATTGGTATGGGCTGTCTAGGCTACATTACATCGGTTTGGAAACCACAAACCATATTGTCCCTTCCGAATTGAAAACTAAGTATTTTAAATGAAAAACTTCATTCCATATTTATTCTGTCTGCTTTGTGCAGCACTAATTTTTGTTTTTTTAGGAATTAACTACTTTGCTGTTTATCAGCTTCTCCCAATTCTGATCTTTTGCGTCTTTCAAAGAAAACTATTCAGGGAAGTGAAAACACGCTCTTTACGTATATGCTATCTTTTATCCTTCGTGGCATTATTATTATATCCGCTCGCAATGCAGATCGGGTGGTATTTTGATATTAATAAGATGGCTTCAGGATCATCAACCAGCGGGCTATTATTTCTATATCTTCCCCTATATTCCACAGTCCTCGGTCTGATCCCATCGCTCACAGCGCTATTTATAAAAAGGGCGAGGCGATAGGTTCTTTGCAAATAAATGTATTGTTACAATGACCATCATTCTTAAAAGAACAGGCATTGAAAAAAGCGGTAGCTACATCGAAATACAAGGAGGTTTAGACGAGCCAGGGTTTGGGCATTTAAGCTGTTTTTGTATTTTAGCAGCTCGTTTTCTCTAAAGCGAATATTAAATTTATAAACCGCTGCCCATTTATAGGTAGTATAGAACAAAATTATGGAAAAGTTTAAAAAAGTAAAGGAGCTAGTATCCTCGATTGAGACAGATGCTTCAAAATTTTATGATGCTGGGAACGCTGCGGCAGGTACACGCGTGCGCAAAGCAATGCAGGAACTCAAAGTCCTTGCTC
Organism: Pedobacter lithocola; assembly: GCF_042650845.1. Lineage (NCBI taxonomy): Bacteria > Pseudomonadati > Bacteroidota > Sphingobacteriia > Sphingobacteriales > Sphingobacteriaceae > Pedobacter > Pedobacter lithocola. The sequence continues at coordinate 257,126 of NZ_JBHSBW010000003.1, read as the reverse complement.
AGGAAATCAGAACTGAGGTTACAGAGAAAAAAAATAGCGATAAATAAATTCAGCTGTTTTGGGAAAAGATAAGTCCCGGCCAATGGCCGGGACTTATCTTATTCAATTGAATTGGTATCAGGTCTCTATTTGCAATCTGAAATCTTGCTCTTATAGCCTTTAACCTATCTTCGCTAAACCAAGCGCAATTCAGCTGATGGCGCTAATGATGATATAAAAAATTGATAACCGTCAGAAAAAGAGCACGATGGTAATTTGAAAGCATTCAGCAGCAGCGAAGGTATTACTACCGCTATGTATTTGAGTATAGCTTGTTATCACTTGTTCTTACTTTCATTTCTTATAAATTTATTTCTACGATAAATAATATGGTAGGGTATAAAATTCACCAGCTATTTTCCGTTAGTACTGCTTTAGGTAATTCAAAGTAATTTGCCTCCTCTATAAATCAATTTAAAATGACTGATCCAAGGTTTCCAGTTCTAACCCAGACACAAATTAATACACTAAAAGAGTTTGGTACCATTATAACCTTTGCAAAGGAAACCTTCCTTTTTAAAGTTGGTGATCATGATTATCCCTTTTATGTCGTATTAAATGGTGAAGTATGCATTACCGATCCCAATAATAAAGAGATAAAGGGTACACATGGAATTAATGAGTTTACAGGAGACAATAGTATGCTATCCAATAGGAGTATTCCATTCAACGCCCTAGCCGCAAAGGGCACTACCGTACTCAAGATAGAGCCTAAAGTGTTAATCCAGGTGATAGCAACCCATAGTAGCATAAGTGATGTACTGTTGGGGGCTTTTCTGCGCAGGCAGGAATACATGTTGAAAGAATATACCGGGGGGATAAAAATTATTGGTTCAGAGCGATCTAAAGAAACTTATGTTCTACGGGACTTTATGGAGAAAAATCATATCTGGCACTCTTTTTTAAATACCGATATCTCAGACAAAGCAAAACAACTGTTGCAAAGCTTCAATTTATCTGACATGGACCTACCTATAGTGCTGAGTATGTCGGGGGAAGTTTTTAAGAAACCTTCAATAGCAGAACTTGCCAAACTCACGGGTGTGCTTGTTGAGTTCGATGACCAAATCTATGATGTGCTGGTTGTTGGCGCCGGACCGGCAGGTCTGGCAGCAAGTGTTTATGCAGCTTCAGAGGGCCTGAGCGTAGTTGCTATAGATGGTAATGCACCTGGTGGACAAGCCGGAAAGAGCTCAAAAATCGAAAATTATCTGGGTTTTCCGATAGGAATATCTGGGAATGACCTTGCTAACAAGGCTTACATGCAAGCTCAGAAATTTGGGTGTAACATCTCTATTCCACGAAAAGCAGTAAAGCTTGAATACAACGGTGACTATTTTAACTTATGCGCTTCAAATGATAAGAATATTAAGGCAAAGTCGATTATTGCTGCTACCGGAGCGGAATACAGACGGCTACCCTTAGAAAACACCGAAAAATTTGAAGGCAATGGCGTTTTTTATTCTGCAACCGGAATGAATGCCTCGGCCTGTAAAAATGAAATCGTTGGTGTGGTCGGAGGTGGAAATTCAGCTGGGCAGGCAGCCCTGTTTCTTGCAGATCATGCATTTCAGGTTCATATTATCATTCGTAGTAATGATTTAGGGGATAAAATGAGTGATTATTTAGTTCAGAGAATCCTTACTACGACCAATATTATTGTTCATACCAAAAGTAATATCATTCAGTTAAATGGAAGCCATTACCTGCAATCGATAGTCCTGGATAGGCTTGGAGAAACACAAAAGATAGGGGTTTCAAATTTGTTTACTTTTATAGGGGCAAAACCATGTACCGAATGGCTTAATGGCACCGTCTCAATGGATGCCAAGGGATTTATCCAGACCGGAAATGATATAGAACAATCTGAATTGTTAGCGTGTTCAATATTTAGAAAGAGAAAACCACAAAGCCTAGAAGGGAGCGTACCGGGATTTTTTGCCATTGGTGATGTGAGGAAAGGCTCAGTAAAGAGAGTTGCATCTGCAGTTGGTGAGGGAGCGATGGCCGTAAGTCAAATCCATCAATATCTAACGGACCTTAAATCGCTCAAATAATCAGAAAGGTTACCGGTTTAAACTGCTTAGCCGGATCTTCCAGCCTATTTTAATCAAAATTGCGTGCAAGCCTGCTTTCTTCGGTTCAAATCGTATTAAAGGGATAATTTTAAACAAATTCAGCATCATTCCAATGCATTCTAAGCAGGCCAGAGCCGATAGATAGCTGTCCTGAGTTCCAAATATTCGCGTATGTTAACCCGTAAACTAATAAAAACCCAGGTTATCATTAATCCTTGTATACTTCATGCAAGAGTTATCCGCTAACATACATTTAAAGGCTTTTCCTTTACCGTTAAATTGAGACGTTTAGGATAAGTATTGATACACCATATATTTTGGGGTTTTTTATATTGCATATTAGCGCACCACAGCGAGCAGGGATGGTAAAGGGTTATATTGGTAAATAATGCTAGCGCTAAAGATATTCGGAATAGCAACTTTCCGTGAAATAGATTTGACAGTGATGTGCATTTGAAAAATCCTAACCATATAAACTATCATTATTATGAGAACTAGTATCACTCGCCGCCTTAAAGGCCTAACAGCTGCAGCAACTATCATCCTATTATTGTCCTCCTGTTTAAAAAAGGATCTCGATACACTGCCGTCGGCAAAAATTGATGCTCATCCTGATCTCATGGTTTCATCCAGTAATCTTATCGCGATGGCAGCACTAGGACAGATGAGTGGAAACCCCATACTACCCTCACCAACAGCTGATCCGGATATCTTATACACAAACGGCAAGTATTACATCTACACGACCGCTACAGGTCCCGGTGCAAGCCAGTTCCACTGTTACTCATCAACTGATTTGCTATCTTGGAATGATGAGGGTATTATACTGGACTTGGCAGGTGTCAGCTGGGCACAGCAAGATGGCTGGGCTCCAAGCGTTGTGGCCAGGAACGGAAAATATTATTTTTATTATACGGCAGAAAAAAAGATTGGCGTTGCGGTAAGCACAAGTCCTACAGGGCCATTTATCGACAAAGGATCGCCACTGGCAACTGGAGACGGCACTGACCCAATAGACCCGATGGTTTTTATTGATACCGATGGTCAAGCCTATATGTATTGGGGCAACACCTTGTTAAACATCCAAAAACTTAACCCTGATATGGTCTCCTTAACCGGAACGCTTGGCCATCAGAAACCGTCCAATTATTTTGAGGCTCCATATGTGATCAAAAGAAATAGCATCTATTATCTGATGTATTCTGTTAAATGGTATACTGATGATGACTATCATGTTGAATATGCGACCTCCAGCAGCCCGATGGGGCCTTGGACCAGTAAAGGAAGAATAACATCTCCCATAGGTGAGATAAAAGGTCCCGGACATAACGCGGTACTGGTAAAGCCAGGCTGTCCGGATGAATTTCTATTTATCTATCATAGGCGAACAAGCACCGTTGTCGACCAGAGGCAGGTGGCAATAGATAGGATGTTCTTTGATGCCTCGGGGAATATAATGCCGGTAAGCATTACCAAGTCTGGTGTCATCAAAGCTGCCGGAACTGCGGCTTGCATAGTTCCAAATCCGATTGCCAACGGCCAGTACGCAATCAAATCCAAAATGATTACCTCTTCAGGCGCCGGTCTATTTCTCGATATTCCAGCATGCTCAAATTTGAACGCAGATGTACGAACCTGGACCAAAACAACATGCAACGGGCAAAAGTGGAACATTAGCTATCAGGGAAACGGCTTCTATAAGATAATATCAGAACAACCTAGCCACAAATCTCTGGACTTGAGCAGCTGTGGCCTTGATAGGGGAACAGATGTGGGCGTTTTTGACGCTAATGGGAGCAATTGTCAGCTATGGAAAATCGAATCAGCCGGCAATGGTTGGTACAGGGTGATGGCCCGAGCAAGCAATAATGTATTAGATATCGAAGATGCGAGCAACGTAGCAGGAGCCAATGTAAGATCCTGGTCCTGGAATGCAACCGATGCCCAGTTGTGGAAGTTTGAGGCGCCTTAGCAAGATATTGGTTATGTGCTAATGTCAACAATATACCCTCCATAGTTAATCCTTCATTAGGAGGAATTTCTTTTCCATAAATATGTTTGTCTTTTGCTGTTAGTAAAAAGTGTCATTCATGCACGAGTTTTACTAACAGCAAGGACAGGCGTTAATTCCTAAATTTTTTACCAAATCAAAAAGTTTAAAATAGTATTTTGTCTTTGCCAACAGTTTGGGAAGAATAGTGCAATCACTACTAATTATGCTCAGAGAAATGGAGGGCTTGGCATATTCCCCTATTTCCATGATTCTTATTTTACGATGTCTGCCAATAGTCCCAATGTTATTAAATCGGTATGCGCTTGCAATTTCCCAGCAGCTCAATTTCCCAATCGGCATAATATGTATGTTCGGAAGGAGGCATCACCTTTAAAAAATGCAAGGGTTAAATTTCATCGAATAGACTTTTGTCGCAGGAAGCCCTACGTCCTTTTTATTCGTATATTACCTAATCGGGGGAAAATGGGGGGAGGTCAATCCTGCAATCCTATGTGCATCGATCTAATGTTATCAAGCCCGGATTTCTTCAGCGAAATCATGCCACCACCTAAGCACATGCCGAATGGTCAGAAAGTACCCTGCGAGCAGTGCCATCTCTCAATTTACTTGATATTCTGGAAAGACCATGCTAAGATAGCTGCCACAAATTCACAATATTCTGAGGTAGTTTTTTCTGACATTCAGCGTTGGTATATAAATATTTTCATTCTGAAAAAGTTTGCCCATGGCTATAAACTTGTCATAAGCTGGTTCTTGTTTTTAACTTTGTCTCCAAATATAAACTCAGCCAGTGCTACAAGATAAATGGATAATATTATGCATCAATGAAAAACTTAAACAATTTTAAATACTATCTGGCAGCAATAGTTGCGTTTTCAATCTGGGGTTCTTTTAGCTTAGTGTTACGACCACTGCAAAGTTATTCTTCACTGGATATCTTATTTTACCGCGTTTTTAGTTGTGCTGTATTGATGTCGGTGGTTTCCATGATATGGAAACGTAAGAAAATGAAAGAAAATCTTGAGCGCTTTATTGGTTTGCCAGTCAAAAAGCGAAATAAAATTCTTTGGCTGAATATTGGTGCAAGTATACTTTTAACCATAAATTGGTTTTCATTTATCTATGTAATGAACCACATTAATGTGCGTGCAACCTCAGTAGCTTATCTGATTTGCCCAGTGTTGACCACAGTATTGGCATATCTTTTTTTACGGGAAAAACTGAACTCTTCGCAATGGTTTGCTGTACTGCTAAGCTTTACGGGATGCATATTACTTTCCTATACAAGCTTGATTAACATGCTTTACAGTGCAATCGTCGGACTGAGTTATGCATGTTATCTGATTAGCCAAAATAAAAACGATGGCTTTGATAAGTTTTTGACCCTGAATATTCATATTGTTTTATCAGCAATTAGCCTGCTTCCTTTCTATCCATTCTATTCCGGTCCTCTTCCTACACAAATTCAATTTTATTTTTATGTTGAAATTATCGCAATCCTTTACACCATTGTAGCACTATTTCTGAATTTGTATGCGTTGAGTGGGATAAGTTCTTCAAAAGTTGGAATGATTCTAAATTTAAATCCCATCATTGCTTTCATTTTATCCATCACGCTATATCATGAGTCCTTTAGCTTGATAACAATTATCGCTTACAGCATTATTTTGATGGCCGTTGTTATTTTCAACAGTAGTAACCTGGTTCAATCGAGTAAGAGTAAATAGAAATGGTTTATGCCCCAATACAGAGAAAGGTGCTGTATTGATGCACTCTTTTTAAGAAGTTTAATACAATTCCAGTCTTGAAAAAATAAATTTATATCCTTATGAAAGACCTTAAACACTTACTAGATATTAATTACCCAATTGTTCAGGCACCCATGTTAGGGGTGAGTACCCCAGCTATGGTTGCAGCAGTAGCCGATTCGGGTGGATTAGGTGCTCTTCCTTTAGGCGGGCTTTCACCGGAAAAAACTTTAGCCTTAATTAGAGAAACCAAAGCTAAAGCTGATAAGCCTTTTTCGGTAAACCTTTTTGCCCATTCTCTGGAGGTTGAGCTTATAGAAGCGCATATTGCAAAAATGGAGACTTTTATGGAGATCCTTCACAAGAAATATAATTTGCCCTTCAAATCTCAATCAATTTCTGGTTGCCGATTTTATAACCATCTTGATCAAATCGATATCCTGCTGGATGAGCAGGTGCCCATTGTAAGTTTCACTTTTGGTTTACCGGAGGCAGGCGTAATTGAAAAGTTCATACAACGCGGTGTCAAACTAATCGGAACAGCAACCAGCGTTGAAGAAGCGGTCTTGCTGGAAAATGCAGGCATGGATGCTATCGTTGCCCAGGGTATTGAAGCCGGTGGGCATAGGGGCAGCTTTATAGTAGGTGAAGAGCTTCCGCAAACTGGCTTGATGGCACTTATTCCGCAGGTTGTAGATAAGGTGTCAATACCGATTATTGCTGCCGGGGGAATTTTTGACCACCGAACTATCAAAGCGGCATTTGCCCTTGGTGCAGTAGGGGTACAGCTCGGCAGTTATTTTCTTGCGGCAGATGAAAGTGCGGCGGGCGAAGTGTACAAAGAACAGGCACTAGCAGCTACTGATACCTCAACTGAACTAACCCAGGCATTTACGGGCAAATGGGCAAGAGGAATCAGAAACAGCTTTATGCAGGACATAAAAAATGCTGATTTGAATATCCCGCATTATCCCTATCAGAACAGTTTGACAACTGCATTAAGGGACTTTGGTAAATTAAATGGAATAGCGGATATCATCTCGCTCTGGGCTGGCCAGTCTGTATCTAAAAGCAAACGTGGAAGTACCGAAAACTTATTTAAAGAACTTATCAAGCAAATGCAGGTGAATCCTAATCCTGTATTTTAGATGACAATCTATTTTGTCAAAATTCTAATCCATATTTAATGCGCAGTGCCTTAAATTCAAATCAGTTCAGTGCCGCATGCGAGACCTGTTGGAGCGTTTTGAACCCCTCCCCAAAAACTAGCCGGGCAAATCTATGAAATTGACTGTTTTTGGGGAGAAATCTAGTCCTCACAGTTATAAATGAATTAGAATTGATAAAAATAAACATCTCACATACCAAGGCAAATATGGCGCACGTGCAGCAAAGTAAATAATATTTTACCACAACCGCAGGGGTGATTGGTCGCCTTGATATTGAATGAACTATTATTGTTATGAAAGATTATTTTTTAACTATATTATTTAATTCTGCGTCAAACAGTTTTGCAAATTCGGTGCTTGGTAAAATATAGCCTTTATTAAAAGCATTTTTGGCCAGTTTGTATCCCCACTCAGTGGCTGCCTTTCTTTGAGCAGGTGTGCCGTGGTGCGAATCAACAGTAAAATCGCAATCACCTGTATTGAAAAACACCTCAGCAACTTGTTGCAAATCATTAAGTTGCATATTTTCCCCCTTCGCATGCGCCAAAAAGTAGGCGGCATAAGCATCGGCCATTAATTCGATACGGCGCGATGTTTTCGGGACGAGTTTCATACCTGTTTTTAAAATACCCAATTCATATTGAATGTGATGCCCGAATTCATGGGCAAGAATTGCCTGAGGAGCATTATCTCCGTAACCAATTGCATCGAAACCTTCCAATAGGCCATCACAAATGATAATTTTAGCTGGAATTTGACCCACATTCGCAATGGTTGTGTCAGGAATAGCATATTGATTAAAGGTAAAAGCTGGATGTTTCCCGTTAAGATACTGCGGATAGGTTTTAAGCAATGTAGCTATCGAGTCGGCGTAGAGGTTTGCTTTGTCATCACTGTAGCTATATACATTCTTATACATTTTAAGTATTTTACTTCGATCCTGCAGCATGGATCCGTGCGCTGCGACTTTGATAATTTTATTGGACTGGATATTCCAAAAGCGTTTTACATCGATAAAGGCCTTATCAATTTTTTCGGTATATTCACCATTAACACCAAAGTATTGGTTTTCAGGGCTATTTTCATAATGCAGTGCGTACATATTTGGCAAGTTTGACATCTGCAACGCTTCACTAGCTGCAATGAGCGTTGGCTCCTGGCCCCACTTTTTAAATTCGTCAAATAACCAGACACGTATAGGAGGATTAATGCAGGCACTCGGTTCCACTTCAGCTAAATCCGGTGTTTGGGGATGTTCATTTGTTTTTCTACAGCCAGAAAATAAAATAAAACAGGTAGCAATTGTTGTAGTAAGAATATTAATGTGTTTCATAGGATGTTCGTCGTTTAAAACGATTTTTGCGGTAAATAAAAATTTATAGATTTAAAATTATAAATGTGCTTTGCTATTTAAAAATTGCACTTGCAAGCATAAAGTATAATCTGCTTTTACTAAGACTTGTTAGGAATATTTCTGTAATAGAAGGCTAAACTTTGCGTCTTTATATTCAATGTTGAATTCATATATATCCGCAAAAGTATACCACAACCGACAGCTTAAACTTAGCAATCAGGCGAACTGACCAAATTTAGATATGAACCAGCCAATCATTACCTTGGATAACAAAATTTACATCCCGTCCTGAGCAATTTTCAATATCACTATTTGCATTATTATCTGCGCTTTTGAAAAATTAAATCACGCCTAATGTTCAATTTGTTCACATTTCAAGACTGGATAATTTTTGATTTTGAATATTTATCTTGCATTGCGGTTTAAGCTCGCTTTAGAATGGTTTCATTCTTCCCGAAAAATGGATGTATGTCTGCTGTTTAATCTTTGAATTGTAGATGGTAAAAATACAGAAGGTTGTCAATAGTATTTGATATAGTAAATCATGCAGTTTTATGGAGCTGCTTAAAATCATTCTGGTAATATGTGAAAAGCATACTGGGCGTTGTAAACTTTTTCAGACAAGATATATTTAGTGAAGTACCCGATAAAGTCCATTTTTACAATTACGCTCAAATAGGTATACATCCATATAACTTTCAATTAATCCTCCCCCAGGAAACTCAAAAAGGAGTAAATCTTATCTGGAAGCATGATTGATAATAAAAAGGTTGTGCCAAACCAATACTGTTAAATAACGTTATTTAAATTTTAGCTAAAGCATGAGAAAAGGGGTGATAACAAGTATTATAACAACCGCGGGGTGTGGATACCTAGTTGATGAGAATGATCAGGAGATACAATTCTGTTTAAGGAATCTAAGGGGTCAGCTGAGTGTTGGGGATGTAGTATGGTTTGAAATAGACCTAACCAATCATGGACTTACCGCAATAAATATTAGGCTGGGAGCGAAATAATGGTTGGTCTAGGTGTTTCATCGTCTAATTTATTAACTGTGATACCTCTTAATGAGTCCGTTGTTAAAGTGGAAGATCAGGGAACAGCGCAATATTAGGGATATGGAATTATTTACATTGTGGGAGGGTCTAGTGGCAAGGCGAAGAGCATGGACCTGAAAGCTGATGGATCGGCCAATCTAGGCCGCTAAGGCAATGTGATTCGCTACATTTTTTTGATTTGGCGCCGCTACCATCAGCGATGAGGATAGGTATCGTTTTTTGGGGATCACACCAGTGCAGCAGATGGATTTGGCTACCTCGAGGCTGATAGGCGGGCTATTTTTGGCTAGAGCTTGCAGCTGAACCAGTTAAGCTTATTGATGAATTGTCAACAGATGAGGTGAGCCACCAAGCTGACACTATTTTATTTACCATACCCGATACATTGGGACTAGCATATATCGTTCACATTCTTTCTGCTATTATGGAACATATCGCTCCTGCATTAGGCTGGCGGTGAAAAGACTTAACATAATAACTATTTTTTTAATTATTCTAATTGGAATGCAGTGCCTGCCTGAGGTTTATTTACCAAATCAGGGCAGAGTATATCTGGTTATCTAAGTTCCCTGATATCAACTGCCCTTAATCCAAAGGTGGTAAGTTCGATATCGAAGCTAACCCAATCAAATTCTGTAATTTTGGAACTTCGACAGTCATCGAGCGAGAAGATAATATCCTGACCGTTTTCGTCAAAAATTATTCCCTTCATTTCGTTGGAATTAATCTCACTGATGATGCCTATCCTCATAGTGGTTGTTTGCTCTAATTAACAAATCGAAAAGTCGTTTCCCTTGTTGATGTTTTTCTTTCTATGGATAAAAGGAAAGTAAATGGTTTCTATGCATTCCCCAGTCAGTGATCGTTTCATCGCTAAAGATTTTTTTGAAAGAAGGGAATAAGTTTCTTCAGCGCCTCAACAGTCGCTTCTGGCTGATCATATAGGTCGTAATGGCTTGCACCTTTAACAACATGTATCTTTTTATTAATAGATGCTGCCTTGTTGAAAAGCGTAAATCCGTCCCGGTATGACCCAAACGCGCCAACCTGGTCGCCAACAATGATTAGTAGGGGCTGAGTGAGGTAACGCTCTGCAAGATGGTAGGCATCAAAAACCACCAAAGCGGACATACTATTGAAAAGCAACTTATTGTTCGCTGTTGGATATGCTCCACGGGGCGTTCTGTAATAATCAATAGCACCCAACATATCAAATTCTGCCGATCCTTTTTCTTGTGCATCCTTAGCAGATGCTGGCGTCCAGGGAACGATCATAGCGCTCGCTCCCCTGGCTTGTGCGGTTCGCTGTTTACCTACAGCCTCTAAGGTGCTTATGGCATCTGACTCTCCGAATGCTCTGCTGGCACTGGTCCCGACCACGGTCGCTACCGCTTTTACCCGCCGTTCGGTGAGTGCGGCATTGGCAGCATAACCACCACCCGCGCATATCCCCATCAAGCCAATTCTGGCCTCATCCACATACTCCAATGTAGTCAGATAGTCTATCGCGCAACGGATATCCTCCACCCGGGTAGCAGGATCTTCGAGATAGCGGGGCTCGCCACCACTCTCTCCCTGAAACGATGCATCAAATGCAAGGGCTACAAATCCGTTCTGCGCCATTCTGGCGGCATATCTTCCTGCGGTTTGCTCTTTGACGCTGCTACCGGGATGCACGCAGACAATTGCCGCGTATTTTTTATTAGGGTCAAAATCCATAGGCAGATGGATATCGGCCGCAACCTTCCAATCTCTATTATTAAAGCTTACTTTCTGCATTTGTTTATAATAATGGTTTAAATTTTGAGTTTTTGTGCCATCAGGATGATTAACGATAGGGTTGTGAGGATTACTTGGTTGTTTCGCACTTATACAGCTGGTCATAAATACCTTTGGTATGCCCAGGCTTGCTAGTGGTAAAATGGCAAGGTTTCGGATAAAAGTCCGACGGCTGTTTTTCATATCGCGAATATTTCTCTTAAAGTTCAGTATCCATCTGGTATAAAAAGTTTCCAAAACGGACTTTGTTGTATCCATAGCGGATTGATCAATCGCTGGTGCAACAGGCCCAGATAATAGAACTGAAATGGATACAACAAAGTCCGTTCTGGAAACATACCAATAACAGCTTTAGCTTAATTTGGCAGCATTTAACAAAATACAATGAGAAAGACGATATTTATCACCGGTGCGTCATCCGGTATGGGAAAGGCAGCTGCTAAACTATTTCAACAGCGTGGTTGGAATGTTATTGCAACGATGAGAAGTCCCGAGAAAGAAACGGAGCTTAATGCGTTGGAGTTTGTATCTGTACTTCCGCTCGATGTTACCAGTGCTGAACAGATTAGCTTAACCGTTTCCAAAGCAATAGCACTGCATGATATTGATGTCGTATTCAATAATGCAGGCTATGGTTTGATGGGTGCCCTGGAGTCTTATTCCGATGAACAAATAGTAGATGAGATCAATACCAACCTCCTTGGCGTGATTCGCGTCACGCGCGCCTTCATTCCAAACTTTAGGGAAAAGAAAAGTGGCCTATTTATCAGTACCACATCTATGGGAGGATTTTTAGGATTTCCACTGCACTCTATCTATCACGCTACTAAGTTTGGTGTTGAAGGGTGGTCCGAGAGCATGTCCTTTGAGCTAGCCCCCCACAATATCGGTATTAAGACGGTTGCTCCAGGTGCAACTGAAACCAATTTTTTAGTCTCTTCACTAAAAACAGCTCTACATCCCGCTTATACCGATATTGAGAATAGCTTATTTGCAAGCGCAGCAGAGATGATGGGCATGGCCATATCAGCCGAACAGGTAGCCGAAGTAGTTTATCAGGCCGCCACCGACGGTAAGGATCAGATACGCTATCTTGTTGGCGAGGATACGAAGGCCTTGTACGAAAGACGCTTGGCAATCGGTAGTGAAAAGCATCGGAAGGAAATAAGGAAGCAAGTAATGGGATAATATTTGATAGTTTGTAAAAAACTAATGAAAACTGCGTTTCTTTGAGGAGCATAAATTCAAAAGCATGAAGGTGATTAATTCCATATCCGAGAAACATCGGCTACTATCCCTGCCCGAACCACTGCACCCCTTAATCAGCATGGTTCATATCGCTAACATCCGTGTACTGGATGATTCTGTATGGAAATATTTTTCCCTGGATTTCTATTGCATATCACTAAAGAGAAATGTGATTGGCAAAATGAGATATGGCCAACAGTATTATGATCACACTAAGGGTTTGATGACCTTCGTTGCCCCAAGGCAAGTGTTCTCTTTTGATTCCCCACCACGTTACCATGCCGGAGCTGATGCAGGCTACGCACTGTTTTTTCATCCGGATTTCTTATATGGACATCCACTTGCCGCTGCCATAAGAAATTATGATTTCTTTTCATATTCGCTGAATGAATCACTCCATCTTTCTGAGAAAGAGGAAAATATTGTTGAGGATATCTTTCTCAAGATTGAGGAGGGATTACAGCATATCGACCGGTTTACCCAGGATATCATTCTTTCCCAGATTGATCTTCTATTGAATTTTAGCAAGCGTTTTTATGAAAGACAGTTTATTACCCGTAAAGCAGTCAGCCACGATGTTCTTTCTACTATGGAGCAGGTCCTGGATGAGTATTTAAATAGTGGCAAGAGTTCCCAGACTGGTCCACCTACGGTAGAATACCTTGCTAATAAGCTTAACCTCTCACCACATTACCTGGGCTCACTGCTGCGGTCCTTAACAGGAATGAACACCCAGCAGCATATACATGAAAGAATAATCCATAAGGCCAAAGAGTATCTATCCCTAACCAACCTTTCAGTCGCTGAAATCGGATACCGCTTAGGTTTCGAATATCCACAGTCGTTTAATAAGCTCTTTAAGAGGAAAACAAATATGTCTCCGCTCACCTTCAGAGAGGCTTTCAGTTAGGCCAGCTGCTAGGTAATTCTATTAGGCTTGGTCGCCAATGGACTTTGTAAAGGCTTTTCCATGACTAGGGGTATCAAGGCTTGCTCTCTTATTTAAGGAGTGTGACGCATGACTTTGCGCAATTCAACACAATAGTAAAAATGAAAATGCAACAGCAGTGTTCTTAATCGCTCACACCTGAAACATCAATGATGCTGGTGAAGCTATTGCCCAACGAAATAGCTGTGAAACTCAATATAAAAGCAATGCTGTTGTAATCCCTAGCCCAATACCAACTGAATCTTGATAAATCTGCTTATACAGCATGTCTCTATTAGAATAATCAATAGCGAACCAGGAGGTTTCACTTCAATGACTGTAACTCGAGGCTTTAATGCGTGTCGTACTAGGCTAGGGATTTCATGTAATCAAAATTAAACCACAGATAGAGAACCGCCATCAATTTGATAAACCGCTCCGGTGATGTAACTTGCCTCCTCAGAAACAAGAAATCTAACCAAGTCGCCAACTTCTTCAGGATTAGCAGGTCTTCCCAGTGGAACTCCCCCTAATTTTTCCATTATTGACTGTGTTGCTTCCTCCACCGTGATTTCTAATGTTTTAGACATTTCTTCCATTGCCAATTCCATTTGTGGCGTTTTAACAAGTCCGGGTGATACCGTGTTAACTCTGATGCCTTTACTTCCCAGTTCTGATGCTAATGCTTTGCTATATGCATTCAATGCTGCTTTTGCTGCTGAATAAGCCATGGTCATGTCCCAAATGGGTTGAATAGCGGGGTTCATTGATATGTTTATAATCACTCCAGTCTTATTTTCTAATATTAAGGGGAGTAATGCTTTATTTATACGAACAGCCGACATCAAGTTTAATTGTATCTCATTATCCCAATCCTGGTCGGTAAGTATGCTATACCCGCCGCCCGGTGATAGATGCGACCCCGCATTGTTTACAATAATATCTAGTTTTCCATATTTTGCCTTGATTTCGCTTAATATTAAATCTGCGCTCTCTGCTTTTGCGAGATCAGCTCCTATGAAGTAATGTCCGCTCGAGCTTTCTTCCGGCTTTGTTCGGGCGCTAATAATAACCGTTGCTCCTGCATTACTCAATTTATCTGCTATTGCTTTGCCTATACCCTTGGTGCCACCTGTAACAAGTGCCGTTTTTCCTTTTAGTGAATCATTCATAACAATTATTTAAATTATTTCCAAAATTACTCCCAAAACTTTACTTTTGCAAGTAGTTACATAAATGGTAAGTAATACCAAAAAGTAAAGTTTAACTGTAAATCAGCTGGTTATAAGATGAAAAAAATAAATAATTTTGAAGAGCAGTGTGCTTTTCAGGAAATTTTGAAGATTATTGGAGGAAAATGGTCGATGTCAATCATCTTTATTTTGTTTTCGGGAAAAAAGCGTTTTAGTGAGCTTGAGCGTACCGTTCCTCACATCAACACCCGGATGCTCGTTAAGGAGTTAAAGAATCTGGTAGCGCACAAAATTATTAACCGGGAGGTTTTTGCAACCGTTCCACCCACAGTGGAGTATACCCTAACGGATAAAGGTCAAAATCTGGAGCCCATAATTAATGATTTATACAACTGGGGCGTGACTAACCTGGATTGATGTCATTTAAAATTTAGGAAGTTTATTTATTTGAAGTAGCTACCTCACATAGACCCAGCCAGTTCTTAGCTTTTAACATTTTATCATACCATCATAGTATTAGAGGCAACTAAACATATACATAATGAACTGAGCTAACAATAATTTAGCTCAAAATAACTAACTCTAGGTTTTTCTTTTGATTTGTTTATTAAGTTCGAAGGCTGCACTAATCAAGGCCAAATGTGTAAAAGCTTGAGGAAAGTTACCTAAGTGTTCACCTCGTTTACCTAGCTCCTCGGAAAATAAAGAAAGGTGGTTGGCATAGCCAATCATCTTCTCAAAATGCTCGGCAGCCAATTCGACCTCGCCACTTTTTGCCATCGCCTCAATATACCAGAAAGAACACATATTAAAAGTTCCTTCCTCGCCTTCTAGACCATCAGAGCTCTCCTCTGTATTCCTGTAGCGGTAGACAAGTACATCTTGGAGAAGCTCTCTCTTTACCGCATCCAGTGTGCTAAGCCATCGTGGTTCAAATGGGGAAATAAAATGCGTGAGCGGCATTAGTAGTACACTTGCATCCATTTTGTTAGCACCTTTATATTGAACCCAAGCCTTCAAATCCTCATTCCAGAAATTAGTATAAATATCGGTGTAGATTTCACTTCTTACCTGA
Source organism: Pedobacter lithocola (assembly GCF_042650845.1). Classification (NCBI taxonomy): domain Bacteria; kingdom Pseudomonadati; phylum Bacteroidota; class Sphingobacteriia; order Sphingobacteriales; family Sphingobacteriaceae; genus Pedobacter; species Pedobacter lithocola. Next base: position 241,443 of record NZ_JBHSBW010000003.1, on the reverse strand, counting down.
TGCCATTCCGTCTCGGGATAAGGGAAAGAGCGAGACTGAGCAATCTTAATTGCTCTATCCAGTGCCACCCAGCACATTAACCGACTATGCAAAAATGCTTTTTTTTCACTGCGGATTTCCCAAATCCCATGATCTGGTTTTTTCCAGTTTTTTATTACCGTCTGTACCTGCTTTTCTATTAACGTCCAAAATTCGAAAGTAATAGGCACGCAGGACTTGTTATAAATATAGATTGTATCAATTAATTCCCCATAAATATCAATTTGGAACTGCTCGGCAGCAGCATTCCCTATTCTCACCGGGCTGGAATTTTTATATCCTTCAAATTGGGTGGCGATTTCTTCTTTGATATCTGACTTACCGTCTATAGAATAGACCAGCTGGAGGTCTATTTTCTGACATAAGCCGTGTATCCAGTCCATAAAGCTTTTTGCTTCCTGGGTGTAGCCTAATGTTAAAAATGCATACATGGTAAATGCAGCATCCCTAATCCAGGTAAACCGGTAATCCCAATTTCGGTTACCGCCGAGCGTCTCAGGAAGTCCAAAAGTGGGTGCAGCAACTACTGAACCATATTTACTGGAGGTAAGTAGTTTTAAGGTAATGGCCGAACGCATAATGAGCTCAGCATAGCGGCCCGAGTAAGTTGTCTGATTGACCCATTTTCTCCAGTATTTTGCTGTTTTATGATAAGATTCACTTTTGTACCAGTTTAAATCGTAATCACTATCATCCTGGGAGAGTTTCAATACGATAAATGCAGTCTCACCTTCCATCAAAGTGAAATCTGCAAAACCACCCTCTTTTTTTATACTGATTGGAACATCAGCAATCATCTGTAGGTGCAAAGACTCAGCGGTGCATTCAAAATTAATTGCGTTCTCTTTAATATATGTTTTATGTGGAACTTTAGAATACCCAAATCTTGGTTCACAGTTGACTTTGAAACGAATGTTCCCCCGGACAGTCTTTATGATTCGGACAATTGAACTATCCTTCAAACTCTCTGTTAACGGCATGTAATCCATGATTTCAGCGATACCTGAATCCGAAAAATATCTTGTTAAAAGTATGGCTGTTCCTGGCAAATAAAGCTGCTTGGTTGTGTAATCTTCCATATCGGGATCAATTGCGAAATACCCGCCCTTCTTGGAGTCAAGCATCGAAGCGAAGACCGTCGGAGAATCAAAATTGGGTAGGCACATGAAATCAATTGAGCCTTGCTTGGATACAAGCGCAGTGGTTTGGAGGTTACCGATGATTCCATAATTTTCGATAGGCTGGAAAGGTCTCTTATTGTGATTCATAGGGTAACTCATTTTAGGAAATAGTAACGCTTAAATATCAGAATTTGTTTGATCCCAAATGTTATGGTCCTGACCTGAAAGATGTTTTAAAGCTCCAAATATTTAAATGGTACATCCATTCTTCTATGATTATTTTCTTTTTGTGTGCGACTTTCGGAACTACTGATATGCTTATAATATCTGAGTTATTTGTCGTGGTCATATGATTGCAGATTCAGAAAAGGAGATCAACAAATCAACAATAAGACTTCTTCCATTGCATTAAAGAAAGTTAAATCGTTAGTTCTATAATATACCGGAGGAGGCATACTGACCGCGCTTTAGTGTTTATTCATATAACTTGTGAGATTGTTGGTTTGTATTCCAAAAGCTTTAAAAACTTCAATCTGACTTACGGTGTAATTATAGATGAATAGCCAAAATCAATAATTCAGACGACCACAGAGACTGATAGCTGAACGCTATGCCGACCACCAGCCAAATCTTGTGCATCTTTCTTATTATTGTCTACTATGTTTAGCATCCTCAAGATTTATAACTAAAATCTCATTTAATTAACCTGAACCTCGCCCTTACGGATTAAAATTCCATAATCGGCAAAAATCAGGATTTTTCATTCGGAAGTAGGTTAAGGAATTTCTGGAAATTAGCATGGTATTTTTTTTTATCCAGTTTGAAATAAAATGCCCCCTTTTTTGATCCCAGTCTGTCTTTCTCCTCAAGCTTTTCTAATAGCCCCGTAGAGGTTATCTTTCTGCTGAAATTCCTGGTATCAATCTTTGTATCATTAACCTCTTCAAACAAGATATGCAATTGAGGAATGGTGAATTTCTTTGGTAACATTTCAAAAAGGATAGGATGGAGTGCTGCCTTGTAACGTAGTTTTTTTCTGGCATCGGCAATCATGGTGTCATGGTCGAAAATCAACTTTGGTCTTTCGTTTATTAAAAACCATTCGGCATGAAAATCATCATTGATCTGCGTTTGGTATTTGTTGATGTCAATTAAAGCAAAATATCCAACCGATAAAGTTCGTTCTATCGGATCCCGGGTGGGTTCTCCGTAGATTTGTAGTTGTTCAAGATAAATTCCTGTGAGTCCTGTATTTTTTTTAAGGACACGGTTGGCCGCATCGTCTGGGGTTTCATCTGGCCCTACAAAACCACCAATTAAACTCCATTTGTTAATTTCTGGCTCAAGCCCCCTTTTGACTAGTAATACTTTAAGATGCTCACCGTCAAATCCGAAAACAATGCAATCTACTGCCACAAGATAATGGGGTTGTCCTGAATACTCTATCATTAATTAAATTGCTTGATAATCTCCTAAATTTTCAGCTAAAATAAAGAATTATAAATAAATTATTAATTGTCAGTTTGACAATTAATAATTTATTTATAATTTAGCCCTGGTTGTGATTTTAAACAACGAAATATTTTTAGCCAAATTAATACGAAATGAGCAGCACATTCGAACTCGATAGTAGCCCCCACAGAAGACTCAATATATTAACAGGAGAATGGGTATTGGTATCTCCACACCGAAGTAAAAGACCATGGCAAGGTCAAACCGAGGTTATGCACGATGAGGATAGACCAGAATACGACCCTAAATGCTATTTGTGCCCTGGAAATGTTAGAGCAGATGGTGAGCTTAATCCGCCTTATGAAAGGGGCTTTGTTTTTAGAAATGACTTCTCTGCTTTGCTTGAGGATACCCCTGTATTTGCCTCCAATGAAAACGATTTATTGGTTGCCAATAATCAAAGAGGAATTTGTAAGGTTATTAGCTTCAGCGCAAAACATAATTTGACGCTGCCGGAACTCTCTGTAGAGGAAATAACCGATATAGTAGCGCTTTGGCAACAGGAGTTCAAAAGTCTGGCAGAACTTGAGTGGATAAAATATATCCAGATTTTTGAAAATAAAGGCAGTATCATGGGCTGTAGCAACCCCCATCCTCATGGGCAAATCTGGTCACAGAGTGACGTGCCAATGGAAATATTAAAAGAAACCGAACGTCAGAAAAATTATTATGCGATACACCGGGAAAGTCTTTTATCAGCCTATCTTAAATTGGAATTAGCTAAAAAAGAACGTATCGTTTACCAAAATAATCATTTTGTCGTTTTAGTTCCATTCTGGGCAACCTGGCCGTATGAAACAATGATTATCAGTAAAAGACATATCAGCAATATCTCCCTTTTTACAGAAGGCGAGAAATCTAGCCTAGCAGATGCGCTTAAAGTGCTGACAACAAGGTATGATAATCTTTTCGAATGTTCATTTCCATATTCTGCCGGTATGCACCAGGCTCCGGTTAATGGTGGCGAATATGATGAATGGCATTGGCACATGCATTTCTATCCGCCACTTCTGCGCTCAGCTACGGTAAAAAAGTTCATGGTTGGCTATGAATTGCTTGCAAACGCGCAACGGGACATTACTCCCGAATTTGCGGCCAACCGCCTTCGGGAAATCTCTGATTTACATTACAAAATGAAGCTGAATATCAATGCCTAATCACTACAGATGAATATAAATGAGTTAAAACTGCGATTTTCGGATATTTTCGAATCACAGCCCCTTATCGTAAAATCTCCGGGAAGGATAAATATTATAGGAGAGCATACCGATTATAATGATGGATTTGTAATGCCTGCAGCGATCAACAAAGCAATTTATGTGGCGCTTTCAAAAAGAGCAGATACAGAAGTTCATTTGTATGCGGAGAATTATAAGCAGCTTCACATCGTATCCCTTGAAAATATAGTTAAAAGTGAAAAGGGATGGGCTAATTATGTGCTTGGCGTAATTGACCAGCTACAAAAAAATGGGTACATCTTAGGCGGCTTTAACCTTTACCTTACCGGAGATGTACCCCTTGGTGCAGGTTTGTCATCATCTGCAGCTTTGGAATGCGCAGTTGCCCATGCATTAAATCATACATTCTCCCTGAATCTTTCCAAGATGGATCTGGTGTTGACCAGCCAGAAAGCAGAGCATGAGTTTGCCGGAGTAAATTGCGGGATAATGGACCAGTTCGCCTCCGTTTTTGGTAGAGAAGGGCATGCAATGCTTTTAGATTGCAGGTCAGTGGAACATGAATATATTCCTTTGGATCTCAAGGGACATAAATTTATTTTATTTAATACCAATGTTAAACACAAACTTTCTGAATCTGCATACAATCAAAGACGCTCTCAATGTGAACTAGGTGTGGAATTAGTTAAAGCCAATAATCCGGAAGTAAAAAGTTTGAGGGATACATCCCTGGCAGAACTGGAAGAATTTGTGAAGCCGGTAGATAGGCAAGTCTACGAAAAGTGCAGGTATGTGATAGAGGAGATTGATAGAACGAAATTGGCTTCTGATAAACTTAAACAGGGTGATTTAGCCGCACTTGGAAAACTGATGTTTCAAACGCATTCGGGTCTAAGTAAAATATACGAGGTGAGCTGCCCGGAACTGGATTTTCTGGTCGACCAGGTGAGCAGTCATGAAGGGGTACTGGGTAGTAGGATGATGGGCGGCGGCTTTGGTGGCTGTACAATTAACCTGATAAGAGCAGATCAGGTAGATGAACTGACAAGCAAAATGATTTCGCTATACCAGAGCGAATTCGGTATCTCATTAGACACCTATGTAGTAGAAAGTGATGAGGGTACTTCTATTGTGTACTGATAAAACTGTAATTGAAAAAGATTGCCTTTCCACCTGATTTTTAAATTGACTATTAAATAATAACCAAATAAATATATGAAAAATAATATTCTCGATACGAAGGATTATATCGTTTTCGCGGTCTATTTCGTAATCGTTACCGCCTATGGCCTGTACATTTATAATAAAAAGAAGTCAGTTTCCACGGGATCCAAAGATTACTTTTTAGCTGAAGGTTCACTTACCTGGTGGGCAATCGGCGCTTCTTTAATCGCGTCGAATATTTCTGCCGAACAGTTTATCGGGATGAGTGGTTCTGGATTTAAGATGGGGCTTGCCATTGCTACCTACGAGTGGATGGGGGGCTTAACGCTGATCGTTGTTGCCGTATTTTTTATCCCCGTATACCTTAAAAACAAGATTGCGACAATGCCGCAATTTCTTCATCAGCGTTATAATGGAACTGTGGCCATGATTATGGCCGTTTTTTGGCTGCTGCTATATGTAGTGGTCAACCTGACATCAATACTCTATCTGGGCGCTCTTGCAGTGAGTAGTATCTCAGGGTTTAATTTGGAACTTTGTATGTATGCCATTGCCGCATTTGCCATTATCATCACTTTGGGCGGTATGAAAGTAATCGGATATACTGATGTTATACAGGTTTTCTTTCTCATTCTTGGTGGTCTTGCTACAACCTACCTCGCTTTAAATTTAGTTTCATCCCATTATGGTACCACGGGAGTTTTCGAAGGATATCGACTCATGACCAGTAAAGCTGCTGAACATTTTCATATGATACTTAAGCCAACGAATCAAAATTACATTGATCTTCCAGGATTAAGCGTGCTTATTGGCGGTATGTGGATTGTAAATCTGAATTATTGGGGCTGCAATCAATACATTACCCAGCGTGCTTTGGGCGCCGATTTAAACACTGCAAGGGGAGGGCTGCTCTTCGCAGCGTTTTTAAAACTATTAATGCCCATAATTGTCGTTTTACCTGGTATCGCAGCCTATGTTTTATATAAAGACGGCGCCTTTCAGAATGAGATGATGCAATCCGGTTCGGTGAATCCAGACCGGGCTTATCCGGTTCTGCTGAACCTACTGCCCGCAGGATTGAAAGGTCTGTCTTTTGCTGCCCTGACAGCAGCAGTCGTTGCATCCCTTGCCGGTAAGGCAAATAGCATTGCAACAATATTTACTTTGGATATCTATAAAAAGGTAATCAATCCATCCGCCTCGGAAAAAACCTTAGTGCTTACAGGTAAAATATCAATTGTTGTTGCCATGATTCTCGGAGTGCTAATTGCACCCCACCTGGGTATCGATAAAAAGGGGGGATTCCAGTACATTCAGGAATACACTGGATTTGTATCACCAGGGATTTTTGCGATGTTTATTCTCGGATTTTTCTGGAAAAAAACAACTTCTAATGCAGCTTTGTTTGCTACTATTGGGGGTTTTGCCATGTCTTTGCTTTTAAAGGCATTACCAAACATTGCCGATTTGTCCTGGCTGGCCTCGACCGGTTTTTCAGTAAAAAATTCCGAGGGGCTGTATGAAATACCATTTCTGGATCGAATGGGTTTCGTATTTGTTTTCTGTATAGCAGGAATGGTATTGATAAGCCTTGTGGAAGGTAAAAACAAAATTAATCCAAAGGGTCTTGAAATTGATGCTAGAATGTTTAAGACCTCAAATGCTTTTGCAGTTGGCGCCTTAATAATTATCGGGTTAATCGTTGCCCTTTATAGTGTTTACTGGTAATTTATCCAGCAATATGACAAACCGTAAAAATAAAACTTTAACTCGCTTTAGCCTTCGTTTTAACGCTAACGCTTTCAGTTATCTGTATTCCCAATGTTTTAAAATGCTTCAATTATAATTCATTTAATCTTTAACCAATTTAATCTTTATGAAAAAAAATATAATCCAGGGCTTATCCATAGCCACATTGTGTGTGAGTACGTTCTTATTCTCTTGTAACACTGCCACAGATCAAAAAACGGACCTCGCAGGTGATTCCTCCGTATTTAGTACAACTATTGATGGCAAGAATGTAGCGCTTTATACACTAAAAAATAAAGAAGGTGCATCAGTATCGATTACAAATTACGGTGGAAGAATTGTTTCACTCCTGGTTCCAGATAAAAATAATAAGCTAACAGATGTTGTTTTAGGTTATGATAGTATTGGTGCTTATCGTAAAAAGGGAGAACCATTCTTCGGTGCGCTAATTGGTCGTTATGGGAACAGAATTGCCAAAGGAAAATTTACCTTAAATGGTAAGCAATATAGCCTGCAATTAAATGATGGTCAAAATACTTTGCACGGTGGTACTGATGGATTCTTTTCGAAAGTTTGGGATGCAAAACAAATTGATGGACAAAAATTGGAATTGACCTATAGCTCAAAAGATGGTGAAGCTGGTTATCCGGGTAAACTTGATGTTAAAGTTATTTATACTTTAACGGAGGATAATGCCTTGAAAATCGATTACCAAGCGACTACCGATAAAGCTACAGTGGTTAATTTAACAAATCATGCATACTTTAATTTAAATGGCGAAGGCAATAAAACCATTCTTGATTTGGAATTATATATTGATGCAAAAGCATATACGCCAGTTGATTCAACGCTTATTCCTACCGGGAAATTCAATGAAGTTTCGGGAACAGCTTTTGATTTTAGTAAAGCAAAAGCAATTGGTAAAAACATAGATGATGCTGATCAACAATTAAAGTTTGGTAAAGGTTATGACCATAATTTTGTTTTAAATGCACATGATGATAAAAAAGCAATAGCGATTGTAAAAAGTCCTGTTACCGGTATTTCGATGGAAGTTTTTACAACCGAACCTGGTCTACAATTTTATAGCGGAAACTTTTTAACCGGCGCAGATAAAGATGGTAAAGGCGGAAAGTCCTATCCATATCGTTCTGCAATATGTTTAGAAACACAACATTTTCCTGATTCACCAAATCATCCAAATTTCGCATCTACAGAACTTACGCCTGGTCAGGTTTATAAAACTTCAACTACTTATAAATTCTTAAAGTAAATTGGGGTTTCTATTGGAAGGATTCTCTGGTCGTATGTATGATTTAGCTTAATAAAATTATAAATACGACCACAGACTTCGACCAGCGTCTTGAAGGTACCTAGGCGGGACTGCCACATCATTCCATCTGCGGGCTTTGAGGTTTGTAGAAACCTATACTACTTTTAGAAAAATGGGTATGAGCTTCATGGCGTTGAGAAAAGTCAGGAGCTTATTATCCAGCTTAAGGCAATCGCTGAAGGATTCCCCAGGCTAAACACAACAGAAAACTTTTCAAGTAGCTACTGTAGAAACAATGCCTTTTGAAGGCGAATATTTTCATCTCGTGACCAGCAGTGCTGAGGTTTTGTTGAAACCCTCGAACATTTTATCGCTACGCCCACTAAAATGTATCGCGGGCGAATTACCTGGGCGTGATTGGTTTTGCCCTTTGTCCTGTGATATCGGTAATAAGCTGTAAATTCATCGGGTATTTCACTGTTTTCTAATAATTATATAGAGGAAATTGACGGTGAAAAGTCTGACAAATACCTTCTAAAAATAGGGAGATGCAAGAAGTACCCCCCCCCCTCACCATATTGATGCCAGCAACGTTGCACGAGTCAGTGTAAGATTCTGGTCTTGGAATGCTAGCAATGCCCAACTGTAAATGTTTAAAGCGCCTTAGCGATATGATCGTTGCGGATGCCAAAGCAACCCTACGCAGTTGCTAGTTGAACCACCATAAAAAGGTGCTTTTAATTAAAATTTTTTTGTCATGCAAGCTATGGGTAAAAAAGTCATATTTCCTGCATTAATTTTACTGAAAGCAAAGGTCAGGATACCTAATCCTAAAGTCTCATCACAAACAATATTTTCGGGATAGCATCCTATCTTGCGCCGATATTTTTGGAAAGTACAATTCTGTCAATTTCCTTTAATAATAGCGGAAAGGAAGGCTTGGTCATATCGTGGCCGTATCCTTGTAGCTCCATAAGTCGTGTTTTACGATGTCCAGCAATAGTCATCATTCTCATGAGATAGGCATTCTCCTCATATCTTCCCAATAATTCTAGTTCCCTATCGCCCGTAATGAGTAAGATTGGTGGGGCATCCGCCCTGACAAAATACAAAGGTGCCAGTTCATCGACCACGACCTTTGTAGCTGCAAGCCCTTTTTCTTTTCTAATGGTAAAGTGTGTGATCGCCTGCCCGCTGAGCGAGATCAGGCCTGCAATCCGATTGGCATCAATTTTATGTTTATCGAGCCAGGATTTGTCCAGGGTAATCATGCTGGCCAGGTAAGCACCTGCCGAATGCCCAGAAAGAAAAATGCGGGAAGTATCACCTCCCAGTTTCTCGATATTCCGGAAAGCCCATGCGACCGCAGCTGCAGCATCTTCAATATATCCTGGCGCAGTCACTTCAGGAGACAGGCGATATCCAACACTGACCACACAGATTCCCTTGTCCTTCAATTCTGCGGGAATTTCTTTGTTCCCTGCTGTAAGCCCCCCGCCATGGAACCATATGAGGGTACTAAATTTTGTTGAAGACTTCGGATAGTAAACATCCAGCTTGCAACGCGCACTTATCAAGGCATTCGGCTTTTGGTTGTAATCCTGGTAATAGAGGATGTTGTTTTTCTGTAAATAAACCTCTTTTTGACCGGAAGCAAATACAGAAAGGCAGCAGAGTATTATAGTAAAAATCTCTCTTTTCATATTTTGTATTGATTAATTTCAGTTATCAAATTTAACTTTATCTTTCCCCAAGATAAATTTTTCCATCACCATTTATCAATGGCAAATTTTTTCAACTTGATACACCATGTTATACCAAAGCGCTAATCTGAGAAAATGATAGATGTAGATAATAGTTCACCTAAATCAACATATTCCTCATTTCTGAACTGTATCATGCACTTCAAAAAATTCCCAGGCAACTTTTGCTATATCTGCGATTATCTTTTCGTTAGTGTCCATATTTTCTTTCGAATCCGAAACGAAGATGCTTATGAAGAAAAATTTTCGATCTGTTACAACGACCAAACCCACATCATTTACGGCCGAAGTAATGCCCACTGAATTCGTACCTGAGGTTCCGGTTTTGTGTCGAACAATTGTGCCTTTTGGAAGTTGACCCTTGATCCGCGCAGGCCCTGTCTCGGTGTCCGTCATCATTTGCCACAGCAAAGAGTGGCTATGTTCAGAAAGCAATTGATTACCGTTAAGGTAAAAAGCGCTCATCACCTCAGTGGCAGACACCGGATATGACCAATTCATAAACTGCGCATCCCAGCTTGCCTGTTGCCTCTCTTCATTGATCTTGATTGAAATTCCGCTGAATTTATGTTTCAGAAAAAAACTTTCAACTGCCTGTGGTCCACCAATCAGACGGAGCAAGACATCACAACCTATATTGTCGCTCTTTGATACCACATATTCCAGGATCTCTTTAAGGCTCATCACAGTTCCCTTCGGAAATTTTTCTTTTATTGGACTGTAGATATTCGGTAGCAGATCTGTACTTGTTATCTGAATCTTTTGTTCCAGGGACAATTCCTGCTGATCAACTTTTGAAAGTATATAAGCCGCTACGTGAAATTTAAACACACTCTGTAGGGGAAACCTGTCTTTTCCATGAATGGTTATTATGTTTTTTCCTGTTTGATCAGCGATGGAAACGCCAACTTTGGCTTTTTTACCCTCCAAGATATTCAGAATATTTTTTTTGAGGATTCCAGCTTCCTGCCCTTGGACAGTACCCAAAAGCAATAGCATGGGAAGAAAAATAAGTATCAGCATTTTTTTCATTGGAAATGGTATTTGGGTATTTAACGTATTTAATCTCTCTGTTGTATCTATGTGGTTGACAACATCTGAGTTGGTTAAAGCTTTCGCTTTAGCAATATGGGTGGAGAATGGATTTACTCGGGCAATCGTAAAACGAGTAGGATAGGGATTTCCTTAGAGCGGTTACTTGTACTAGGACTGTCACCAACATTTTTAAATAATGATAAACTCATTTCTTAATTTCTTTGGCGTCTCCAAAGAGGGTTATATATCTTCATCACCTCGACACCTTACTAACATCCGGAAGCAAATCATGGAGGTAAATAACAAAACCCGAGCAAAATCGGTCAGGTAAAATATGGATTTACCTGACCGATTCTAGATCTTAGCTAAAAATAGAGCAGCTTTTTAGCAACCCCAAAAGTTTGAGATGAATTTAATTAATCTCCTCGTTATCGGCTATTTGCTCCAGTAGCCACTTTGATTACCTCAATTTCATCTTGCCTGTATGGTGAACCATCTGGTCTGAAAATATCATGAAACCATAATTTTGGCTCACTTCCGTCCTTTAATGGTGTGTCCCAAGCATATTTGGTGTTGGTTTTTCCAGCGACCAACCCCCAATTGTAAGCGCCTATATTCTCTGACTTCAACATTGGCATAATATTGCTAAATAAACTATTTCTGGATCTGGCCATATATTCTGTACAGATCAATGGACGTTTTGAAACACCTCTCAGCGAGTCTAGCCATTTGCGGTGATCTGCCGGGTCACCGTAATTGTGATATGTGGTCACATCTGAGTTTTCGACCTGATATCTGTTTAACTCTTTCAGGGCCAATTTCCATACCCCGGCAGACAATGGTTGACTCGGATCAACTTCTCTTCCCCAGGTAAAAACTTTTTTAAGAAGCGGGAGGCTCTTGTTATCATATCCAGAATTGCCGGGCTCATTGTACAAGTCCCATAGTACAATTCTTTTATCATCGCGAAAAGTAGTCAGGATATCCTTAACGTAGCTTTCCAATGTATCCACTAATTTTGGATCTTGGTAATACAAGTCTCCTGGATCTCTTACCCAACCAGAATTGTGTATGCCTGGCTTGGGCTCAGGCTGTTTGCCAATTTTGTAGTTAGGGTTCCAGCAGTCGTCAAATATCACAAAGATGGTTGATATTTTATGGCTATCAGCGATGTCAAGATACTTAGCTACACGGTTTTTAAAACCTTTGGGATCTTGCTGCCATGCTTTATGATGAAGGTAAACACGCATGGAGTTCATGCCGATTCCTTCCGCCCATCCAAGTTCCCTGCTTATAGTTGCAGTATCAAAAGTTGCCTCCTGCCACATCTCCAATTGATTGATCGCTGTACTCGGGATAAAATCACTGCCACGAAGCCATCCCCATTTTTTATACCATTCGTTAGCTTTATCTACACTCCAGACCTTTCTGGTTTCATGTTGACTTGTTTTTTGGTCATTTTGGTTCTGGACACAAGACTGAAAACCAAGTGTCAGTAATGCAAAAGCCAGAAAAGGGATTTTGAGATTTTTCATCATAATTGTTTTCAACTGTTCCATTGTCGGTGATTTAAGGTTGGGTGGATTTCAATAGCTTGAAAGTCGTCGGGTCGGCCTGTATTACTTCGGCTTCTCCATCTTTAATCTTCTGAAACTTTATATCAATTAGGCCAGTCAGTCTTGGTGATACCTGGGTGTTGTTATTATGGGTATGCATCACATATTTATAGTCCCCGGCTGGGGTGATAAAAAGATCTCCGTGGCCCGTTCCGTTCAGTTTTAAAGTTGCCCTGCTGATGATCGGATTTCCTTCATATTTTCTCCACGGTCCGATAGGTGAGGATGAGGTGGCATAACCTACCGCATAATCTTTGTTCCTAAAGTCATTTGCGGAGTAAATGAGATAATAAAGGTTCTTTAACTTGATCACCGTTGGACCTTCTGCCACAGCCCATGGTAGCGACTCTGTATTTTCCCATGGCAAAGAGGCATTGATGCATTCAACCGCTGTTTCCTTTAAAACATCAGAAAGATCTGCTTTCATTTCCGATACGAAAATTCTGTTTCCATTTTGAAGCTTGACATGGTATAAATATGGCTTGCCATCAGTATCGAAGAATAGAAAAGGATCGATTTGCTTGCCGTTCCCAGCTAGAGATTTTATCTCAGTCTGCTTAAATGGACCCAAAGGGCTGTCGCTTTTGGCAATGGCAATTTGCTCATTTGCTGTATAGGCCATGTAGTAGGCGTTCTGATATTTGAAAACCTGCGGCGCCCAAAATCCACTTGTGCCAAAAGACTCCCCCTTACTGAGGGCATAGCCATTATTTTTTCCCACTGGGCCTTTCCAGTTAACCAAATCCGATGACTCGTAAACTTCAAAGCCTACATCGCCGCTTGTACCATAGAGGTAATATTTGCCATTGTCAGCAAATATGGTTGGATCTGCCAGACCAATATTATAAGCTGGCAGATCAGAAGGTTTCGTTGGAGGTTTAATTCCAGTATCTACACTTGGCTTGCTGCAGCCAAATAAACAAAGAAGATAGATATAAGCACTTGTTTTCAAAATCATATGTTTAGTAATTAGGGTTTTGTACCAAATTCGGGTTATTACTTACTTCAACTTCTGGCAAAGGCAACCTGATGCTCTTTCCAACAACAAAATTTCTGAAATCCGGGTCACGCAGCGCCACCTTAGCCACCCCAGCCTGGGTATCGAGTTCGCCCCACCTTTTCAAATCGGCAAATCTTACGCTCTCTCCACATAGTTCCAGTACCCGCTCTATTTTTAGCCGCTCCCGGAAAAGATCCTTATCAGTTCCTATTGCCGGATAAGCTACAGATAGCGTAGCCATTTTTGCTCTTGCACGAACACGGTTTACATACTGGTAAGCCTCAGTGGTTTGGCCAAGCTCATTCAGCGCTTCAGCATACATTAAAAGTACATCCGCATAGCGAATTAATCTATTGTTGACCTGGTTGAAATAATCTTCATTGGTTCGCATGTAATCTCTCGAATACTTTTTGAACCAAGCCTCATCGGCACCCCATTGCCAGCTTCTTCCATAGGTTTTGTCTCCAAAATCTGCCTCAAGGCCTGGGTAAAATAATGTATATCTCAATCGTGGATCAGTCTGATTAGTCGTGGTTTTCTCTTTCTTGAATTCACTTACCATCCAGAATCTTGCTTGACCATCTGACCAGCCTACGCTGCGAGGGGCAAAAAACTGACTCCTGTTACTGCCCATGTTTGCATTGGGACCATCGCCTTCGCCAGTTTTGTTGGCATCTGAAAACTGAATTTCAAACACAGACTCACGATTGTTTTCATTCTCTGCCCTGAAGTTATCCTGATAGTTCGCAACCAGATCATAGTTTGCTCTTCCAGCTCCTGTAACCAGGTAATCAAATGCTGTTTTCGCCTCATTCCATTTTCTTTGCTGCATAAATGCTTTTCCGAGCAGGGCTTGTGCAGCACCCTTAGTGGCTCTTCCAAGTTCTGCCCCAGTCCACTGTTCAGGAAGGCCTGCGCTCGCTTCGCTTAGGTCTTTTTCTACCTGCGCCCAAACCTGTGCCAGGCTGCTTTTTTGTGGGAGATCAACCGGGTTTTGAAGTTCAGTAACAATGGGGAAGTTTTCCCAAAGAATTGCTGCATAGTAATAATATAAGCCCCTGAGAAATTTCGCTTGCGCCAGGATTTCTGTTTTCTTTTTCTCATCAGCAAACTGGATTGCTGGCACATAAGTAAGCACCTGGTTGCATCTAAAAATGGCTTTATAAGTATCTCTATATGAGTTTACATTGCCTTCCCAGAAGTTATAATTGATGTATTGGAAGCGGGTCCAGTCACCTAACTCTACCCACGGGCTATTGCTCCATCCCTCATCTGAGGTCAAATCTAGGCGGAAATATATCCATCTGTTCCAGACGCCGTTTTGATAGAACATAGCATAAGCGGCGTTAATGCCTTTTTTGGCATCACTTTCAGTTTTCCAGAACTGTTCTACAGTTATTGTATTGGGATTGTTTTGATCCAAAAGGCTTTTTTTACAGCCGTAATTAAGTGTCAAAACAATTGTTAATATGATGATTGAAGTAATTTTTTTCATCTTTTCTCTTAATTAAAATCCAAAATTTAAACCTAATGAAACTGTTTTCAAGTTAGGAAATGCACCAAAATCATATCCTTTCTCGAAAATACTGGAGTTGCTAAACTCGGGATCCAATCCAGTATATTTAGTAATTGTGACCAGGTTTTGTGCAGACAGTGATATCCTCGCATTTTTAATACCCCATTTGCTGATTAATTGCTCGGGGAGGCCATACGATATTCCTACATATTTCATTCTCGCAAAGCTCCCATTTTCCAGCCAGCGGTCTGTATCTCCTCTTGAATTTACAGAACTGCCATAAAACGCCCTTGGAACATTTGTGTTAGGGTTTTCAGGAGTCCAGGGTTGCACACCTTTAAGATAATTTGAGTTATCTGAGAAATTTTCTGTTATACTTCTTGGCCCATTGAAAACCGTAGCGCCAAAAGATCCAAACCAATCCATTGAGAATTCAAAACCTTTATAGGAAGCATTAAGATTTAAGCCAATCTCATAGTCAGCCCACGGACTGCCCACTACCATCTTGTCCTTATTGGTGATTTCCCCATCACCATCATTGTCGCGGAAGCGAATGTCACCTGGTTTGGCATTTGGCTGAATGATCTTTCCTGCCGAATTTCTGTAGTTGCTGACCTCAGATTGGGTTTGAAATAAGCCATTTGTTTGTAACACGTACCACATACCGATCGGCTGGCCAACCTCGGTTACTGTATTTCCAACAAAGGTTTTGTTTTGAGTGTAGCCCAAACTTTCAACTTCGTTTTCTAAGGTGGTAAGATTGGCAGTTACACTGTACCTAAAATCCTGCACCTGGCCAGCATAGGTAGTGGTCAGCTCAAAACCCTTATTCAGTAAGGTCGCTCCATTTACCCTGGGATTGCCTCCATCATTTCCTGTAGAGATCAATAACGGAAATGCAATCAGAACATCTTTTGTTCTGGCATTGAAGTATTCTGCACTAATGGTAAGCTTATTGTTAAGGAAAGCAGCATCCAGACCATAGTTTTGTTGGATTACCTTCTCCCATTTCAGATTGGAGTTGGCTAAACGTACCTGTGTAGCCCCAGGCTGTACAGCTTGATTTGATCCCAATGCAATTGTAGAAAAGGTATTAATAAATCCCTGGTATTCATATTCTCCGATGTTGCTACTGCCCAGGGTGCCATAACTGGCTCTAATTTTTAGGTCGTCGATCCATGATACCTTGAAGAATTCTTCCTTGCTAACTCTCCAGGCGGCTGATGCAGATGGGAAATATCCGAATTTATTTTGCGGGCCGAATTTCGAAACACCATCACTTCTAAATACGCCATTGAACAGGTATTTGTCATTATAATTGTATTCAAGCCTGCCGAAGTAGGATATTAAATCGAACCGGTTTCTGTATCCACCCGTCTGAGGTTCATTTCCCTGATCTAAAACATCATAGTATGTTCCCGTACTTGGGTTGAATAATACATTTCGTTTTGTGCCAGATATCTGCGCATATTTTGTCTTTTGATAAGACTGACCGACAAGCAAATTAAAAGAGTGCTTGTTAAAGGCTTTATTAAAAGTCAGGGTGTTTTCATTCAAAAGAGAAGAAAACTCTGCCCTATTTTCGTTGTAGATAGCTGGATCAAATGCTTGATTCAGCGTCCAGAAACCATCCTTCTTCAAATAAGTATAATGGTCTAAACTTGTTTCATAACCCAATGTAGTTTTGAATTTTAAAGACTTCAACAATTGAAGTTCTGCAAAAACATCACCTCTGATTCTCAGGTTTTCGTTGATTCTGTCTTCAATATTTGCAATGGCAACTGGATTGGTTCCAAATGTACGTGCCCTGGCTTCGTCGCCATAACCATAACCACCAGGATGGCTTGCATCATAAACTGGGATGGTTGGAAGCATTCTGAAAACATCAACAATAGGATTGCCAGACATCTCATCTCGTTTGGCTTTGCTTATCGCCAGATTTTCACCAATCGTAAATATGCCTCTGGTGCCTTTTGTATTTACCCTGAAACTAACCCGGTCAAAATCTGTACTGATTACCGTACCTTTATTTCCAAAATATCCCCCAGAAACATAATAACTTGCATCCTTGGTGCCGCCAGAAAAACTCAGGTTATAATCCTGAATGTTACCGGTTTGATAGGCTTCGTCCTGCCAGTTGGTATTTACGCCAAGGTCCAATCGTTGTCTCTGCACACCCGCATTGTCATATGCCATGAAATTAATCCTCGAAAACTCATCCGTTTCTGCAAGATCATACCGGGGAATGGACTGTAAACCGCTTTTCCCTGAAAACTCGATTTGCATGGGTCCCGCCTTACCTTTTTTGGTAGTGATGATAATCACACCATTGGCAGCCCTTGAGCCGTAAATCGCTGCAGCTGACGCATCTTTCAATATCTGTATGCTTTCAATATCCGCTGGGTTGAAATCTCGGTTTGCAGTGGTAATAAGTCCGTCAACTACATAAAGTGGATTTGTTCCTGAAAGGTTTTTTAGTCCCCTGATCTGTATCTGGGCTTCTGATCCAGGTTGTCCACCACCGCGAACCTTTATACCTGTTGCAAGCCCTTGCAATGATTCGGCTACAGTTGTCGCCTGCCTTTTTTGAACATCTGCGGCCTTTACTATCGAGACTGCACCGGTAAGGTCTTTTTTACGTTGAACACCGTAACCTACGACCACCACTTCATCCAGGTCGTCAGCAGCTTCGATTAGAGCAACGTTTATTACTGATCTGCCAGCAACTGAAATTTCCTGCTTTGTATATCCTACATAAGAGAAGATCAATACTGCATTTTCTGTGTTAGGAACGCTGATGCTGAAAGAACCATTCTGGTCTGTAGTCGTGGATAACGATGTTCCTTTTACCTGTACGCTAACCCCAGTGAGTATACCACTTTTGTCGGATACACTTCCTGAAATTCTACCCTGAGAATAGGCAATCTGACAGCAAAGGAAAGATAGTAAACTGAGCGTAAAGCAAAGCCTCAACACTTTGCCAAGTTTTAATTTTTTTTTCATACTCATTTTGGTTTATATATGGTTAATGCGGTTTCAGCAACCTGAGTCACTGAAAACTTTTGCTAAATGAGTAATTTACATTTGAGGATATAGATCAAAAAGACACTAATTTGTCTCAATTAAGCCTAAAAATGGCCGATCCAAAGATCGATGAGCTTACCTCTGCGCTTTTCATCCTATATTTAGCCTAACCAAATACTTGAGACAAATGAAGAAATTGCTGATATCGATGTTGCTGTTCCTCATGATCCATGCCTCGGCATTTTCACAATCCTATACTTTCAGGCACTATCAAGTGGAGAACGGCTTATCTTATAACTCAGTGATCTGCAGTATTCAGGATAGGAAGGGTTTTCTGTGGTTTGGAACAAAGGATGGTCTAAACAGGTTTGATGGGTATATTTTCAAAACCTTCCGGAACAACCCGGACGATCCAAAAAGCCTTGGCAGTAATTTCATTCACGCTCTATATGAAGATCAAACGCAGCACATCTGGGTAGGAACTCTTAGCGGTCTATACAAATACAATTCCGCAACCGAAAGTTTTGACTTCATAAAAGCTACTAAAAATGAAGATATCAGGGATGTTCGATTAGATGAACAAGGTAATGTCTGGTACATTGCAGGCTTGTTGCTTTGTAAATATAATCAGAAAACTAAAAAACTGACGAAATTTGAGCACAGGATACACCCAGGCGCAACCTCCATATCTATAACGCCAACAGGAGATTTGTGGGTTTCTACGAACGATGGTTTTATCCAGATGTATAACAAAATGGGCAATAATTTTGAAAGCTATAGCGTTTTCGATAAATCACAACCCACCATTTCGGGATGGATCGAAAAATTGTATGATACCGGTAAAGGATATTTTCTTATCGGGACATCCAACCAGGGTGTTAAGGTTTTCGATCAAAAATCTCTGACCTACAAAGACCTCAATATCAAGAATCCAGATCGGACGGCTTTATACGCAAGAAGTTTCCTGGAAAAAAACAGAGATGAATATTGGATCGCTACCGAATCTGGCCTTTTCTCATACAACATGATCACTGGTGGCTATTCCAATCTTCGTCATGAATTCAATAATCCATATTCAATGTCTGATAACGCAGTTTACACGCTAACCAAGGATAAAGAAGGAGGCGTTTGGGCAGGTACCTATTTCGGGGGGATAAATTATCATTCGAATCAGCCGGTCGTTTTCGATAAGTATTTTCCCAAAGAAGGAGCGGGGAACCTTAGCGGCCACGCCGTTCGCGAAATTTGCAATGATCTTAAAGGGAATATTTGGATTGGAACAGAGGATGGTGGTTTAAACAAACTAATCCCAACGGCTAACCTATTTAAACATTTTAAGCCTACGGGAGATAATACGGGCATTGCTCATACCAATATTCATGGTTTAATGGCGGCAGGCAACGAACTTTGGGTAGGAACTTTTGAACGTGGGCTAGATGTGATAGACATTAATACCGGAAAAGTAATCAGGCACTACAGTGCCGGGCCTGGAAATAACGAGATGAAAAGCAACTTTGTTGAAAGTTTGTTAAAAACAAAGTCCGGAATCCTTCTTATCGGCACTTCCAATGGACTATACCGATATAATAGATCAGCTGATAAATTTAATGTGGTGAGTGAAGTACCAGTTGATATTCACTATTCCAGTCTGCTTGAAGATAATAAGGGTACAATTTGGGCGGCATCACTCAGAACCGGTCTATATTTCTATGACCCCATCAGTAATACTTCAGGTTCATTTACCACGGACGAACAAAATAAGAACAGCATCAGCAGCAATGCCGTCAACAGCGTTTTTATCGATTCGAAGGGTAGCTTATGGGTGAGCACAGAGAATGGGCTTAATAAAATTGATAGGAAAAACAATAAAATCCGAAGATATTTCAGTAAAGACGGGTTCCCAAGTGATGTTTTCTACAAAATTCTTGAGGATGAGCATCAAAACTTATGGATCAGTACCTCTCGTGGTTTGGCTTGCTTCAACCCAAAAAATGAAAACATCAAAACCTATACAAAAGAAAATGGATTGCTCAGTGATCAGTTCAACTATAGTTCCGCATTTAAAGATCAAGACGGCAAGATGTATTTCGGTAGTCTAAAAGGTATGATTAGCTTTTCTCCTGATCAGTTCAGTATTAATCGGTTTCTATCCCCTGTCTACATTACAGGTTTCCAGGTATTCAATAAAGAACTGGAAATTAATAGGGAGAATTCTGTATTATCAAAGTCGATAACCTTTACAAAAGCGATCCGTTTGCCTCATGATCAATCCACATTCAGTATTGATTTTGCCGCATTGGGGTATACCTCTCCGGAAACCACAGAATACCGTTACATGATGGAGGGCTTGGACAAAAACTGGGTTTACCTGAAACGCAATCGTAAAGTCTATTTTACCAACCTTTCGCCAGGCACATATACGTTCAAAATTAGGGCTTCCAATGGTTTCGGAAAATGGAATCAGGACTCAACTGAAATGGTCATTTTTATAGACCCGCCAATTTGGGCCAGTGGTTACGCACTTTTTATTTACAGTTTGGCGCTTATCCTAATTTTCTATCTTACTATCCGCTATTATCGCAGACGTCTGATTGATAAACAGGTGCGTGTGTCTGAATTATGGGAATCAAACAAGCAAAAAGAACTCTATAATTCAAAGCTGGAGTTCTTTACCTACGTTACACATGAAATTCGAACACCTTTAACTTTAATAAAGGGGCCATTAGAGGATGTGATAAAAAATTCTCAGGAGATGCCCTCCATTAAAGACAGTTTGGTAACGGTAAGAAAAAACACCGATCGACTGCTGGAATTGACAGACCAGCTGCTGGATTTTAGAAAGACGGAAACTAAAGGTTTTAGCCTGAATATGGTTACGGTCAATATCAACCAACTATTGGAAGAAAATTGCATTCGCTACAAGTCAGAAATGGCCACCAAAAATATAGAACTCAATATAAAGTTCCCACAACCTACATTCTTGACTATAGCAGATCCTGAAGCTTTGAATAAAATGCTAAGCAATTTGATTGATAATGCAGTTAAGTATGCAAAAAATAAGATTTTTATGGAGGTCATTCTTCATGATCAAGTTTTTGAAATTGGGATCAAGAGTGACGGAGAACTTATTCCTGATGATCTCCATGAAAAGATTTTCGAGCCATTTTACCGGCTTGAATATAACAAAGACCAAAGGGGAACGGGGATTGGTTTGCCACTTGCCCGTTCTTTAGCAGAATTACATCAGGGGACGCTACGGTTGAGTATTGCCGAGGGACATTATAACCTATTTTCCCTGATGCTCCCAAGAAGGGATCAAGATGTAACAATAGCCGGCAAAAACCCAACGGAACCTGAAACCGAAGAAACGGAAGATAGCCAACAGCAAAAACCAGTGATTTTATTGGTTGAAGATAATGTTGAAATAAGAGAATTTATAACCGCCAAGATTTGCAAAAAATTTCAGGTCTTAGAGGTAGGTAACGGTGCTGATGCATTGGATCTAATACAGCAAAGAAGTATTCATCTAATCGTTAGCGACGTGATGATGCCGATTATGGATGGTTATACTTTATGTAATAGCGTTAAAAACAATCTCGAGTATGCCCACATTCCGGTTATTTTACTGACTGCCAAAAGTACACTTCAGTCTAAGATAGAAGGCCTGGAATCAGGTGCTGATGCTTATATTGAAAAACCATTCTCGCCAGATCACCTGCTTACCCAAATTCAAAGCCTATTGGCAAGCAGGGAAAAAATAAAAAAATACTTCGCGACCTCTCCACTAGCGCATTTGAAAAGTATGGCATACAACAAGTCAGACGAAGTATTTCTCGACCGGTTGAATAAGATTATTCTGGAAAACATCAGCAACAAATCACTCGATGTTGAATTGCTGGCAGGTTTGATGAACATGACTAGGCCAACCTTCTATCGGAAGATAAAGGCTATAGCCAATCTAAGTCCCCACGAGCTAATCACAATTACCAGGTTGAAAGAAGCTGCGGAGCTTTTGGTAGTGGAAAACTTTAAAATAATGAAAATTGCCTCAATGACCGGATTTGGATCACAGGCGCAGTTTACAAGATCTTTCACCAAACAGTTTGGAATGTCTCCAACAGAATATATCAATAGCATGAAACCAACCCGGGCCAAATCTGAGTAATTCATTCCAGTCCGTTCAAACTGCGCTCGAAGTCTAAATCGTGCGGGTAGCAATTTCTGTTATTATCCGGCCATAGGGTGCAACCTCTTCATTACATGAATCGTAGCTTCCCGTATATTTATATTCCGGCCAAGCATGCCCTGAGACTTAAAAACCAGATATACGATAGCGAAATTTTCCGGTAAAGCCATAATGATTACTTTGGATAATCGAAAGAATAAATCGTCAAAGAAGGGTTCGAAGAAACGGTATGCCGGTGCAGGATTTATTTAGTTAAAGTTTTTATCATATGGTAAATAAATTGTTTTAAATAAATTGGAACTTTAAGGTTATGAAAGAATTCATCGATTACCTATTACAGTTCGGGAATCTGAACACACATCAAATAGATCTGATCAAAGGCAAGGCTAAGGTAATTTACATTCAAAAAGATGAATATTTTTCCGAAGCCGGAAAGATACCCAAACAGGTTGGATTCATACTTGAAGGTGTCGTTCGTTTCCTTTACTACAATAATAAAGGCAAAGAAATTACACAATATTTTATTGACGAAAATAACTTTGTGTCCGACCAACAAAGGTTTGAAGCCCAAGTGGTTGCTTCGGAGTATATACAGGCAGTTACCGATTGTAAATTGCTTGTGTTTTCAAAGAAAGACTGGGACGAAATTGGAAATACAATTGTCGGATGGCACCATATTACCGAATTGATAGTTAAAAACTGTCTGTTAAAAACAATAGAAAGAAGAAGCCCTTTGGTTTCGGAAGACGCCACCTCACGATATAACTCCTTTATTGAGCAATTTCCTGGTCTTGTGAATCGTGTTCCCCTTTCTCACATTGCCTCGTATCTTGGCATTACTCAGCAGTCTTTTAGTAGAATAAGAAAAAATATACGCTAAAACTGCTTTTTACCAAATGGTAAATGCTTTATTTTTTTAGATGTGAATATTTGTATAATTATTTATATAGAGAAAACATGGAAAAAAAAGTTGTGTTAATTACCGGAACGAACAGTGGGTTTGGGTGGCTGAGTGCTAAATCTGTTGCGGCCATGGGCCATATGGTTTATGCTACAATAAGAGATACCAAAGGAAAGAATGCTGCTAAAGCAAATGAACTCGAGCGGGTAGAAAATATCACCGTCCTGGATGTTTCATTAACAGATGAGAAAAGTGTACAAAGCGCGTTCGACTTCATCATTGAAAAAGAGGGCAGGATAGATGTATTGGTAAATAATGCAGGAACGAGTATGTTTGGTGTGGCGGAAACTGCTACTTCAGATGATCTGAATCGGATGTTGGACGTTAATGTTATCGCACCTTGGAGAATGATCAAACTGGCGCTGCCTTTTATGCGCAAACAATCAGAAGGCCTTATAATTAATGTATCAAGTGGTTGGGGTAGATTTTCAGCTCCTTTTTTTGCTATATATTCTTCCTCAAAATTTGGTTTAGAAGCATTGAGCGAGGGATTACATTACGAACTTCGTCCATTAGGTGTCGATATTGCTATTGTTCAACCAGGCGCTTTTCCCACAGAAATGTCTCAGAAAACCCAATTCGGATCAGATGCAGCCATTGCAGAAGAATATAAACTCATTGCTGACTTTCCTAATAAGATGGGCGCTGCAATTGGACAGATTTTCGAAGATACAAAACCAAATCCCCAAGATGTTGCTGATGCAATCGTAAAGCTGATTACATTACCAAAGGGTCAAAGGCCACTAAGGACAACCGTCGACAGCGCAACCGGACATATTGTTGAGGCAGCTAATAAGGCAGTTGAAATGGAATATGTTAAAGTAATCAAAGCATTTGGTTTGGAGGAATTGTTGACCTAAGCGATGCCAGGTCTACATTAATGCGGGTGATAAGTCTTTAGGATGATGTACTGATTAGCATCGAGTTAATCTATGCCTTTTATGAGCGCAAAAGCTCTCCAATGAATCAAATCCAACAGTATTCGAATCTTATTGCCGGATAGAATTCAATTTTCAAGCAGATACAGAGCCGGTTTTATTAGACTCTTTGTTTGCTTGAATTTTTTTTTAAGATGTCTTTGCAAACTCCTTCGAAAGCCGAGCATTTAGCCTTAAATTCTTGGTCTAACCCAACGGATAAATTGATAATATCCAACTTAATTTGATTTTGAATCTCGTTTTCAACCCTCAGTGCGTAATTGAGCTGCTGGACTAATCTTTAAGCACTCAATCTACGCTTATGCTAAGGTATCCGCCAAGTGCAAGATTTAGAAACAATATAATGACGGCCAACGCTTCTTTATTTGGTCATCTACAGTTTTATTTTTGCAGAGGCTTATAGCTTTCGAGCATATGCTGTAAATATCAGTTCAACACAATTCCCCAATGTATTCGATTATAATGGATTTTGGCAATATGAAGTTTAATATGTTGCTTTCAGAGCATTTTTTAAGATCTATGCTGATTTAAACTGTTAAATGTATTTGTGAAAAGGATATGATTTATTTTATATCGAATGAAATCCATTACCCCCATAAAAATGAAAGATAAATTTGCTACACCATCTTTTATTAAAACAAAAAAAATATTTTGATGTATAAACCATAATTACATTATTTTAATCTTTGTTTTATGCGCATTTTTAATGAAATACATGAAACAACCAATTTCAATTATATATTTTTGTCCAAAGCGTTAAGCCTATCACAATGGGGTTGTTATGTAAAATGCATTCCTGAATTATTGGATAAAAATTATGAATTGTAAACAACAATAAATTATTATGATATTAATCACTGGAGCTACAGGGCATCTAGGTGCGGCTGTAATAGAAAATTTGCTGGAAAAAATCAATCCTTCGGAGATCGCAATATATGCCAGAGATGAAAAAAAGGCGCAAAAATGGAAAGACCTAGGTCTTTCTGTTAGACTAGGCAATTACGACAATAAAAAGGATGTTGAAAAAGCATGCGTTGGTGTTGATAGTTTACTCCTCATTCCCATAGCAAGCCCAGGTGCGTTCGGGCAGCATAAAAATGTTATAGATGCCGCGGCGGAAAGTGGGATTAAACATTTATATTTTGCCAGCGGCGCGCTAAACCGTCATGTACAAGAAAGTAAATTAGGCTATTTAAATGATTCCTATTTTCTTACCGAAAATCACATTAGGCAGAGCGGTTGTCAATACACCATTTTTCAGAACGGACTCAATTCAGATACTATACCCTTTTTTATTGGAGAACATTTACCAATTAATGGGATAAATTTTCCTGTGGGACACGGAAAATCAGCATTTGCCACCATTGCAGATATAGCAGAGGCAATGGCGAAAATTATTATTAAGAGAGATGATTCAAATGTTACTTATGTGCTTACAGGTAACCAGTCATATTCTTTCATTGAGGTGGCCGATATACTGAGCGACCTTTCAGGGCATGAGGTACCTTTCCTTAATTCTAACCAGGAATTCTTTGTTTCAGCATTGAAGCAACATGGAGTCGAAGATGAAAAAATATCTATTGCCCTGCGCTTCTCACAGATTATAAATAATGATGAATATAATTATTGTGATGGGACATTGGAACAAATATTACAAAGGAAACCGACTACACTCAGAGAATATTTGAAATTTACCTACGTCCCTTAAAAACAATAAAGATAAAATCTATCTTACGCACCGTTTAAATTCCTCACTGAACCCCATCACTCATGCCAGAGGCAAGAATTCAGAAATGTATTGTTTTTCCAGGAAGAGGATATTTATGGTTCATACGGAAATGTTGTTAGCAACAAAAAGATCCGATAAAAGGGGCTCATAAACAGTGCCCAATGTTAAAGCTAAAACTCTTTTTGGAATTGTAAGGGCACTATTATTAATTAGTAAATAATTTTAGCGTTATAATTGCCACTTTTTACAATTTTGAATTGAGAACCAGTTTAAAAAATGAAGGATCTTATTTATATAATTAGTTAAGAATATCAGTTAAACAAAATATCAGGATATATATCTAAATTTAAGATTAATACATACCTAGGATACTCATAGTTTACTTAATAGCTTTTCATAATGCACCCAGTAAAAAACTTTGATTCAATAGCGTACCTTAAATACGGAAATGATAGACAAATTAGTGTTTATGATATGCTAAAAAAACAGCTTATTCTGGAAATGATTTCTGAATTTGATCCAATAGTTGTTGGAACAATACCAATTGATATTGATATCGAAAGTAGCGATATTGATATTATATGCTATTCCAGCAATAAAGAATATTTATCAAATGTGTTAACCAATTTATTCCAGTATGAAGATGGCTTCAAGATCTGGGAATACAATAAAACCAATCCAAGCGCCATAGTCGCAAAATTTAAGGTCGCAGATTTCGAAATTGAAATCTTTGGACAGGATGTTCCTACCCGTCGCCAGGTTGCCTATCGCCACATGATGATTGAATACCAAATACTGTTGGAAAAAGGTGAAGCTTTTCGAAAGCAAATTATTGAACTAAAACGGCAAGGTATGAAAACCGAACCAGCTTTTGCTACATTGCTTGGCCTGCAAGGCAATCCTTATGAGGAATTACTTAAATATGAAAAAGCTTGGGCCTAGGATTTATAAGGGTGGTAAGCCCGGATTTCAGCTTTACGCCTGCCCTTGACATTTCTGGCATTGGTTATTACTTTCATTGGCAAACCACAATTAGTCAAAGAGGTTTAGAAAAACTTATCAATTCCCAAATCGTTTTCTCTTCAGAAATGTTCTAACCACACAACTCGAACTATGAATATAAATATTGACTGGCAAAATTTCTTTATCGGAGAAGATCGATGGGAATTCATGCCCGAAATCGCACTTCGTACCCTCATCATGTATTTCATCATTCTTACCGGCTTACGGCTTTTAGGGAAACGTGGGGTAAGGCAACTGTCCGTTTTTGAACTCGTTGTCATTATTAGTTTAGGCTCGGCTGCAGGTGATCCCATGTTTTACAAGGAAATTGGTTTAATTGTACCCATCATAATTTTCACAATTATTGTTGGCGCTTATCGGTTGACTACCTACCTCACCGCTAAAAATCAAAAGTTAGATGACTTAATTGAAGGAAGATGTGTTTATCTAATTAAAGACGGTCGGTGTAATACTAAAGAATTTGGAAAGGAAGCACTTGGCCTAGATGAATTTTTTGCTGAATTGAGGCAAAAGAGCATTTCACATCTGGGTCAGGTAGAAACCGTAATTCTGGAAACATCGGGAACACTAAGTGTTTATTTCTATCCGGATGATAGAGTACAGCTGGGTCTTCCGATCCTGCCGGCCTTATTTGCGCAAAAAACCAAAATGCTTTCTCCCAATAAAGATTATGCATGTATTTTCTGCGGAAACATAAAGCGTATTAAAACTGAGGCCCCCTTAAAGTGTGTAGATTGTGGCTGTGACGAATGGGTTGTAGCAATCGACAACTGCAGAGTGAGATAGCATCTACAGACTATTGACAATAGTAGCCTAGAGACAAATAAAAATTGTTTATTGATCTCTACTGTGATGTATTTTTTTTTATTTAAAGCAAAATATGGAGACAAAATAAAAGCAAGTAATCTATCGCTGCAGCGCGCAGATTTGAATTTCAAAAATTCATCCTCAAATTTTTTGATTGCTTTATTTTTGACCCAATAGCATTTGCAAAAACTTAATTGCTCGGAAAATACCATTCCAACGCATATCAGTCTTATCGGGTTCTATAATAAAATGTTAATTATGATCGCTTAAATCATTGTTTTACACTCTGCATGGGGAAGTTCAAGTAAATTGATTTTTGGATGTTGATGAGGATTTTCCAGATATTGCGAACCCCAGTTATCCATAGATTGGATCAGGGGAATCAGCGAAGATCCAAGGTCTGTCAAAAAATACTCAACTTTTGGAGGAAGAATAGGATAAATGGTCTTGCTGATTATGCCATGATCCTCCAGCTCGGTAAGCTGTTGATTCAAAACCCTACGACTTGCCCTAGGGTTGAGACGCTGAAGCTCACTTGGCCTGCGATGACCCTTCCAGATGTTGAACAGTAGGCAAGGTTTCCATTTTCCTCCAATGATATCCATAATCATCCCCATTCCGCAATCAATTTCCTTTGGTATCTTTCTTTCCATTTTTCATAAGATGTTATCATTACAAAGATAAGCAATATGTTCAAAGATGTAATTGGCGTTCATTTAACCCACTACGAAAGCTGATTTGTGCTTAGTTTTATACCCATGTTGATTGAGGGCTTATTCCGGCCTTTTGTTAGTTTACAGTGTAACATCAATCTTCCTAAGGCCTTATGTCTCTTTTAGGAAATACAGTTCTTAAAGCTAGAATGCCAAATTGAAAAATGAGCTAAGCTCGTCTGAAAGTCTTACTGGCTGCGCACTGCGTCAAACTAAACCAGATACATAATTATCTTGTCGTTATGTCACCTGCTTATCTATTGGTCGATTTCAGCATCTTGCGTGATAACCTTGGCTGATTCAAAATTTCCTCAGGTATCTTGAAGATTAAATACACGTATTGCTGCAACCCATAGCTGTTTACTCTGCAGACAGATTTAACAAGGATGTGCCATTGATGATTGGTGCCAAAGCAATACGCATCAAAGCGGTAGCAGTTTATCCTAGCCCATTTGTGTTTAGCTGTCTGCTTATAATTATGAGATGGACCCAGGAAGGTCGAGAAACGAAAGGAATGGGGCTATAGGGATAATTTTAACCCTATGCTATAATGAAGTGCGTACTTTTAAGTTTTGTATGTAAGCCATAGTTTTGTCGCACGATAAATATTTTAAAAATGAAAACATACAAATATCTTCTAAAGCGGGTCAAAAGCTCTGCTGCTTTCTATATTACCTTTACGGTATTCGTTTTAACATTCATGCAGGTGGCTAAGGCACAGCATCAAGAAGGAGTTCTTGCTCAGCCCGGTAGCTATCACATGAAGCTAGGCAGCATAGAGGTTATCGCTTTATCAGATGGAAGCATCCCTCAGGAGCTTGATAAGCTATTAACCAACACCAATGTTGACGAGGTAAAAGCGTTGACCAACCTGAATTTTCAGCAGCCGGTTGTTGAAGCCTCTGTCAATGCCTATATAGTTAAAGTTGGCGGAAAGACCATTCTGATTGATGCGGGAACCTCTGAACTATACGGCCCGACACTTGGACACCTACCTGCAAATATGAAGCGTGCTGGCTATAATCCCGAAGAGATCGAGGTGATATTAATTACTCACATTCATACCGATCATACAGGAGGGCTGATGGACGGCGATAAAATGGTATTTCCCAACGCTACAGTTTATGTAAGCAAACAGGAAGCAGATTACTGGCTCAATGATGAACAATATGCCAAAGCCACTGATAAAATGAAACCTTATTTTGACCAGGCGAGGCTTAAAATGTTACCATATCTGAAAGCGGGTAAGATCAAAACCTTTGATTATGGTAAAACGCTTTTTCCCGGAGTAACTCCGTTAGCCAGCCCCGGACATACGCCAGGCCATAGTTTTTACCAAGTAACCAGTGAAGGAGAGAAGATTTTGTTCTGGGGTGACATCCTGCATTCTGGAGCAGTACAATTTGCCAAGCCTGAAATCACCATTGTTTATGATGTTGATCCTGCCTGGGCAGCGAGGACTCGCAAAAAGGCTTTTGAGCAGGCTGCAAAAGAAGGGTACTGGATTGCTGCAGATCACCTATCCTTTCCGGGAATCGGCCATATCAGACCGCTAGGAAAGGGCTACAGGTGGTTTCCGATCAATTATACGACCACAGGTAAAGGACAATAAGGAATGAAATCTATTCATCAAACCATCTCTATGGTTTCGCTTGGCTTTGCGCTGCTGATCTTTAATCCTGCCTTAGCCCAGGTAGATGCAGATTCTGTAATGATCCGCAAGATTTATACCCAGGTACTGAAGGATCATACAATGGATCAAAACCTGCGGGAGCTGGTCTATAAGATAGGTCCAAGAATTAGCGGATCTGCAGCCGCGGAGCAGACGGTTGTATGGGCAAAATCCGTAATGGAAGGTTACAAGCCCGATAGGGTATACCTCCAGCCAGTAACTGTTCCCCGCTGGGAAAGGGGGGATACTGAGCGAGCCTATTTCAGCGCATCTGGTGGAAAAAGCAGACTTGATATCAGTGCGCTTGGAGGATCGATTCCTACAGATGGAATTCTGCAGTCCGAGGTCGTCGAGGTAAATTCATGGAAAGCTTTAGCGGATATGACAGATGCGGAGATTGCTGGTAAATTCGTATTTTTTAACCGGGCGATGGATCCTACCGAGGTGGAAGTTTTTAAGGCCTATCTTAAGGCAGTGGATCAACGATCTCTTGGCGCCATAGCTGCCGCTAAAAGAGGGGCTGTAGGGGCATTAATTCGATCCTTGACGCTTTCAAAAGACAATGTTCCCCATACCGGCGCTGTTAGCTATGATGAAAAAGTGAAAAAAATCCCTGCTGTCGCATTAAGCACAATAAGCGCAGACCGGCTTAGCGCTGCACTAAAAGCCGATCCACGAATGATACTATCTTTGGAGCTGAAATGCAGGCTTTTATCACCAGTTAGGTCCAACAATGTGATTGCGGAAATCAAAGGTTGGGAATTTCCACAGGAGATTGTGACCCTTGGTGCACATCTTGATTCCTGGGATCTTGGTCAGGGTGCCTCTGATGATGGAACCGGGTTGGTCCAGTCGATGGAAATGCTCAGGGTGTTTAATCAATTAGGCTTCAGGCCCGCCCGTACTGTGCGTGTTGTGCTATACATGAATGAAGAGGCAGGTGCACACGGTGCAGTAGAATATGCCAGGCAAGCCACATTGAATGGTGAGAAGCATATCGCTGTCATGGAATCTGATGCGGGCGGTTTTGCAGCCAGAGGCTTTAGGGTGGAAGCAGGCTCCAAGGCCTTAAAGCAGTTTAGGCAATGGGCGAAGTTATTTGAAACCTACAAGGCTGGAGACATCCAGTTGGAGCAGCGTGGAATTGATTTGGTTCCAATGAAAAACAAGGCTCTTGCACTCATTAGCCTGGATTGCGATGATAGCCGTCTATTTGATATTCACCATAGCAGATTGGATACCTATGATAA
The DNA here is from genome assembly GCF_042650845.1 of Pedobacter lithocola. Taxonomy (NCBI): domain Bacteria; kingdom Pseudomonadati; phylum Bacteroidota; class Sphingobacteriia; order Sphingobacteriales; family Sphingobacteriaceae; genus Pedobacter; species Pedobacter lithocola. Next base: position 210,174 of record NZ_JBHSBW010000003.1, on the reverse strand, counting down.
AATTAACCCTAGAGAGGTGGCCATGGGTGCGGCAGCAATGTCTGCTATGGTGTTGCTGATTAGTAAATATGGATTACAATGAAAAAAATATCAATTACTGCAATAGCAATATTGTTTTCAATCGCATCGTATGCTCAAAATCTGAACGATAAACCATTTAGCGCATTCAGGGAAGCTGGTGGTCTTATCTTTTTGTCGGGACAGGTTGGTGTGCCAGCACCAAGTTTTGATCAGGAAGTCAATCAGGTTTTTGAAAAAATCAATACAATCCTAATCTCCGCCGGGTCATCAATGGATAAGATAATTACAGTTACTGTTTATTTGAAAGATTTTGGACAGTACGCAAAGTTTAATACACTTTACAAAAATTATTTTAAACCACCTTTTCCTTCCAGAACCTGTATCGGGATCGCTCATTTGCCACAAAAGGCCAGTGTAGAGATTACCGTTACCGCCCGGAAATAGGCTCGCTTAGAAAAATGATGAAGTCTGTGATGCGCTCCGTAACGGCGATTACGAGCATCATGTTAGGCAAAGAATTCGGGAAAGCTTAGCATTGGGAAGTAGTGCTTCCATTCTAGTATCTATGGAAGGTATTGAAGCGATGTTTCCAGATTTGCAAGAAAAAATAAATAGACTTTCTCTGAAATCATTACCCATCACGCCGCATGGTACCATGTTTCTCATCTTAATTTTGTTTAGGCCGTAATATTCAAAAACTTAAGCGCATCACCCTGCAATTTTCAATGCAATTCTGTAGCAGATATCAGTGATGGCTGTGGAAGGTAAAAAAATAGGTTAAAAACAATGCTTTTTCTTGTCGAAGGCGCAGCTGTCCCAAAGATTGTCTCGTAGCAGATTTTATATCGTGTTTTCTACTGTTGTGGATATTTCATTGGTAAACTCACTTTTAGATTTATCAAGTATGACTGACAAAATTCAGGCAAAAAAATAGATTTTTTTTGATTAAAGTCCCTGCCGGTTGAAAGCAATTTTAGGCGAATTTCTCCACTAACAATGCATTAGTTTTAAACGCTCTGGATTGGTATGTACAAATTTATAACCAAATTGTACCAAGTTGTAAAAGGTATATGTCCTAATTTTGTTCTTAGGAGAAAAATATAGATACCATTGTATTACTTAGCTCCTAAATTTAAAGGATATATCCACGTGAGAGATTACAAAACCTACAGTGCACTCAGAAGAAAATTTTGTGGATCTTTTGTTGATGATAATAGATTATTTATGCAGCAAAGCCATTTGATGAGGGCGTAAGTAATAGTAGTTTTGTTTTGCATGCCTTCAAGGATATGTATCAAGATTATCTTTTTATAGAAAAGATGGCAAATTGGTTAGTGCCACAAATGAATGAAGAAATTGCTTTTGGGAACGTAAGCTGACAAGGATTAAAACTTCTTTGAAAGATTGCCAGCCGGAAAGCAACAGGATATGAAAAACTATCGAGTACTATTGGAAGAAGGCATTGTTTGGTATTCCATTTTTTATTTTGATTTAAAAATAAAAAGTGCGAAAAGTTAAAATGAAAAGAAGATTTTTTAGAAAAATTTTACCATTAACCTTAATAAATTTAAACAATATGATAACAATAACAGCACTTATCCGCGCGAAAAACAATAGCGCAGATCTTGAAAAATTAAATGGTCTTTTTGTCCAACTTATACAAGAAACCAGAAAAGAGCCAGGATGTCTGAAATATGATTTACATCAAGTTACTCAACAACCAGGATTTTTTATCATGATGGAGGAATGGGCATCAGAGGCTGCAATGGAAGAACATAATACATCCCCGCACTTTAAGAATTTTTTAATTTCAGCTGAACCCTATTTTACGGTTCCCATCGAAGAGTTTGAATCTACCTTACTTACTTAGCGCATTAAGTAAACGTAATGTTTTAGGCTATATTCCACATTGGAACCTGGGCGATGGTCTTGAAGAGAGAATAATCGCATCGGGCCAAATAATGTCCTGCGCGCCGGGGGAATGGCAGTGCTTTTCTTAGCTGATAATATTTCATGAAGACAGAAATCATAAGTGAGGCTATTAATAAAGCCAGTTATTAAAATGTTTTTCGACCTTTCTACTTACGCCCTTTTATTTTGATAATTAATTGTCCAGCAACATTGGTTGCTGGTAGTGTTACCTGAAGCAGCCCGGGATAAGGCTGCAGGTGTTGGATTACCCTTCCATTGAACATTGCCTGATACTGATAAGACGGATTTAAACAGATAAGCATGCTACGCGCGTGTGCGGGCGTCGAATCATCAAAACTTAGTAATGCTTCATAATTGGAAAATTCCGAATTAAACTCGCTTTTTTCTTGTAGAATTTCAAAACCGGTGGTGACGTTTCCGATCTTAAAAGTGGAATTATACCAGTTTAAAACCGGAGTAGAAAGACCTGAAAACTGATGCCAGCCCGCGCCCCGGCCGGTTTCGGAGAGGTAATGCTCAAAAGTATAATAGGAATGATCCGTTTCCCGCTTGAAGACCTCAAGGCCCGTGCTCGAGATTCGCATCGCAAGTTCAGGTTTGCCTAAATCAAGCATGGTCTTCCACATAAACCATTGATGCGGCATCCACACTGACCCATTCCAATATCCATCGTTGAGGTAATAAGCTGCCGCCCGGTCAACCACGCCCATGCCGTAAGGGGTCCACATATGATCAGCCGAGAAAAGTTTTTTTAGCAATATGTTCTGTTGCGCTGGGGTGCAAATCCCGGCAAATAGAGGATAAGCTCCATCCATACCCTGATTATAATCACTACCATCTTTATAGCGGAAGGCACCTATTGCTTTACCACTTGAATCATGACGCACATAGCTGAAATAACCGCTTTCCTCATTCCAGCTGTAAGCCTGAAGACTTTTGGAAAATGCTTTAATTTCGATGTCATAATCCGCAGCATCTGCATTTTTGTTCAACTTTTTTGCAAGCATGCGCAATATTTTCGCGAAACGTATACACTGGGCAGTTGTAATTACGGGTGAGACAGTGGATTCCAGCCGCTGCTGATGAATACCTACCTGCGCTGGGTAATCATCCCATCCACCTGAATTGTAAAAGTAATCCCAGGTGTTAAGTAATCCCGATTTCAATCGTCCTGTTGAGGAGCTACCTAGCTTGCCAGATAAAAAACTATAATATTGCTTTAGCCTAGGATAGAAATATTCAAGTAGTGGCAATGACTGCGTTTTGTTTAATAAATCAAAAAATGCGTAAACCTGCACCGGAACTGGAGCGCCATGATGAATAAAGGCGGATTGGCTGCCAGGTTCAGTTGTGTAAGCATTGATGCATTCTACGGCTCTGTTTATATCTAACTCATTAAGCCCTAAAGCGATAAAACCCGAATCCCAGGTGTACAAACTATTCCACCATTTCCCGGGTGTATAATGCCTGATGTAACTTCGCTGGGTGTAGATAGGATAGACGATATTCTCCAGTAAGGCTGCCCGGAGCATTTTCTGACTAAAAGCATAGGTTTTACTTTCTGGGAGAAAAGTTGGGCCAATAAAAGGTTTTTGCGCTTTTTGTGGTATGTTTTTAGGTGCAGACATGTTTTGTCTAGCTGCAGCCATACTAGGGTTGTGCGTTAGTACACAACTAAAAGTTTTTTCACTTCCCGCCAATAGCACGAGTGGTCTGATAAATATATTTTCAAAATGACCCTGATTATTTCCTTTCAGGATGCTATCGACATGATTATGAATAGCTTTACGAAAGTAGACATCAAGTTCATCATTGCGGATTTCGCGAATTTTATATGAGGAATTACCCCAGCTCATACCATAATAGCCCGGAGCATGTTGATATTTTAGAATTGCCTGACGATTTTTAAAATCCGTTGATACTTTCGGATTTACCACCTTAAGATTATCTTCAATCGCGAATTTTGTGTCTTTTTTAATGCTCCAGAGTAGACCATTGAGTTCCACGCCATCTCCCTCAAGCGATGTTAGTATCAACCGGCCTGACCCATCCCACTCAAAAGGAATTTCAATCCATTTAAGTTTGCCATCTCCCTCTAGAATGATTTGCTGATGAATCGCTCCGGAAGCTGAAATCCTGCTCACCGCGCCAATATCAGCCCGATAGAAGATGGTGAGATAACCCTTTTTGAATTGAGCTGGAATTGAGTAGGATAACGAGTTACCCGCTGACTGTCCAAACTTTTTTGTCAACGCAGACCCATCAATAAAGCCTTCGTTACGCATTTCTCCATTCATCAGACCATCAGTAACTAGATTATCTTTAGGCTCCTGTCTTGCAAAACGTATTTGTTTATAATCCACTGCATTTATCCAGACATCTTGCGAAGACTTTTGTAATTTAAACCTTGGCCATACCTCGGGATAATTCATCGAAGCCATTAGGTTTAAAGCAAGACTTTGAGGAAGTTCTGTGCGGTTTACACACTTAATACTTACAATTACCTTACTACTATCTACTATCTGATAATTTACGTCCACATACACCTGATCTTTCCAGATCAATTCATACCGGTAAGTATAGGAGCCTTGCCTAGAATCTGCCTGCCAGGGGAAATACCCAGATTCAAAATTTACATTGGGAATCAAAACTTTATTTCGGTAAAAACCCGGCATCACAAAAAAATCGAAGCGCATCCCAGCGGCTATATCAGGGATATGTGATATACCAGCATATTTCTTAGAATAAGGCCCCCATGGTCCCAGACGGATGTCATGAGTGGTATTCATTGATTTTAGAGTGGAAGTATCTAATAACTGCTGACCATGCATGGACTTACTACAGCATAGAAAACAAACAAGAAAGATTGTAATATTCGTTTTCATATAGATTTTTCAAAACCCCTGTGAGCTGCCCTTTGAACCTCAAAAATTAAAAGATTAAATGGCGATGAAATCTCAATATTCCGATCCAACTGATTTTAATCTTTTAACACAAATCATCCTCAAAAACATTAAAGTACTTTAATCGCTTCTTTAAGTTCATTTTTTGCTCTATAATAGGCAAGAGAAATCGGCTTCATTTTTTTTATAAACATTAATTCCCCACCCTGTTACTGAAATCTTTTATAGGAGCTATTCCTATTGTTAAATGCTAATACCCTGGGTTCTGTTTTAACTTACTCGCTTTATTCAATTCTGACTGAGGTATTGGAAATAAATTATTTTTTTCTGTGAACACTCGGTTTTCAACCTGAAAGGGGACGTATGTTAAGCTGGTTCCGGTTTTTGTAATTTGTATACCCGAAACTGATTTGTTGAAAAGTTCTGTACCTTTCCTCCATCGGCGCACATCGAAAAAACGATGCCCCTCAAAGCATAACTCAACGCGGCGCTCATTCTGGATTCGCTCACGCATTTGTGACTGCGTTAATCCTGCTGGCAACACTGGCATGCCAGCACGTAGGCGAATCTGATTTACATAAGTATAAACATCAGTAACAGGTCCACTAGCTTCATTCAAGGCTTCGGCATAGTTCAACAAAACTTCTGAATAACGGAAAAATATCCAGGGACGGTTTCGGTTTACACTTGTAGCACCCGTCGCCCAAGCTGAACTCTCCGAAAGAAACTTTCTTAGGTAATAGCCAGTTTTGGTGTTATTGATGTTTATTGGCATATTATCCCGGCCACCTGTGAAGGTTTCAACAGCTCTTGATTTAAAGGATTGACCATTATAAATGATAAATAAAGACAGTCTAGGGTCTCGCGCACTTGCACCAGTTGTGGAGTAGGGATCTGTAGGAGAAAACCCTGAAGTGTTGTCCGTAATTGGCTTGCCACTTACGCGCATCTCAAAAGCATTTACCAACTCCTGAGTAGGGTTGGTCCTTCCTTTACCTTCGTAGCTTATCGGTGCATTGTTGCTTTCGATAGAATTGGTGGCACTAACATTTGTTGCGAAAATAACTTCCGGGCTGTAATTGGAGGCAGCAACGGAAAAGTCCCATAAATTTCCCAATTGGGCTAAAGGCAATAGTGAATTCTTATTGAGGTTTATGAGCTGCCTGGCGGTGGCGGCTGCAGCAGTCCACTTAGAAAGATCGCCATTGGTATTGTAAAGCGGACTGGCTGCATAAAGCAACATCCGAGACTTTAAAGCAAGCGCAGCCCCTGCAGTTGCCCTTCCTTTATCCGCCACTCCCAAGTCTGATTGAGAAGCAGGCAAAACCTTTATTGCCTCATCGCAGTCTGCACTGATTTGCGCAATAACTTCATCGAGCGTATTTCTTGGTAAATCCAAATCGTCTGTAGTAGTATAGGATCTGGTTGCCAATATTATCTGCCCATAGCGTTTCATAAGTTCAAAATGATACATAGCCCTTAAAAAATATGCTTCCCCCTTTAACCTGACAATATCACTCGCTGGCGTTATCGCACTACTACCACTTTTCTCTAAAAACAGATTCGTTTTACGGATATTGGTATACATATTATTATACTGGTCATCAATTGTACGCAGTGCTCCCCAGGTGCCATTATTGATGATGTTTATCCTAGAGTTTACGTTAGAGTTGACCGCTTCATCGGAAGCCGATGCCAACAAAGCCCCATCACCATCCACACTGTAGCCATTAATTAGCCCGGCATATGTTGTATTTAAAAATCCCCTTGAATTGCGATCGGATTTCCAGACATCTTCTTCCCGAATGCTTCCATCAGTGTAATCAAATTTTAAGTAATCTTTTTTACATCCCATGCAGATCACCAATACAATCAACAGATATTTTAGATGCTCCCTATTGTGGTTTTTCATATTTTATTCCTTTGTAATGTTTATAAAGCGACGCTGATTCCCAGTGTATAAGTTCTTGAATATGGATACGTGCTGCCACTTCCGGCATTAGGCACCTCGGGGTTAACTCCTATACCTAAATCATTGGTGGTAAATAAATTTAAAGCGCCAATGTATAGGCGTGCATTGCTTACGCCCAGCTTTGTGGTCAATTTACTAGGTAAATTAAACCCTACTTCTAGGGATTTAAGACTTAGATAATCCGCAGAACGCAACCAGTAATCTGATGCAGCAGTATTGTTTCCTCTATCTGCTATCCCAAGTCTTGGGAATCTGGCATTGGCGGCATTAGACGGCGTATAACGGTCTAAACTTAATGCATTGAAAGCACTCGGACCGCTATTCACCAGACCCTGGATATTTATCGTCCGGCCAACCACCCCCTGAAACTGAAACACTAAATCAAGGATGCCGTAGCGCAGATTACCACCAAATCCATAATAGGTATTGGGAAGTGCGGTTTTATCGATGCGGACTTGGTCATTGTTGTCTATTATACCGTCCGGAACCCCCAGTGGACCGCCAATATCTTTGTATTTAATATCTCCGGGAGCTACTCTTCCTGCCAGAGTTTGTTGGGGATGGCTATTTATCTCTGCCTGAGATTGAAAAAAGCCATCGGATAGGAATACTAGTGTCGAGCCTGCAATATGACCAACAGTCTGTTGATAGAGGGGGAGTCCTTCTTGACCATTCTCTGCAAGAACCTTACTTTTTGAAATAAGAACATTGCCATTGAAGTTCATCTCCAGCTTACCTAATTTTTTAGAATAAAAAACAGATGATTCCAATCCACGGCTCTGTACTTTTCCACCATTGACCAATCCAGCGTCTTGACCAATAAGGCTAGGAAAAATGTTTGCGGTCAGAATGTTGTCTCGGCGGGTCTGGTAATAATCTACCGATAAGCCAAGCGCATCATTCAGAAAGCGTACATCAAAACCTGTATTTAGCATTCGAACCGTCTCCCAGGTAATATTGGGATTTCCAAGATTAGATTCTGAAGCGGAATTCGTTGCTGTTGGTGTCAGACCAAAGCTATAACCACCACTAGAAAGATTTCTGCTGTAAAAACTTTCAAAAGGAAAACGCGAACCCCCAATGTCCCCATTACCGGCGCTGCCATAGGACGCCCGCAATTTTAAGTAGCTAAGGATTGGTACAGATTTTAAAAACTTTTCTTCAGAAAGTATCCAGCCTGCCGAAATGGCTGGGAAAAAGCCATAACGCTTGCCTGGTGCAAAATTCTCCGAACCAGAATAGCCTGCGGTAAATCCAGCGAAATACCTTTGCTTATAATTATAATCAATACGCCCTGCAAGTCCCTGGTTACGAAAATCCAGTCGTTCAGGGGCTTTATCGGCGAAGCGCTGTCCTTTCAGTGAAATATTTAGATGATGACTCCCCAGTGTCTTCTCATAATCGAAGCCTGCCCAAAACTCATTCTGCAAAGCATTGTTTCCATAAGTGGTTGTGCGGTAGGCCACTGGGCTAGCCGTTAGGTAGTTGGCTGGATTTGCAAGCGTTTGGTCGGCAACCGAATATTGCTGGGTAAGTCCTGAAATGTAATTTCCAACCCCGTCATATGAACCTACAGCATTGAATGATAGGCCTGGTATCCAAAAGTCCAGCTTCTGTCTGACGCTTAGCGTTGCCAGTAAAACCCGGTTTTGGTCACTCGTATAACCACTTTGCTGTAATAAACCTAGCAGGTTTTTTGTATACTGCGCCGTACCACCTAGGGAACCATCTGCATTTAAGATAGGGTAAGCATTAGGTGGGGTATTGTATATATTATTCATGACATCAGTCAGGCCAGTACCGGGCGAAAGCCTGTTTTCAGTGCGCACTCCTGCATGCAGGCTAACGGTTAAGTATTTATTGGCTTCAAAATCAATGTTCCCACGGAAATTGAGCTTCCTAAAACCAACATTTGAATCGAAACTGGGCGTTTGAGTATTGTTTAAAAAGCCCCGCTGATTTAAGTAGCTTACCGAGGCAAAATAGCGAACCGTTCTTTTACCACCGCCCATTGAAAATGCATAGCGCTGGATCGGAGCGGTTTTACGCAAGTAATCTTCTATGTAGTTGTTGTTTGGAAACAAAAAGGGTAAGGTGTTATTGCGATAGGCATCAAGCGCTGCCTGATTATAGGGCGCCACAGCACCATCATTTAAAGAAGCCTCATTATAAAGACTCGCATAGTCATATGAATTTAATGGTTTTATCAAATTGATGGCATTCTGAAAACCCACTTGAGCATCAAAATGAATGTAAGAGCGGATTGAATCTCCTTTTTTCGTGGTCACCATAACTACCCCATTGCCGCCCCGTAAACCATACCAGGCTAGCGTCGAGGCATCTTTAAGTACGGTTATGCTTTCTATCTCGCTGATGTCCATATCCCCAAAATCTCTTTCGGTACCATCAACAAATATTCTGGCTGTTCTAGCATTGAAAGAATTGATGCTTCGCATGAATACATTTGTTACCGTTGTTCCGGGGGCGGTACCAACCTGTGACTGATACAGACCAGATAAACGTCCGGCGAACAGGTTGCGTAAATCATTAGTTGGTAACTGAGGGATATTACTTCCGTTTAACACGGTAACTGCACCAGATACATTCCTTTTTTTAAGAATGGCAAATGGTGTGGTCGCATTATCCTCTTCTCCCGCATCTGCATCCGCTCTGATTAAGGTTATGCTCAAAAGATTTTCATTGCCTAAAATCTGTTGTTGGGTTATGTAGCCCCGGTTTCGAAGGATAAGCACATCACCCACGTTAGCCTTAATCGCAAATTCCCCCTTGAGATCGGAAGACACCGTGCCTATTTTTTCCTGAATATAAACCGATACTCCAGATAGCGGTTTACTTTGCGCATCCAGCACAATACCCTTAAAAATAGTATCTGACTTGGCTTCCTTATCCTGTTGTGCAAAGGTTCCCAATACACACAGGCAGAGCATGGAAAGCAGCAAACTATACTTGCTAAAAAATTTCATACGATTGGATTTGATTGTTGTAAGTAATGGTCATTGATTTACCAGCCTGGGTTTTGAATTAAAATTCCTTTGGACTTATTAACCTCAGTCAATGGAATCGGATATAAATATTGACGCTCCTGAAAAGCCGTTCGCTGATAAGCTGCCTCAACGGGAACAATGGAATAACTAAAGCCATTTCCAACCCTCAAAACGTTCATCGCGGTAAGGGTCTGTGAAACCAACTCGGGACCTTTCTTCCATCGCATGATATCCCACCAGCGAATATCCTCGAAAGCAAATTCAACTGCTCTTTCATTTTGTATACGGGTACGCATATCATTTTTGGATAGCCCTGCTGGCAGACCTGGCATACCAGCACGGGCCCTTACCAGGTTAATATTTTGGTAAACTTCAACGCCCGGACCATTTGCCTCATTCATTGCTTCAGCATAATTTAAAAGCACTTCAGCGTAACGGAAATAAATGTAATTTATTAGACTGCGTGCAGTTGCACCTGCTCGGTACACTTCAGGCCATAATTTTTTGCAATAATAGCGCGTTCTAGTGAAGGTATTTGTTCCGATTCTAAAATCACTTCCTCCTTCATACATTTGGATCTGGCGCCCCTGCCAGCTCATATTGTGGTAAATGATATTTGCATAAAAGCGGGGATCACGGTTCGCATAGGGGTTCTGCGGATCATAACCAGAGCCTGCGGCATTTATCGGTGCACTGCTAACAATAGGTCCGGTGGATGTATTGCGCTTAACCGCTTCATATAAATCCACGTGATTTTGGGTCGGATTGAGTAAACCCTGTGCGCCACCCGAGCCAGGAGACATCACAAAATCATTTGGAAAACTAGAACCGCCCATTTGCCTGGGTGCTCGTACCTTTATCATGATATATTCCGGAGAGGTGTCCACATTAAGCAAAGTATTGTAATCGGGTTGCAGGGCATATTTGCTCATATCGATAATCTCTTTTGATGCCGCGGCTGCGATAGCCCATTTGGCCGGATCGCCAGAGGCGTTATGCAATGGGCTAGCATCGAGCATTAATAATCTCGCGCGTAAAGCCTTAACCGCACCTACAGTCGGCCGGCCAAAGTTTCCCGCATCCCAATCTGTAGCCGGAGAATAATTGAGTGAGGATTCCACTTTTAGAATATCTTCAGCATCTTTAAGGTCTTTGAGAATAAAGTCCAGCGTTTGCTGATAGCTGCTTCTTGGCAAGTCGATGTCTTCGGTAGGGGTAAATGGCCTATCGGCGATAATTACGCCCCCGTAACGCTTGATGAGTTCAAAATAAAACATTGCACGCAGAAAAAGCATTTGTGCACGAACTAACTTTGGATTAAACATGCTGCCCGACCAGGGAACCTTATCTATATTAGCCAGAACGGTATTTACAATCCGTATGCCTTGATACATCCGGGGATATGTACTGGCAATTTCGGTGTTTGCGACCAAATAATTGCCCGCCCAAATAGGAGCTAAACTGATTACTACCCCTGTCGCCTCATCGGTTAGCTGTCCGGTGGTGCCTTTGTAAGTATCCTGCAAACGACCATAATCATCAATCATGAAATTGTATGCATTATCGGCAAAGCGAGTAGTTAGCAAGGGATCTGCAAAAACTTTTTCTTCGGGCAGGGTAGTTCCCAAATCCAATTGTAGGAAGTCTTTTTTACAACCTGCCTGGCCTAGTAATATCATTAATAGACAACCGGTAAATATCTTTTTAAACATATGCTTCGAATTAGAATTGAACATTAACACTAAAGTTGTATACTTTGGATAAGGGGTAAATGTTGGAATTGGATAGTCCACCTGCGGTAGCTCCGTTGGCAATTTCCGGATCAAGACCACCCTTGAATTTAGTCCAAGTGTATAGATTCTGACCAGTCAGTGAAACCCTTATGCTTTGTACATTCAGACTTTTTGCAAGTGTTGATGGAAACTGATAGGCAAGTTCCACATTTCGTAGCTTAACATAACTAGAATTTTGCAACAGGAAAGAGTTCAACACATAACTGGGATTGTTGGGATAATTTGTTGGTTTGGCAACCGGCCAACTTGCAGTTTCATTATCTGCCGGCGATTTCCATCTGCCAAGCATTGGTGTATAGACTTGCGAACGTCCCGGGTCATAGGGCAAAACAGCAGAATTCACTTCAAAAGCACCCTGGAAAAGAGCTGATAGCGATATTCCTTTATAGCTTACCGTTGGTTCAACCCCCAATATGCCTTGAGGAATATCTGTGCCACCTATAGTAACCCTGTCTTGTGAGTCAACTGTTCCATCCCCATTGGTATCCTGATATTTTAAATCTCCCGGAATCACTCGAACACCGGTTGCGTTATTAACTGGGCTTGCGGCGATATCAGCAACATTCTGGTAAAAGCCAATCACTTGATAGCCAACAAATTGTCCAAGGCGTGTTCCTAAAAGACTTTGATAAGCTGGTAAATTAAAAGCCTCATCGTTAATGACCACCCGGTTTCTGTATCGAGAATATTGAATATTGATGCCATAATTAAAATTGTTACCTAAATTATTATAAGAGAGTTCCAAGTCATATCCCTTATTATAATTAGCTCCGTAGTTGACAATCGGCAATGTCGCTCCATAGATTAGCGGCGCGGAATTCGTACGACGCAATGCAATCTGGGTTCGGTCTTCATCATAAGCATCAGCGGTTAACTTTAGTCGGTTTTTGAAAAAGCTAGCCTCAATCCCCAGATCTCTTTTAACAGAGTTTTCCCAAGTGATATCCGGGTTTCCAAATTGACTCTGAAAGACGACCGAATTTGCTGTCGCACTTGTGCCGTTTCCAAAATATACAATGTTGTTAGCCCCTGAAATCCCGCCATTGGCATTCACACCACCCCCGCCACTGGTAAAGTTGCTATTGTATAAGAAGCGGGTTTCTCCTGTGACTGCCGGATTAGAATAACCTGTTCTTCCCCAGGATCCTCTGATTTTTAGAAATGACAACCAGTGGATATTTTTTAAGAATTTTTCCTCGCTCACATTATACGCTGCGGAAACCGATGGGAAAAAACCATAACGTTTACCAGCTGCAAAGTTTTCTGATCCATTGTAAGCCCCGTTGAATTCCACAAAATATTTGCCTGCATAGTTGTATTTTGTACTTAATACTAGACCCTGGTTAGCAAATGGTGCGTTGGCTATATTGCGTTGAACCCCGCGTACTTCCCTCTGAGCAAGCGCCAGTATGGATACTCGGTGTTTACTGAACTCACGGTCATAATTGAAGCCCAGTTGAATATTTGTTTTATTGTATCCATCACGGCTACTATTAACCCCGCCAAGGTTATCATTAAAAAAGCCAGAAAAAGGGATCAGCTCGCCTGTCACCGGATCAACCTGATATTTCGCGTAACTGCCCGACTGCGCCCGAACGCCGATAATAAAAGCATCAAGTCCTAATGTACCCTTAAAGCTTAATCCTTTGGTAATCACATCGAGCTTTTGATTAAGTACAAATACACTTTCTATGGTATTATTGATTCTGTTGAAATATCCGTTTCGGGTCAACTGAGAGTAGGGGTTAAAGGTATTCACCCCAATTCGGGGATTTTCAATATTATTGTACAAATCATCCAAAGCGGCCAATTCCGGCGTAGCTCTGCTGGTATACTCTGGAAAAAATGGAACTCCCCAGGCTGGAATAGCCAATAACCTGCTGATAATCGCCGTAGTTCCGCCGGTATCGCCAGTTCCGGCTACCCCGCCACGTATACCAAACGTATCTTCCACTCGGCCACCGAATTTGATACTGAAAACAGTTGATTTACTTAGGTTAAAATCCAAATTGCTCCGGAAATTATATCGCGTAAAAGAATTCGAAGTTCTATAGCCATTAATGGGCTGAAAGTTTTTAAACATCCCGTCTTCAAACAAATAACCCAGGGAAATAAAAAACGTCGCAAATTTACTGCCGCCGCTAAAGTTCAGGTTATGCTGGGTTCTTAACCAGTTTTCTTTGGTTACCGCTTTATACCAGTTGACATCCGGATAGCGGAGCGGGTCGGAACCATCTTTGAACTTAATGAGTTCTGAATCCTGAAAAGTTCTCTGTGCAGGCGTAAACAGTCCGGCAGCAATCAGGTTGTTTTCTCCTTCAGTTGTGTAACTAGCGGCATCAAAGGCATTTACCGTATTGGGCAGGCCCGTTAAACTTACCAGACCTACTCCACCTGAATAGGAAATCCTAAAGGGGCCTGCTTTACCAACTTTAGTGGTTATAACGATTACACCATTACCTGCTTTAATACCATATAACGCGGTTGCAGAGGCATCTTTTAATACGCTGATGGATTCAATTTCATTAGGGTCAATGTTTCCAAAAGAAGTTCGTTCTACCCCATCTACAATGATTAGCGCTGCGGAATTAGCAGAAGAGCGGCCCCGGATAAAAATGTCTGCAGCGTTTTCTCCTGGTACTCCGCTTCCCTGACGCGTCACCACACCCGGAATTTTTCCGATAAGTGCATTGGTCATATCAGGAACCGGCGCTTTTAGGAGCTCCTTTCCTGAGAGTGTGCTATAAGCAGCGGTTTGCTCGCTACGCTTTTGTGTAGAGCCAAAGCCCAGCACAACTACATCATCCAGATTACTTGCTTCACTGAAGAGCTTGATGGTCATATTTGCAGCAGCTGGGATTTCGAGTGTTTTGTATCCAACAAATGATACCGTAAGTATGGCCCCTTCGGGCGCAGAAAAACTGAATTCTCCATTGTTGTTTGTTGTTGCTCCTAATTGGGAGCCTTTTATCTTGATGGTTACCCCAGGCATTGTTTCTCCTTTATCATCCACAACTTTACCTTTTACGGTGATGTCCACAAACGGGAAAAAAGACAGCCCTTTGGTCTTTTTGGCCATCATTAATTTTTCATCTTTAAATAAAGGAGTTTCTTTTCTTTTAGTTGTAAGGCCATAAGCCGGTAAACAGGCGCAGGTTATTAATAGGATCCAGAATTCAGGCTTAAATACGTGCTGAAAAAACATAGGTAGTTTTACAGAACGAACCAGATACATGCGTTCTTTCTTCATAGTTGAAATCTCATAAGGGGGTTATTAGTTGGTTAGTGCCTTCTTCCGGTAGCCGGGATTAAGCTTGTTCTGGGGAAAATTGTAAATTTTTTCCTGATTTGAATAGTAAATTTTTATTTCATTCGCCTGCCATTTTTTTATGTGAAGTTTATTTTGATCGTGATTTTGGCCACAGGCCTTTGGTTATGATATACTTTGCTCGGTATTAAATGTTAGTAGACTCGACTTTTACGGAATGGAAAACTTGCTTAAAATTTATTTTTAAAAGTAGGAGTGACCTTAGCTTTACAATGATATTTGGTTTATAACTCAAATTAAAGCAGTTTGGCGGATTACTTTTGCTCAATCATTTTCTTAATCGTCTCATTATAGCGAAGATACGAGTCCAAAAATTGAATAACCATATCCTATTGATAACTGCCGTCTATGACTTTGCTATATTTGGTATATATCTTTTTAGCTTGGTCAATGGTATTTCCCTGAACTGCAACAGGATAATCTTTTCTGGCATTTACCCATTCCCACTCCCATACCTTAATTTGCCGTGTAAAAGCTTTGTTATCCAAAGATTTTTTACCCTGCAAGTCTAAGCTAAGTGCAGAAAAAAACTGTGTCCAGCGAGGCTTGTAATAATCATTCAACAGCCCGCTCCATTGCCGACAAGCATACTCATGTAAAATAGCGTCTTTGTCTCCCCAAAGGGTAATCAGGTTTTTAGCATTCTGCTCATATAAGTTTCGTTCTTCATCAGTACTGCCCCACCTGCGGGCTTGTGCCACCCACTTGCCTAATAAAAAATCCGGGTGCGATGCTAGCATTCCATCCATATCTTCGATCAGGCTAATAAACTCATCACTATATAATTTAAATTTTTGCGCGTCTTTTGCCCGGTAAGCCGTGACCCATTTCTGATGAACGACCAGCGCATAGTTGGCCAGCACCTGCCTGCTCACATCTATCAAGTCAAAACGGAAACCTTCACTTTTTTTTAACTCATCTGCGGCAGCGACCAGTGCATGCCAGGCGGGCAGGAGATCCTTCGGATTATAATTGAGTTTAGTCTTGGTCCATTGGGTTGTAGAATCTAAAGTCGGCCTGGCCTGCAAAATTGATTCCGCCCCATCCCTAATGTATTTATCTTTAGGTACTGTGTAGACCGTACCCCGAAGTACGCTCCAGGCTTTCAGCCCCTGCTTATTGACTGTACCATACCGGTTGCGGACATATTTTGGCAGCCACTCGTTTAAGTTAATACTATCCCTTGTCCATGTATTGGCTGTGAAGAGTTCATAAATGACTGGATTTTGTTCGATACCTTCCATTGTGAGTCCTATTCCTGTTAATCTACCAGACTGAGTACTCTGGAGCGCCTTGGAAGGGCCAGTTGCAGCCTCCTCCATTCGTCCAAAGATATTGGTATTTCCACCAAAATTATTCACCATCGACCAAATCCAAGGCTTCCCATAGAACGCTTCTGTACGCTTCCATATCGGCTCTACCTCGGCTGCAAGATCAAGGATAATCATCTTATCATCCGGTACCGATTTAAGTAAAGCCTCGGTCTGCGCTTTGCCCCAGAATTTACGGTCCGCGTAAAACAGCCAGCCTTGCATCACCCAAACCGCATTGCTATCTGCCTGATGCATTGCATCATATACGCGTGCACTTAATTTGCCCAGATATTCAGGTTCATTGGTTGGAGGTTCATTCTCGTTGAAAGTATCCGCCGAGTAATAATGATCAGTACCCAAAAGCTCAGTTTGCTTTTTTAGAAACATTTTACCTATCCGGTTGAATAAAGGATCTTCTGAATCAAGGATGTAATTATCAGCAAATCCATTATTCCAATTGGTTGTCTTAAGTTTTGCATTGGGAAATTTTTTCGAAAAAGCGGGCGGTACATGTCCAGTGAATGCTGACAGTATAGGTTTCATGCCTAGCGCGCGCTGACGGGTAAGAATCTTTTGTTGTAATTCCATATGGCTTTTCATCCATCGTAATGGCAATGGTCCGCCCCAAGCGTCCATATTTCCCATCCAGAACCAGGCCAAGTAGGCCGGACCAGTAAAGAAGTTTTTTAGCTCCTGATCACTAAAACCGAGTTCTTTGTATACTAAGTACCAGGTATACTCCTGACCGGTAATCGCCAGTGGCATATTAATCCCATGTAGGGCCATCCAGTCAATTTCCTTTTCCCACCTGGGCCAGTCCCACCAGCTCATAGTATAATTGAAAGTGCAGTAATTTAGATAATAACGAAAATTATAGGGCGTTTCTTTAATCACTTTATGCTTGAGCATAGGTAAATTTGACGGCATCTTTAGATTACTGCCATTCCAGGTCAGCTGGCCCCCGGCGTACTCAGTAATGTAGTGATATAGCGCTGAAGCTATAGATACCCCATTATTTCCCCTTAAAATGATTTGCCCATTTCGGCTCTCCAGCTCAAAGCGGTCTGTGCTTTTGGTTGATTTTAGTGTCTCCACTCTGAATCGATGAGCATGGGCAGGTAAGACCCGTTTAATCAGCGCGATGGAAGAATCAACAGTCGTTTGCGCTTTTACTGAATGCAAAAGACCAAACATAAATAAAGTGAATAGGAAAGATTTAACAGTCATTGTGAGGCTCATACAAATTATTGGTCACACCAAATATAATAGGGAATCCACAGCATGCTTTGCTCAAAAGTTAGGCTAATCGTCTCAAATTTTTAAGGTAACAACTTAAAAAAGGCTTTAAGCATCCCTTTCTCATCGCTATTGCAAAAACACTAGCCATTAACACAACTCATTTTTCTTCAAATAGCTGACATTTCATGGAAATTCAATTATATTTGAAATAACCACCTATGAGCCGCATATTATTAATTCTTTGCACGATTTTAGGGCTATATTTAGCTCCATTTCCTTCTCAGGGACAGCCTCATTACTTCAAGCATTTTGAAACAGATGATGGATTAGTCAATAACTCAGTCAGTAGCATTACCCAGGACCATTATGGCTTTATCTGGATAGGTACCCGCGGGGGATTGATGCGCTTTGATGGTTACTCATTCAAATCTTTTAACAACCGGACCGGCCAGCGTGGTAACCTCTGGAATAATTTCATTACCTCTATCTGTGAAGATAAAAAAGGCATACTTTGGATAGGTACCGGCAGAGGGATATTTAAATATGATCCTTTAACAGAGGTGCTCACATCTTTAAGCGTGGCGCCTCAGGTTTACATTAATGGCTTTGTGATCGATCGCCAAAATAAGGTATGGCTACTCGGGCAGAACCGCTTATATTGTTATGACCAGACTACCAATAAAATAGAAGATCTCAAAATACATGTATCTCGGATAGCGTTGAACTTTGATGGTAATTTGCTGCTTGGTAATTATGACGGAATCTTTTTCACCTGCAATACCACAACCAAAGCCATTACCAAAACACGAATAATTGGTACAGATACCGCTCCAAATATGCGGGCGATCACTGAAATCTACCCAATAAGTAAAGATTTAACATTTATCGGACATAAGCAGGGTCTTATTACCTACCACTCCAGAACGAAACAAATTGATACTATCCCTCTTCGCAACGGCACCGATAATCGGGTGATGGTCCGAGACATCTGCAGGAGCAAAGGAGATGAATATTGGATAGCTACCGAAAATGGGCTGTACATTTATGACCTGAAAAAACATCTCCTGTCTAGATCCGTAAAAAAACTAGGCGACCCTTTTGCAATATCAGATAATGCAATTTATTCGGTTTATAAAGATAAGGCTGGTGATATGTGGGTAGGCACATATTTCGGCGGATTGAATTATCACTCCCAGCAGAATGCAAAATTTGAAAAATTTTACTCAATACCACTGAAAAACAGTCTCTCGGGAGACGCGGTCAGCGAATTATGGAATGATCAAAACCAATTTTTATACATCGGAACCGAAGATGCAGGACTAAACCGTTTAGACATCAGAACAAAGGAAATTACCAATTACCTATCTAATCCGAAATTAGATAATGGTTTTTATTCTAACATCCATAGCCTGCTGGGATCCGGAAATGAACTTTTCATTGGATCATATTACCATGGTATGCAGGTTATGGATAAGAGAACAGGACAGATCAGGGAACGGTATAAAATCGTGAATGAAGCTGGTGAGGATGGTAGTGATTTTGTTTTAAGCATGTGCCTGATGAGAGACAGCAATCTGGTTCTGGGAACAACAGGTGACTATGGCGGCTTATACCGCTATCATAAAAATAAAAAAAAGTTTACTCGTTTTAAGCAAATTCCCCTAGGGAGTACAATATATCATATTCTTCAGGATCACCAAGGAATGTTATGGGCAGGCTTGAAGTCCCAAACCACCGTCTATATCAATCCTAAGACTGGACGTCATGGTAAAATCGTGTTTGGTGACCCCAAAAATGAATCATCAGTACATTTCATTCTGGAAGACAGCTCTCACGCGATATGGTTCACAACAGTTGGTGCTGGTTTAATTCGTTTGGCCCCGGATCGTAAAACTTTCAGAAAATTCACTACCAGGAATGGATTGCCAAGCAATGTCCTTCATGGGATGATGGAGGATGATAACAGGCGATTGTGGATAGGGTCGAGCAATGGCCTGGTGTGTCTGGACCTGACTAGCTACCAAATAAAAGTATATACCCAGGCCAATGGCTTAATTACCAATCAATTTAATTTTAATTCTGCATCTAAAAGTGCCCAAGGTAGATTGTATTTCGGCTCGGTCAAAGGGCTCATAGCTTTTGACCCTAAGCAATTGCATCAAAGGGAGCGAGCACCTGAAACTTATTTTACCAGTCTACAGATAAATAACAATGAAGTTAATCCCGGTGATGTTAATAGTCCGCTGATTAAATCAATCACCCATACTGATAGCCTCATACTCAGCCCCAGCCAGCGCAATTTTAGTATTGAATTTGCTGCTTTGAACTTTAGTTCCGCAAAAGCCACCCGTTACCAGTATCGGATGAATGGATTAGACCGAAAATGGACATATTCTAATACAACCCGTAAAGCCTATTTTACAGATCTTTCCCCAGGGCGTTATACCCTTACTGTAAAGGCGAATAGTAATGTAGAAACGTGGGCGGGTAAAGAACGCAGTTTATATATTGAAGTCCTGCCACCTTTTTGGAGAAGCGGAACAGCCTACTTATTGTATGTAATTTTTACTCTTTCAATCGCTTATTTTTTGATGCGTCAATACCACGCTTATCAACGTAAGCGAAATATGGCAGAATTGAAGCTGTTTGAACATCAAAAGGAAAAAGAGGTTTATCAAGCGAAGATTGAATTTTTTACTCATATTGCCCATGAGATTCAGACTCCCCTAACCATGATAAGTGTGCCTGTATCTCGCTTATTAAAACAGACAGAAGACCACCCAGGGCTAAATAAAAGCCTATTAATGATTAATAAATACACTACCCGCCTAGTAGATTTGACTAGCCAGTTGTTAGATTTCCGTCAGACCGAGATTGAACAATTTGGATTGAATTTTGTCAATGTTGAAATCAGCCAATCAATTCTGGAAATTACTGACTCATTTCAGGATCTTGCGATCGAGAACAACATCAACCTCAATGTTAATCTACCGGAAAAGAGCTTTACCGCTTTTGTAGACCGAGAAGCATTTATTAAAATATGTAATAACTTAATTAGTAATGCCATAAAGTACGCACGTTCCAGAGCTGAAATCAGCCTGCATCCTGCAGCAGGAGCGTATTTTTCCGTTTCGTTTGAAAACGACGGAAAATCGATTCCCGAGGAATACCAGGAGAAGATCTTCCAACCATTTTTCAGGCTCAAAACTACCGATAAACCGGGAACTGGAATTGGCCTTCCTTTGGCCAAATCTCTAACAGACCTACATGAGGGAACCCTTAGCTTAACCTCAGGCAAAACAGATAAAATTATTTTTGTTTTAACCTTACCCATACACCAGCGATACGAATTTAATTTAGGAGTCTGGAAAAAGATTGATGTATATGAAAAATAGTATTTTAGTCATTGATGACCATCAGGATTTACTAATCCTTCTCAAGGATATTTTAGAAGAAGATTACCTCGTGCACCTTGCAACAAATGCCGAGCAAGCTAAAAAATTATTAGATGAACAGGTGATTCACCTTATCATATCGGACGTAATGATGCCTGGAATGGATGGCTTCCAGTTATGTCGATTAATTAAGTCAGATGTTGCTTATTGCCATATACCTATCATTCTGTTAACCTCAATGAATGGTATTCGTGCACATATTGAAGGACTGGAACATGGGGCAGATGCCTATATTCCAAAACCCTTTTCTGAAGAACTCCTTAAAATACAGGTTGCCAGTTTGCTACTAAACCGTACAAAAATCAAAGATCATTTCGCCAGCGTTCCCTTCGAAGATGTGCGTGTGATGGCCCACTCAAAAGCTGATGAGATTTTTCTTCAGAAATTGGATGAATACATTCGAAAAAATCTTAAGAATCCAAATATTGATATGGTTAGCCTTGCCGATCATATGTTCATGAGTCGGCCAACCTTTTACAGGAAGGTTAAAGCCTTATCTTCACTGACACCAAAGGAGCTTATCGATATTACACGGCTAAAAAAAGCGGCAAGCCTTATTGCAGAGAATCGGTATACCTTGTACGAAGTTAGTGTGATGGTCGGCTATAGTTCACAAAGTTTATTTAGTCGTAATTTTTTCAAATACTATAAAATGAATGCATTAGAATATGCCGGATCGTTACCCAAAGCAATTCGTGATGAGTAACCTACCAACAGATTCCCAATCTTTTAATGGAGGTAATCTGATACAGCCAAATGAAATATAACAGCTAATTTTTCTAACGGGTATCATCTCTGTTGAAGCTCAATGGCTCATACAATTTTTCTTCGAAACTTTGGTAATTTAATAGAATCAGCACCTTTATCAATTAATTGGGCTCATATATAGATAACTAAAATCTGACCACCAAAACCAAAAACCTAAATCACAACAACGATGTCGCATAACCCCCCTCATTATGATGAACTCACTCAAAAACACAATTATAATACCAAGGCCTTTGCTTTTTTATATCATGGTAAGAGAAAAAAGATGACAAATTAATTTGTAGGGATGCCCAGGGACAACCCTTAAACTCCAGATAAAGCGTGGGCAAATTGACTGCTACTGAAGCGCTGGTTGCCTAACAGATTATTTCATTTGGTATAGCTTCATTTGATATTTTATAATTGCCTGTTTTCTTTTGAACAAGTTTGTTGAACAGAATTTTATGATAAAATTTTATGAATTCAATAACTGATAAAACTTTGTAAAATTTAAATCGATGCATAATAGCTAGTCGAAAAGGGAGACTATAACCTAATCGCCTAAGGTCTAAAAGCAACACTTTAAGTGCGTTTTTTTCACTTGTTCGCATTATGGGTTGGGGTAGTTTAGCATAATTCAAAGGCAGTTTTGCAAGGTGTTTTTGGTGTACTTTAAGAATCGTATCCATCCAATCTCTTCCAGGATTACCCTCTGAAAAGTGGCTTATCAAAATTTCATGCGTAACATATATCGGATAGGAGCCAACAATTTGTAAGGACAGATCAAGATCATAACCGTGAAAACCGGGTAGAAGTTCTTCATCAAAGCGATGCTGCTCAAATACATACCTGGGCATGCACATCCATACCCCATCAATGGTAGTTACCTGAGATAATTGTTCTTTCAGAGGATTTATCCGGTGTTGGATAGGGCTGACAGAGGTGTACTTGAAATGCTGGATCATATTTACCCTTACTGGATCCCCAAGTATTCCATCTGCTACCCACATTGAAGGAGTTAAAGACTTGTAGGTCGAACCTGCGACGCCCAAAAGACCGATGGTACGCGAGGCAAAGGTGTCAATTAAAATCCGTCCCCAACCGTAGGTCATATATTCGATGTCTTCGTGCATAAAGCATAAAAGCTCAAATTTAGCAAGGCTTGCTGCCTCATTATACATTTGTGAAAGGCCCTTTTTCTGATTTTTATTGTCAGTAATAAGCAGCTCATATTGCACACCAATAGTTTGGGCAATGTTGTCTTTAAGTTTTTTTAAATACTCTGGATTTGCTGAGGCAATTATCAGACTTATCATAATTATTTAAATGTTATTATATTAATTTTTGATGGAACCATTTTAACCACGCAACTGAAACAAAAGGCATCTGTCTTGTAGAATTAATATCTGAACGGTTTTAATGGTCTAAACGCAACAGCGTCCTTGAATTTTTCCATTATAGTGCTCATTTTGTTTTAAAGAAATTTAGAGTAAATAAGAATTGCTTTAGTTTTATCTAATCTTTTACGCTACAGAAAAAGATTAGGTTCATAGATTTCAGATTTTTATTAATTGACCTGTTGCGTTGAATGAAGTTTCTGCGTTTTAGCTTAAAACTAAATCATTAAAATTCACATGAACAACACGAAAAACATCGGCATGAAAACATTGAGAAAAAATTTATTCTTTGCATTTTTAACCCTTTCAACAATTACTATCTTTTATAGCTGTAAAAAATATGATAACCAGCCACTACAGCCAATTTGCGCGGTTTCTGTATTTAATGCTCTTCCCGATGCGACACCACTTGATTTTTATCTGGGAGGTAAAAAAGTGAACATCGAAGGTCTACCATTTGGCAATAAACTCAATTATGTGGAAGCTTTCCTTGGTAAAAGAATGGTAAAAGTCACTACAGCAAATGCTTCGGCAACGTTGATAGACAAAGAGGTAGACTTATCCGAAAGCGTATATTATTCACTTTTCTTGGTTAATCAGTCTCAGACAGCAGACGTACTATTGTTAAAAGATGCCTTTTTGGAAAGGAATACTGAAAAGGCGCAAGTTCGGTTTATCAACCTTTCCCCCGATGCGCCATCTTATAATTTAGAAATACAAGGTGATACCACAACGTTTAGTGACAGGGCCTTCAAGACAGCTACTCCGTTTAAATACATAACTGATAATGCAAAAGCCACACTACTCTTGAAGGACAAAGCCACGGGACAAGTACTATCTACTTTGCCTGATGTAGAGCTTAAAAAAGGATTTGTCTATTCGGTTTGGGCTAAAGGATTAAATGCCACGACAGTTGATACTCAGAAAATAAGCCTTAAGGTTTCAGCACACTAAGGATAAAATTCTTTCCTACTTAGGCCTGGAGCTGCTTTGCCCCAGGCTTTTTTTTACATCAAGGCGTTTGCTCATCATGAGTCCACCCTTTATAAAAGTTAGTTTGAAAATATAGGGAGGTCTAAAAGAAATTAAAATACGTAGTATTTCTGCATAAAAAAGTTGGTAATATATGTTCTCTCTATCGAATTTTCACTTTGTTTTTTATCGCTGAATCTTAAATATCTAATTGCTTTCTTTTCCCTATAATTGTTCGAGAGTGGATTTAACAATGATTTTAACTATTAAATTTGGTAATTTATCTTCTTTATTTTTATGATATTGTTTTCACTATTTTCCAATTGTTTTGTGTCTCCTTGAGTGTGTTTTTGACATTTTTGGGAAGTAAAATCTTTTGGATTGATTGATGCCGCATCATTTTGTTTTGTTAAACAATCTTTGAAGCTAAAATGGTCTAAGTCTTTTTCTGGCAATTGTGATACAAATTTCTTGTCTACTTTCAGGACTTTATTCTTTGTTTTTTTGGTTTCCATAACTAGTTTTAAATGTCGAAGGCGGTCAATATGATTTGCTAACTGACTATTAATTATTGATTTTGGTTGATTACCAAAGTTGCCAAGAAAATCTAAGCTATTGATGATATTAGGTTGGTAAGTACCAACGAAATTTTTAGAGATTAAAATCTTCCTGAAAGTTAAAAAGCTTACAGGTAGTGTTTTGAGATCGATGTGGATTTAGAAAATTAATCAAGAACATGCTACTTCGCGGAATAATAATTGATAATGGCACCATGTCATTTGCTCATTCAAGACCACATCAATTATAAAGTCAAAAAAATAATGGTTGGAGATGTAATTTATTGTGACGATTATAAGCTAAAGAAGTTGGTGTATTCGTTAGGAACAGCTTTTAAGGCAGTGTTAGCTATGTACTGAATGCAAGCCTGGTGGAAGTAAATACTGATATAGAGACGGAATTGCTAAAAAATGAGCAAAACCAAAATTTATTTTATTTTAATTTGCCAGTTGAAATATTTAAAGATATGATCCTAACGTTAACCATTTAAAAATTGTCTCATTTAGTTATGGATGATCATGAGGGTTTGGTGTTATATAATTTACTAAAAATATTGTTCTGATACAATTACAAATTCAAAGAGATATTTTAAATGGAGAGAAGAGTTTTTTTGAAAAATAGCAGCATACTTGCTGGAGGATTACTAGCTGCCAATAAGCTAAACGCAGTTAATCTTGAGGTGCCTCCAATTCGTATAGCAATTATCGGCTGTGGAGACCGCGGAAAGGGAATAATACACATTCTTAACAAAATGCCAGATAAGTATCGAATCATAGCAGTATGTGATGTTCTTGATTTCCGGTTAGAGAGTGCTAAAAAAATTAGCGGAAGTGCGAGCTGGAAAACATATAAAGATTACGGTCAAATGTTAAGTTCTGAAAAACTTGATGCGGTTGTGATTGCCGTACCATTATATCTGCATTATCCCATCGCGGTCGAAACTATCAAAAGCGGATGTCACCTCTATTTGGAAAAAACCATGACTTACGATATTCAGCAATCTATTAATCTAGTTGGCTTAATGAGAGGTAGAAAACGGCAAATTCTGCAAGTTGGGCACCAGTACCGCTATTCTCCATTGTACTATCGCGTGAAGGAGATGATTGAGAAGGGAAGTTTGGGAAAGATTACCCAGGTGGACTGCAGATGGGACAGGAATGGCAGTTGGCGTAGAGAAGTTCCAAACAAAAATCTTGAGCGTGCTGTGAATTGGAGGATGTACAAGGCTTATTCCGGGGGGCTGGTCGCTGAATTATTGTCCCATCAAATTGACTTCATAAACTGGCTTTTCGATACACACCCTGACGAATTTTTTGCCACAGGTGGCATTGATGTCTACAAGGATGGAAGGGAGACATATGATAATGTCCAAGTGATGCTAAGATATTCCAAAATCGGACTTATCGGAAACTTTGGTTCAATGTGTGGTAATGCACGAGATGGATACCTTTTTAAAATTAAAGGCACTCTTGGAACAGTATCTTTATTAATTGACCAAGGAATGTTTTATCCAGAAAAAAAGACCCAGCCATCGAAGGAAATTATAGATGGTGTAACAGGTGCGAGCAAAATTGGTTGGGATAAAGATGGGGGTTTTCCTATTTTACTGCAAAAGCCACTGGATGGTACAGTCTATGCATTTGAAGATTTTCACAAGCGTATCCTGGACGGCTCAACTCCGGACAGCAATGTACTAACTGGCGCAAGAACTGCTATAAGCGTTCATCTGGCGAATGAGGCGCTATATACCAAAAAAAAGATTCTTTGGAATAAGGACTTTGACGTGTAAATAATCTTTTAAGCATTTAACAACCTGCTAATGCCCACTTACCTGTCTGGATTGTACATATTCTTTTGGAGACATTCCAAACTGTTTGAAAAAAGTTCTCCCAAAATGTTTGTGAGAACTAAAACCAACCATTTGAGAAATTTCATATATTTTCAGCACGCCTTGGCTGAGTAATTCAGCAGATTTCTTTAGCCTGGTGATGCTTATGAGCTCATTGCTGCTAAGGTTGGAGATAGATTTTATTTTCCGGTATAGTGTTGGTCGGCTCATATTCATTCTGTCTGCGAGATAATCAACATTTAATCCAGGGTCATCAATTCGGTCATTAATTAGGTTTTGAAGTTTTTCAAGAAAAAGTTCATCACCTTTGGTATAGGCCATGCTTTTGATATGGATAAGCGGCGAGCTTGCAAAGTACGCTTTTATTTTATTCCTGTTCTTGAGTAATGAGGCGACTTGAACCAGCAGGAAATCCGAATGGAATGGTTTTTCCACATATGCATCAGCACCCATTTCCAACCCATCAATCGTTGCCTGTAGACCAGTTTTTGCGGTAAGCAGTATTACAGGTATGTGGCTGTACTCGAAATTAGATTTAATTTTCTCACACAGTTCATAACCGTCCATCTTTGGCATCATCACATCGCTAATTACTAGCTGAATGATTTCCTGATGGAGTCGTTCCAGGGCTTCTTCTCCACTTGCTGCTGTTAACACATGGTATTTTTCGCAAAGTAAATCTGCCACATATTCTAAAATATCTTCTTCATCATCTACCAGCAAAATAACAAATTTGTCCTCCGTTGTTTCCGAGATACTTAGCTTAGGGATTATTTTCTTTTCCATTTACCTTTTAGGTTAAATTCGATTAATTGGTGTATCGGCAACTCGACAACAAAGAGGTTATGTCCGTAGGCATTATTTACCACAATTATATTACCCCCGTGTAATTCAGTTAGCGATTTAGTTAGGGATAAGCCAATTCCTGTTCCCTGCTTCATTTGCGTTTCAGTCGCCCTAAAAAAAGGTTCAAATATCTTTGTGTGGAGATTATCGGGAATGGTTTTTCCATCATTTGCTACTGAAACCTGAAATACGTCCATCTTATCCTCAGCAAGATATAATTTTACTTCAATTAGTGTGTCGCTATATTTGATTGCATTATCGATAAGGTTACTTATGATCTTATAGAACGCTTCTGTGTCAATATATGCTTCTATATCTGCCGAGGAAACAATCAATCTATAGGTCAGATTCTTCTCTCTAGCAACAGGTTGGAAAATAGTGAAAATCTCATGCAGGACTCCTGAAATATTAGCCTTCACAAAATTCAAAGAAAATCCATTAACTTCTGTTTTACGAAAATCAAGCAACTGATTGGTGAGGTTGAAAAGTCGATCCGTGTTTCGTTCCATCATTCTTAGCTTTTTCTCTATAAATGGCACACTTGAAGCATCCTTAATCAAATCACCCATAGGTCCTTTTATCAACGTTAAAGGGGTTCGGATTTCGTGAGCAATATTGGTGAAGAATTCAATCTTAGCGCGGTAGATTTCTTTCTCCTTGTTGTACTCGAAGCGCTCCATTCTTTGTTTAGTCTTGTTCGCCATTCGCAGGTGATAGAACCTAAAAAGATACAATACAAATAACAATATTAAAATGGCATAGATAAAATAGGCAAGGTGACTTCTATATAATGGCGGTAGTATGGTGATGGCTAATTGGGGATTATCGAAAGTCCAAGTGATACTTCCGTTTTCTAACGCTTTTACTTCGAAAACATAATGACCAGCCGATAGCTTAGTAAAGTAAACTTTTCGATTGGTTTTTAGGTAATTCCAATCATCGCTAATGCCTTTCATCCGGTAAGCGTATTGAGTCATTTCTGGAGAAAGAAAGCTGATTGCTGCAAAATCGATACTAAATGAAGACTGTGTATCATTTAGAACTATTTTTTTCGTGCTTAATATGGATTCAAATAAAACCGAGCTGTCTTGAATGCTGATTTCCTCATTATCAACCTGGAATCCGGTAATTTTTAGTGGCGGTTGAGTGTTAGTGGTTTTAAATGATCTGGGGTTAAAGCTGATTAAGCCTTTTACACTTCCAAAATAAATGTACCCATTGTTATCTTTAAAGCCCGAACTATAGTTAAATTGATCGGTTAGCAAACCGCTCGAGCGAGAGTAAACCTTAATCAACATTCTCGCTGGGTTAAAATTTATTAGGCCTCTGCTGCTTGCTATCCAAAGATTTTTTTCATCATCTTCAATAATCTTAAAGAGAAAATTACTCGGCAGCCCATCTTTCACCTTGATGATGTCGAAACCATTTTTTTTAACATTAAAGCGATTAAGCCCTCCGCCATCTGTTGTCACCCATAAATTTTTGCTGCTATCTTCAAATATACCATTAATGGTGTTGTGGGAAAGACTAGACGATTGTTTCTCGTCGTATTGGTATTGAACGAATGCTTTTTTACCAAGTCTGAACCGAATAAGGCCATGATTGAGTGAACCCGCCCAAATGTTTCCACGGCTATCCTCAGTAATAGTAGTATAAGAAATTAATGGTAGCCCATCAATTAGTTCAAAGTCATTTTTTGCGCGGTTATAGCGATACAAACCTACAATCGTGGCCAAAAGAATATCTCCAGATTTTGTTTTACAAAAGGTGAAGATAAATCCATTCCGCAAGGAATTTCCTTTTCCCGGTGTATAGTGTTTGATGACCTTTTTTGTTCTGATATCCAAAATGTCAAGGCCATGTTCAAAAGTTCCAATCCACAAACTGTCCCCATCAATGAGTAGTCCATGTATATTAGAATGAGAAATGCTTGAAGGTTTCTCATCCGGTAGGTAATTTGTAAATAAACCGGTTTTGGTATCTAGCATATTCAATCCCGCGTCTTCGGTTCCTATCCAAAAATTACCATAACCGTCTTTGCAAATTTCCCTCACATCACTTCCACTAATTGAATTTACACCTTTCTGAGGGAAGTACTTTGTGAAAATCGAATACTGACTCGAACAATAGTTCAATCCACCAAAATAAGTTCCAGCCCAAATGCCATTTTCGCGATCCTTTAAAAGGGAATACACAGCATTATCTGATAATGCATAGATGTTCCCATATTGCTTACTCAAATGGACCATTTTATTTCGATCGTAAACATAGATTCCAGATTCAGATGCAATCCAAAACTCATTATCAGAAACTTTAATCATGTCCCTAACATAAATTGAAGTTTTTGTTTCATTATATGTAAGCAGGGCTTTGCTTAGGCCGGTTATTCGGTTAAATATCCTGATGCCCTGATTAGCGGTCCCGACCAGTATATCATTATTGCCTAAATCTAAAGTTTTTGTCGCCCAACTATTCTCTTTTGCATTTGACTTATCCATTACGTAATATGACTTAAAGCGGTCCTTTCTTGGTTCATATTGCTCAATGGTACCCATCAAAGTTGTTATCCAGATACTGCCATCGCCCATTTTGGAAACCGATGTAGCCTCAAAGGCTGCATTTTCTTTCAGTTCATGTAATATTTGTGATGAAATGTTGTATCGATAAGTTCGCCTTAGGGAGATTATCCATAAATTTCCATTATCATCTGTTGCCAGGTCATTTATACGTAGCCCTTTTGTCCCCTTTACGACCTGAAATTTTTCTGTCTTTGGCAAATAAAGATAGACCCCACTATTGGTTCCAATCCACAAATGATTTTCTGCATCCTTGTGTATTTCGTAAACCAGATCATTTCCCAAACTCCCTTGCTGAGATGTATCATGTCTATATGTTTTAAATTGGTAACCGTCAAACCTGTTTAATCCGTCTTTGGTTCCAAACCACATAAATCCTTGGTTGTCTTGCGCAGCGCATAGAACTGTATTATTGGATAAGCCGTTTTCAACCTGATAATGCCTAAAGTAATAGGGCTGTGCAAAACTAATTGCAGCAATACAACAAAAAATGCTAAGCAATACGGTTTTTTTAATATTTGGCATAATGAATATCAAATATACCAATATCGTGTTATGATAAACAAGTTGTGCCTACCTCAGCTTATTTGTCCAAAGCATTAAATACTAAAGAAGCTTCAAAATTGGCGTAAAACACGCTTTATTGAATTCCAAAAAGTACCTTCAGTTAAAAAAGAATCAAAAAGGGTAAATTTTGAATTATTTAGGGCATAATGAGATTAATAAATCAATCATATTTGAATAATTCATTTTGTCAAAAATTTTTGATTAAATGACTAACCAAATTATAAAAATGTATCCCATTATTTATCAGGTATCCTGTTTGCCTAAACATATATTACTTCTATGAGCAAAATTATATTGTCGATATTTCTTTTTTTGGCCTCCCTTGCACATGCACAGACCTTCACAAATCCACTTCTTCCTTCTGGAGCGGATCCGTATAGTTATTATAAGGATGGTTACTACTATTATACCCATACAACAGGCAACCGAATTGAACTTTGGAAGAGCAAAAGTTTGCAAGGCTTAAAAGATGCACCACATAAAACAATCTGGAAGGCACCCGAGACCGGTCCGTATTCAAAAGAAATCTGGGCGCCTGAAGTAATGTTCCTCCAAGGAAAATGGTATGCGTATTTTGCTGCGGACGATGGCAAAAATGATAATCACAGAATGTTTGTCTTAGAAAATTCATCTACTGACCCAATGCAGGGCGAGTGGATCTTTAAGGGTCAAATTAGCGATAAAACTAATAAATGGGCAATTGATGGTGATGTTGTTGAATTTAAAAACAAGCTGTACATGGTTTGGTCAGGTTGGGAGGGAAATGAAAACGGTAAACAAGAGATTTTTATTGCCACACTTAAAAATCCGTGGACGGTTGACTCAGAAAGGGTTAAAATCTCAACTCCAACTTTGGATTGGGAGAAACATGGTGATCTAAATTCGGCAGGCAATCCTTCCCAAGTTGATGTAAACGAAGGACCACAGTTTTTGATACACAATGGCAAAACTTTTATTGTGTTTTCAGCAAGCGGGTGCTGGACTGACTTTTATGCTCTTGGAATGCTTTCAGCGAGTGCTAATAGTGATTTAATGAATCCAGCCTCATGGATTAAACATCCTAAGCCAATATTTGAAAAATCTGAAGAAAATAGTGTATATGCGCCTGGACACAATTCATTCTTTAAATCACCGGATGGATTAGAAGACTGGATTCTCTATCATGCAAATGATAAGCCCGGTCTAGGGTGTGGAAGGTTCCGTTCACCGAGAGCTCAAAAATTTACATGGAATAAAGACGGAACGCCAAACTTTGGAGTGCCTGTTAAGACCGGCGCTTCCCTGACTATACCATCAAGCAAAAACTAACATATCCCACCTAAAATACATGAAGATCACAAACATTTTCTTTCCCGGCCTTATAGCTTTAATCATCACTAGTAATGTGTTCGCTCAAAAAGCCGCAAAAATACCTGGACAGGTCTGGTCTGCGGAAAAAGCAAATCAATGGTACGACAAGCACAAATGGTTAACCGGTGCTAACTACATCCCAACTAATGCCATAAACCAGCTTGAAATGTGGCAGGCAGACACTTTTAGCCCCGATTTGATAGATAAAGAACTTGGTTGGGCGAATGCGATCGGTTTCAATACCTTAAGGGTGTTTTTATACAGCAAGGCATATAAACAAGATCCCGAAGGATTTCTTAAAAGAGTGGATCAGTTCTTAACGCTGGCTGATAAATACCAAATTAAGCCAATGTTTGTATTTTTTGATGATTGCTGGAACAAAACATCAGCAATTGGTAAGCAGCCAGAAGTAAAGACAGGTATTCATAATTCAGGTTGGTTACAAGACCCGGGCGACCCCGACTATAAAGAAAAAGCCAATTACCCGGAACTAGAGATATATGTAAAAGCTGTATTAAACCGCTATGCAAACGACAAACGAATTCTATTATGGGACTTATATAACGAGCCAGGAAATAGCGGAAAACTGGAAACTACAATTCCATTGCTTACCAAAACAATTGAATGGGCTAGAGCTGTAAATCCTTCTCAACCCCTGACTGTTGGCTTATGGAGCTGGGGCTTTGAAAAACTTAATGCTTTGCAGATTGCAAATTCTGATATAATAACCTATCATAATTACGAAGCTCCAGACTGGCATCAGCGCACCATAGATTTGCTAAAAGCCACTGGTAAACCATTGATATGTACAGAGTATATGGCACGAACGCGCAACAGTCGCTTTTCAAATATTCTTCCCCTGCTAAAAAAGGAAAATGTTGGTGCAATAAATTGGGGTTTTGTAGCTGGAAAAACAAATACCAAGTTCGCCTGGGACACTCCCCTTGCTGATGGAAGTGAGCCTATAGAATGGTTCCATGAAATTTTCAATCCCGACGGAACGCCGTACCGAAAGGATGAAATAGACCTTATTAAAAAACTCAATGGAAAAAATTAAATCTCCTTAATGATATAAATGAATGAAACATTGGAAAGACGCTTCTGTAGCATTAAGATTTTACCGAAGCTCTTTTTCCAATGCTATATCCAGTATTCAATCTATAAAGATTCAACAGGAAAGCGGATTCAAGATGTCAATGTTAAATAACTATTCTAAAAATAAATTAATTAAATATTATGAAGCAAAAAGTTTTACTCCTTAAAATTATGAGCATTGCCTTTTTGCAGTTCATTATTCTGGTTGCATTTATTTCAAATGGCCACGCGAATGGTACTACCCACCGGAAAATCAATGCGTCTACAGGTAAAGTGAGACTTCCTGTATTCTATGATTTTGTCGTAAGCGGTAGAGTGCTTGATGAAAAAACGAGTACCCCAATACCTGGTGTAACTATTAAAATCAAAAACAGCCAGTTAACTGCATTATCAGATAATAATGGTGAATATAAAATCACAGTTCCAGATGATCAAGCAATTTTAGTATTTTCCTATGTCGGTTACGAAATTCAAGAGAAATCCATTGGTAGTGCAAGGGTTATAAATATCGCATTAAAAACCAGTCAGGCTAACTTGGAAGAAGTAGTTGTAGTAGGATATGGAACGCAAAAAAAAGCTGATGTTACCGGCTCAGTTGCTAGAGCAAATTTAGACGACTTTAGAAATGCGCCTACTACAAACATCGCTAATCTTTTACAAGGTACCGTTCCCGGTTTAAATGTTGGTCAGGTAAATCGTGCTGGCGCAACCCCAGCAATAAGCATCAGGGGGCAGAACACCTTAGGTGGAAACCAAAACGTCCTTATTATCCTTGACGGCGTTCAATACAATGGTTCCCTTACATCCATCAATCCCGACGACATTTCAACAATTGATGTGTTAAAGGACGCCAGTGCTACAGCGGTATATGGGGCGCAGGCAGCCAATGGTGTTATTCTAATTACCAGCAGGAAAGGAACCATCGGTAAAACTCGGATTTCTCTCTCTTCTCAATATGCAACACAAGAACCAAATGTTGCTTTAAAGCCAATGGCCAGAGATGAATATCTTGACCATATTAAATACCTATATTACGACCAAGCCTTTCTTGCACCGAGTTATACGCAAGCAAATCCCAATTTTAATCTGGCCAGTTTCGTAGACTTATCAATGAAAGACGCGCAGGGAAATATTCTTCCTAATAACTTTAGCTGGTATGAGGAGGCAA
Source organism: Pedobacter lithocola (assembly GCF_042650845.1). Taxonomy (NCBI): domain Bacteria; kingdom Pseudomonadati; phylum Bacteroidota; class Sphingobacteriia; order Sphingobacteriales; family Sphingobacteriaceae; genus Pedobacter; species Pedobacter lithocola. The sequence goes on along the minus strand of NZ_JBHSBW010000003.1, from coordinate 176,088 downwards.
CTAGAACAGGTATTATCCTCGATAATCAATTGAGCGTATCTGGAGGAAGCGACAAACTAACCTTCCTCTTATCGGGAAACTTTACTAAAAACGCAGGTTTTATAAATAATGACCTATTTAAAAGAAGGGGCCTTAGGGCAAACATCGAAACAAAAGCAACAAACTGGTTAACTATAGGCCTGCAGTCTTTTGGAAGTTTTGTCAATGAGGATGGCGTAGAACCAGCTTTTGCAACAATTAATGGAATGTCGCCTCTAAGCCTACCATATGATGCGAATGGAAATCTGATTATTAATCCTTACAATACAAATATAACAAACCCTTTGCTGAGCTATCAGGCCAAAGATTTTGACCGTAAAAACTATTTTTTTGCAAATGTTTATGCCACTGTCCAACTACCACTTAAAGGCCTCAGCTACAAAGTAAATTTTGGAAATAATTACAGGATCGAGCTTAAAAACATTTCAAACCAATATGATGCCAACCTTACCGGGCAGGCCTCAAAAGAAAATACGACGTATTACGATTATACCTTCGATAACTTATTGACCTATAATAAGGCTATTGACAGGCACAATTTTACAGGTACACTATTATATGGGGCTATAGAACGGGATAATAGTTATACAAGGGCATACGCCACTGGGTTTTCAAGATTGACATTAGGTTATAATAACCTCCAACAGGGAACCAACAGGTTTGCGATTTCAAATGCATGGAAAGAAACATTAAACTATCAAATGTTTCGCTTGAATTATAATTTTGATAGTAGATATTTATTTACGGGAACCATACGAAGGGATGGGTTTTCGGGTTTCGCAGAAAACAATAAGTATGGAGTGTTTCCTTCTGTATCTTTTGGATGGGATATCTCTAAGGAATCATTTTTTAAAGTGGGCTGGGTAGATAATCTGAAACTTAGAGCTGGATACGGTGTAGCAGGTAATCAAACCACTAGGTATTCTTCATTAGCAAATGTGGATGTAAATGCCGCTTATATTTTTGGGGACGGGGGTTCGACGCAATTCGGTCAGCAGGTCAATTCCCTCTCTAACCCTGATTTAAGGTGGGAAAAAACCAGGGGTTTGAACTTAGGACTGGAATTTACATTTTGGAACAACCGGTTTTCAGGAGTTGTTGAATACTATGATACCAAAACCACTGATCTTCTTTATCTGGTCAATATCCCCAATATTACAGGTTTCACAAATATTTTGACCAATGTAGGACAGCTTGATAATCAGGGGATTGAGTTGTCGTTTAATTCCAAAAATATCTTAACTAAACAGTTCCAGTGGACCACAGCATTAAATTTTTCACGTAATGTAAACAAAGTCGTTAAACTTTTAGGGGATAAAAATGGTGATGGTATTGAGGATGACCTGCCGCAGTCGGGTTTGTTCATCGGGCAAACCACAGGGGTAATATATGATTATCAAACAAATGGTATTTGGCAAATTGGCGAACAAATTCCAGCGGGCTATTCTCCCGGCACATATAAAATTGTTGACCAAAATGGAGATGGCGTCATAAATGCAAGCGATAGGTCCATTTTAGGGACATCCAATCCCGGTTTCAGATTGAGCATGTTGAACAATTTCCAGTACAAAAACTTTACATTAACAGTATTCTTAAATTCAATCCAAGGTGGGAATCGCTCCTGGCTAGCGAGTAATACCCCTCGTAAAATTAGAGATGATAATAGTATTCGCGATAACTATCTCAGCGGTATAGACTTCTGGGCACCAGATAATCCAGGAGGAAAATATCCAAGATCTATCGTATCGGCTACGCTAAATCCATCGCTTTATCAAAACAGGAGCTTCGTTCGCTTACAAGACGTGTCCCTATCTTATAAATTTGTAGGGAAATTCATTGAACGATTGAAACTGCAAAACCTTAATGTATTTATCAGTGGTAGAAACCTCGCTACTTGGACAAATTGGGAGGGTTGGGACCCTGAAACCAATCAAGGATTGACCAATGATGGTCGTCCTGTTTTTAAAAGTTATTCTGCAGGACTTAATGTTACATTTTAAACAAAAAAAGATGAGAAAAATTACCATAATATTATGTGTTTTAATTAGTATCAGTTTTTCCTGTAAAAAGTCTTTTCTCGATGAAGAGCCGCTTGATTTCTTGAGTACCTCAAATGCGTATATCAGTACCAAAGACTTTGATGCAGCAATAAATAATCTATACAGCCGTATAAGAAGCGAATTTTACACGAGTGGTGAACAAAGACCATTCGATTATGTATTCGGAACGGATTTAATTTTTGATGGACAGCCCTCTACAACCAGGCATACTAACATGGTTGCAGCTTATTCACCCTTGAGTACGGAAATTCCATTAATTCACTGGGTATCACTTTATAAAATTGTAGCCGAGTCCAACACGATAATTGATAGAATTCCAGCTTCATCGATGTCTGCTTCCGATAAAACATTGATGGAAGCCAGGGCCAGATTTTTTCGGGGGATGGCTTATCGTACCCTTGCATATTTATATGGTGGCGTTCCATTAAACTTAAACGAAGTGCTTTCTCCCAAAACAGACTTCACAAGAGCAACTAAAGCCGCGGTATTAGATCAGGTAATCGTCGATCTGAAGTTTGCTGCTTCTAATTTGCCTGCTATAAATGCGGTACAGGATGGCCAAATAAATAACCTTGCTGCTAACCATTTACTGTCTGAAGTTTACCTAGCGGCAGGCCAGTTTCAAAATGCGGTAGATGCTTCAACCCTAGTGATTAATAATCCAAATGTAGCTTTGATGAAAACTCGATTTGGTATAAAACAATCTGATGTGACTAAAAACGTGTATTGGGATCTTTTCCAGCAAGGTAATCAAAACAGGAAAAATGGCACCAATAAAGAATCCCTATGGGTTATTCAGTTTGAAACCGATGTACCTGGTGGCAGCACCGTCTCAACAGGTATTGGAGGTTCATATCAAATGGAAAGACATTTCGCTCCACAATTTATTAATTTCAGGTTATCCGGTAGCACCATTCAACCGTTTCTCTATCCCATCAGTGATTATTCAGGTGGAAGAGGTATTGGATGGGCAATTCCTACTAAATATTTTTCTGATGCGATTTGGGCAAGTGACTTCAACAATGATCTTAGAAATGCACCGTTCAATTTCGTCAGAGAATTTAAGGTGACAAACCCCTCTCATCCACGCTTTGGTCAGATTATTTCAACCACAAATCCCCCGGCAGGCATCACAGTACCCAGAAGAGATTTTTATCCTTTTCAATCCAAAATTACAACCCCGGGCGATCATCCAGATGGAATGTTTGAAAACAAAGCGACGCTCACATTGAAGGCTAGTGCTGGTGGTACTTACGCTGACCAATACATGTTTAGGTTAGCCGAAACATATCTATTAAGGGCCGAAGCTTATTTAAGTCTAAACCAATTGAGTAATGCTGCAGCAGATATAAATGCAGTTCGGAGTCGCGCAAATGCAGCTAATGTATTACCTGCAAATGTGAACATTGATTACATTTTAGATGAACGTATGCGGGAATTAGGATCGGAAGAAAAAAGAAGAATTACCCTGATGCGACTGGGGCTTGTTTTTGAAAGAGTAAAGAAATACAATCCTTATTATGCTGATATATTGCCAACGTATAACTTGTGGCCAATTCCAGCCTCTGAACTTGAGCGAAATAATGGTGCCAGGCTTGATCAGAACCCAGGTTATTAAAGCAATCCTGATTCAAAATTCATAATGAAAAAATTTAAGTGGAAAACCTATTAAGCACATAATAAAATAAGCCAGCGCTATTATTACCCCGCTGATGATGTTAGCCAGAAAAATAAGCTAATATTATGGCAATATTGAATCCTAAAAATTATCGGAACTTATCTTGTATGATCGAATGACTTTGGAAGCTAATCTGAAAACTATTCTATCAAACGTTATGTTTATAAAATTAGTAAACTCATTTTCGATTTTCATAGCTGAAAGATAATGCTATATAAATTCATAGAGATGGTTATGTCCTAACATTATATGCAAGCCCAGTATTTAACCTATATAGCGAGCAGAGGACAGTTTAGGTAGTTATCAATCAAGTAGTACAAATAGTTAAAGAAGTAAAAATGAATGCCAAGAAAAATAAAGAGACTCTTATCAAAGGAAATGCGGCAATTGCAGCAGGCGAATATGAAACATTTTTAGGGTTTTGCGCCGAAACTACAAGGTGGGAGTTTGTAGGCGAGAAAACTCTTACAGGAAAACAAGCAGTTAGAGACTATATGCAGGAATTTTATATAGAGCCTCCTAAATTTACCTTAATTGATATAATTGCAGAAAATGATTTTGTTACAGCAATTGGATCAATACAGATTAAAAGCGAAAGCGGTGATTGGGCAGAATACTCATACTGTGATGTATGGAGGTTTGAGAATGGTCAAATGGTAGATTTGAGGGCCTTTGTTATTAAATGTAGGTAGACAGTTTGATGGTGTTAAAGTCTATGTCATAAATATGGTCTACACGAAATAAAGCCAATTGATTCAAATTTTCTATCCAGTTTCTTCATTTTTGTTTTATTGTTTTGAGCTTCGCTAGAATTCAATTCTATCTTAAGTCTTGATAATCTGAAGTACGATCCCTTAAAAATTTGCAATTTTTTCGGTGTCCAAAAATATGCTTTATCTTTAAAAATGAGGCAATCTCTTGTTTATAATGAACTCAGGCTTATTAAAAGTATTCATGATAAAGAAAGATAACCCATCAAATAGAGTTATGCACATTAATTTTGCGATTCCAAATCACTTAGCTAATGTTAGCTTTGAGTACAATATCACCTTTTATTTGAAGCTGGATTATATGCGCCAAGTTATCATATTTTCAATTAATAAATGAGTCAATTTCGTCTTCTGTTAGCTTTCAAAGCATGTAGGAGACGGTATTCTATCAAGGTATCTCTGGAGCTTAACTACGTTTAGGAATGGGTATTGTGCCAAAACACCATCATAAATACCGACGTAATTTTAGATAATTGTATTTAATCGTAACCCAACAGTTAAGTTAATTATGATGCTAAATATTCCGAAACTTACTAGTTCATTCAATGGACAAAATTTAATCTCCAATAAAGCCAATAAAATCTTCTCACTATAAAATTTACATTTTGGCGAGTAAGAGTACCTTGTTTTGTTAATCACTATCTTCGGTAATACCTGATGTTTTAAATTTCTATGTTTGCTCTCTGATCTAACCTGCCATCGCCATCGTTGGTTGGCTGTTTTGTTCTGTTCCGCCCTAAATTTGGCCGTTTGAGCGAAAAAGAATCTGGACTTGCAGAAATTGCGACTTGATTTGCAGAAAAAAGAAATGAAATCAATTATTAATTTTAGCTGGGTTGCTCTACTATTTCTAACGCTGAACCTAAATGCCCAGGGACTCCATTTAGGTATTAAGGGAGGAGTGAATTTTAATAAGTCATCAGGGCTCAACTTTAATGACAAGCGTGCTTTCGGTTATAATTTCGGTGGTTACATATACTACGATTTTACTAAAAATGTAGGAATACAGCTAGAGGGACTTTACGGCAGGTCAGCAGTTAGATTTAACCCTGCATCCCAAGATCAAGCTAACGGTATCAGTGAGGGAAAGAAGTTCATCAAGATGCTTTCAATGCCAGTTTTAGCCAAAGTAAATGTTGGAGAACTTTTTTCAGCTGTAGCTGGGCCACAGTTTAATGCTATCAGAAATAGTAATAACATTAGGTTAAATAATGGAGAGCGAGCTTTCGACTCAAAGATAGGTATCTCTTATACCGCGGGTATTGATTTGGGTATTTTGTACTTTAGATATAATTGGGGAAATAAAAGTCTTAACAAACTCATTGAAGGTGATTTCAAAAGTAACCAATACCAGATCGGTTTCAGGGTAACGGTACTCTGATAAGTTTCGATTCTTTCTTTAGATGCGGCATCTCGCTATGGTTAAATTTTTTTATTTAGCCTAATTATTATTGTTTGTAAGTCTATAATCTACAATGTTTTTCCTCAACAGGCATCTCAGCACGCCGTTGAGGAAAGCATGGTGTGTGAGTCATATAAAACAATCTTCATCTTCAAAAACTCACTTTATATTGTAATGAACTTAGCCAAATCTAAAGGGGTGGCAATTCGTTTGAAGGTAAATTACTTGCAAAAGCTGCGTGCTTCAGCCGAATGAAATTTAAGTAACTTTTAATCTAAAAACCATTTATATATCTAATAGTCTGTTATACTTTACACTATTAATGTGCCAACTATAATGCATTTATTTGGATATCTTAAATCCTGATTACCTTAAGTGCCACAAACATCTAATAGGTAGCCGGGATTTCAAATTTATAAGGGCTATTTCACTCACAGGTACTCCTAGCCAACTCATTATACATTCATATAAAATCATTTTATTTTGATGTAAGTCCAAAGCCTAAATGGTTTGAAGTTTAAATCCATACATCCTGCATGTTCCTATGTTGCAGTTTTGTATTGACTATATTAATTACATGAGATTACAGCCATGCCGAGTTCAATAGGGGCTATTAGGCTTTTCACTGGAAATTTTGGCTGTTTGGCGTATTAAACGAATACGGAAGTTTAGATACACACTAGTTTTGGAGATTAAACAAAATTCGTAAAAACATGAAAATTAAAGAAAATAAGCCTGGTTTCGCTGTTAGGACCTTTACATTCCTTTTAGTATTTAATAGTATCATTATTATCTCTTTATCCGTATCCGCTCAAAAATCAGCTATTGTGACAGTCCTCTCTAAGCACGGCATTGACCAGGGTATATTAGATTTAGAGACTGTTAAAGTGCCTGAAGGGTATGCTTATGATATTAAACAATCTACGACTGCTGGTGGCAAAACAACTATTACTGAGGCTAAATTTGACCCCTCAAGCCCAACAGAAGAACAATGGACAGTTCGTTCAGTTAATGGGAAATCTCCATCAAAAGGTGTAATCAGCTCATTCCGTAAAGAAAGAACGAAAGCGCAAAAATATCCAAAAATTGATGACGCAAGTTATAGGATTGAAAAAGAAACCTCTGAAGAACTGGTAATTAGTTATAAATTCGATGCAACTTCATTGGGTAAGGATGTTGCTTTTATGAAGGATTGCAGAACATATATGAGTGTTAATCCTAAGAAGAAAAAACTTTCGCAGTTGCAAACCGTTAATGAAAAACCTGTAAAAGTTGCTATCCTTAATGCAGATAAATTTGAACTTATTTCTAAATTTGTTCTACATGAGCAATCAAAGCATTATTTTCCTCAGCTCGAAAAATTAAATGTTCAGGCTAAATTTGTGGGACAGCCCATTACCATTCAAACCACTACTGAGTTTGGAAATTATATAAAAAAATAATTTATATTTTGAATCAGAAATGCAATTTTAAAATAAAATTGTCTTTGATTCAAACAGCTACGGCTATACTTCTGGGCAGATGGAGTTGTAAGTCTTTATGTATTTGCATAACATTCGTTTTCTTACCAGTAGTGATGATTTGGACTTAAGTCTTCTCAAAAGAATTTTACTTCCCTTTACGGGTCTAAGAAATGATGCTGAAATAGAGTCTATTACGTTTTTATCTAGAGATAGGGGTAACACTGAAATTATTCTTTGTCGTTTATCCGCTTTCGTTTATAGAGCTGGCTCATAGGGGATATTATAAGTCCTTTAACAGTACAAATTTAGTCGATAAGCTATTAGCGGTCTTCGAAAAGATGAAGTGTTTCGATGGAGTGATTTTTACTCTTCCCCTTCGAATAAAACAGCAATGACCAATTTTACTCGACCTAGATTTCTCCGCAGAGCACGACCAGTTTTATAAAAAGTGATGATGATGACGCATGTTAAAATTAATGATAGCGAGCGTGCGACAACCCTGCTCTTGAAACATTTTTGATGAATAAGTCCCTTAGATAATGATATATATATTGAACTATGTTCGTAAAGAAATTATCAATCTTTGGTAAGCAAAAGTATTTATTAATTTTTACCAGAGCTCATAAATAACAATAATAAGCAGCATTCCGATTACCTCATTCATCGAAATGCTGTTTTGCATTACACTAATTACTTAATAGACCTTAAGAGTGCTTCTAATCTAAGCTCACCGCTAATTGTCTGGGCGCCTTCTTCCATTGCTGATTTCATAATTTGCGCAGTCCTTGGGTTGAAGGCCAATTCCGCCCATCCATCATTTTCAGATTTGAATCCTTCAACATTCATACTAGGTGGGAGAACCCTCTTCAATACTTCTGTAACGCCTTCGGGTAGTGAGGCAATGTTTTGTGCCAAGGCATCCACAAATGAATCTATTTTCTTTTCAGGTAGCGATCGATTAATCCACCCATATCGCTCCGCAGTATCTGCATCCATTAAATCGCCCCCCAATATAATTTCCAAAACACGTGCTCTGCTCATCTTCGAAGAAAGATATTGGGTGGCTCCTCCTCCGGGAATTATCCCCATCAATGCTTCACATTGGGCAAGTTTACCGGTTTCTTTAGAAGCAAAACACATATCAGCAGCGGTTGCGAACTCTGCACCTCCTCCTCTTGCTATTCCCTTTAATTTTACAATTGTCACTTGTGGTTGATTCCTTAACATTTCTCCTACTGCCTGAAAAAGATTAATATTTTCTGGAGCTGCAAGACCAAGTTCTTCAAGTATTTCTTTTTCTTCAAGAATATTAATATCGACATGTGCTATAAAAAAATATGGATTTGCACTCTGGAAAACAATTACTCTAATAGATTGCTCTTTAGCAATTTCTTTCAAAAATTTGGTAAGTTCCTTTATCATCAAACCACTTAATACATTTACTTCGCCATTATCGAATGTAACTTCGATAACAGAACCTGTTTGGGCGACTTGAAAGGTGTTATAAGTCATTTGGCTGTAATCTGTCTTAAATATCTGTGTCATAATTTTTTAATTCAATTTTCGCTTCAGTTATTGTGATTATTTTAGCAAAAATACCTATAACTTTTTTTGGAATTGCACCTGCTATAATGGATTTAAGCACACACTCAGACTCGACAATGGATGGCTACATTTGTACCGTAAAACAGCAAGATGATATAAAATTTGCCCAGGATGCTTTATATGTATTAACCGGAAAGTGGCGGATGCAGATTATCATCAGCATATACAACGGTCAGCACCGCTATCGTGAAATTGCACGTTACCTTCCAGGCTTATCCTTTGCAATGCTCTCTAGAGAATTACAGATCATGGAATTGAATGTCCTAGTAAGCAGAACCGAGGACCCGGATTTTCCTAAACAAGTATCCTATACATTGACGGATTATTGCCAATCGCTATATCCCTTAATCAATAACCTTATCAGCTGGGGTAGGGAACACCGCGAAACAATTAAACTAACTCACCAACAAAACAATGATAAATAATAGTAGATGCTCAAGCAAACCAATTAAATTGTGGCAGTTAAGTTTAATGGGTAGGAATAATCAGCAATTTGAGGCAATTGTTTGCAAAATTTTGTGCGATAACTTAACTTCTTAATATTATTTGTTTAGGCCAGAAGTATCGGTTATGTCAAGGGATAGACTTAAATAATGAACTGAAAAGGATTATCAGTTCAACAAAAGAATTATATAGAGTGATTGTGCATATGCTGCAGAAAAAATTTGTGTCAGTGTATTAAATCTTATAATGGACCACAATTCACGCACCAACCAATTTGTTTCATGTCGAATGGATTTGACTGGGCATTAAGGTTTTAACACTGAAAGACATACATTAACAATGTCGTCAAACATTTGTTTATTGGTATCAAACTTAACGGTAACCCGCAGGCCATTTGAGGAATTAAACACAAACCTTGCTAGCGATTTAGCAGAATGACTAGAGGTAAAAACCCCTTTATCTTGACCTTTTTTGATGGCTATTACAAGCGCAGCCTCAAAATCGACCATAATAGCGTTAACAATTTCAGCAATCTCGGTATCAACAGTGGCTAGTTCAACAGCTGTATTAACCATAAAACAGCCTTTAGACTTATCTTCAAGTGAGGCTTCGATCTTTACAAATTCAAAGATATTACGAATGTATTCTTCTACATCTTCCGTTTCTGATCCTTCTTTTATACCAATATCAATCCTTTCCCTGCGATACTGTATTAAGGCTTTCAAAAAAAGCGAATGCTTATCTCCGAAAGTATCGTACATACTCGAACGGCTTATACCTAAGCCATCTACAAGATCCTGAGCAGAGGTGGAATTATACCCTTTTTCCCAAAACAGGTTCATCGCCTTGTTCAAAACGGCCTTTTCATCAAAAACTTTTGTTCTAGCCATAGCTTATATTTAATACTGCAGGCGAAGTTACTATATTCGGAATCAAAAGTTCCGAATATAGTAATTTTACTAAGCCCTAAAAGGTTCATTTACGGTCTGGGCACCGTCAATGTTGTATTCAGCTCCAGAGATAAATGATGCATCATCAGATGCTAAGAAAACCGCAAGTTTTGCAATCTCATCAGGCTGGGCAAATCGTCTGAATGGCATTTTGGATAATAAATATGCTTTAATTTCATCAAGTGCCTTTTCAGGGATCCCAGCTTTCCCAGCAAGTGGAGTATTAACCATGCCCGGATTGATAACGTTGACCCTAATCTGACGACTGGCAAGTTCAATAGCAGCGGTTCTGCTATAGGCATTAAGAGCCGCTTTACTTGCGGCGTAAATGGCAGTCCCTGAACCGACGGCAAATGAGCTTACTGAAGAGAGATGGATTACCGATGCGCCAGAAGATAGTAAAGGAAGTACTTTTTCTGTTGTAAATACTGCACCCTTGAAATTGATGTCCATAATCCTTTCATAAGTTTCTTCGCTAATCTGACCTACCGGCTCTAAAAAAGAAACACCTGCATTTACAAATAGGATATCCACCTTACCATACATACTTTTAACTTTTTCCGCCATCGCGATAGTTTCACCAATTACTGAAACATCAGCAAGAATTGCCACTGCGTTCTCTCCAAGCTCAACAACTGCTTTATTAAGGGCATCTTGGTTGCGGCCGGTAATAACTACTTTAGCACCTTCTTCAATAAAAGCTTTTGCAGTAGCAAAGCCTATTCCTGAATTGCCACCTGTAATCACGGCTACTTTGTTTTCTAGTTTCTTCATTCTTAAAATTTATTATATAACGGAACATTCGTTCCGCAAAGATAATATAAACGGAATGATTGTTCCAAATAAAATCTAAGAAATTTAGATAGCTTTCGAAAATTTACCATATTGCCAACGTACTAGGACAAAACCTTACCCAATGTTATTACTTCAATCTTGTGATAAACTCATATTGATTAGAAACTTATGGCAGTTTTTATCTGAAGATTGATTTTCTGCGGAATAGATTTTAGTTTCCTCTTTTAAACCTCCCTAAATTGGTTTGGGACTCATATGGCATTCCTTTTGGCTAGGTACTAAACTCAACTGCAGTGCCCCAAGGGGTTAAATCATAGCAGAAATAATTTCGGTCTCCTGCTTCTAAAAGAAATAGGAGTGCATTTGGTTCTGATAGAGCGGTTCCTTATGCTTTTGAAATTTTTCGATAGCGCTTATCATATCATCCGTGTAAATTACAAAATGCTGCATATCAAGATCGCTTGACTTTATGGCTTCCCGTTGTCCAAAGAGTGAACTTCAAATAATTCTATATTCGGCCCATTACCTATCTTGATCATCCGACAGGAGTACCGTTTGGTATGAGGTGCTACATTTAAAGTATCTCCAATGCCTTCTAGTTCTAACGGTGACTGATGATTACTGTAAGATTCATAAATGATTCCGCATCTAATGTCTCTTGAAGGAAAACACTGGCCATATCGATTTTGGCTACGTTAATGCTAATATGGTCAATTCCGGGTATAGTATTATTTTTTTCAACCTGCAAACCTTCTGCACCGTTGGGTAGTAAGCTTGCAGCAACCTAAACCGTATCCCGAACTTAGCTTAATCGTTTGATTTTTCTCTTTTCAGCAACAAGTCTACCCAGGTATTTTGCTGATAAGCACTTTCGGTAGATACCACATTGCAATTTAAACTATACTCCCCACTAACCTGCTCTGCTGTTCCATGTGAATCAACGTGTTGTTTAACTTAAATCCTTTGAAGGTTTGAGGTATATCTTTTAGAAACTCATATAGTACATCCTTGCCTTGCCACTGCATTCTAAGCCTATTTAGATAAGAAGCTTTATGGAAGCATTTTGAGCAAACAACTCAATGACTTTATTACCCTTGTTAACATTTTCAAGGTAGTCTAGTAATAACTCCTTTGCCGTTTTATAATTTTCCATTTTTTATATAATTTTTTGATGGAGTAGAAATACATTCATGTCATTTTTTTAGTTTTCTGGACAGTTGTGTTTCTTTAAATAAAAAACGACATAAACAACAAAGCCGTCTATTTAAAACGGCTTTGTCGAAATGAAAAAGTTATTTGTGATATATTATTTATATTTAATAAACGTAGCCCTGATTTTTTTTTCCTTGAGGTCAGTAGTGGTGCTACTCGAAGCAACTGTGGTCTTTTTTTCCTTTTTTTGACTTACTGTGCCCCCGCTTGAGCTTGAGGTGCCGTAAACTTCCTCTTCCATAGAGAAAACTACTCCGTCAGCTCCTTTTTGCCTTGCCAATTCGATTATTTTTGCCTGAGTCTTTTCCAAAGATCGAAATCCCTTGGCAAGTTCGGTTTTCCCCATCACCGTATGACCCTTGGTTACGTCGGCGATATCGTAAAATTCGTCTACATTTTGTGTAGCAGGGTATGTCTTCCCGAAATATTTCTGTGCATATGTCTTAGTAAAAAAGAACATTCCTAAAAATAGGATTATAAGTGATTTTTTCATGTTGTTGATTTTGTATTTAACATTTATATGCAAAGGTAAGCCCGTTTAGGGTCGAGATGTTGTGGTTTCTGATGAACTGACCGAATTTGTGAATGAAGTAGCCAATTGGTACATTGAAATGGAAGTGATCAGAATTTCCATAAACTGCTTCCATAAACAAATATTACTGCCCTTTCATTTCAAGTGAAATATCAAGCAGAAAAATAATAAGGATATTTCTTAATTTCGAACCAATAATTGCTTCAGACAACTTTTGTGCTATACCATCTCCTGAATTATTAATAAGATGGATGGTACGCATTGTTTCTTTAAATTTTCATCCTTGATTACCACATTAAACAGGGTTATCTTTGACACCATGGTTTTTACAAATGAATCGAGCGAATTATTATCTGTTTTGGAGTTGAATAATAACAACAAGAATATCTTTTTTGATCCTCAGTTAACTGATAAGACGATCTTGTGGAACACCGGAGAATGTCTTACAATTACTATAGATCACATTAATTATCAGGTGCTCAAAAATGAAGTGCTTTTTCTAACGGAATTTCATAAAATCGACCATGCCGAAATTCATAGTGCCAGAATGGTTCGGTTTAACAAATCCTTCTTTTGTATGATTGATCAGGACAGTCAGGTGGGAAGTAAGGGTTTGCTGTTTTATGGACCTAATCACATTCAGAAAGTATTATTGGATCAAGCATCTGTTCAGAATTTTGAAATATTATGGAAAACATTTCGCGCAGAGATGTTAGAGAAAAACGTGCTTCAAAAGGAAATGCTGGAATCCATCCTCAAAAGGATGTTAATTCTGTCGGTAAGAATTATTAGGAATACAACTTTTTTGAATTCAGTGCAAACTGCTCAGGTGGATTTAATGAGAGAATTCAATTATTTAGTGGAAATCCATTTTCTGGAACATCACGATGTCGCTTTCTATGCCTCAATGTTAAACAAATCTCCAAAAACGCTATCAAACCTTTTTTCTTCTGTCTTTAACCGTTCGCCGGTTACAATCATTCATGATAGAATTATGATTCACGCCAGGAGGCAGATAAACTACACCAATCTATCCATTAAGGAGATAGCCCATAAACTCGGTTATCAGGACATTCAGACCTTCAGCCGGTTTTTTAAAAATAGACAAGGAATATCCCCCGCGCAATATCGCAAGCGTCTAAAAATAATAGTTACTTAAAGGCTGCCGCCATCTTTTCATCACTATCCGGGAAAAATTGCCAATTCTTTGGGAATATCTGCCTATCTATTAACTTTCTTTTAGCTGCAATTTTGCAATAAATTATAAGAAATAAACTATGGAATATAATAATGTAAGATTTCGCCGTTTAGGTTGGTCCGGAGTTGAAATAGAATATGGAGATCAAACTCTTTTAATAGATTATATTACGGACACCTCGCAGCTCAGTGTCTTGCGCAGCGAGGAAGAAGTGTTCCCAATAGCATCAAATTTCGGCCGAGCAAGTATCGCGCTATTGACCCATCTACATACAGATCATGCTGATCCTTTAGCACTTGCCGTAGCGCTTGGTGATAGCGGTAGAGTACTTCGTCCAATGGCCGCTACAGGTAGCCAACAAGATTTAGCCTTGACTATGCATGCAGAATCGGCATTTAAAAAATCTAATCTCAGCGTTGAAATGCTCGTGGAATGGGAAGAGCGGATTGTGGGGCCATTCAAAATTAGTTCAGCGCCTGCTGTAGACGGATTTGGCGATCCCCAATTGAGCTGGGTAGTGGAGTGCGGCGGACGTAGGATAATCCATGCCGGAGATACTCTTTTCCACGGATTTTGGTGGCGTATCGCTAATAAATATGGTCCATTTGATGCTGCATTCTTACCAATCAATGCACCTATTGTTGATTTTCCGCCATTAAGGCCTATGAGTCCCATAGAAGCAGTAATGACGCCAGAACAGGCAGCGGTCGCTGCACACATATTGGGTGCAAAATCAGTAATACCAATCCACTTTGGTTCCATGCACAAACCCCCGATGTATAGCGAAACACCAAACTCTATAGAACGATTAACCAATAAATTGGAGGATTATGGAATCCTAAACCTCGTGCAACAACCAGGCATCTGGTTTGAACTTTAATAAACAGTCGATGATAATGAAAAACGAAAAATTTCCCTTCATTGCTTTGCTTGCCCTAACAACTGCTGCATTTTCAGCAATTCTCGCTGAGCTTCTTCCGGCAGGGGTCATACTTGATATGGCAAAAGATCTCGGTGAACCGCCCTCTAGCATAGGAAATCTAGTTTCATATTACGCACTTGGTACGGTAATGACCGCTATTCCGGGGGCATTATGGACCGCTGGCATAGCGCGCAAGCCATTGTTGCTGATGGTTGTTTCAGGTTTCTTTCTATCCAATCTCATAACTGCATATTCTCAAAATTATGTCCTCACCGCAGGTATACGTATACTCGCGGGAGGATTTGGGGGATTGTTATGGCCGTTGATGGCAGGATATGCGACCAGAATGGTAAACAAAAAAGATATTGGCAGGGCAATCGCACTAGTGATGGGCGGAAGTACAGTAGCACTATCTGTTGGATTGCCGTTTTGTGCATTTCTCGGTAAATTAATTGGTTGGAGATTTACCTTTGGGGCACTGGCAGGTTTGATGGTTTTGATCTTTATCTGGATTATATTAAGTGTGCCAAAACTGAAGAATGACCCGGCAAGCATTCGGCCATCGTTCAACATCTTGAAGATACCCGGGGTTGGCTTAGTGACAGCGGCAACATTCCTCACTTCTCTGGCCATTTATGTCTCTTATACTTACCTTTATCCAATTCAGCTTTATAACGGTATTCCAGGTGGTGCAGGGTTAGCCCTATTGCTCTTTGGGGGAGGAGCGGTAATAGGAATATTTATGACTGGGAGGCTTATCGATCGCTATTTGAGGATTACTCTGCTTTCTTCACTCTGCCTCTCTGCTATTTCATTACTTGCAATCTCGGTATTTGGACAAACATATCCGGTCTTTTTTGTGGCCGTTGTCTGTTGGGGGGTATCTTTCGGAGGGCTTCCCTCACTTTTCCAGACTGCGACAATTAATGCCATCAAAAAATCACCGGAATTGGGAAGTTCTCTAACTGTTACGGTATATAATATTGGCGTATTTTCTGGAGCATTCACAGGCGGCCTTATTTTGGATTTTGCTGGTCCGGAGCCTGTAACCTGGGCAAGCTTTGTATTACTATTCCTTGTGCTAATATTGGTCTTTATTGGCCATAGATTCGCTTTCCCTAACCGTAAAGCTGCCTTGAACAAATAAAGCGTATAGACAATAAACGATTGTAGATTGCTTAAGCTGCTTATGCCCTCTAATAATTGTGCCCAACCGAAATTTAAACTTTCCGCCTGTAAAGCTCAGTTGTTTTTAAAATCAGTACCGCAAGATCCTTTCATGAAGTGAAAAGATTCACCAGCGTTAAAATATTCAAGGCTAAAAGTACATAATAATAGGGCTAATGAGCTTGAATTTTAATAAGTAAAACCTAGTACGCGTGAAGGGCAAACTTTTACCCTTTATTCATAACCACCTGCTTTTAATTATTTCTCTACGATGCACCATCCCCCAGTCTATCATAGTATCGATTACCCGCGTAATATTATGGCCAGATACCGTAAGTACATATTCTATTAAAACGGGGCTTTGGGGATAAACTTTACGCTCAACAATACCGTTTATTTCCAATTCTTTAAGCTCTTTAGATAACATCCGAGGTGTAATTTTCTCTATATTATCCTGAAGATCTTTGAATCTGGATTTACCATGTAACAAAGATGCAATTATGGGGAGTTTCCATTTCCCATTCATAACATTCATCGTATCGGTCAATGCCAACACATAATGGCGCGGGCATTGCTGCACCTTATCTCTATCAATTAAATCGCTGAAATTTCCCATAATTTTTACTATACAAAAGTATAGTACTTTTCTTTAATAACAAAGTATCTTTTCTATAGCAATACCGCTATGTTTGCATCTAAATAAACAATATAAAATGATATTAGTAACAGGAGCAACCGGTCACTTTGGTTCTAAAGCCATAGACCACTTATTAGAAAAAGGTATCAAGCCTTCGCAAATCATAGCCTTGGTAAGAGATTCAGAAAAAGCGGAAAAACTCGCAGATAGGGGCATAGCCATTCGCATAGGGGATTACAACAACTACAATTCATTATTGGATGCGTTTGCGGGTGTTGATAAACTTTTATTAGTTTCAAGCAGCGATAAAGGCGATGTTGAAAATAGAACTATTCAACACATTAATGCGATAAATGCTGCGAAGAATGCATCAGTCAAACATATTGTCTATACTTCTTTTGTAAGAAAACCATACTTTGAGGATTCTGCCATTGCTAAGTTCCAAAATTCGCATGTGCAAACCGAAGAAGCATTGAAGGACAGTGGCTTACTTTACACCATCCTCCAGAATGGAATGTTTCTAGAAATGATACCCATTTTCGCAGGTCAACAGGTGGCAGATAAAAAAATGATTTTGTTTTCAGCCGGACAAGGTAAAACAAGTTTTGTACTCCGAGACGAGCTCGCTCAGGCAGCTGCGCATGTAGTTTCTACAGATGGTCATGAGAACAAGATTTATCAGTTAACCAATCTTGAGTCCGTGTCATTTGAGGATATTGCAAAAGCCTTCTCAATCGCTTTGGGAAGCGAGGTCGAATATAAATCTCCGGTGATAAATGATTTCAAAGACATTCTAACCAGTGCCGGACTTCCAGAAATATATATTGGAATGTTCGTTATGTGGGCTCAGGCGCAGGCCGAAGGGGCAATGGATGTAGAGGATGATACCTTGCAAAAAATACTTGGGAAAAATCCCACAACCATGACCGAATTTATTCAGCAGGTATATGCGAAAAAGAATAATGGCTAATTTGCGTTCAGAACACTAAAATAATAGTGGTAATATTCTTTCAGGCTAACTGTAAAACATTTGACATTCATTGGCAGTCAAAAATCGATCATATACCTTTTGATAAATACTTAGAAGATTTCCATAAAATTTACTTGTAAAAAACTGTGCTCCATTGCAGCCTGTATTCTGATATTTTCATTAAAGGTGCATTACGAATTTTACTTGACTTTATCTCAGGGCTAATCTCCTGGGATAAAGTTAACCATTCGTGTGCTTTTTGTTTAGGATTGGTAGTCATGCTTTTTTAAAGGTGCTAAGCATCTAACCAAGCTTTCTGAACTTCTCGTTTGGGCTCCCTAAACTCAACCTGCAAAAATTTATTCTCGAAGATAAACATCCATTACGGAAGTTATGGAAAATATACATAGAAAACTTGGGTAAAGTTTTAATCAGTAATTTCTTCGCATCAACTTTTCGGCAATAGAAGTGATGTCTAATGTTTACTTCGTTTTTGCCATAAAGTCTAACGCTTGTATCACTTCTGTAGTGTGTTACAAATGTATATACGCATCCATAAATGAACCTTGGAGCTGAATATATGCACATAGGAGCTTTAAAACCTGTTAATCCGTAAAACGGTCGGTTCAATGACTATTCTGGACGTTTCATAACCTATAGCAACACACAATCCTAATAGTTGATTAACTTGAGCATAAATTTGAATATTAGCGACAAACTATATATCCAAGCTACTTTTAACTTTAGACTGCAAATCACATTGGATAAGGACTGGTATTTACATAAGGGTTAGTTTGTGCGGTTAATATGGGTATGGCTCGGTAAACGATTTTGCTCTATACCGATTGGCCTCTTTGGAATAATTATAATAATAAACGGATTGGAAATATGAAAAAAATCTTTAACAATATTTAACATACAATAGCCCTTAAAGCTATTAAACAATAGCCACAGATAGATTCTGTGAGCTTTATAGCGAACTACCAACTCTATATATAAGAGTTAAAACAAAATTTTATTGGATTTCTCTCTTAAAAGACTTTTCCTGCTAAAATGAACGAAAAAGTGTTTGGCAGACTACTCCTTAAATTGCAAGAAGTTTAATAAGTTATGGGTAGCGATGCGGACTTGATACAGGTAAGAAACTGGAGACCGCCGACACCCTGCGGTATAGGTTGAGTTTCTATAAAATGTTTAGATGATAATAAATTACTCATACAATATTTATTCAGGTCATAGTAAAATGGTAATGAAAATATTTTTGTGTTACATTTGAATATGTATAAAAAGTACCAGATCAAGTGGCTGCTGATCCTTTCAGCGATCATGATTCTTTCTACAACTTTTATCGGACAACCGGATCTTAGCAAAGCAAAGTGGTGGTATTTTCTTGACCATGCCCTAAAGGTTTTTATTCCAATAGCAGCATGCTGGTTAATAGATGGTTACATGCTAAATAATACCTTCGGTAGACTATCTGGGTTTTATAAGAGTTCTTTAAGCATTCTACTTGGCGTATGCGCAAGTTTTACATTAGGCATTGCAATTGACCAGATCGCTCCACAAAACCATTTATACAACAGCGAGATAGGCTATAGCACACCCAAAGAAATGATGATTCACCTGGTTGGAAATACATTTCTGAGCCTACTTTGTTACTTCGTTTTTTCCATCAGATTTACCAATGCAGCACTAAAGATAGCTAGGAAAGAAAAAGTACATCTCGAGCAGGCACACCTTAAAGCGCAATTGATTTCCCTTCAACAGCAAATTAGCCCACATTTCCTATTCAATTCCCTCAGTACTTTAAAGACCATGGTTAGTGAGCCTGCAGCTAAGAATTACATTATCCATCTTGCCGGTGTATACCGTTATGTACTGAGCTTCAATGACCATCCCTTGACCAAATTAGATGATGAACTCCGTTTTATCGGTTCTTACCTTCATATTCTTAATGAGCGATTCGGTAATATGCTTAGGGTAGACATCAGTATTCAAAAACAGTACGGACTTCTTTATTTACCATCGCTTTCACTTCAGCTACTTATCGAGAACGCGATTAAACATAATGTGTGTTCGGCCGAACACCCACTTTGTATATCAATTACCACCACTGATTCCAAGGCGTTGATTGTGGAAAATAATTTTCAACCGAAGAAATGCAGGGTAGAGCGCCCAGGAATGGGCTTAAAAAATATTATTGAAAGATACAGATTATTGGTTGACAAGCCAATTAGTGTGGCCAATGACAACCAAAAATTTACCGTCACCATTCCATTGATCAAACATGAAAGTAATTATAATAGAAGATGAAGCTCGTACAGCCAACGAACTTAAGAACATGCTTCTGGCCATCGACAACGATATAGAGGTTCTGGCCATCCTGGGATCTGTATCCAAAGCGGTAGATTGGTTTACTCATCACCCCATGCCCGAACTTATTTTTTCCGACATTGAACTAGGGGATGGCCTAAGTTTTGAACTCTTCAAGAAAGTAAGTATTGAGGTGCCTGTCATCTTTTGTACCGCCTTTGATGAATATGCTATAAGAGCGTTTGAGTCTAATAGTATCGATTATCTCTTAAAACCACTTGATGAGGCTATGCTTCAAAAAAGCCTCGAAAAATATTTGCGCTTAAAAGAGCATCTGATTCAGGGCGAACAGCGTGCACTCAACATGGAGCGTGTAATAGACCAAATTGAGCTCGCTTACAAACAAACAATATTGGTAAATTATAGGGAAAAGATCATACCCATCAGGCTTCAAGATGTTGCATTTATTTATACTCTAAATGGTCTGGTTTATCTCGAACTTGACAAAAACAGGCGTTTTACCGTCCCATATACCCTGGAACAGTTTGACTCGATGATTGATCCGCACCAGTTTTTTCGTGCCAACCGGAAGTTTATTTTGAACAGGGATTTCATAGAGGATATAGAATACTACTTCAACAGAAAACTTTTTATTACTTGTAAAATAGAATCTCCAGAGAAAATAATTATCAGCAGGGTCAAAGCCCAGCCATTCTTGCAATGGCTTGAAAGCTAAATTTCATTGTAATCATGCCTAAAGCAATGGTGTTTTACAACGCAAATTAAAAGATTTTGGCAAGCGGACGCAACACGTCGAAAACGCCAAGATACGCTTACCTGGATGGGTCTGGTTAAAAGATTACTAATCAATAGGCCACTCAGTTGTCTATCACAATAATTAGCCCATTAATTCACAAAGATCACATAACTGGGGTTACAGAATTCCAAGTGCACCTGAAATAGCTTTTAGCCATTCTGTTCAATTGATAGGAAGGCGATTCCAATGACCAATTCACATAGGTTCATGGTCGATTCGCGGCATATTTGGGTTGTTTCGGTCTGAATTGGGGCAGCTTACAGAGCATAATCTCGTCTATTGTAAAAAAAAGAAATCGTTATGAAACAATTAAAAGCAATTTTATTGGGCTGTATAATTCTTGCAGCCCTAGGATGTAAGAAGTCCGACAATGATTTAGAAACAAACTCTACGATCGTGAACGATAATTTTAAAGACGGCCAAGGCAGTTGGCTGATAGATTTCGTGGATTATCCTAAAGGCAAGGAGGAAGAATGGGAGATTGGAGGTGGTATTTCAAAGTTACCTGGCCCCCTGGATACCACGAGCATGGCACTGAGGCTTTCCTCAATTAACCGAAGTGATGATGTATTTATGTTCTTGAAAAAGAAGGTTACCGGACTTAAGCCAAACCAATTGTATACGGTAAAACTGGAAATTGAGTTCGCCAGTAATGCTCCAAGCAATATGCTTGGCGTGGGAGGTGCGCCAGGGGAGAACGTTTACCTCAAGGCTGGGCTCACACCAATAGAGCCAATCAAAGTGCTCCAGGAAGACGGATATTTCAGACTTAACCTGGATAAGGATAGCGAGTCACTATCTGGAAAAGATCTTTTTTATATCAATCATATTGCAAATGGAACACAGGAGGCAACCTATAAATTGCTAAACAGGTCTGGTGAATTCAAAGGCAGGTCTAACGAAAATGGTGAGGCCTGGATTGTAATTGGAACAGATTCTGGACATGAAGCGACCACAACACTCTTTTATACAAAGGTAAAGGCAAATGTTAGTTATTAAATAATAGGTAAGGGGGGGTAAGCCGTAACCTTGCGGTTCCCCCTTTTTCAAAGATCAATTCATGCAATAAGCAACGTAGTTATCTATAGTTAATAATGGCTAAGTAGGCTCAGGCATCAGAACTTTATCTATATCACAAGAATTTTTATATTTGCCTGTATGAAAGAAATGCTTCGGGCGCATATAGAACAAGTTGTATCCCTTACAGATGAGGAATATGATTTTGTGCGGATGCATTTTTGCCTTAAACACCGCCCGAAGGGAGGATTGCTTATTACCAAGAGTTCCCCAGTTCCTTACGTATACCTGGTGATATCGGGTTTGTTGAAATTGGTTTACCATGATCAAACGGGCAGGGAACATATTGTCTCATTCGCAATGGAAGAGTGGTGGGAAACTGACTATCCCGCCTGGTTTGCCCGAACGCCTGCATCGCTTGACTTGTATTGTATTGAAGAGACACATGTATATTGCCTGTCTCTTGATGGATACCAAACCCTCTGCGCCAAGGTTCAAAAAATGGAGCACTTTTTTCTGCACAAGGCA
The DNA here is from genome assembly GCF_042650845.1 of Pedobacter lithocola. NCBI lineage: Bacteria > Pseudomonadati > Bacteroidota > Sphingobacteriia > Sphingobacteriales > Sphingobacteriaceae > Pedobacter > Pedobacter lithocola. The sequence goes on along the minus strand of NZ_JBHSBW010000003.1, from coordinate 153,569 downwards.
AACCGCGGTCACATGGCTTCCCAAGAGCGCATTCTCTCCTTTCTAACCTCGACCCCAAAGGAGAAATACGAGCTTGTTCTGCGTAAACAGCCGGCCTTGATGCAACGCGTTCCCAAGGCTATGCTTGCTGCCTATCTTGGTTTGTCCCGTGAAACACTAAGCCGATTGTGGCGTCAAAATTAAATGCCAACTAGCTTTTTCATAAAGATTAACAGTCCGCTCATGCGGTTTAAGAACCATATCAGCAGTTTCCAAAATTCAGCTACGATCCCATGATATTGAGTACTCCAAAGCCGCCAGTGGTACCAAAATTTAATAAGTCGTTTTTATAGATATAAAGGGTTTTTTATCTCACGATTTTGGCTCAAAGGTTTTGTCTAATGACTGCACTACTTTAGCAGATGATATGATAGTCCCATGTTATGAAACATGAATGCCCATTTATCGGCCTGCTGCTCAATCGTTAATTCTGTAGATGTTGCTCCGCCATGCCCAGCTAGTGTGTCTATTCTTATCAATACGGGGTTTTTCCCTTTCTGAAACTGCTGTAGCCTTGCGGCGAATTTAAAGGAATGAGCAGGGATCACGCGGTCGTCATGATCTGCAGTAGTGATGAGTGTCGCGGGGTAGGCGGTATTTTGCTTTAGCGCATGATATGGGGAATAATGATACAAGTATTTGAACATTTCAACACTTTCTTCTGGAGAACCAAAATCGAATATCCAACCTTCCCCCGCGGTAAACTTATTAAATCTTAACATATCTAGTACCCCGACGCCCGGGAATGCTACCTTGAAAAGATCTGGACGCTGGGTCATACATGCACCAATAAGCAAGCCCCCATTAGACTCACCGGCAATTGCGAGTCTTTGAGCGGAGGTGTATTTTTCTCTCACAAGATACTCTGCTGCAGCTATAAAATCATCAAAGGTATTCTGCTTCTGCATTTTTGTACCCGCTAAGTGCCATTTGGTTCCGTACTCGCCGCCACCACGTAGATTTGCTACGGCAAGGATTCCCCCTTGTTCCAAAAGAATAACATTGCGAACATCAAACGTCGGGGTCACACTGATGTTAAATCCTCCATATCCATGCAGCAAGGTTGGATTTGACCCATCCAACTTGATCCCTTTCTTATGGGTAATGATCATGGGAACCCTGGTTCCATCTTTAGATGTATAAAATATCTGCCTTGATATATAATCGGTGGGGTCAAACTGTATGCTGGGTTTTTTATATCGCTCAGAGCGGCCGCTTGATATATTATATTTATATATGGTACCAGGATTGATATAGGATGTAAAATAATAGTAAAGGTACTTATCACCAGCTTTAGCGTTCACCCCAACTGTAGGAACCGAGCCGATATCAGGAAGTTTTATTTTGTGCTCAAATTTGCCGTTTAGATCATATTGACGGATGGAGGAAAGTGCATCTTTCAGGTAGTGGGCAAATATTTTACCCCCTGCGGTTGTTGCCTGCAACACTTCATTGGTTTGCGGTATAATTTGTTTCCAGTACGCAGATGATGGCTTGGAAATTTCAGCAGCTACTAATCGACCATTTGGTGCATTTAGATCTGTACGAATATATATCTTATCATCAACGATATCCAGGATCTCGTGATTACCCGATAGGTTTCCTACCACAGTTGAAAACTTTGACGTCGGTTGGCTGAGATCTTTTATAAGCAGTTCATTGCCTGAACTAGAATTCGCTGATGTAATCATTAGGTACCGGCCATCACCACTGACTTTTGAAGTAATGAATCTTCTTGGAAAAGAAGCTCCCCCTAAAATAAGCTTATCCTGGGATTGAGGGGTATTAATCTTATGGAACTGGAGTTGATGTTGATCTGTTTTCTCAGAGAATTTATTTCCCTTTATATCTCGTTTATAGGTACCATAAAAAATCCCTTCATTACCTTTCCAGGCTAAAGTTGTAAATTTAACGTTGACTAATGTATCACCCACTATTGATTTATCAGCGGTTCTAAGGACCGCTACTTTAGTCCAGTCCGAACCACCCTCAGTAAACTGATAAGCCATCAATGAGCCGTCCCTACTAAAGCTAAAATCGGTGAGAGCGGTGGATCCGTCCTTCGAGAAGGTATTTGGGTCGAGAAATATTTCCTCTTTAGATCCCTCGCCCTTAGTTCGATATATAACCCATTGATTTTGCAGGCCATTATTTTTGAGAAAATAGATGTAATTACCCTCCTTAAAAGGAGCAGAAAATTTTTCATAATTCCATAGGCTTTTCATGCGCTCTTTCATCGCACCGCGATAAGGTATCTGTCTGATAAAAGTCGAGGTAATCTTGTTCTGAGCGGCAATCCATTTGCTTGTCTTCGCCGACTGGTCATCTTCGAGCCAGCGATATGGATCTGCTACAACAGTACCGAAATAAATATCCTTTTGATTTCCTCTTTCTGTAACAGGATATGGAATTCTTATAATCTGCTCTGCTGCTGGAATCGTCTTGGACTTATTACAAGCTATCAGAGCAATTGTGGCAAATAAAATATTAAATGTTCTTTTCATGATAATTTTTTCCTCGATGGTGATTTTATACCTCCTCAGGTAAAAAAGTTTTGATAATTGAGTTTAGATACTAGGGAATCTTAGATTCCTATGATCCTTCTAGCTGTTGTTGATATGTTGCCTATTACCTGTTCTCCGGTAGATAGTCAAAGGCTTACTTCTAGAACTGTTGAGGCATTTGTAAATCTGCTTCCATAGTTTTAAAACAAAGCTACCTATGTGATAGAAAATATATATGATTTTAATGATGAGATGACCAAAATCGCATGTGAGATGCCCAAATTATGTGATGAAAGATTTTCAGATATAAGCGATATCAAGCTGATCGGGTTCAAATCAACCTACAGAAAAAGTGCACATCTCAGTAAAATCAGATCCAACATTGTATCATTGAATACATTATCGTACATGAGGGTAAATTAATCTTCAGTTATCTATCTATTTATAAAAGTAATATTCAATGCTAGAAAATTAGACTGTAAACCGTGCTAACCGGTTTTTAATGCGTTACAAAAAGAAATTGGAAAATGGGTAATACTTCGATGGCATAAATAGATGGCAATAAGATAGATATCGGCCAACGCTTTTTTTAAACCTCATCAGTAAGCAATAACAATCGCTGTTTCTTTAAGATCAGCAGGTAGAAATGCTGGAAAGCTGTCGGGCCACTACACCCGATAGACATATTTGTTATTTAATAAATGTGATTGAAATCACATCCACTCATTAATGTGTATCTTAAATTTGCTCCACAATAAGAATAGAAACATGAAAAAGACAATTAAAATTTTTGGGTTGCTATTAATGTTATCAATCCCGGCGATGGCTCAATCAACAGATGTGAAAGCCATGGAAAAAAAAGTCATTAGTCCTTGGGCCTGGCAGGACAAACTGAGCTACGTTCAGGCAGTAGAAGTTAAAAATGTACAGAGTACACTTTATGTTTCTGGCCAGGCTGCGGTACATCCTGATGGTACTTCGAGTAAAGAGGATATGCGTACCCAATTGGCACTTGCCATAAAGAATCTAGAGACAGTGATAAGTAAGTCGGGATTTGAATGCCGTAATATTGTAAGACTAACAATTTACACTACTTCCACTAAGGAGTTTACCAGCAAATGTTTTGATCTTTTTCAGGACTTTGTGGCAAAGCATGGCATGAAGCAAACCGTCACATTGATGCAGATCGTTGCACTAAATGAAACGCTAAAGGTAGAACTTGAAGCAACGGTTGTGAAATAGAGAATATGTAAAAGTGATTTTATATTTGTAAATTCAAATCCAGTACCAACTATAATCCTACATGCTGAAAACTTTGTAGCTATCGTTGGTATAGGAGCCCGTCCAATCAAGCAAACATTTTTGTTATCTCCATTATCATCTTTTTCAAAGCTTAACAGCGCAAGGAATTCAATAAGTTACTAAGCGTGTTATCAAGATAAATGATAAAATACTTACAGTTAGTGCATACAGACACTGGTCTAATTCCTTGCACACCTAGGGGGTGTAAATTAAGGATTTAGGACTAATCGGTAAACAGCTGCATCTTAAATTGATTCAGTTCCATTTTTTTTGATTTAATTAAAGTTTTCTATAAATAGTTATATATGCAGCGTTTCAAAATATTTTTTTTGCTTTTAAATTTATCATTTGGTTATTCAATAAGTCAAGTGAAAGCCCAGGTTTTCGAGAAAACAGCTGAGCTCCACGGCGATAGTCTTGTTTTTCCATTAACAATTATAAATGCTTTTCCATTCATATCAGCAACAGTCAACGGTGTTTCTGGGAAATTTATGTTCGATACTGGAAATCAATTTTCCATTGATATAAATGATAATTATATCAAATTGCCAAATAAAAAAGTTAAAGGAAAAGGTGTTGTAGCAAGTGGGCAGTCTTACAAAAAAAACGTAAACGATACCATCCGTGAAGTGAAGTTCAAAAATGGGCTTACCTACCAGAATCTCGAAAATATTACCAGTGGTAATTATGAGTTTTTACAGAAATATATCACTCCCGACTGCCTGGGCTATATTGGTCATAATTTTTTTAAAGGTTATCTTTTCAAACTTGATTATCTCCGTAGAAAGATTACCTTTTATAAAAATTCCAGTGAACGTAGCATGTCCAATGATTTCTTAGCCAACGAGAAGGTTCTGGCAGTAATCGATTTCGAAACCAGAAAGTTGCCGAATCATCCGCTTGTCAAGTTAAAGATAGATAAGGTAGATGTTTTAGCGGCATTTGATACCGGTCAATTTGGATCACTGCAATTGGATTATCCTTCCAATGAATCGCTTAAACGGAAGGGCTCCGTACTATTTTCTGGTACAGACGGGGAGGGTGATACGCTATTAACGGTTAAAAATATAACCATGGGCGGAAAATTCAAAACTACTTTAAAAGGCGTGGAACTCACAAATTTTGAGGATACACAGATCATTAGAAAAGCATTGGGTATCGTCGAACCGAACATTTTGGACATTGGATACCGTTTTTTCTCGCAGTATAAAACGGTTTGGGACTATAATAGGAAAAAGATTTATATTTTGGAGTATTGACCATCTTGCTCATTTATTCGTATCCAAATACTTTTTGTTAGATCAGTATATAAATTTAACCAGATTCAAGGGTAGAATGTAAATTATCTTAAGCTAATAATTAAAGCAATATATAAAACGGATTTTGACAATATTGATTAATAATTTTTGAGATGATTGAAGCCTTTAGCCCTCCGGAGCCAACTGTTGTCCGATAGGTATATTATAATTCCTAGAGGGTGGATTAGTATGCTTTTTAGCTGTGATCAAAAATGCAATGAGCTTAAACCCTACGTATGAAAAATTTTCAAATATGGTCCAATCAGAATGTCGGGAATACAATCGCCTAAATGATCAATGATTCTGCTATATACCGACTTTTTGTTGTACTGGTATTATCCCTCATAGCTTTATTAGGGTATTTTATATTAATCACCAGTTTTTGCGAAATTTGCGATGGCTTTGAACCTTAATTATTTGTATCAAAGGTCAATTGGAAATTTCCGATTTTCAAGCTCATTAAATACATCTGTAATGACCATTTTGATACCGATTTGATAATCGAAGCTTTTCACTGGGCTACCTTCTAAAGCCATAGTGCATTATTCCTAAAATGTACCGCCCTAAAAGTTCGGGATTAAATACATAATCTAAATCTATTTCATCGGCAATCTTTTAGCATATGTTTCTGTAGACTCCATATCGACTTCCTCATCAGCTAATTTGGAGGTAGGATTACCATAAAATAGGCATTTTCTGAATGCGACTTAAGTAAGTTATTTGAGCGCTGCAACTACTGCAGCCTTTCTTTGCTTAGCAATGGGGATGTGTTGCTCAGAATAATTTAAAACTAGGTATCCAGAATCCAAATTGAGAATACGGGTTACATGGGCCTTATTGATAAGGTGAGATTGGTGGCATCTAATGAATCCGTATGGAGTGAGCATTTCATCGTATTCATATAATGGTTTTGAAATTAAGTGTTCAGTACCGTCAGTTAAAAAAAAGGTGGTATAGTTGTTTGAGGAGAAACATCTAACGATTTCATGAATAGGTACTAGATATGTCTCTTTCAAAGAGGGCAATGCAATTTTAGCTCGAACATCGATATGTTTATCCTCAAGAAGGCTGAAGAGGTTTGCCAGTCGCGTATGTTGTTTCTTTTTGCCAACTGAGCTGATTATTTTTTGAACAGCGCTTTTGAGTTCCTTAACGTTGATAGGCTTTAGTAGGTAATCGAGCGCTGAAAACTTTATTGCCTTGATTCCGTAAACATCATAAGCGGTTACAAACACAACCTCAAATTCTAAATTATCTAAAGACCTCAAAAAATCGAATCCATTCTCGAATGGCATTTCAATATCAAGAAAGACAACCTCAGGATTAAAAGTTTTGACCAGATGTCTTGCCTCTTGAGCGCTTTGTGCTGTGGCAATTATCTCAATTTCAGGGCAATGTTGATGTAACAATGCTTGAAGATTATTTACATTCATTTCCTCGTCGTCAATGATTATTGTCCTTATCATTTTATGTATTTATCCAGTTATGAAATGTTATAATAATTTGCGTACCAAAATCCGTTTTGATTTCCAGTTCTATGAGTTGGGTCCTGTCTAATTTATTTATTGCATCAATGCGTTTTCTTGTTAGTGACAATCCGTATCCTGAAAGCGTATTAGCATCTTGCCATACTCCATTATCCTCAATAATTATAGCAAACGTATGGTCTTGCTCTCCCTGCTTACATAAAATCTTTAATATACCGGTTTCCCTCAGATTAGCAATACCATGTTTTACCGCATTTTCTACCACAGGTTGAATAATCATGGTTGGAATTTCAATTTCAGCAGGGCGTAATTCAGGATCAATCAAAACACTCCAGGTGAAGTTGAATCTTAAGGCCTCCAAACGCATATATATTCCCATCATTTCCAGTTCTTCTCCAAGATTGCTAAAAAGACTCTCGCTATTTGCCAGTGTCTTTCTCAGAAGCATACTAAATTCCTGAAGGTAGAAATTTGCATCTTCAATACGACCGGTATTAATTAAACCTTGAATAGCGCTTAGCGCATTAAAAGTAAAATGTGGATTAAGTAGTGACTGTAGCCGAATCGCAGCATCTTCCATTCGTTGTTGCCTATCTTTCGAGATTCCTAGCAGTTTACTCATATTTCGGGTAATGAACAGTAGGATAATTATTACCATAACGACACCTATTAAGCCGTAAGTTATGACAGATTTATACCAATAAGGCTTTATCTTGATATAAACCACCACTGGAACCTCTTTTTGTATTGAATAACTTAGTAGGAGTCTATATGATGTGTTTGCTTCAACAGGTAACTCATCCAAGGCGTGAAGAAATTTCCCGACTAGTTCTTCTTTTGTTTCAAGGTTTCTAAGGTTGTAGTCTATGCTGAGGTCTGTAAAATCGCTCCGCTCCACAACCCTCAAACTTATTTTGTTTCTTGCTGATAAACTAAACCCTCCACTCATATTTTTATCAGAAAAGGTATCCCATAGCGATTTACTTTTACTATTAGGGTCAAAAAAACTTACCTTTGGAATTAAGATCGGCCTTTTGATAATATATTTAAAAATAAGTAGGTTTGTTTCACGCTGCAGAATCTCAATAATATATTCTTGTCCTGGCAAAAGGTAAATCTTTATACCTTGTATTACTTGATCCATTCCGCTGGTTACCTGTTGAGCGTTGACCGTGTCACCAAGATTAAAATATCTTTTCACATATAGTCTTGAGCCTGACATCCCCAAGGATTGCTTTGATTGAATTTTGATAAACCCCCCGGCAGTAGTGACATGAAAGTTATTTCCATCTGAAACCATTTTAACCTGCCCTGCTCCATGCTCTTGAGGCTCAATACGCAGAATGCCGGACTTTCCATGCAAATCTTGCGGAGCGGCAACTGCTTGAAAATATAGAAACAAAAAGAGCAACGATAACAAAAATTTATTTATTTTCATTTTAATATTTTATGCTGTGGTACTCAACTATAACCCATTAGGTCAGGCTTACCTTTGAGTTTCAACAATCGCAATCATGGCATCTAGTTCACTGGTAAGCTCACTCTCACTTTTAAACCCTGCCGTAAAAAACTTTAACTGACCCTTTTTATCAATAAGTACTTTACTTGGGATTCCGGTAACATTGTACGCCTTCGCTATTTGAAATTCCTGAGTATTTTTAACAGGACTATCTATTAAAACATTCATTGGAAATCCATTTTTCTTAACATATGAATTGATTCTTACAGCTGAGTCTTCACCCGGCTCCATAGTGGCTACGAATAAAAAAACAACTTCCGGGTGTGCGCGGCTCGCTTTTTCCATTGCTGGCATAGATGCAATACAAGGAGCGCACCAGGTGGCCCAGAAATCCAAGAGCACAATCTTTCCTCTTAAGTCTTTTAAAGCTACTTTATTTCCCTTTAAATTCAACATCGTAAAATCAGGAGCTGGAGTATTTGTCATCATTTTTTTAAGGAGTTCCTTTTCAGTGTTGCTCCGGCCATCCCTTTCTATTGAATCGAGAAAATGCGAAGCATCAGAAGGATTGCCAATTTTTCTTACGGTCAAATCCTCAAGCAAGGTTTTCATTTTTGCGGTAAGCTTTCCTAATCTTGCACGTGCCAATAACATATTGAATAATTTATCCTGTTCTCCCAATTTAGATAATAATTCCATACGGAGCTCCCATGACGATTGCGAAATATCTTCAGGCTTTACATTTTTTAGGGCTTTCTCTTCATAAAACAGTGCCTGTTCGGTTTTACCTGAAGCGTGCAGGGTTATTGCATAAGTCTCGTAGTAAGGGTAAGCTGCCATACGCATAAACCTGTCCCAGTCCTCGGCAGGAAAGTCTGTGGGCCTGGCTAGTATATTGTCCTTGTAGGCATCGTATAGTTTCACGGTCCTTTCAGCTAGGAAATTGGCATAACTCAGCTGAACGCCTTTTTTGAACAAACTCTCAGCCGCCATGTTAAGGTAGGAAGTCTGATTGAACTTATTTTTTATCCGGCCGATATAGTATTCAAATTTAATTAAATTGGATGACCGTAAAAAAGATAAGGCCACCTCACCATGGAGTATATCTATTTGCTCCATATTGTGAACCGTATCAAGCTTCATTGAGCTGATTATCGAACGAAGTGCCAAAACGTTTTTTTCCGGATTCCGTTCCTTCGTCATCAACATAACCTGGCTCGAAAATTTAGGCTTTTCTTGAGCGCTTAATAAATAAATTTGGCAAATAAGTACTGACAGCAATAAAGGGACTTTGATGTTCATAACAAGTAATTTCGGTGTTCTAAAGTGCATATAATTTGCATCGAAGTTAGTAAACAATAAACCTCTGAAAAGCCCAAATGTGAATTCCTACAGTTTCAATGTGAATTCGATAATTTTTCTATAATCAAAAACAAAATAGTACACTTTGATATATCGTTGGTTAGTTCATGTAGAGCTGCGTTGGCATTGCTCTTGAAGTAATTTGATAAAATTACTTTATCTCCTGATAAGCAAAAAACGTGTATAATCAAGATAAAAAATGCTATTAACTGGATTTCTTTGAAATCCCATTATTCAACAGCGGTTAAAGCATGATTGCCCAATTTATACTGAAGCATAGATTTGGTTAAGCAAACATCGGTTTATCAAACCCTTTGCATTTACCGCTTAGAAACCGGAAGTTGAATCTTATTCATGTACCGGATTATCATTATATCCCGATAATCACAAGACCCAACCATTGTAAGCTTTGGAAGTTACAGTTTCTTATAAACACTTTGAGTTTCTGTATAATTTCCTTAAGTCCTTAAAGCAATAAGACACATTCATTTTAATCCAATAACCAAACTTAAAATCTAATTGACTGTTATTGCTTGATGAAAGATATCGATTTAATTGAAGTTAAGGATTGTTCAATAAGCTTTGATAATTTAAGGCTCCACTATCTTGAATCGGGCACGGGACCAGTAATCCTTCTTGTGGCGGGGTTCCCACAAAGTTGTTATGCATGGCGAAAGGTTATTCCGCTTTTAGCAAATAAATATCGTGTGATCGCATTGGATCTTCCAGGACAGGGTGACTCGGACAAGCCTCCCGGAGGATATGATACCCAGACTACTGCCGAACGAATTCATGGGTTCGTCGAAAAACTTGGTCTTGAAAATTTCCTTTACGTAGGACATGATATCGGCGCCTGGGTCGGCTATGCCTTTGGACATCTATATGCAAGCTCCCTTAGAGGAATCGTCCTTTTGGATGCAAATATTCCGGGAGTGACCCTCCAGGATACTATTACACTTGGGCCTGATAATTGGCGAAATTGGCACTTTCTGTTCAATCCCATTGCTGATCTTCCAGAAGCATTGCTAGCAGGTCGAGAGCGAATTTTGATCGAATGGTTCTTTAAAAATAAGGCCTTGAATTACCGAGATACATTTACAGAGCTGGATCTTGATGAATATACAAGAGTATATTCAGCGCTAGGGGGCATGAGGGGGATGCTAGGTTATTATCGCTCAGTGTTGGAGGATATGGAACAGAATCGAGTATTTGGTCAACAACTGCTGAAGATTCCCGTCCTTGCTTTGGGGGGAGATAAGGGTAGCGCGCCGGATTTACATGATAGGATCAAGCAACTCGCCATTGATGTTTACGGCGGGCATATCAAAGATTCTGGTCACTATATTCCAGAGGAACAGCCATTAGCCTTAGTCGAGGAGATTATTGAGTTTGATAGGATTGTTTCGGAAAAATTGCCTCAATCTTGGTAAGCTCAGTACTTAGTTAGATGCGAAATTTTTCAGGAAATGAGGAGGGTAGGTAGCCTCCATGATAGATATTCGTCTCATGTTTTTCTAATATCGCTTGACTTCATAATTCTTAGATATCTTATCAGCTGTGCTTAGTGGATAAAGTCTAGCTTTGAACGAATGTTTTTCAGCAACGATATTCACATAAAATTTAATACATTTTAAGCAAAAAGCGAGCAGGCCCATGGTATGGCCCGTTCGCTTTAATATTTCTCTTCAAATAAAATCAATGGTTACGTTGATGTTGTTGTTTTCTATATCTATCCAGTTATTTTGGTAAAGTGCCCATAAATAGCAGAATATTAGAGCCAATCTCTTTTGCATGGGTTTCTAGAGCAAAATGACCTGTGTCGAAAAATTTCAGATCAGCATTTGGTAAATCTTTCTTGTAGGCCTCCGCTCCTGCAGGCAGAAAATATGGGTCCTTATCTCCCCATACTAATAGCAATTTGGGCTGGTATTTACGGAAATATTTATGAAAATCAGGATACATTGCAACATTGCTTCTGTAATCTTTAACTAAATCCAGTTGAATCTCAATATTTCCAGGTCTATCCAGAAGCTGTTGGTCTAACAAATAGGCCTCTGGCGCAATAAGCGATGGGTCTGATACACCCTGATGATACTGAAACCAAGTTGCCTCTTTCGATACGAAATCCTTCAAGGCATCCCTATTAGCTTGTGAAGGATCTTTCCAGTAACGCTGTATCGGATCCCACTCTTTACTTAGACCTTCCTCATAAGCATTTCCGTTTTGAGATATAATTCCTGTTATCTTATCCGGGTTGGCAACTGCTAAGCGCAGTCCGACCGGTGCACCATAGTCAAAAATGTATATCGCAAAGCGGTCTAGTGTAAGCTGATCTATAAATCCTTGCATAACCTCTGCAAGGTTATCAAAGGTATAATTAAACTCCTTATGATCCGGTGCAGAGGAATTGCCAAAACCGGGAAGGTCAGGTGCAATAACATGATATTTTTCACTTAATTGTGGGATCAGGTTCCTGAACATGTGAGAGGAAGTTGGATAACCATGGAGCAACAACAGTACCGGAGCTTTCTCAGGTCCTGCCTCTCTGTAAAATAATTTAAGGCCGTCTACCGTTACTGAACGGTAATGAATTGAAGTGTCTTTCATCTTTGGATTTATTTTTATTTGCTGTCTAAGATTTGCGGCTGATACGTTCACCATCAATAATATAAATGTAATCAGACCAGCAAAGTGAATCAAGAATTTTCTCATTTTTTTTTAACATGTCAAAATTAAGCCTCATATTTGATTGTACAAAACGATTTAAAGTGATTGTACGAATCATTTTTTATGATAGATAACCATGAACACCAACGACTTTAAAATTTTTCAGGCCGTTGCCGATCTCGGGAGCTTTACCAAGGCCGCTGCAGCTACTTTCACCGTCCAGTCAAATGTGACCGCAAGGATTAAAAGCCTGGAGGACGAATTTGGGGCGGAATTCTTTGTTAGAAATTCTCGAAAGGTAACACTAACTGCTGAGGGTCGAATGTTAATGCCTTATGCCAGACGAATTGTGAAATTGGTTGAGGATGCCAAAAGCAGTGTGATGGGTACAGATAAGGTAAGTGGTACTATAAAAGTGGGCTGTATTGAAACTACAATGGCACTCAAAGTTCCTGAAATTCTCACCAGCTTTGAACACCAATATCCGGATGTAGAGCTTGAGTTCAAGTCCGGTATGAGAGCAGATCTTATCCGCGAAGTGTTGAGTTTTAGCCTTGATGCGGCATTTGTTTCCGGCCCGCTTAATGTTGCAGGTTTAAATGAAGTCAACGTAAAGGAGGAAAATCTGGTTATTATAAATGCGGTCAAGGGTCCAGCGCTTAAGGATCTGCTCAAAATGCAGCCGCTAAAGATCGTCGTCTTCGCTGAGGGATGCGTATTTCGAGCAAGACTTGAGGCCTATCTTAGTTATGCAGGAGTCAACCAATATAAAAGCACTGTGCTGAACTCCATTGAAGGGATAATCAACTTCGTGGAGGCTGGGCTCGGGATTAGCTTAATGCCTGAAGAAGTTATTAACCATTATTATGCGAGTAGGGAAATCAAAACTCATAAATTAACTAAACAGTTAGGAACGATGAATACGGTATTGGTGTTTAGGGAGCAAGAAGAGCAGTCCCTTGCATTAAAGGCATTTATAAAATTGTATCAATAATGGAATACTGTTTTTTATTTTAATAGGTTATTTATTGGATACCCCTTCGAGGCTGGATAACATTAGTCCATGTTCTCATCCAATTAGAATTGGTTGCATGCAGATGATTCTATTGAAGATTGTCAAAAAATGCCATTCTGGTTTTTGGATTTTTCTGGAACGATTTGTAGCACATCCCAGTGCTCCACAATTTTTCCTTGTTGGTCAAACCTGAAAATATCAATCGCTCCATAATCTTTATCTCCCGGCCAATGCTGATAACAATGGATTACCACTAAATCCCCTTCCGAAATTACCCTTTTAAATTCTACCTTTTTCTGTGGAAACTTCGATGCCATTTCCTCAAAGTAATCAATGAAGCCTTTCTTACCATCCTTAACGTGCGGATTATGTTGTATATAGGTATCACCTACATACCTTGCGACCGCCTCCGCAGGTCTTGCCTGATTAAACATTAAATCATAAAAAGCTAGGGCGTTATCCTTATTTGTTTGAGACATGATGTATCTAAATAATTATCAATCCGTTTATATTCTGGTAAGATCCTGTATTCTCGGTTTAGCCGCTAGGTTGTCTAATTACAAAATGTATACCAGCACTTTTTAGCTCCTTCTAGCGAAAAGTTATTAGACCATTTTTAGTTATAACCATTCTGGCTAGCGCTATTGATCACCTTTTTGCTTTAATAGTACTTCTGTGTTCCTGTCCCCACCCGGATAATACAGTGATTACGGGCGTTACAGATTCTCCATATTCGGTTAAGGAATAGGTTACCGAAATAGGGGCTGACTCCGATACAGACCGCTCTATAAGCACATTTATCTCCAGTTCTTTAAGTTCTCTGCTTAATACTTTCCCGGATATGCCACTAACATCACGAAGAATCTCGGAGTATCTGCGAGGTCCAAATAACAGGCACGTTATTATGGAGATTTTCCATTTCCCGCCCAATACATCCATTGCATCATGCACACCCATGATTGCCATCTTACAATCATGGCTCGGAGTTGCGGTTATCTTTAACATTTTGTCATGGTTACCTATTTGTCACTGATACTTATTGTCTGTTGGTGACAAAAGTAAACAAAATTTGCTGAGTTTTGCGACAACAAAAAATTATAAAAATGAAATTATTAGAAAATCTGAAATGGCGATATGCTACCAAAAAATTCAATGACCAAAAAGTCTCTTCTGAGGAAATAGATAAGCTGATTGAGGCTATTAATCTCTCTGCATCTTCCACAGGTATCCAACCATACCGGATAGTCATCATTCAAAACCAGGCATTGAGGAAGGAGTTGGGTGAAGGTTCCTTCAATAGCCAAATTATCGATTGCTCACACCTCATCGTTTTTGCTGCCTATGAAAAAGTAACCCTGGAGCATATCGAGGGCTATATGAACCGGATTGCAAATCGTAGAGAGATTCCTGTTGAGAGTTTAGGGGACTTTAAACTCGCATTAGTTAACGGTTTGCTCAGTATGAGCGATGATCAAAGCCATATATGGGCAGCAAAGCAAGCCTATATTGGCCTTGGAACAGCGCTGATAGCAGCAGCAGAGCTGAAAATTGATGCAACCCCTATGGAAGGTTTCGATGCTGGTAGGTTCGATGATTTGTTAGGTCTTAATAAATCAGGTCTTAAATCCGTTGTCACCCTTGCTATAGGATATAGGGACGAAAAGACTGACCCATACGCTAATTTGAAAAAAGTAAGGCTTTCAGTTCAGGATTTTGCTAGCTCTATCGGGTAATATCCTTCAGCATTCAAAAATACACATGTACTTTTGCTTCAAAACCAAATTGAATACGATTGATAGTGTTCAATTTGGTTTAATAGGATTACATTTTAATCGTCTTTTTTGAAATTTTCTATTTTGATAACAGATACTCATGTGCTGTTACTTATCGTTCGAAGAGGAGCACTCAATCGAGTCAAGTTTTGTAACATATTCTTTTCCAGGTATATTAAGGTATCCTTAAAGGTGTCTAACTTACCAGCCAAGTATGCTTACCAGAATTTAAATGCAATCCAAATCAACATTCTTTACTGCTGTTTAAAATAAGTATAAACAGATGTATAAGCTTGAGAGTTTTGCATTCGACCAGTATCACTCCATTTGATTTTCTAGGTATGTTTTATCTTTTTATTTGTGTTCAATCTACCGGGAAAACCATTTTTAAGTTTCTTACTGGGTTGCGTATCATTGGAGTGTACCCTTAGCTATTTTGAGCATTCCGTCTTCCAGGTTTTTTGAACGGTATGATACTTATCTATTAATTATATTTCATTTGAGGCGGTCAGGATTACTGGCCTCGAAGAAGTTACCAGTATAGTGTGTTCATGTTGGGCCACAAATCCGCCTCTGCTTCCAGTAAAAGTCCAGCCATCTGATTCTGTCTTTATACGTGTAGATTTGGTAGAGATGAAGGTCTCAATAGCGACCACCGAATCTTTTTGAAATCGCCTTACAGTATCATATCGGTCATAATAATTCATTATCGCATCCGGTTCCTCATGCAATGATCGTCCAATTCCATGACCTCCTAAATCTCTGATAACAGTAAATCCTTTTTTCTTTGCTTTGCTTTCCATTACTTTTCCAATATCGGCTATTCTCACTCCACTACTGATTTTTGAAATGGCTTCCAGTAAGATCTTTTTCGAAGTATCAACGAGATCTTGCAAACCCTGAATATCTTCGCCTATAATGAATGAGCATCCATTATCAGACCAAAAGCCATTTAATTCGGCAGAGACATCGATGTTAATGATATCACCGTTTTTTAGTATGACCCGATCAGATGGTACTCCATGGGCAAATGCGTGATTAACGCTGATGCAGCTGTAGCCGGGAAAGGCGTAGGTCTCATAAGGGGCAGACTTTGCACCAAATCCTTCTAATATCTCCCTTCCATAATTATCTATCTCTTTGGTCGACATGCCTATCCTCGCAAATGCCTTCATTTTTTTCAAGGTTTGCCCCACCACATCACTTACTGCATTCATTCCTTGGCGCTCTATTTCGGTTCTGATAATCATAGGTATTAATAGTTTTTTTTCCAAATCTATGGCTATTAAAATTTTGCTCATAGTAAATTTTAGACACAGAATATTTTTCATGACGATAGTTTTACCCTAGATTTGTAAAATGCCTATAGACTATTTGCAAAAGATACACACCAGAACATTCAGTACGGATGCTTATAGAATTGATCCTTGTAGTGAAAACAATGCTGTGATAGAAGGGTTCTATGTCTTTAACAAAGATCCAAAGGAGGTCAAACAGCTTATTTTCAATGACGGATTTCCTGTTCTTGTATTTCTTCAGAACGATAGCCATTCCATAACGGTTACCAGCATGAATGATACCTATCAAATTAAAGCGGCTTGGGCAAGTGCAGGTCCGATTAAGAATTCTTATATTCAATACAACGACAACACCAAACAGACGCTTATAGTCCGATTCTTTCCCGGAGCGTTTAATAATTTATTTGGGCTGAATGCCCAATATTTTAAAGATAGTCCCATTGCTCCATTTGAACATATCGCAAGCAAATGCTATTTCAATTTGGGAGCGTTTTTTGACTGTAAAACAATTGAAAAAAAAATCGATTTTATTGGAAGCTTTGTTCATAGGCGTGCTTCCAGAGATGTTATGTCTGGCCCCTTAAGCAAAATATTAGAACATATTAAAATAATGAAGGGGAATGCTATGGTATTAGGCCTGACCAATAATGCAGGCGTTAGCTACAAGTGGCTGGAACGAAATTTCTCCAGGAGTATCGGAATCTTGCCCAAGGATTTTCTTCAACTCCAGCGCTTTATCCATGCCTATCTGGATTTAGTTGATGCTAATGATGTTGATTTAACCCATATTGCCATCTCATATGGCTATTATGATGCTAATCATTTCCTGAAAGACTTTAAATCCTATACCGGAAAATCGCCGATGGATTATCTAAAGTCTCGCTTCTAGTACTTTAATGAGGTATGTAATGGGGTGAAATAGCAACAGCATTGATTAGCAGAGATGGATATCCTGTTCTGCACACACCATTTATTTCAGCCACTTAGCTTATCAAATGATTCCTTGAGGGAATGTTCAAATGTAATGACATTTATGTATCTTAGCAGTACAAATCAAACATGCCAGTTTATGATACATATGAAGAGGGTAAACTGATTGCACTTTTGCGCTCGGGTGATGAATCTGCGTTCAATCAAATTTATAAACGCTATTGGAAGAAAATATTTGTGCTTGCCACAAATGCCCTGGGAAGCGTCGAGGAAGGCGAGGAATGTGTTCAGGATATCTTCTGTAGCATATGGCTTCGAAGAGAGTCACTTTTTCTTAAATATTCACTTTATACTTATTTAGCTGTAGCTGTTAAGTATCGCGTGATTAATATCCTGGACAAAAGATACAGAAAACGTCAGAAAATGGAGGGTATATTGATGCACCACCTTCCAGGCTTCTCCGCTTCTGCTGACATAGCGATACTGGAAAAAGAGCTCATGGCAAAACTTGAAGCATCGGTTGCCCGGTTACCTGAAAAATGCCGTATAGTTTATAGGATGAGTAGGGAAGAAGGTAAGACCCATCGCCAGATTGCGCAGGAGCTTACCATTTCAGAAAAGACTGTAAATAATCATTTGACCAAAGCCATTAAGGACATATCCGGTAATCTAGGCGGCGGTCTTCATTTTATAATCATTGCTGGGGTCCTTCGGGATATTATTTGAAAAAGCTGAATCTCTCCCAAGAACAGTGTACAATTAATTATATTGCCTTCATCAAAATTTTCTCTGAAATTATTGGATAAACCATGGAGCTCTTAAGGGCTTATAATGCGTTTTTCGAAAGCTAGAGCTTAATCAAGCGTCTAATATTAAATATATACATCTAATTGTCGCCTCACTGAAAAATAATTATATTGATTTTAGCAACTGCTTTAATTACTTTTAGCTGGTAAAATAACAAGGACAGACCATCCAGTACTGTCCATTGTATCCCTAATTAAACTATGAATAAAACAATGATCGCGCTATTGTTTCACTTGAATTTATTTACCAAATGCTTGCAAACCGGTTTTCAAAAACATCTGATAGTTCGCTATTTCATAATCTGCACCTTGAGGAGGTCCTAACAATGTCTCTGTTTTTGGATCAAGCAATACATAAAATGGTTGTGAATTGGAGTGGAATTTTTGGATTTGTAATTCGCTCCATTTCTTGCCAATAGTGTTCAGTTTTTTTCCTTCAGCTGAGATTATAATGTCTTCAGGAGCCAGTTCAGATTTATCATCGACATACAACTGTATGAGTACATACTCATTGCTAATCATCTTATAAACAATTTTATCGGACCAGACATTAGCTTCCATTTTTCTGCAGTTCACACAGGCATGACCAGTGAAGTCGATAAGAATAGGTTTATTTAATCGCTTAGCAGCCGCTAGCCCTTCATTATAATCGAAATAAGCATCTAACTTTAAAGGAGCATGGAATTTGTCTTGGTATTTATGCCTTTCACCATTTGCTGCTTTATGTTTTGGATTCAGAAGTCCAGCAGTGTACAGATCAAAATCCTGTGTTTCCTGGGGAGGAAGAAAAGCAGATATACTCTTTAGGGGTGCACCCCACATTCCAGGAACAAGATAGACGGTAAAAGCTAAAATTATGATAGCAAGAAATAATCTTGGTACAGAGATAAAGGTCATTGGACTATCATGGATGAATCTAAGTTTTCCTAAAAGATAGATTCCCAACATCCCGAAAATAATTACCCAAAGGCTTAGGAATATTTCCCGGTCAAACCACTCCCAGTGATAGGCCAAGTCTACGTTACTTAAGAATTTTAGGGCAAAGGCTAGTTCAAGAAAACCAAGCACTACTTTCACACTATTAAGCCAACCTCCAGATTTAGGCAATCTGTTCATCGCTGATGGAAATAGCGCAAACAGAACAAATGGGATGGCCAGTGCCAAAGAGAAGCCAAACATTCCTACCGCGGGGCCTAACAAAGCGCCCGTTGTGGCTGCCTGTACCAACAAGGTGCCAATTATTGGTCCTGTACAAGAGAAAGAGACTAGGGTCAAAGTTCCTGCCATAAAAAATAAACCTGCTACTCCACTTTTATCAGAACCACTATCCATTTTATTTATCCAAGAAGAGGGAAGGGTAATTTCGTAAGCGCCAAAAAAGGATGCGGCGAAAGAAACCAATAATAAAAAAAAGCAGAAATTGAAAATCCCGTTGGTGGATAAGCTATTCAGCGCATCAGCACCGAAAATAATGGTAACGAGCAGACCAAGTACAACATAGATCAGGATAATTAAAAAACCGTAAAGCCCCGCACGCCGAAAAGCTTTACCTTTAGTTGAGCCTTTTGTAAAGAAGCTTACCGTTAAAGGCAGCATGGGGAAAATGCAAGGCATCAGCAGTGCTGCTACACCACCAACAAA
This sequence comes from Pedobacter lithocola, assembly GCF_042650845.1. Lineage (NCBI taxonomy): Bacteria > Pseudomonadati > Bacteroidota > Sphingobacteriia > Sphingobacteriales > Sphingobacteriaceae > Pedobacter > Pedobacter lithocola. The sequence goes on along the minus strand of NZ_JBHSBW010000003.1, from coordinate 133,989 downwards.
GCCTGCGATAAAAATTTCCCATAAGGTTTTGTGATCATCTTTGGGCTGGAAAACATTCTTGGGATGTTCGATTGAATGTTCAATTATAGTCGCGCTTGTATCGGTACCTTTAAGAGTGCTGTCAACTAATTCTGGATTTATTTCCGTAAATGTGAGGTCTTTGATGCTAGTGTTATCCTGTGCGGACACATTTGAACACATCAAATAAGCGAATAGCAGTCCGAGAAAGGCTTTCTTTATGAATTTCATTCAGCTTAAATTACTTTACCAGAATACTAAAATCTACTTCTTCAGGTGGCAGACATTGTTTATCATCGCATGCCATAAATTCAACCCGGCCTTTCACATATACAGGCATGGTTTTTAACTTCATCTTTTGTTGAAACACAACCGATTTTTCAAAATAACTCACATTCATTTTGAAACTAGATTCATATTTTGTAGTGGCTTTTGGTTCGATTGTAGGGCCGATAAGACTATAGGTATTATGTACTGGGAAGGTAATAGCCGTCTTGACTGGACCTCCAGCTTTGACAAATTGTGAGTATATATGCCATCCTTGATCCATGGTAGCCTTAATAAATATGGTTGCTGTGGAAGGGCCTGTTCTTTTTGCAGCGTAACTCCAGCTTACTGGTTTAAGGATTTGAGAATATGCGCAAAGATTAATAAAGCATATGGCGTAGAAGAAAATAATGATTTTTTTCATGTTATGGTTCAATAGTTTATAATGTTGATGGTTATAATCTGCTAAAGACTTGATACTCGATAAAATTGACTTCCGGACTCAGATATCCCGCTTTTATAGGTTCCTCTCTCATTAAATCGGTACTTAAATACTTCTTGTTACTATCTGGAAAAATGGTCACCACACAACTTTTTATTCCCAATTTTTGCTGTTGTTTTATCGCCCCGATTACATTTGCACCAGAAGATATACCAACCGCCAAACCCAGTTGTTTGGCAAGTCTTTGTGCCATTAGTATTGCATCGCCGTCACTTACCTGTAGTACTTCATCCAACTCACTGAGTTTAATGATTTCAGGAACGAATTCATCTGAGATTCCCTGAATCCTATGACTTCCTACTTTGTAGCCAGAGGTTAACGTTGGTGATTCCGCTGGCTCTATCGGATGTATTTTAATATTCGGGTTTCGTTTTTTGAGAAAATTACCTACGCCCATTATCGTGCCACCCGTACCTACACCAGCGACAAATGCATCGGGAGAAATGTTTTTTAAACGCAATTGTTCCCAGATTTCTTTCCCTGTGGTGTATTCGTGTGCTTCTGGGTTGGCTATGTTTTCGAATTGTTTGGGCAAGAATATATTGGGATTGTGTGCTGCCATTTTTTCGGCTAGCTTGATACTACCAATAAAGCCGCCGCCTTCCTTGCTTACAAGAATAGTATCGGCGCCTAAACTTTTAATAATGTCCATGCGCTCTTTACTCAACCAGTTTGGCATAATGATCGTAACAGGATGACCTAATGCCTTACCTATTGCAGCAAACGCAATACCAGTATTGCCACTGGTAGCCTCCACAATCCATTCACCACCCTTAATTGTACCCTGGGAATAAGCTTCTCTTAAGGTATGCAGCGCCATTTGGTCTTTAATGCTTCCGGTGAGATTATACTGTTCGCATTTTACATAGATTTTTCTCAAGCTACCTTTGAAAGTATAGATAAGTTCGAGCATTGGGGTGTTGCCAATCAAAAGGGATAAATGCTCAAATTTTGCGTGAATTGCAGAAAAGGTTTTGCTTGCCGTTATTGTCCTCATTAGATAGGTTAGCGTAGATGTTGGTTAGACTTTTACAATTTTTAGTTTGGTAAAACTGATGATTATAAATATTTAAATCAATGATTCTAGTTAATTCCAGAAATTTTCTGTTTTTTTACAATAATTTTATTCTTTTTTTCAGATTTGGAATTCTTTTAGAACTTATATTATCTTTTTTTTTATTTCTTAATAACATGATACAAGGTGACTTAGACGAACTTGATGTTAAGATCTTGAAATTGCTGCAACATGATGCTTCTTTAACCCATAAAGAAATAGCAATTAAGCTTTACAAATCAATCGCAACCATCCACGAACGGATAAGAAAATTGAAAGAACAGGGCTACATTAAAAGGATAGTCGCCATACTGGACCGAAAGAAAATTAATAGAAATTTGGTAGCATTTTCTCATGTATTATTGAAGGAGCATACCGCTAAAACTTTAATTGAGTTCGAGACGGAGGTCTCAAAGTTTGATGAAGTGATGGAATGTTTGCAGATGACCGGGGCTCATGATTTTATACTCCGCATTGCAACTAAAGATATGGACGCCTATCACGAATTTCTGCGCAATAAGTTAGCCACATTGCCTAATATTACAACTGTTCAAAGTTATTTTGTACTCTCAGAGCCAAAAAGCGAAACCGCTTATCCCATTTAAAGGATGCTGTCTTTACACGGTCTTCGTAAACATTTCTTGTGGTCTGCGAAACTCAAATCTAGATCTATTTATCCCTGCAGATAATATTTATCCTCTTGGATGAATCATATACACATCTCCTATTGAGGAACAATGTTTTTGTAGTAATATGCTTTGAACAAAACGCTTTTTATAAATTAGTTAGCATTTTAACGCGCAAAGGCATTTCAAAAGAGCATTAGCTTTTAATTAAATCAATATTAGAATCCATTTCGCGAATGGGATTCTTATAAAGAAAATACTGTGTTCGATGAGGAATGCCTGCACCAAAGAAAATTCAATAGGTTAATCGAAACAGAAATCAGCAAAACAGAATTATTAGAGAGTCTAAATGTAAATCTCAGGAGGCATTAGTGAGAAATTTTATGCTAAATGATTCTTTCCCAAAGTTTTCGTCTTTCCTTAAGTTATCTATTTATGGCAAAAATTTATCTGAAAATAGCTACTTTAAGCTTTTGGTGCAAAAATATTTATAATTTGACTAGGTATCTTCTTGATTTATATAGACTATTGTTTAAAATAGTAAATTATGGACAAGGAATTTACAGATGAATATTTAGAAAAGTTAGCATTTAGGTTTAAAGAAGGTTTGCTTACTCCTCAGGAGCAGATGGATTTCGATGTTTGGTATCAAATGCAAGTTGAGAAAGAATTAAATCTGTCCGAATCTGAAATAGATAATGAGGAACAACTTGAAGCGAAGTTATATCATTCTATATTGAGAAGACTTGAACTTAAACGGGCTAAAAACATTCAGAAACGTTATAAGCTGTTTCCCCATATTGCAGTGGCAGCGTCTGTCTTGATGGTGGTGATGGCCTCAACATTTTTCTATTATATCAAAACTCAGGGTTTAGTTAATAAAATGGCAGTTGCGGATGATATTAAACCCGGTCGCAATGGTGCAACACTCACTTTGGCAAATGGACAAAAAATACACATCACCGAAACTTTGAATGGAAGAATTGCCGCTCAATCAGGGGTGGTGATTAGTAAATCTAACAAAGGAGAAATTGTGTATGACATATCTGGAACGAAAACTGAAAGTGTTGAATATAATATCCTGGAGACTTCTCGCGGCGAACAGACCAAATTACGTTTGCCTGATGGATCACTTGTTTTTTTAAATGCCTCTTCCACCTTGAGGTTTCCGGCATCCTTTACAAATATGAAAAGGCGAATAGTGGAACTGTCAGGAGAAGGTTATTTTGAAATTGCAAAAGATAAAAATCATCCTTTTATCGTAAAAACAGATTTACAACAGGTTGAAGTTCTGGGTACTCAATTTAACATTAATTCATATAAAGATGAGCCAGACTTGAGAACTGCACTTGTAGAAGGCAGCATTAAATTGACAACTCAAAAAATGAATGTTACTCTACGGCCTGGCCAGCAGGCAGTTCTTAGAGATAGCAAAATTAATATAAGGATAGCGGATACCGATCAAATAATCGCCTGGAAAAATAATGAATTTGTATTTAAAGGCGATGATTTTAGGGCCAACATGCGAAAAATTTCTCGGTGGTATGATATCGATGTGATATACGAACCCAACGCACCGGATAATTTTATGCTTGGAGGATTCTTGTCGCAATCGAGAAGTCTTTCCGAAGTGCTGAAACTTTTGGAAAACACAGACAAAGTACACTTTCGACGAGAGGGTCGTAAAGTCTATGTAAGCAGGTAACATCAATAATCAACAAACCAAACTAACTAACTAAACCAAATGATCAGACATTTACGACAGGAAAGCTAAGGCTAAAAAACCAAATCCCGATCGGGATCGGGATTGGTCGATGTTTGGCATCGTCAATTATATAATCAACTTCTTATGCAGCTGCCCAATGCGTGGAACCAGTGGGGAAACTGCTAAACCAAAACCACTCAAATGTATAAAAAATATATTATGAATATTGGTATGTCCTGTCGGCATGCCACTAAAATATGGCTCATTATGCGACTAACTACCGTGATCCTGATGGCTATGCTCTTGCAGGTCAATGCTGCCAGTCTTGCTCAGAAAGTTACCCTTCATCATAAGCAAGCCCCATTGGAGAAAATCTTCCGGGAGATTCATAATCAAACTGGTTATGATTTCTTGTATGATAAAGATCTTTTGGACAGTAAGCGCTTTATCACCATCGATATTGTTGACCATACAATTGAACAGGCATTAATTCGCTGCCTGAGCAATCAATCATTGCAATTCTCAATCCGGGATAAGACTGTCTTTATTAAAGAAAAAACTATCCTGTCCTTAATCGCAGATGCACTTGAATCAATAACCATTCAGGGAAAGGTGCTTGACGATAAAGGATTCCCGCTCCCCGGGGCAACAGTAAAGGTGGTCGGAACGAATAAACAAACAATATCGGATGGCCAAGGCAACTTTTCCCTTTCAGGAGTCAACACAGACGCCTTTATTGAAATCAGTTACATCGGATATAACACCGCCCTACTTAAAGCAAGGAAGGAGATAAGAGTTTTATTGTCGATTAAAAGTAGAGAATTGTCCGAAGTGGTAATCAATAAAGGGTATTATAAAGAATCTCAGCTGCTTTCTACTGGAAATAGTATTAGCATTTCGGCAAAAGACATCGAAAAACAGCCAGTTGTGAACCCCTTGTTGGCTCTGCAAGGAAGAGTTGCCGGTTTACAGATTACGCAGAACAGCGGAGTTGCCAATAGTTCAATCAACATCCTAATAAGGGGAAGATCTTCCTTAAATGCCGCAGTGGCTAATAACCCTTTATATGTGATCGATGGCGTGCCCATTCAGTCGCTTCTGCTGGGCGATGTCCTGGGTAATAATGGAGGAACCGGCGTGAATGCATCTAGCCCCCAAGGCAATCCACTTAATTACATCAATCCGAATGATATAGCAAGCATTGATATTTTAAAAGATGCAGATGCCACTGCAATATATGGTTCCAGAGGAGGAAACGGTGTTATTCTAATTACCACCAAGAAGGGTAAACCAGGAAAGCTCTCGATGAGCGCCAATCTGAGTCATGGAATTTCCCAGGCTCCAGATCCCCTTGATCTCATGAATACCCAGCAATACCTTCAGATGAGACGCGAGGCATTTATCAATGATGGACTTGTCGTGCCGAATATTATAACCACACCAAGTGATGCCAATTTTGATGTCAATGGAACATGGGACACGAGTAGATATACAGATTGGCAGAAAGACCTCATAGGTAATACGGCCTCCTACACAAATCTAAACTTATCGTTTTCTGGTGGAAGCGAGGCGGTTCAGTATAGCCTGAGGGGAACTTTCAACAGGCAAGGAAGTCTTTTTCCAGGGACTTTCGATGATAAAAGAGGCGCATTGAATTTTAGTCTGACCGCCTATTCTGCTGATCGCAAACTTAAAATTGATTTCTCTGCAAACATGCTTAACGATTTTAATCGCAATGCCCAGAGTGACCTCACACCTTTCACCCTGGCTACTCCAAACGCGCCGAAATCCTTCAATGATGATGGAACACTCAATTTTGGTGGCGTGAGGTCGGATAATGAAAATAACCCTTACAGCTATACTTTAAGGACCTATAATAATAAAACAAATAATACGGTTGTTAGCATTCGTCCCTCTTATAACATAGCAAAAGGACTTATGGCTAGTGCTAACATCGGCTATACGGACCTAATATCGGATATCAAAATTTTACAGCCATCGGCCAGTTATTCTCCGTTGTATCTTTCGCTTGCTCCTGTTTATAATATCGTAGTCACTAAGAACCGTCAGAAAACTTGGATAGTGGAGCCCCAATTGAGTTATGATTATACGGTAAACAAATTGAAATTATCCGCGCTGGTGGGAACAACATTTCAAAAATCCGATAATCAGGGTAATTATACAGCTGGATCCAACTTCGTCAGTGATCAACTCATCGGCAATATTGCAAATGCAGGGACTTTGGTTACCGCAGATGCCGGATCCTATAAATATAACTATAACGCAGTTTACGGGCGCGTCAATGTAAATCTGGCGGATAAATATGTGCTTAACCTTACAGGAAGAAGGGATGGTTCATCCAAGTTTGGGCCTGGCAACCAGTTCGGAAATTTTTATTCCGTGGGTGCAGCCTGGATATTTTCCTCTGAGAAATTTATCAGTGAAAATCTTGGTGTGCTAAGTGCTGGAAAACTCCGTTCGAGTTTCGGGGTGACTGGTAATGACGGAATTGGGAATTATGCTTTTTATGACCTTTACTCACGCAGGACTAATACCTATCAGGGACTAACAGGTTTTGTGCCCACTGCACTTGCAAATCCGGACGTATCCTGGGAAAGGAACGCGAAAATGGAATTCGGCATTGATTTGGGTTTTTTTAAAGACCGTATTAGCATATCCGGCTCATATTACCGGAATACCAGTTCCAATCAGTTATTAGCTTACCGCTTGCCGGGAATGACAGGTTTTACCGCTATCAATAATTACAACTTCCCTGCAACTGTTGAAAACTCCGGATGGGAAGGCATCCTGAACACACAAAATATAGTCGCTAAAAATTTTAGATGGAACTCCTCGTTCAACATTTCCATAAACAGGAACAAGCTATTAAAATTTGATAATCTAAGCAGTTCGAGCTATGCCAATTCACTTGAAATTGGTCAACCGGTTTCGGGTCGGGAGCTTGCCTGGATATCAACAGGTGTAGACCCTACAACAGGCCTTTACACAACATTACGAAGAGACGGAACGTCCGGATCTACCGCTGGTACAAATGTAAGTGTCGCCAATACAACCTATCAGACAACCTGGATGAACACTCTACCGAAATTTTTTGGTGGCTTAAACAACAGCTTCCAGTATAAGAATTTGCAGCTCGATATATTCCTTCAGTTTGTCAAACAGACAGGCACCCAGTACTTGTAGAACCCAGTTCAAAATTGAAATAACCTGGGGCATTTTGCAGGACGCTGAGCCTAGCAGCTATACTTTCCACAACAAAAATACCAATAAGCTCAATGAGTCCTTATCAGAGATTGGCTCCATAAGCGCAGAGGAAATCCGTACCGTGGTGAACAGATATCTCAATCCAAATAACAGAGTTGTGCTGTATTACCTTCCAAAGAAATAAGTATGAAAAGAATATTGTTAATAGCCAGTGCAATACTGTTCGTTCAGTTTTCCCGGGCACAGACATTAAACAGGAGTCAAAGGCCGAAGCCTGGTCCGATCCCTGTAATCCAAATTGCAGATCCGGTGGTTTTTAAGCTTGAAAACGGGATAACCGTAATGGTGGTTGAAAACCACAAACTTCCGAAAATTTATGCTGGTTATAGTATAGACGTGGGGCCAATTACAGAAGGAAGCAAAGCCGGCATGATTCGACTACTAAGCGGTATGATGAATGAAGGAACAGAACTTAATTCCAAGCTAGTATTCGACGAAAGAATTGATCAGATGGGCGCGGAGGTCAGTGCCTTCGCCTCTGGGGGGCAGGCATCAGCGATGACTGAATACTTTGAGGCTACTTTCTTGCTCATGGCAGAAGCGATTAGAAGACCGGCTTTTTCACAAGCTTCCTTTGATAAACTCAAGTCCCAGGCGCTTACCAATTTAAAATCGGATGAAAAAAGTGCCAGCGCCATATCTGCAAGGGTGGTCCGCGCGCTCTCATTTGGTGCTAAACACCCCTATGGTGAGCTGACGACACCGCAGTCCATCAGTCAAATAAGCTTGAATGATATTAAGATTGCCTATAAAAAATATGTCACACCTTCAAGAGGGTATCTGACATTCATCGGAGATATCAAACCAGGGTTGGCAAAGGCCATAGCAATCAAAGCATTTGGTAATTGGAAAGGTGAGATGTTAAAATTTCCTGTGCTTGATAAAGTAGCGAATCCTTTAATAACAGAAATCGATGTGGTCGACCTGCCGAATGCAGTTCAATCAGAAATTACGGTGACCAACCTCATTGAGTTGCCAATGAATAGTCCTGACTATCATGCGGTCCTGCTCGCAAATCAACTTCTGGGAGGAGGGGCGAACGGCAAGCTCTTCAGGAACCTAAGAGAAAAACATGCTTTTACTTATGGTGCTTATTCCAAAACTGGCTCGGGTCGCCTTCAATCTACTTTTAGCGCATTCGCATCAGTAAGGAATGAAAAAGTAGATAGCGCCGTCTTTGAATTTCTAAATGAAATCAAAGTGATGCATACCAATTTGGTCACTCCGGCTGAACTACAGGCAGCTAAAAATCTGTATAATGGAAGTTATGCTTTGAACCTTGAAAACCCAGGCATAGGCGCCGGATTTGCAAGTTCAATATTGATTAATGGTCTTTCAAAGGATTTTTATCAGATGTTTCTTCAAAAATTGAACGCAGTGAGCTCAGCTGACGTGCTCAGAGTTAGTAAAAAATATTTTAAAAGTGAGCAGAACAGAATTATAATTGTTGGGAAAGCTAATGCTTTTTTACCAGGACTCAAGGCTTCGGGGTTTGAAATCAAAACCTTTGACAGCTATGCCAACCCAGTCAATACCAATTAATGATTATAGATCAATATTATTTATTCATTGCATTGCTCTTCTACATTCGTTGCTAGCAGCCAGATTATTTTCACTTCTGAAACGCGTTAATATGGATAGCGATTTCTATTGACATAAGCAACACTAATCTATCAATACCTCATCATTAGTAAATTTGCTATATATTATAAATGATCACTTTGGATACAATAAAAAATAAATTAAATGTCGACATGACTATGAAAAGCAGTCAGATCCTAATCAACGGAAAATCATTTCATGTGCTCGAAAAGGGTATAGGTCCTGCTGTTCTTTTTTGCCACGGCTTTCCTGACACGGCACGAGGATGGATCTCACAGATGGAGGCTTTAGCAAACGCTGGTTACTATACGATTGCTCTAGATATGAGGGGTTTCGGGGAAAGTTATGCGCCCGTTATGGTATCGGAATATTCGGCATTGCAAATTGTTGGAGATCTCATAGGGGTGTTGGACGCCTTAAAAATCCCAAGGGCAGTATTAGTAGGACATGATTGGGGTGCAGATCATGCCCAAAGAGCCGTACTCATGCGGCCAGACCGGTTTGTAGGGCTGGCAAGCCTGAGCATCCCATTTGCACCCCGAGGAAAAATAAGTATGTGGGATGAACTTCGTCAGAGAGGTTTAGAGAATTTATATTATGCTTTTGGCATGATGAAGGAAGGTGCAGAAATGGATTTTTTACCATCCAGGAAATCAATTCCAAGCATTTTGTACTGGCTATCAGCTAGCCCACCCGAGGGGGATAGGTGGGATCCTATCAATCCGGCCAGACATATGTTACGCGATGCTGATATACTAAAGCCTGAATGGGCTGATAGTGAATATATTAGATATACCATTCGAGCGTTTGAGAAAAGTGGGTTTCAGGGTGGATTGAACCATTATCGCGGTGCGCAACTAACCTTTGATCTCATGCCTGCCTTTAAAGATGCGGTTATTCGTCAACCTTCAATTTATATCTGGGGTGAAGCAGATGGGCTGTGCAATTTTTTTCACCCGAATGACCCCACATTAGAAGATCTCAGCACTATTCACCCGGGGATTGTTAAAGTCGTCAAACTCTTAAAGGTTGGCCATTTCCCTCATCTGGAAGCTCCAGAACGAGTAAGCCAAGAACTAATTGAATTTCTCGGTATGATTTATTACTAACTATAGATTGAAATTTCGAAGTTTCGACAAATTCATTCTGTTTACAATATTTTATGATAAACGATCATCAATATAACAATTCGGTCCATTCCCTTCATTCAGCCATTCGGGATGGAAGCACTCAAATGCTAAAGGGATTATTGCAAACCGGTATCAATGTAAACCATTATGACCCTGAAGGACTAACCCCACTTATGCTTGCCTCTGGATATGGACAATCAGCCATCGTAGAGATGCTCCTTAACGAAGGCGCAAATGTACATCTAGTGGATTTCGTAATGGGTACAACAGCATTGCATAAGGGGGCCCAATCCGGAAATCCGGAGGTTATCTTGATGCTCATCGACCGAGGTATATTCATCGACCAGCAATCTGCAGTTTTGGGAAATACTGCACTTATGGATGCTATACTTTATAAACACGTGGAGATTGCTCGTTTACTTATTGAATTGGGAGCAAGACTCTCAATTCGTAATTATTGGAACCAGGACGCCAGTGATCTTGCCCAAAAGGAAGGTCTTCAGGATATTGTTGATGAGATAGATAGCAATTATAAAAAACGAAGTGAGGAGGTTGCAACATTACAACTTATCCCCGCTATTAAATCAGGTAATATTTCTCAAGTTAAAAAAGCGCTCGAAAGCGGTGCTTCAGTTGAAGAGCGTTTTCCGATAATAGGGAGTATTGATGATGATTATAGTGCGCTTGGGATTGCAGTACGGGAAGGAACTGAAGAGGTCATCCGTTTACTCCTCGAGGCTGGAGCAGATCCATGGAAACCCACGGGACTTATGAGAGGGACTTCCATGCACGAGGCAGCTTTTGCCGGGCGTTCACAAGTAATAAATGCCATTTTACAAATATCCGCTCTTAGAGGCATACTACCCGATGTAGATGCTCAAGGCCCCTACAATGGATTAACAGCATTACATGATGCAGTATGGCACGGGCATCTAGGCGCGGTAAAGGCATTAGTGGATGCCGGCGCCAATTTGCACCTTACCACTCATTCAGGGATGACACCACTTTTGCTCGCAAGGCATTATGGATATGATGATATTTGCAAATTCCTGACCGGCAACGTTAAGACAAATAGTTAGATCAAAAGATTAAGATGCTATTAGCCTTTTGGGGATAGCACTGAAAAAGTGCTCATTTAAGCTGATTACCTTTAAACTGTCTTGGATTTAGGTTAGGTTGATTCTAACTTAAATACAAGACAGTTTAGCTATATCACGGCTTTAGGGTTGATAGTTTCTTTTCATATTCTTGCAGAGACATTTTGCCTGAGCCAAAATCTATTTCAAGTACGGCAATCTGCTCGGCGTTCGTTAAACTTCTATTGTAGATTTGCTCAAGACGTTGAGCTTCATCACCTGCAGGTTTAAGAATGTTCTGCCTTAAAGTAAAAGCATCAAAATATCTCAGGCCAAATTTTCGCAGAGACGCCGCATCAAAATGTAGACCGTCAGGATTGGCACTAAGTTGAGAGGCAGTTACGAAGAAACAATGAGGATTTTGACTGCTAAATCCCAGAAGGGCTTCATTTATAAGCTTATATTCTGTAAAATAGGGTCCATATCTCCCTTCGCTTAAATAATCACCCAGATCACCGCTTATAAAAGGAATATCAGGCTCGCCAAGTTGCTCGCGTAAGGCTTCCACGAAGGCTGAAAGTCGCAACGCATAATTAGAAAAGCGGCCCGCAAAGCTATCATTTTCACCTTGATGCCATATAATACCTTGCAATTTACTAGAGCGCTGTGCAAGCTTTGCTTGAAATAGTGCATTCTCAAAGAGTACACCACCCACTGACCAATCTTCCAGGCTACTTCCGCCTTCGGCGCAGGGAATCAAGCCAATTTGTTTATCTGGATTGTTGGCACACCAAGCTCCAGCAAATGAGGCTGCGAGTCCTATCCCCGAGGTTGGTCTATCAGGATTGATAGGTTCCCACATCACCTGCCAGCGGCCATTAATTAGAACATGAATGTTTTGGTTATAAATGGGTTTAACATCTTTCAGAAATCCTCTACCAGCCATATTTGACTGTCCAATCATCAAAAAGGAATTCAGTGTATCTTTCATAATATATAGTTTTGTTTTATTTTACTTGACCTTCTCATAGGTCCAAATGCTTGTTAGTACAGGACGTCTGTTCATAGAATTTAATTGATTCTGCCGAGCTAGGGGCAGCCATTTATTTATACTAAATGGAGGATAATGTTTTGCATCAAACCTGCTGCCGGTTTTATTTTCACTAAAATGATGTTCTGAAATCGATTCATCTCATTTTTAGTAAATAGCATGCTATATCAACGGATGAATCGCATGATTTAGCGTGCTGACTCTTAAAAAATCTATTTTGCTCATGAATTTAATCGCTCATTAATTTTATTTCGCATAAGGATGCAAAACTAAATGAATATTCATTGATTTAAAAAATCAAACATTTACTCGCTATTAATACTTAGTGATCTGAGCATAATTTAATCTGACTGGAATACACGAGGTTGAAGCCTAAATGGAATCCTTTAATTAGATAGTTTTATATTTTTTCTCAATTGTTTAAGGCAGGTCTCTTTCAGTAGTTTACGCTCGCGCATAATTTTTCACAAGACCAGACATAATTTCATCCTTTGGTATCGCCAAATCGCAACATGCATATTAATCGTTGTGTTGCGAAATGGAATGGTATTATTCTGGCGATTTTGTAAATGAAGTACCGGTGAAATCCTTGAATCATCCAAGATACTGAATATATAACTACAGGCCACATGAGCCATAAAAATAGGTGCTGGTCTATATAAAAGCCCTAATTTTCTTGGTATACTCATTCTGGAGTCTGCATTACAATAACAAGTTGCTATCCCTTGAACAGGGAATAGCGGCTAGCTCGGTCCCTATGCATATGGTTAGCTAACCCAGGTTTATGAAAATATTTTATTCTGTACTAGGTAATTCGTTCAATTTATCTGACTATTAAAAAAAATAAATCATGCAAATCTAGTGAATGAAAGGTTAAACGCTTCCGATAACTTCAGATCTAGATCTGTGTGCTGTCATTTAACCTCTATTCGGTTTAAAAAATGCCAACTTATGAGTAAAAACCTTAAAAGTCATATCGATCAAATTTCCCAATTGACAGATGAGGAGTTTGACTTTGTACTTTCTCATTTTGTATATAAATCATTTAAAAGGCGAGAATACCTTTTTAAGGTCGGAGATCCGGTTAAATACCATTATTTTATACTTTCTGGATTATTGAAATTGGTTTACAATACCCAAGAAGGTAAACAGCACATTATTTCATTTGCAATGGAAAATTGGTGGGAAAGTGATTTTAACGCTTATTGCTCTGCTACAAACGCTACAATGTCTCTAGAATGTTTGGAAGATACTGAAGTGCTATGCCTGCCACTGGCAGGCTATCAAACTATTTGCTCATCACTACAGAAGATGGAACATTATTTTTTACAATTGGCAAATCTCAATTTCATCAGTGCGCAACGCCGTGTGATTTCCGGTATGACTTTAAATGTAAAAGAGCAGTTTGAGCACGTGCAGTCTCAATATCCATTTTTGAAACAAAGAGTTCCTAAAACGTTGATAGCGGCATATATTGGAGTTTCGAGAGAAACCTTAAGCCGACTTGAACCGTAGCTTGATTCCTCACCTAATTAACAAACGATAAACATGCTTAGAAACCCCTATCTCAATCGGTCGTCCACGAGATGGCTTTGGTCAACTTTTATGTGTATCATATTACTTTGGTTCCCAATTTCTGCCAGCGCACAACGGGACATCCCTGTAGAAATTTTTGCAGGAAATCGGGCCATAGCCCATCAAATGTATCTGACCAAATATACCGATACAAACAGCCGTTTTGGTTATTTCGGATACCTCAGAATTGAAACACCCTATTCAGATCGAAATAAAAGCACTTTTCTAGGACAGTCTTTATTCTTTTATGATGTCGTCAAAGGGGTTAGTCTCGCGGCTGGTGGTTACATTACCGGTGCGGGATTTATGCCGCAGCTAGCCATAGCCTATGGCCGGAATGTCGGAGATCTATCCCTTACGGTGTTCGCCTCCTATGAACCAGTCAAATTAGCCAATAGCGAAATCTTTACGCTGATCTCTTACAGCCCTCCGCTCAATAAAAGCGGCAACTGGAAACTATTCACCCAACTCATCGGTTCTTATAATTTTAGCTACAAAGATAATCTCAAATACAACTTTGCCAACCAGTATTTGAGGTTAGGGTTTAGTTATAATGATTGGCAATTCGGCTTGGCTACTGATTTGATTCAGGAAAGTGCAATTGGATTGCTGCCCACTAACTCGGGATTATTTATAAGACGGCAGCTTTAAATGAGATTAGAATCTTGCTCGGAAGCGCTTTATTGGCCTGGCCACCGTCCAGGCATTCTTTCATATTTGTTATATATTTACTTTCCATTAACCCCTAAATAAACTCATGTACGTAAAACGCTATCTGTCTCCGCTTATAGTTTACTATTATTCCTGGAGAATGGTCTTATTTTCCCTATTTACAGGCTCCATTGCTATTTTTGTCTATTCCTATTTAGGCTGGAGTTGGGTTGCAATACCTTGGTTACCAGTTTCTCTGGTGGGTACGGCTACCGCTTTTTTTGTTGGTTTCAAGAATAATCAATCCTATGACCGGAGTTGGGAAGCTCGTAAGATATGGGGTAGCATTACCAACCATAGCAGATCATTCGGCGCAGCATTAAGGGCTTACGCTTATAAGCGCGATGGGAGGATAACGGCTATAGATGATGATGTGAAGACTATGATTTTCAGGCATATCGCCTGGCTATATGCTTTGAAGATGGCAATGGCTCAGCGCACAAGCTGGGAGCATAAAGACCGGGCCAGCAAGCGTCAGCGAAATACACTGCACGGAAAGCAAACTCCATGTGAAGTCCAGATTGAAAAATATCTTAAAATTAATGAGCACACTGCACTCGAAAACAAAAAGAACCTTGCTACTCAAATCCTGGACAAACAATCGCAACACCTTGCCAGGTTTCGAGATGCAGGTGGGGTGGATGCTTATCAGCACGTCGCTTTACAGAGCATCATCTCAAACTTATATGATGAACAGGGAAAAACTGAGCGCATTAAAAATACACCCTTTCCACGCCAGTATGCAACAACTTCCAATCTGTTTATTTTCGTTTTTCTCACACTGCTCCCGTTTGGATTGCTCCCACAATTTGCTGAGTTAGGAGAAAAGTATTTGCTGCTGCTGATCCCATTTAATATGATTGTTTCCTGGGTGTTCTTGTTTATGGAATATGTGGGTGATATCAGCGAAAACCCATTTGAAGGTTTGTTGAATGATGTTCCGGTTGCCACCATAGTCAGAAACATTGAAATTGACTTGATTGATATGTTGGACGAGGAAAAAGTACCGGAGAAACTGCAACCCTTTTTCGGTGCGCTGTTTTAATGTTACTTTGCTTTTTAAAAACTATTGGGATATGAACTGGATTTGCAATCGTAAATCAGGTATGGTCTTTCGTAAGTAGTTTTATTGGGCTGCATTGCTTTTAAAGGCATGCAGTCATTTTTATTTATATCGCTGTGTTTACAGCTCATGTTGCCAATTTACCTAAAGATAAGTGCTTATTCAACTGTAACAATCATAGATAAATCTAATAATCCCCAGTTTGTATTTTTATATTCCTTGGGCAATGCGCTTTTTATCATCAACACAGAAGATGTAATGGATGGTGCATTTAAGTTGTTTCTCTGAACGATGAAAAACACCACAACCTACCCTTCAGCAAATGCCTTCAATTGTAGCATCTTTGCACGCGTATCCTGTATTAATTTTCTTTTTGGCGATGAGGCCTGCATGCCCATGGCATCACATGATTTAATTCAAGCATCACTTGGTTGAATAGAGCACCGATCACGTGCACTCGGTAGCTTTAATCCTTTTGTATTTCTTATTGACTAGCCTTATTATCTCATTGTTCTTATCAGTCAAGTAGCGATAAATCGAATTAACCTATTGACTATCCTGCCGGGTGTTTGATTGTAGTGATCTGGTATCGTTTTAGCTTAAACGCCCCCGGTATTCATACATCAAATGCTTTATTTGTCGTTGCTACCAAGGGTTTGTCCATCTAGACAAAACCGCTTTGACTTTGAAAAAAACTTTCCTTAAGCGTAGTTTTGGTGCGGGTTGGTCTAATGTTTGGAAATTTTGAATTTGGCCGGACTCTTTTGAGATTGATGCTTCCATTTTTTCGTTGTTAGTTAATAGGTACAATACCTTATCAGGATAGTAAAAAAGTTATAATTTTGATATGTTTACTTAAGTTTCATCCGTTTCTTCTTTCTGTTTATAGTCAGTCCATCTATGCTGCCTAGTCGCGATTAACCCATTTTGAGGCTAACCTTAAGGTACATCGGTTCAAACAATCCTCACTGGCGAATAATCGACAATAAATTTAAGATTACAAATTTAGGTAATTCCCTAATTACCTACAAGCTTTTTTTTGTTTTATTGTAAATATTTTTTTACGGTTTTATTTTTATCATCTAATAGCTTGTACACGAATGCTTTAAATGTCTTTAGAATAAATCGGTGTATTGATATGGTTGTCTTTTAATGACAATCTTACTCAAAACAAACAGGGGACACGCTAGATTAGTAACTTGCTGGTAGCTACACAGCTAAACTGCTTTTATTTCAATTGGATAGTATCGTTTCTATCTCAACAGGCAGGCTGAGTGTTTTATGTACAGGGCATTTTGCTGCAATTTCTCTTAACCTTTCTTTTTGAGCAGCACTTAAATCTCCGACAAAATGCAGCTTTTTTGAAAAAAAATCAATATGTCCGGGTTCTGAATTAGCTGAAGACATATCATCCATGTGTTTGTGGTAATAACTGACATAGACGAATACTTCTTTCAACTCCCAAGATTTCCTTCTGGCGTACAAACCTACCGTCATGGCGGTACAAGCGGCTAGTGCTGTGCTTAAATATTCATAGGGAGATGGTCCGTGATCATCTCCACCCATTGTTATTGGTTCATCAGCTGTCAAGGAATGTTTGACAGTTTGGAGGATAGTTGTGAATTTGTCTTCAACCAAATCCAAATGTCCAACAACTTGCTCCCCCTTTGTATCCAGAGCCAGAGCGCCTCCGAGGGTAGGTATATATCTATTTGCCCAACTCGATATAACATTTCCCACATATTCGCTATCAACTTTCTCTGTTAACAGATGATCGGCGTTATCGAGTGAAATGAAGCTTTTAGGATGGTTTGCACGATCATAGAGTTCTCTTGCATTTTCAATTCCGACGATCTTGTCAAATGGTGAATGCAGAATTAAGATTGGTTTATGTAGCTTGGCCAAAATCCCCAAAAGATCTGTTTTCTGCATCTCATCTAAGAAATTTTGACTTATCAAGAAGGGTCGGCATCCAATGTTAACTTCGATTTCATTGCTGCTATTTGAATTTTCATTAGTGAAAACGAAATGCTTTTTTACATGTTCTACATGAGAAGGTGTGCAAATTGCTGCGATAGCCCTGACATCACTTAACTCGGAGGCAGCAGCTATCACTGCAGCGCCACCTAATGAATGTCCTATTAATAATTCTGGCGCGTGAAAATGGGCTTTGATATATTCATATACACAAATTAGGTCACTAACATTTGCGGAAAAATGACTTTCTGCAAAGGAGCCCTCACTTTTTCCTAATCCTGTAAAATCAAAACGAACAACTCCAAAACCTTGACTGTTTAGCGCTTTACTTATACTGCGAACAGCTGTAATATCACTATTACAGGTAAAACAATGAGCTAGTACTGCAAAACGCATTGGCTCATGATTTGGAGGCATATTTAAATACGCCTGCAATTTGTATCCCTTTTCATTAAAAACTTCAAATTTTTGATTTTTCATACATTATGTCTGATGATATTGAATTTTCAAAAAGCCAACTGTATCATAAAGGTAGATAAATAAGA
This sequence comes from Pedobacter lithocola, assembly GCF_042650845.1. Lineage (NCBI taxonomy): Bacteria > Pseudomonadati > Bacteroidota > Sphingobacteriia > Sphingobacteriales > Sphingobacteriaceae > Pedobacter > Pedobacter lithocola. Next base: position 115,802 of record NZ_JBHSBW010000003.1, on the reverse strand, counting down.
AGTTTATGGGCAATTGGATGTGGTAATTAACAAAATATTATTGCGATTAGACTTGCCTAAGAAGCTATTTCAAAATTAAAAATAGGGATGGGATTAAACTATTTTCAGCAATTTTTGAAATACCATTCGCGTTTGTCATTGAGCTTCCGAGGCATGAAGTCTTGATAAGCCTATTCTAATCTCCAAAGCGGTTAACTCATGTCTAATATATTTGAGCACCTCAAACATTGCATTCGTATTTTGTCCTGCCTATCAAATAAGTGCTTGGTTTAATTTTTTACTTTCTCTCACCCTGCAGAACCAATTTTCATCATTAGAATAGTCAATGTTTTGGTCTGGAAATGGCATCAAAGTAATCCTTTTAGCCCATTTTTAGGAACAATCCTTTCCAGAACCTTGATTTCTCCGCTTTTTGAAACGAGAACCGGTATGTTTTGATCATCTTGTTTAAACAGTTTTGAAGAGGTGGTGCTATTATGATTGCCCTTTGAACCATCCATCTTCGTTTTCGAATCAAGATCTAACGTACTTAATGGAACATAATCCTTGTTATACTTGGTTTTCATAACGTATCTTTTATCTAATAGTCAGATAAATTTCAGTGATAACCTAGTAGGGATATAAATATTAGAAAAAATATTTTAGCAAACCCCCTTCTAACAAACCGGATATAATAATTACTTTCAAGGGTTTGAATGCAGTATTAATATGGTAATAAAGGTTTTAGTCAGTACTTGCTATATTTAAAATGCAAAGACCAGGTTATTTACAGGACATTTCCATATGGAATAAATGAAAAACAATTTTTTTAAAGTAGTTTTTTATGGACGACTTCAGTGGGGTCACCTCAACGAAGAAATATGCATAAATTGATTATCTTTAGTGAATAAACGTCAAACCTCAAGAAAGAATTGTTGTATCGGATGCCCTGAGCAGGAGTGCCTGATAAGACCATTAAATCAGGATATTTTGCTCTTTATATTGATAAGTTAAATTTTTAATCGGAAAATTTGATATGGGTAGGTAGTTTTATTTTGGTTTTGATGAAACCAGGGCATGAACTGGATTTGAGAACAGGTTATATAGAGATACCCATCGCTTGAAATACTATAACTGTCTGGCCATCGGAGACGTTGATCATCTTGCACCAAAGTTTGCATTTTAAGGTCGGGTGTAATTTTGACAATACTATTTTTCTCGAGATCTCCTAAATAAAGGGTCCCATGTTTATCAAAAATCATCCCATCTGTAGTTATAAAAGCCCCCAATTTTTCAACGTATTTATCCAGGTCTACATCTGCGATACTAAAATTACGTAGCAATTCAGTTTTAATTCGGTACAATTTATCATCCGTAAGCGGCTTGTAGTATAGGTAATAGAGGTCCGGTGTGAGGGCTATACCATCAGAATTAACTTTTAGGATGCTTCCATCACCTTTAACTAGTTCCTTACCCAGAGGAGAAAATTTGTAGTTTGGATCTGATTTAACGCTTGAGGACTTGCCAAGTACAAATCGTGAATCTCCTGTTGTAGTATTTAATATTATAATACCACCATTTGATGAACTTGTTAAATAAGCGTAACCGTTTTTGTTATCTATTCGAATATCATTTAGGTAAACATGTTTACCAGCTACATTCTATGAAAAACGATATATCCGTTCGATACTGTTGGTGGAAAGGTTAATTTTAACAACCTTATTGCTTTTCTGATATACTTCGCCTAATCCGATACCCGCAGCATCAACTATCCAGAGATAACCTTTATCGTCTGCAACTACAGATTGAACACATACAAATTTATTTAAACCATTGTCTCCCTTTTTGAAGCTATTCCATTCTACATTTGGGTATGCCATAGGTTGGCCATCTCTTATCTCAGCCACAGCATATTTATGTTTATCCAACCAGTATGGGTAGTTGGTAAACAAGCGACCATCTGCAGCGATTGCAACTCCAGTAGGCTGATAGGTGCTATCAGCAAAGACCTCTTCCAATAAGGGTTTTTTAATTGTCAGATCATTGGGTCTATGAGTGTTTGGGCTTAGGTTACAGGCGCCCAACGTTATACTTACCCATAAAATTACCGATAAAATAAACCGTATTTTCATCTTTCTATATTTTATTATTTATAATGGTTTTATTTTAAAATTCCGTTAAATACCCGTTCCGTTTTTGTATACAATACTTATACATTATAAAGCTAAGTAATAATTTTAAAGGCTGATATGAGTCGATCACTAGTAAATAGAAATCATAATTCTCGAGTAGCCTAGCATTAATTATCTTTGTTAATATCGGAAGCGTAACATCTTTCCAAGCTAGGGAGTAAATAGCTTATATAGGTTGCCAAGAATTCTTTATAGAGGCTTTTTAAAGTCCATTAGCCAATATGTTAATATCCTGCAGAAGTCGCAACTGAACTGACGCATGGCCAAATAGCACTAAGGCTATCACCAAAAAATAGTACAGGAAAACGAAAACTTAGTTTGATCAGGTTGATCTAAGTAGTTCTAATTACTATTTTACCAACAGTTCTACCCGTTTCCAGCTGTAAATGAGCTTTCTTCATTTCAGCGAATGGAAAAATCTGCTGTATAGAAACTTTTAGCTCTTCTTTTTCTAGTAATGAGGCAATTTGCTGCATGTCTTCACCACTGGATTCTACAAGCATAAAATAGCCTTTCACACCTTTTGCTTTGGCTTTTTCGGTAACGGTCTCACTTAACCCGGTTGGAATACTGATAATACTTGCACCTTTTTTAGCGACCAAAATCGAACTATCGATGTTATCACCTCCAATAGTATCCAATACAAAATCAAATTCTTCCGGGTGACTTTCCCAATCGTAATTGTGGTAGTCAATGTGCGCATCTGCACCTAAACTTAAAACAAAGTCCCTGTTCTTTGCAGATGAAGTCCCAGTAACTTCTGCACCTAGATATTTTGCGAGCTGTACAGCAAAATGGCCTACTCCACCAGCTGCTGCATGCACCAATACCTTCTGTCCGGCTTGCACATTCGCATTTTCCACCAATGCCTGCCATGCAGTTAGGGCAACTAAAGTACTAGCAGCAGCTTCTTCGAAGGAAACACTTCCTGGTTTAATCGCCAATTGGTTTTCATTTGCTACCACATATTCGGCATATGCTTTACCATGCCCTGGAAAATCAATCATTCCAAAAACTTCATCACCTATTTTAAATTTGGTAACCGATGAACCTGTTTGTTCAACAACACCAGCAATGTCCCATCCAATAATAAGAGGACTTTCTGTTTTTATTCGTCCATAAATTCCTTTTCCCGCTCGGGTTTTGACATCTACAGGATTTATACTAATCGCTTTCACTTTAATCAATACTTCGCCTACCCCAGCGATAGGTTTTTCAAGTTCGGTGTAAATCAATTGATTTACATCTCCTGGTTGTTCTATAATTATTGCTTTCATTTTTATTTACTTATGTTGATTAAGCAAATATATACCGATATTCACAATATAAATAGTATAAATTTGCTATATTTCAGTATATTTGTATACAAATCCCTAATATGAATAAAGAACAACTATATCAGCCATTCGAAATAGTTTATAAAACCTTAGATGCGTGTCCAAAATTGGAACACAAACACAGTTTTTTTGAACTGGTCTATGTGTTGGAAGGAAAGGGGATTCAATCTATCAATGAACATCAGTTTAAGTATCATTCCAATCATATGTTTTTGCTTACACCCGGCGACCGGCATCGCTTTGATATTGAAGAAACTACGACATTTTTTTTTCTTCGGTTTACCAATATTTACTTCAGCGAAAGTGGGCTTTCTGCAAAGTATATCACTCAATTGGAATATATTCTGCAACATGCCAACCATCGCCCTGGGTGTATTCTTAGAAACCAAATAGACAAAACATTAGTCCGCCCTATTGTAGAGGCAATACATAGAGAAAAAGAAAATAATGATCTAAATAATCAGGAACTAATTTCGCAATTGGTTAATACTTTGATTGTGGTGGTGGGTCGAAATATCGCCAAATACCTGCCGGAAACTGTCAATGAATACACAGATGAGAAGATTTTGCAAATTTTGCAGTACATCCAGCACCATGTTTATGAACCTAAAAAATTGCGTTCTGAAGTTATTGGGGATCATTTTGGATTGTCGGCGCACTATTTAGGTAAATATTTTAAAAAACATACGGACGAAAATCTTCAGCATTACATCAATAAGACTAGATTAACCTTAATTGAACATCGTTTAAAGCATAGCGACCTTCGCATTAATGAAATTGCACATCTGCTGGGCTTCACCGATGAAAGCCATGTCAATAAATTTTTCAAAAAAAATATTGGAATTAGCCCCCTAGCTTATCGAAAAAATAGTAGACAAAAAGCTATAGCTTTGGCAAATTGATAATGATTAAGCCAATTATTCGCTTACATTCTTTGATCTATTCATAGCTTTTCATTTATCAAACAAAAATTAGGAAGATTATTCAAGAGTTATAATGCCTAAGGCTTATGCGTTCTCTCATTTTCAGCTTCTGAAGGTATTTTAACGTTCAGCTAAAATGTGATTTAGATCACATCAGCATATATATTGAACCTCGCATATTTGTATAAAATCAACGTCCAAAAAAATCTTTAAAAACCACAATTATGCAAAAGCGAGCAATTAGTCCATGGAAATGGCAGGAGGGTCGACATTATGTACAAGCTGTTGAAGTGAAAAAAGTTGAAGCAACTTTATATTGTGCAGGTCAGGCAGCGGTAATGCCTGATGGGACATCTAGTTCAGCGGACATGAAAACCCAGTTACTTATAGCAATTGAAAATCTCGAAAAGGTAATTAGTGAAGCCGGATATGAGGTTAAAAATATTGTCAGATTAGACGTTTTTACTACCTCTCATAAAGAATTTTTTAAAGTCTTTGATACTTTTGGCGAGTGGATAGCAAAGAATGAGATAAAGCAGGCTGGTAGTTTTTTCGAAGTTACAGAACTGTATGAAACCCTTAAAGTGGAACTCGAAGCCACAGTTGTAAAGTAATCGCTTTTTCTTCTTAATTCAGCAACTATTCCTGTTGGTTATGTGAATTAATCGTTCTTATATCCTATAGAATTAAAAATTGTGGGTATATAATTGAGGATTAGGGTATAGATGTCACAGATGAAAATAATATAAATAATTGGTTTACAATAAATAACATCATACATTCAAAAAACACAAACATATGGAAAAGCGCATCATCAATCCCTGGCAGTGGCAAAACGAACGTCACTACGTTCAAGCTGTTGAAGTGACACAATTTAAAGGTATATTGTATTGTTCAGGCCAGGCGGCAATACTGCCAGACGGAACATCCAGCGCTGCTGACATGAAAACCCAATTTCTTATGGCCATTGAAAACTTGGAGACAGTAATTCTCGAAGCTGGATACGATGTGAAGAACATAGCAAGATTGACAATCTACACCACAGTGCATGATGAATTCTTCGCTAATCTTGACATTCTAGGTCAATGGGTAGATAAACATGGTATTCAAGCGGCAGTTTCAGCCATCGAGGTAAAGAGTTTGACGGAAACTTTAAAAATAGAACTAGAGGCAACGGTAGTAAAATAACAGCCGAACACATTTACTTTACATATAAACTGCTTATTTCTATCAAACAAAAAATGGAAGTAGGTAGCTTATGTTTTAAAGGGTTTCACCTATTTGAATGCGGTTAAAACTGGTGCTATGGAAATGATCTAACAAAAGTTTAGGTGACCTTGCTGATGTCAAAAGGCATATTATTCCACATGGGCAATATCTCTAATTCTTGTAAAAAGATGTAATTATAAGTTAAATAGTGTATTATTTTGTGTTCAAAGCTATCTTGAAACAAGAAGAAAACGAAAAGTATTAAAGAGAAGTTAAGCCGTTAGAAGAAAGCATTCCGACCAATTATCACAATGACTTGGTAGCAATGCCTCGTGCTGTTGCGTATGATTCTAAAGAATTGTAATCCAAATAAAGTTGATTTTCCATAAGAAACGTTTGCCTTAACGCTTTTATTATCATCTAATAATATCAATTTCATTGCTTTTCAGAATAAAGACAATCTCACAAGTTATAGATGGTCAAAGTGGAAAAAATTGACATTGACTGGAAAGATGGCAAAAAGAATTAATCAGCAATCAGGTTCTTTTCTATTGATATTCTTTGCACACTTTTGGTAAGAAAGGTGTGTTTTACTCGCAGCACAGTGGAAAAAATTATTTTTTTTTCTGCACGTCCAGATGTCCCAATACAGGAATATGGATGAATATAAGTAGCAAACGAAAAAATAATTTAAAAAAAAATCATAATAGCTTGTAGGTATTTAGGAAATTAGCTAAATTTGTATCATGGTATTATTAGAAGTCATTAAGTCATTGTCAAATCAGACAAGGTTAAACATTCTTGAATGGTTGAAGGACCCTTTTGCTCATTTTCCACCGGAGGAGCTGACAGAATATTCTCCAAAATTGGGCGTATGTGTTTCTGATATCGCAAATAAAGCGGGGATGTCAGTTCCTACAGTTTCTGTTTATTTAAAGACAATGTCCACAGCCAATATATTGATCGCAACCAGAAAAGATCAATGGACGTATTACAGAAGGAATGAACAGTCAATTCAAGACTTGGCATTGCACATAAAAGAAAAATTATAATTTTTTTAACATAGAAATTAGCTATTTACCTAATTAACTAAAAACAAAATGAAAGCAGCAATCTTAAAAGAGTTCGGCCCGGTCGAAAATTTCGAAATCGTAGAAGTGCCGACCCCAAAACCAGGCTTCGGGGAAGTTTTGGTGAAAGTCTTCGCAACATCTGTAAACCCGTTAGACTACCAAGTCCGTCGTGGGGACTATAAAAATGAATTGTCCTTACCTGTTATCACAGGTCACGATGTCTCGGGCGAAATTATAGAACTGGGTCAGGGCGTGGAAAGTTTCAAGATCGGTGACCAAGTTTATTACACTCCGGAGATCTTTAATGGTCCCGGAAGTTACGCGGAGTATCACTGTGCCCATGAGTCTATCATCGCCTTAAAACCAAAAAACCTTAATCATCTCGAAGCTGCCACGCTTCCATTAGCTGCGGGCACGGCTTGGGAAATGCTTGTCACCAGAGCTCAGCTTAAGGTTAATCAGTCTATCTTGATCCACGGTGGCGCTGGCGGTGTAGGCATGTTAACCATTCAAATTGCAAAAGCAATGGGTGCAATTGTCTTCACAACAGCAAGGAAGGTACATCACCAACTTCTTCTTGAATTAGGAGCTGATCATGTTATCGATTACAAAGATGAAAACTACATCGAGGCCATTCAACAAATTACAGCTGGAAAGGGTGTCGATATTGTCATTGACACCATTGGCGGCAATACACTGTCAGATAGCGGACAGATTTTGAGTCAATTAGGACAGGTAGTTACCATAGTCGACCTTGAAAAACCTCAAAACCTGATTCATGCCTGGGGGAAAAACGCGACCTATCATTTTGTGTTTACTCGACAAAATCGAAATAAATTAGATGAAATAACTAAATTGGTAGAAACAGGTAAGCTGAAGCCTGTGTTAAATAAAGTTTTCAACTTATCAGAAATTGGTAAAGCGCATAGCCTACTTGAGTTCAAAGAAGGAGATGAAAATTTCTATGGTAAAATCGGAATACAGGTAGACTATTAAAGACGACAATAACTTTTAACATCTTGTGTCCAGAGGGTAATAAGATTAAAAGTTCCATATTGTGAGATGTTGTTCTGCCAGTCTGGATTAAGCCAACAAAAGGTTAAGATTTATGGAAATCTATGCTTTAAAATAGAATAATGTAGACACCTGTGTTCAATGGGAGTCTACATTAAAATCCTATAATCATTTGCTTGTGTAGTCTAAAGATATTATTTTATTGGTCTTAGCAGACATGACCTGTAAAAGGCATTAGGCACCATCCGAAAGCGATACTTGACCCTTAGTCATCCGGATCTTTTATCTGCAAAAGGATATCTTTAAGGGTACGTATAAAAGAATTTAAAAAATCTCAGATTGAACTGGGATTTAACGAACAGCCGATTGAATTGATATAGCGCTTTTTTCATATTAAGTTATAATTGTATGGAAAAATATATGGCCTTATTAGTTGTACGTCCATTTAATTAAAATGACTTCACGTAAGAATAAGTGAGAATTGAATGTTTCTCGTCCGCTAACTAAGCTAAAAAATTAAATCATTTTTGTAATAGCTCTCGGTATAAAAACTCCGACTATGAATATGTGCTATCTTTTTTTGCTCTAATATTGCACTGATGGATAACAACGCTCATCAGATTAGCGAAGCTAGATTGAGAAGCAGTGGCAGATTACTTTTTAGTTGAATGACTGTCGAAACTCTAAAGGCGACATCTTCGTTTTCTTTTTAAAAAGCGTACTGAAAGACTGCGAATGTTCAAAACCCAATTCATAAGCAATTTCACTAACGGAACGTTCAGTCGTAGAAAGTTTTTCTTTTGCTTTGCTGATAAGCTTTTCGTGAATATGCTGTTGCGTGCTTTGTCCGGTTTGGATTCTCAACAGGTCGCTCAAATAATTCGGAGAAAGATTCATCGCGTCAGCAATATGGTGAACAGTTAGAAGCCCTTTTTCTGTAGATTTTTTATCAAAATAATCATTCAAATAAATTTCAAATTTCGTCAAAAGCTGATGACTTCCATTTTTTCTGGTAATAAATTGTCTTTCGTAAAAACGTTTGGAATAATTCAGCAACAATTCAATCTGCGACAAAATAATTTCCTGCGTATGCTGGTCAATGTGCTGACATTCTTTGTCGATTTTATTCAAAATTTCAAGCAAATCATTTTCCTCATCTTCAGATAAATGCAAGGATTCATTCACAGCGTAAGAGAAAAATCCGTAAGCTGAAATCGTAGTCGCTAAAGAGTGATTCAGTAGAAAATCTTCGTGAAAAATCAGCAGGTAACCTGTGTTTTCACAATCCACCGCTGCTAAGTCCAAATACTGAACCTGATTGGGAGCCGTAAAGCTCAGCACACCCTTATCATAGTCATAATGCTGCTGTCCATACCTTATTTTTCCGGTCGCATTTCTTTTCAAAGCCACGCAATAAAATCGGTTGACAAAGCCCTTCCAGACATCATCTTCAATGAAGATACTTTCGGACAGATTGATAACACTTACCATCGGATGTTTCGGCTGAGGAAGCGAAAGTAATCTGTGAAATGTGGAAATAGAAGCAATTGTATTCATCCTTGTAAATTTAAACCTAATAATCCAAAAGCCCCATACTAAATTCGTCATAAGGTTTACCGGTATCAGTTCCCAAAGGTACTATACTTTCCAGCTTTGATAAATCCGAATCCGATAAGATGATATTACTGGCTTCGATATTCTGTTCAACATATATTCTTCGTTTAGTTCCCGGAATAGGAACAATGCCTTTACTGATAATCCAAGCCAAAGCCAGTTGCGAAGATGTGATTTGTTTTTGTTTTGCAAGATCTTCAATAGCTTCAACCAATTCAATATTTTTATGGAAATACTGTTCCTGAAAACGGGGAATTCCTCTTCGGAAATCATTTTCAGGCAAATCATTGATGGTTTTGATATTGCCAGATAAAAATCCTCTTCCTAAAGGTGAATAAGCTACAAAGCCAATTCCAAAATCATTTAATGTTTTAATCACACCTTTTTCTTCTACTGTTCTTTCAAACAGAGAATATTCACTTTGAACTGCCGTGATTGGATGAATGGTGTGCGCTTTTTTTATCGTTGCAGAAGAAACTTCAGACAAACCAATGTAACCTATTTTTCCTTCTTTTACCAAATCACTCATCGCTCCAACGGTTTCTTCAACAGGAACATTTTTATCCAAACGATGCATATAATAAAGGTCGATGTAATCTGTTTTTAGGTTTTTAAGTGATCGTTCGATCGATTTTTTTACATAATCTTTAGTTCCTTTGATTTTCCATGTGATTTGGTCATTGTCATCGATTTCCCAACCAAATTTCGTCGCAAGGATGTATTGGTCACGATTTCCTTCGATGGCTTTTGCAATAAGTTTTTCGTTTTCGAAAGGTCCGTACAAATCTGCCGTGTCGAGCAAATTGCCGCCCAGCTCAAAAGAACGGCGAATGGTTGCGATGGCTTCTTTTTCATCTGTTTTACCATATGTATCCGCATCTCCAAAACCTGTCATTCCCATGCATCCCAAGCCGATATTTGGAATGATTAATCCCTGACTTCCTAATTTTACTTGATTCAATTTCATATTGTTGATTTTAATACTACAAAGTTGCAGAGAAGTTAATATGCGGATGTATGCAAATCGATGATTATCGTATGCAAAATAGGGATAGTTAATTTTTCCTACTTTATTAAACGATTTCCTGAACTCCAAAGGGAAAACATCAGTTTTAGCTTTAAATAATTTACGCTAAGACTTCCAATGTTGAAATGCCTGTTCATAACCAACTTCACTTGCATAAAGGTTCTGTTTGTTGATAGCTTTTCTTTGTTTTTTCAATCAGCCATTCTCGAATAATTTGCTTTTAGGTTGACCTTCTTTCGGCAATGATGGTGAAAAACGTGAAATTACTTGAGTTGTTACTTGTCAAAGTTTGCGTCAAAATCCCGTTCCGAGTAGTTAAGATTTTAGGTGTTTGTTCTAAGACGGCAAGCCGTAAAAAATCCTCCAAGAACTAAGGCAAAACAAGCATAATACTCTAAATCACACGCACCTGGTGGAGATGTTGTGGTGACCAAGGCGTAATTGTATTCATTGTACACAGTTCCAAATAGTGCAAATTGACAAGTACCGCTTATTGTCCTTAATTGAACCCTTGGGCAAAATGGGGCAGAAGTTCTGTAACTTGGTGTTGACTCGTAATATCCCAAAATATTTTTAGCTGTGTAAAGATTTCCTGTAGTAGTAGTAGTCCCAGTTAGATTACTGAAACATAAAAGGCCCGATGATAGCGAAACAATTGATGTGCTTTCGATTCTGGTTGAAAGGCTTTTATCCCTCGGCTTCTGAGAATATTAATATCGATTGTGTCGAAAATGCCATCCTTTCTTAATAACAGTATTAGAAAAGGGCGAAACTTTATAATCAGATACCGGATTAAGTTTAAATAGAAAATTAGATCTCAACCATTCGCTGGTCCGAACAGGGATAAATTAAGGTAGATCAGCGTATTTTTTCTATCCAGATCAGAGCGAAGACTACTCAACATGCCCCCGCTGAAAGTGGGTTCAGGTTGGTCATTAAGATCTAATGTCCGAAGAATAGGTTTATATTTATCGAACATCACTCAAAGTATTGTGCTATATATAAGGCTATTGAAAACTATGATTTCAATATTTAACCATCAAACACACGATGGGTTTGATTAGATTATAAATAATAACAAAAAGCAATTGTCGCAATGGATCAATAATTTCTAAATCTCGATATCAACTCGGGAGAGCCATTATAAATATATACCAACTTGACAACTACAGCAGAAGGTATAAATTTAAATCCAAGCCCGCCTATCTACCCAGAGGCATATGATTATTTCCTAAAGAAATGGTTCAAAAATTTCGAGTAGGTTGACAGAAAGTGATACTTTTAGAAGTACGCTTAAATTAGGTGAACAATCTGCAGTTATAGAGTATATAATATAAAAATGCGCTTTATTTCGTCTTTTATCTGGCTAATTATTTGGGGGCTTAATTGATAAGGGTTAACTTAGGGGTAACAAGCTTAAATAATATTTAAATGAACAGCGAAGATATCCGCCGAATTATTGTGAATATCCTTATTTAACTTTATTCATTATCAAAAAATAAACAATGGCTGAAGTAAGACTAAATATACATCAGAATGGTCCTGATGCATTCGAAATCTTTGATGAAGATGGGATGGTTGGTGAGATGATTTTTGATATAAATGGCACAGATCTAACAGTTTATCATACTGAAGTAGAACCTGAAAAGGAAGGCCAGGGTTATGCGAAAATGTTACTGGAAAGTATGGTTGCCTATGTTAGGGAAGAGAAGTTAATGGTAAGACCTATGTGTCCCTATGTGCAACTACAATTTAGTCGGCACGAAGACCTTTACCAGGATATCTGGAATAAAATAAACGAAAAATGATCTTTGATAAAAAGCTTCGCTTGACTTATAGATGTTATAGTTATACTTATGTTATGCAAAGTTTTTCCAGGCCGGCATCCGCGAATTATCGTTTTGAAATAATAAATTTCCTATGCACAGAAAATTAAGCATTCAACTCAATATGGCATCATAGAGGCCAATGTTAGGTTTTAAAGCTGGCATTAGTAGATGGAAAAAACAATCAATTTCCACACTTTCTTATGATTAATCCTGATGAAACCGCAGGGGATCTATTTGCAAGAAGGTATGCTTTGGCTAGATATACGCTTAATAGTTACCGAATTATTATATCTTGTGGTAGCAAAATATAAAATCATTGACTAAGGGTTTCTAAGTAAAAAATTAGTTGTATACCAAAGCCAACTTTAGTTTTAAAGCCTATTTCTTATCTTGTGATACAGTAACTGATTAATAGTGATTATGAATTTTGGTAAGCTCACTGGTTTAGAAAGAAATCTATCAGCTTCTGCATTAAACGCAGCCAGTGCATATTCAGGATGTCCAGTAACAAAAATAATGAATCTCGCATATTCCCTTAACCTTAATGCAACATCCAATCCTGATACCCTCATGTTAATATCCAGTAACAAAAAATCTATGTATCCCTTACCTTTTACCTCTGCAATCGCCTGGATTGGGTTAGTATGTGCAGCTATTAAGGATAATTTTGGTATGATGGATATATGAGCCTTCAATACTTGAATTGCATTTACATCATCATCGACAATAACACATGTATATTTTTTTTTTGACGCCCTCATTAATACACAACTTCATTTGCATAAAACTGTTTTGTAATATTTTATATATCACCTGACCTCATTATCTTATGCCTAGAATAGTGACTTTTCTTTGTTTACCACTCTGGCACCGATGCCTATCCGGCTTTATCCATCTAATGACCTTCCAGAATGGTATATAATAAGTAGAATGGTAAAATTTTTTGAGTATTGTAGCTTAAAACTCATTGATGTTTCTTACTGAAACGCCGGGCATTTTTTCAAAGATATCCTGCATATATTTACGGTGATTTGCTCCTGCAATTACGACAACTTTTTTTACACCAGAGGCCTTTGAACGGTTTACAACATTGTTGCACATACCCTCATTCCTCATCAGCCACCAATGAATTTTCGAAAGCATTTCCTCCTTTGGAAAATTCTTCAGATCATAAAGTTCAGGCAGATAGAAATCTCCGGATGCAGAAATAACGGATGCTTCAGCAGTATTGAGCCATTCAGTCACTTTTGAAGAAGACCTCTCCACCTTATCATACTTCTGGAAGCCTTTATTTATTTCTGCTAGTTTCTCTTTGAGTTGGCGCTGTATTGCTGTTGATGAATCTTTTTTGAATATGTTAAACTTAGCATCGCTTGCTGCCCATGACGCATTCCAGTTTAAATCATAGTCTTGACAGTCCATAGGAAGTAATTCCCTGATTCCCATTTTTCTCATCATAGGAAATGCAATGACTGCATATTCGGAAGTTCTTAATCTTTTCATGCTTCGTCCAGTTGTATCCAAATCAGGACTTAATAATTGGTCAACATAACGCTGTAAACTGGTATCGGGAAACTGCTTTAATCTGTCAAAAACCTGCCAATATTGATAATGACCATTGGAGACATCCTGATTAAGATAATAGGCATGAGCTAAATCGGTTTTTAATTTGTAATCTTCTGGATGCTGCAAGCATAGCTTTTTTAAAATTTCAATTTTTTTTGGAAGTTCTTTCGTATCAATATCCCTGTTGATTCGAAGTATTTTCAGCCTGTTGAGATTATCTTTTTGCACCAATAATCCATGACATTTTGCTCATCCTCTTTACTTAAAAACTCACCAAAAAATGCCGTTGGCCTAAATTTTTCGATTTTAGCATAGATTTCCGAAAAATCCTGATTAGGATATTTGCTGTAATTATGTGAAACACCAATCAATAAAACCTCGAGTTTCTGAGCTGATGTATTAAGGGTAATGGTGAGGAAAAAAATCAATATGTATTTCATTCTTATCGCTTCTAAATAGATTGTAATTTATGCAGCTAGCAGTTAATTTTATGTTGATATGAGTTGCAGCCGAATTTAATGCTTTTACCATCAATTAACAAACAAACCAAGACTGATTAAATGCTGATCAACAGATAAAAAAATGTTTAATGATAAAACGATTTATAACATTATCTGACACATATCATTTATTTTACAACCCTTTAGCCTTGTAGGTTTAATATTTCTCTACTTTTATTATGCTATGAGAAACCTATTTTTAACCCTTATATTTTCTGTTGCACTTAGTGCGGGTGCTCAAGACAGTAAAATCGACATATCTGGACTAAAAAAAAACGGTACAATAATAAGTCTGAGCAAAAAAATCATTAACCTATCCTGGCCCGCCGGCCATGGTGAAACAGCTAAAATAATCATAGATCTGGAAAATGGCCATGCATTGCTCAAAAGTATTCATCTAGGAAAAGGAAAACTATACAAAGAAATTGCATCAGATCTTGATCCGGCATTTGTACTGACAATTGGTATGCGTTCATTGAGTCCATCAAGTGGCGGATGGGATGTGTTTTTCGACCGAGTGCCTAAGAAACCTTTTCAATCCTATCCAGTTGTCATCCATAAAGGCAATGCGAGAATCAGCTCTACAGGTCAACATACTATAATCTCAATTGAAGGGGCCAAAGCTGACCGTTTCAAGGGGTCAATTGAAATTACCTTATACAACGGAAGTCCACTTTTTAATGTTGCAGCAGTGTTGTCCACAGATGTAGATTCTACAGCGGTACTTTATGATGGCGGACTAGTAAGTAAAAAAGCGTTGTGGAGATCGTTGGCATGGGCGAATGTTAATGATGAGCTTCAGCAGGTATTGTCTTCCCCTGCAGACACCAGCAGAAATATAGAAGTCAAGTTCAGGACCATCATTGGCGAAAACCCCGGAGGAAGTTTGGCATTGTTTCCCCCGCCACATCAATATTTTTACCCCCTGGATGAAGCATTCAATTTGAAATTTACCTGGTATGGAAAAAATTTCCATAAACTCATTCCAGAATTTGGGATGGGTATTCGGCAAGACCCTTATGGCGATAATAGATATGTGCCATGGTTTAATGCACCTCCAAAAACACAACAACGTTTAAATTTTTTCTGTTTATTGGATACAGGTAATGCTGCTTCGGCTTTAGCCGAGGTGAAAAAATTCACGCACAATGACTCATATAAACCAGTTGAGGGTTATAAAACATTGGCCACACATTTTCATAATGAATTTATTTCGGAGGTGGCGCTTTCAGGAAAGCCCGTACCTGAAAAACCTGAATTTGTGGATGTGCTTAAGAAACATGGATTAGATATTGTAAAACTTGCCGAGTTTCATGGTCCAGGTCATCCGAAAGGTCCTGATTTGGAGCGATTGAAAGAACTTAGTGCGCTGTTTGCACAAACCCGACGTCTGTCTGATGATAAATTTTTGCTTTTGCCTGGTGAGGAGGCAAACAATTTCTATGGGGGGCATTGGCTGGCTTTCTTCCCAAAACCGGTGTATTGGGTGATGTCACGTAAGAGGGATGAACCCTTTTTGCGTGAAGACCCAAAATTGGGTAGAGTATATCATGTTGCAAACAAAGATGAGATGCTTAAATTACTGGAATTGGAAAAGGGCCTGGCATGGACTGCCCATGCAAGAACGAAGGCTTCAACAGGATATCCGGATGCATATAAAAATGATGATTTCTTTAAATCAGAAACTTTTCTTGGCGCTGCCTGGAAAGCAATCCCTGGGGATCTCTCTATCCCGACCCTTAGTCAACGCGTTTTAAGATTGATGGATGATATGGCGAATTGGGGATTGCGGAAGCATGTTATTTCCGAAGCAGATATTTTCAGCATTACCCATCAAAACGAAATGTATGCTCACCTTAACGTTAATTATTTACAATTGGATAAATTACCCAATTATGAACAGGGTTGGCAAAGTGTACTTGATGCGATGCGTACTGGAAAGTTTTTTGTCTCCACAGGGGAAGTGCTTATTCCTGCATTTAATATCAACGGAAAAAAATCTGGAGAAAGCCTGACCTTACCCGCTAGTGGGGCTGTAAAGTTGAGTATAAGTTTGGATTGGACTTTTCCGATGAATTTTATTGATGTTGTATCGGGAGATGGAAAGCAAATTTACCGGGAACGGATCAATTTAAATGATACCTTGGCGTTTGGCAAAAAGGATTTCAGCTGGTCAATAAAACTTGCAGGACGTAAATGGGTTAGGGTTGAGGCTTGGGATATTGCTGCAAATGGCGCTTTTACTCAAATGATCTGGCTGGATAAGTAAGCTGACTAAAGTTGATGTATCAGTACCATATAAATGCAATTACCAATAACTTGCAAAAAGAAATGTATTGTGGTGAAATAATTATAACCGGGTAAAACCTTTACCTGTTTTCATATTGAGCCCTATGAATAGGAAGTCTTTGTTGTGCGGATATAATAAACAATTGGAAAGGCTAATGATTATGGTGAAACATAACTAAGCCTCACAAACTATCTAATCCATAGCTCAGTTGTTAAAAAAGATATCGATATAGTCTGTAGATTCACCATCACAGTTTAACATCTGTTGCAAATGCCAATATTTTCTGATGCCGCTTGCTTTAAAAGTTGAAAGTCTGTTAAGTTCACAAGGCTGGATAGCATTAAAAAAATTAACTTTTGCAACTATTTTACCATTAAATTTTAATGCGTTTCCCTGATTCACGCGTTTTAAAGCTTTAAATTTTATTCTTAACAAATTGGGGTCTATTTTAATTTTTTGAAAGCCCCGAGTTCAACAAAGGTCTATTATAAATAATAAAGTAAAGCGATGCATTTTAAACATTGTCTGGTTTGGAAGACGCATTAATTATAATCTTCTAATCGCACTGCAAATACACATCGATTATCTGTTCCATATTTAGCCTTTTCAAATTCAGTCAGGCACCATAGCAATCCAGTAGAACTTTCGTAATAGAGATCCTCAGCGCCATGGGGCCACCTATACCTTACGCCAAGGGCTGCACCATCATTATACCTCAAAAATCTTGCTGTAGAACCTTCATAAACAGAATTGTTTGTCATGGTCATGAAGGTCTGGCTTCCTTTCCTGTAAGCACCTTGCATATTAAAAACTTTAGTATCGCCCGCGATGTCATCTCTTGGAGTAACGACCAATTGGCCAACACCTGTGAGCTGACCGGTATCGTCCAGGCCGTAACCACTAACTACAGGAGTTTGAGTGGGAGGGGTACCACTTGCATTTTTATTAAAACCGAAATATTGACCGAACCATAGGTTATTACCCTCGCCAAGCTCAACAGAAGAATAAGGAGCGGATCCGGATAATTGATACCAGCCGATTTCGGGTAAAATGTAACCATAGTTGAAAGCTTGTAGGGTATTATTACTCATTTTTCCGCATTGGGATTCGCTATCACTTGAAACAGCGATGAAATTGTTTAGATCAAATACACGTAATCCCCTCCCTGTATCGGCTACATAAACTTTAGTGCCATAGACTGCGACCCCACCTGCATGAATCGTTATAGGGGCAAATAGTGTGCCCTGATTGTAGTTGTGAGCAGCATTTCCATCTTGTGCATATAAGTTGTCCCAGAGCAGACGGTTTGAGGTATTCCCGGAAGGCTGAACCAATAAAATCAATCTATAGGTAACTTTTGATAAATCAGTAATATCCGCTAGAGCCAACCTGACCCCTTTATGTCCGTTATGAATCCCTGAGACATCATCCGGTTCTGTACCATACCATGTGGTAAGAATAAATCTTCTTCCACCCATCGTAAATCCCGCTATTCCCTGTGGTCGCCACTCTGAAGTTTCCTCATCACCGGCATTCCACTTAAATCCTGCTGCCCGGTTGGCGGTAGGGATATTAAATCCGTATGTAGCGCTATAATTTGTCTGACCAAGCCGGTTATAGCTAAGTTGTATCGGGGTTTTAAATCCGTAAGATGATAAAGTAGCGATAAAGCTGCTTTCATCAGTATAGACTGCTGTACTTGCAGCTGTTTGCGTTATGGATAAGTTAGCAGATGATGACTGTTTACCATCAGCCTCTATATGCATTTCATCTTTTTTTGAGCAACCGAAAAATAATATGCTTACCAAGCTGGATATTAAAAGAGTTTTATTCATAATTTTCGAGGCGTATACCTGACTTTATTCTTAGCAAATCGGGAAAGATCTTAAACTTTAGTTTTGAAAACAAAAAACTTAAGCTTTCTTGCTATGAAGCTTTATTTTACGCTTACACCGTTTGGTAAAATTAAGCCGTGTGATTTTAAGTTAAGGTTAAGTTTAGAAGAACTTTGTGGGGTGTAGCATCAGAATTTTCCGGAACATATCTTTTTTGTAGGAAAATAGCATTGGATGCTTAAAGATAAGGACTTATGGTTAGATACTTTACGCGCCAGATGGCAAGTTTTATCTTGACACCATTAGTGGTTGCGTCTAAAAGCTTAGATCTCGAATTAATTTCTAGTAAAAATAAAGATAAAGTGATAAGAGGTAATCAATCGGTCTTTTACGCCAGGGCAGCTAAGCTGCGGCCTGCTAATCATACTAGTTTTGTTTATGGTTAAACTTCAAACCCTAGAAGAGTATTCATCATCTGTACCCAAGCCTGTAAAACCCGATCACAGCATAGGCGTACATTTGGTTGCGATAAAACTTGACGAATTTTCTGTTGACCATCGAGCTTACTAACGTTTACCCTTGCAAGGATTGTTATAAGATCACATTGGCGGTAGGACATACAACGTTACATAGCATGAACACCGAATACCATATCCTTCCAGATCAATATGCATCAGTTTTTAAATCTTTTTAAATTGCGTCTTTAAAAGTAGTTAAAGCAAATTCGCATATGGATCTTCCTATTTTTCAAACTGAATTATAACAAGTTGGATCAACTTCACTATAAAGCCTTGATTATGTTTTCTTCATGGGAATGTCGTTGGCTTCTTAATTTGGCCTTTAGCTGGGTAATTGCCTTCTTTTTATTCTTTTTAATTTCGTTAAGCAATGATTTGGGACCGCCATTAGGGTTGTACTGGGAGCCCCAGTTAAGAAACTCCACCATGAATGGCACCAGGTTGATACCCTTATCAGTCAGCAGATACAGGAATTTAGAAGCATTTTTCGGAGAGGTTTCTTTAGAAACAATCCCTTCAATCAATAGAGTATTGAGCTTATCTGTTAGTACAGCCGAAGATATCTTCTCGTCCGATGCCCGAAACTCCAAGAAGGAATTCTTCCCATTAAACATTAAATCCCGTAAAAGCAATAACATCCATTTATCGCCGAAAATTTCCACTGAATAATTGATTGGGCATGTTGATCTTCTTTCAATTGTTTTCATTATGTCAAATTTAAAAGTAGTTTGTTTTTAGAACTACTTTTGAATACTTTTGTAGTTCAAAAAACAGACTGCAAAAATAGCTAAAATTTAATTATGGACTTTACAAATAAAAACATTGTTATTACAGGAGGGACTACAGGTATAGGTCTGGCAACAGCGAAAGCATTTATTGCCGCAGGGGCAAATGTTTGGATTACAGGTAGAAACGCTGAAAATTTACACAAAGCAAATACAGAAATAAACAATCCGAAGTTATTTACTGTGGTTTCAGATACGTCAAAACTCGAAGGCATTTCGATTCTTGAAAAAGCAGTTGCAGAAAGTGGAAACAAACTAGATGTTCTCTTTCTAAATGCGGGAATTGGAACATTTGAGCCCATAGAAAAGGTAACTGAAGCAAATTTTGATTCACAATTTAACACCAACGTCAAGGGGCATTTCTTTACGTTGCAGAAATTACTTCCTCATCTGGCTGATGGAGGATCAGTAATATTCACATCTTCAACTGCTGCCACTGCGGCAAACGCTGGTGCAATTGTTTATTCTGCCACTAAAGGAGCATTAAATAAAATTGCCCAAATTGCAGCAAATGAACTGGCTGGGAGAAAAATTCGTGTCAACATTGTTAGTCCAGGGCCTATAAATACGCCAGGCTTAGATACGGTAATACCTGCTGAAGCAAAAGATTCTTTAGCTGGCGCTACTGCCCTGCAAAGGCTTGGTGATCCTAATGAAATTGCGAAAACAGTGTTGTTTTTGGCTTCTGATGCGGCAAGTTTTATTACAGGAACTGAGATTATTGCTGACGGTGGTTACCTTAATTACGCACTAAAATAATCCTGATATAAAAAAGCCTTTGTTTTTTAATCTTGCTATCGCCTCATTCTGGTAACGGGGTTTAAAACTTTAGTGCTTGTTATAAAGTTATAGTAACTAATGACGGAATTCGGATCTCGAAGGACTTCATTAGTTACAGATTAAAATATTTTGATTAAACAAAGGTTCACGTGAGTTTTTATACTTGAACAAAAAATAGCTAATGAATTAGTCACCTTGAGCTAAATTATTACAGGTAGAACGCCTTTTATAAAATGTTTTAATTTAAGCGTTAGTGCAAAATATAAGAAAATAAAAAATGGAACAATTAACTTTAATTATTAAGTTCACAGCGAGTAAAGAAAACCATATAAAATTCAAGGAAGAGCTTTTAAAACTATTCGCTTTAATCGAGTGCGAAGAAAACTTCGTTAGCGCTATTCTGCACCAAAATATGCAAAAAGAACAAGAGTATACCGTTTATGAAATCTGGAACGACAATGTCGGGCATTTTTTAGATGTGCAAATGAAGAGACCTTTCGTGCTTGAATGGGAAAAACTACTTGTCGATATGGATATAAAACGTGACCCCCTTGTTTATATACCAATTGCAAGATTTGGAACAGCAAAATAGCACTGTTATTATTAGTGTCCTGTGTAAATAATCTCTTAATGCGCATGGGACCTTATTGGAATTGAATCTTTTTAGGACAGTTGCTCATATTATTATTGCCTAAGTTGATAGGAGTTTTCGCAAATCTTCACAATCTTGAGCTCTTTATTGATATGGCTTAAACATGTTTAACACTACGTCTAAAGATTTCTTTTGTACTGTTTTAATGAAATCAGTCATCCATAATTTTTCAATATGGAAAGATTTACCATTTTGGCTTTTTGCATTTATTGACCAGCTTAATATGAACTCCGGAATAAGATGAATTTATTTTAGCTTCAAAACTGCTAATCCACCTTCTTCAAATCGTAATCGCCCTGTTCATATTTTATTTTTCCTGAGATTGTAAACTAAAAGAAAACTCATTAATAATCAAGATCAACTTTTTGCCCTTTTGAAACATTATCATCGAACGATGCAATCTGTTTGTGCACTAGCGGAGGAAGTCCTAATTCCTCAACAATTGAGCTATATTGATGGCTTATAAATAACTTTATAGTGCTAACAAGTTATCAATAGCTCCTTGACTCCAGGGCTGCTACACTCGGCCAGTTAATTATGCTAATTTTGTTTATGGTTAAACATCAAACCCTAGGCGAGTATTCGTCATCTTTACCCGAGTCTGTCAAAACCGATCATAGAATAGGGGGGCATTTCGTTGCGATAAGACTTGATGAATTTTCTGCGGAAAATATTGAGGCTTCTCGTATTTATAGTCGCAAAGATTTTTATAAGATCACATTGGCGACCGGACATGCAACATTTCATAGCAAAAACAAAGAATATCATATTCGGCCAGATGAGTGCGCATTGATTTTCACCAACCGGGAAATACCATATCGTTGGGATGTACACACGGAGAATTGCAGTGGTTACAGTTGCATGTTTACTGAAGACTTCTTACCACCTCATTGTTTTCTGAGAAAGTCTGATTGTACAATATTCGACTCAAATAGCCGTTCAGTTTTTCCTTTGAATAAAAGCCAGAAAGATTTTTTTAGCAATCTATTTTTAAAAATGCTTTCTGAGCAAGAATCATCCTACAGCTACAAGTACGATCTTCTTTTTCTTTATGTTCTGGAATGTATCCATGCTGCAATGAAAATGGAACCAGATTTAGGTTCGACGGGGCGCAATGCATCGAATCGGCTAAACGAATCTTTCAAAGCGCTTATGGCAAGTCAGTTTCCGATTGTTAACCCATCACAGCAAATAGAACTTCGAACTGCACAGGCATTTGCTGAGCGCCTGGCAGTTCATACCAATCATCTGAACCGCTCTCTAAAAGCTGTTACTGGCTACACAACGAAAAAACTAATTATGGATAGGATTATGCAGGAAGCAAATGCACTGCTGCTTTATTCTGACTGGACGATCAGTCAAATAAGCTACAGCTTAGGATTTGATCAACCAACACATTTCACTCAGGCGTTTAAATTATCTACAGGGAAGACGCCTTCTTATATCCGAAAAAATATTTGATTTTCGATAGTATTGGTTTGGAAAACGTCCTAGAGGCTCTCATAGTCGGCCGTACATTTGTTGTATAATTAATTTTTAAAATTATGAAAACATGGTTCATCACAGGTACATCCTCTGGATTGGGACGTTTGCTTACAGAAAAACTATTAAATCAAGGTCATCGGGTAGCTGCTACCTTACGTAAGCCGGAAGTGCTGAATGACCTTAAAGCAAAATATGGTGATAAGTTATGGATTGCTCAGCTTGATGTTTCCAATACGCAATCTGTTAAAGATGTTGTCGATAAAGCATTCGCAGATTTAGGCCAGATTGACGTAGTTGTTAATAATGCGGGTTACGCACTATTTTGTGCTGCCGAAGAAGCTTCTGACGATCAAATTATACAACAGATAAATACAAATGTAATTGGTTCGATACAAGTTACACGCGCCGCTTTACCCCATCTGCGTGCACAAGGTGAAGGACGGATATTGCAGGTTTCATCAGCTGGTGGACAAACGACTTACCCTAACTTCAGTTATTATCACGCCTCAAAGTGGGCAATAGAAGGTTTTTGCGAGACATTGGCCCAAGAAGTAAGCCCATTCAATATAGGTATAACTATTGTAGAACCAGGGGCACATAAAACTGATTTTGGTGGAAGCATGGTAACAGCTCCTGTTCTTGATGCTTATGATAAGACACCTGCAGGGTACGTGCGCCGTTTAGTGGATAGTGGTACATTCCCATTGACGGGAGATCCTGACAAAACAGTTCAGGCAATGATAGACTGCATAAACACCACTCCGGCACCCCTTAGGATGGCATTGGGAAAAGATGCTTATACCGATATACGCGCCTCGCTCGTATCCCGCCTAGCCGAACTGGATGCACAAAAAGAATTGGCACTATCAAGCATTGTCTAATCAATTCTAACTCTCCAAGGCATTATTTTAGTACTCTAAGGTATTTAGTATGATATTTGAAAACATTGATCCTTGTGGACAATTACAGCGTAAACATCCAAGTCACAAATAGCTATTTCAAGGCAATACGTTATCCCCTATAGTTATCATGCATCACTAAAATTGGGGTCTTGCGGTCTTTTGTAGGTATTCATCAATTCATCTAAAGATATGCAAATTGGGATAAAAATAGAATCCACTCTGAGCGGTAAGTTTTAGAAAATGATGAATTTGCAGAATTGCCTTAGTAGCATTTTTACTACGCATAACTCATAAAATCGGTAATGTATATCCTGTTTTTTTATTATCTCATTATCAGGCGCCAACTGGATAAACCAAAATAGAATGACCCCGGTTTACCAATTTTTAATTATTCGTTTTAAATATTTACTCCAGGTGTCAACCCTATTATTTAATTGAAACGAATAAATCATTTTTCCAAACAAAGTAATGCTTCCATTTCTAACACAGGCACTTTCACAGCTTCTAGGTTATTTAATAGAAGAGTACTGGTATTATCATTATTTGCCAGTGTTCGATATTTAGTTTTGGAAATTGGCACTAATGGAGTCAATTAAAAGCAGATCGGAATTGCAGGGGTGAAATTTCAGTTTTCATTTTGAACAACCTGCTAAAGGATTGCGGATGTTCGAAGCCCAACTTGTAAGCCACTTCGCTGATGGTCATGTTAGTACTAGATAGTAGCTCCTTTGATTTATCGATCAGTTTTTGATGGATATGCTGTTGTGCGTTCAATCCCGTCAGCGAACGGAGCATATCACTCAAATAGTTGGGCGTATAATGCAATTGATCTGAAAGATATTGTACAGTTGGTATACCCTGTCTTATAGGATTTTCTTCTTGAAAATAATCATCTAACAAATTCTCTATTTGTGTAAGCAGCTTACCCTGAATCGCCTGCCGTGTCAAGAACTGCCGCTTATAAAAGCGCTTGGCATAATTTAGCAGCAATTCGATTTGGGAGATGACCAACTCATGGCTGAAGTTGTCAATCCTGCTGTTTAGTTCTTCGCCTATGATGTTAAAGATAGAAAACATAGTTGTTTTTTCTTTCTCCGATAGATGCAGTGCTTCATTTATATCATAAGAGAAGAAACTGTAGGTTTTGATCTTCCTCAGCAAAGGATAACCTTGCAGGAAATCCGGATGAATAATTAGCGAATATCCTTCATTGTCCTCATACTTTTCTGTACCGCCTATAATTTGGTTCGGTGCAGTAAATAACAGACTGCCCTCATCAAAGTCGTAATAAGCTTGACCATATTTGAACTTTCCATGCAGTTTGGTAATAAACGAAATTTTATAAAAAATTAGGAAGTAGCTTTCTGGAAGCCGGCTCATATCGATTTTGGATTTTGTAGCATCGATTAAGCTAATCAATGGATGCATAGGGCTTGATAAACCTAGCAAACGGTGTATTTCCGAAATGGATTCTAGCTTAATGACTTTCGGCATTTTACTTTTCATTTTACAAGATAAGAATTATAACCGGAGACTGTTTCAGCCCCGGTCTTAAATAAATTGAGTGCTGCATGCTCAATTTGTATTCTGTGATTACCAAATTAAAGGCCCGTCCGGACCTGTAAACTTCATTGTCGGCCCATCCGTTTCAAGCGCTACCCGGATCGGTTCACGGGCACCTTCTTCAGGGGTATCGGTACCCTGGAAGTTGTTCAGTGCTGTCGCTGTAAAACCGGGACTTACCGCATTGACCTTTATGCCTTCTTTTTCCAGTTCCAATGCAAATGCCATAGTTACTGCATTCAGGGCTGATTTTGATGCTGCATAAATAACATCAAAATAATCTCTCGACCAGCAAGACGGATCTGCTATCCAAGAGAGGGAGGCAAGACCACTGGAGATATTGACAATTCGCGCTGCCGATGATTTTCTTAACACAGGCAGCATCGCCTGAGTAACGCCTATTACACCAAAAACGTTTGTCTCCCAAACCATGCGTACTTCTTCCAGAGAGGCTGTGCTGGCACGGCCAGCCTCAGTAGTTTCCTCCAATGTTCGGCCAGGCTTTCCTGCATGAGATATAGCTGCATTGTTTACCAGCAAGTCCAGACGACCATGATGCTTTTCGATAAATTCTGCCACTGCACTAATCGTTGACTGCTGAGTTACATCAAGCTTAATGGCATGTGCATTGATCCCAATTTCAAGTGCAGCCTTTTCCCCGTTGCTCAGGTTACGCGATCCCACATATACGATATATCCATTATCAGCGAGCGCCTTTGCGATCTGAAAGCCTACACCCTTGTTGCCGCCGGTTACAAGAGCAACAAGTTGATTTTTGTTTGTTAAAACACTTTGATTTTCCATGAACTTATAATTAATTATTGAACTAATCAAAACTCAGGAATCATTTTCTTTCTATAATAACCGAATCAAGGATATTCGTAACCTAAATAAATAAAAGCGATAATGCTCGTGTAAGCCTCCGGCAAATCAGTCCATTTAAGTAAAATTTATGCTGCTTATTCAGGCGATAGTGTCAGATGGAATTAAGAACTTTTATTCTATGGCTGATGATATGGTTGGTCATTGGTGTTCTTATGATTGACCAACTTCTAAAGAAAAGAGAAGCGAGTACTACATTTGGTTGAGATGGCTTACTTTGAGGAACAACTAAAGCTATCTCTTTAGCCAGCATCATGTATATTTTCATTATTCCCGCTTATAATGATAATCTACCCGGTCGAATCCCAAAAAAACAACATTGCCGCATAAGAATCTAGTTGATGTCTTATACTCATCAAAACCCCATTTCATTTACCAAAGTCACTTTTAGGTTTTGATGATAAGGTTTTGATAATCCAGCACGGGCATTCTGGGGTTAAAAATTGATCGGGAGGTTTGTTTTGTCAAATCAGAAGCACTTCAAATAACTAGAATTAACGGCATGATGTTATTGATATATCTAGTACTGAAAGACATTTTTATTCCGCTAAAAACTCTAAGGATAGCGGGTTTGAAATGACTGGAAATTAATTAATTTCTCTATTGCATATCAGCCTGCCATGGAAAAAAATTGGAATCACGAGTGATAATATAGGTAGTAACAGTTCCAGGTGGAGATAATATAGTCTTACTATACCACGCTGAGATCATGAATCTGGAAATTTATTAAAGCATGTTTTCACCAACATTTATCCGCCTTACAAGGGTGAAGATTAAACCATTGTAGTTTGGCAAAGACTAATGTACATAATAAAAATTACCTTAACCTTTCAGCACGATCTAAATGCTGATAACAGAGCAGCTCATGGATCTTTTCTAATGGCTTTTCACACACCAGTCATTAGAATATTATGTGCCAGGAAAACAGTTAGGCTTTCAAAGTTCAAAGTTATGGTCAGTTATTTATTAGCTTGAAGCTGCCAAAAGTCCCTGTTTCTGAAGTTTCTCCCTTGACCACAATGCCGGCCCTGTATCCCATTCCCCAAGGCACATACCTGGCCGCTAAAAAATCTGTACGATAAAAACTAAGCCATTCTGCTCCCCGTTCTTTATAGAAAAATTCTATCTGCTTCCCATTATCACTAATCAGCATTTTCAATTGCAGACTTCCATTTAAATTTTCTTTGGACACTTTACGAACCGTATATGTGCCTTCAAAATTGTCAAAAACAACAAAGCCATCTTTTGAGGCGGTGATGCCTATTCCACCAAGCTCGCCAGGCCACTTACTTTTAAAAATCGCTCCCCCAAGGCAAATGCCTGTTTTTGCCGCACCGGGTTCTACTTCGGCACTTATGCTAAAATTTACAGTTTTAATGTATTGACCCAAAAAGGTGCCGAGCGCATGATTTTCATTAGATGCTGCCAATTTCAAGCCTTTATCAAAAGATGTCGATGGTTTTTGTGATTTGGATGGCCATTGCCAGGCAAGATCAAGTTTTTGATCGATTTTAAAATTGTCGGCAAAGTTAAGGTCGGCTTTTGAGCGGTTAGGGAGAGTTGCATTATGCAATACAGGCCAGCCATCAGACCCAACAGTCAATTCTTCTATGATGCCTTCCCGTCCCACAAAGACATCGTAGCTTTTGTTAAAAGCGTGATAGAGCATAAACATTCTTTCATCGGCAGTTTTTACAACCGTGCCGTGGCCGGGGCAGTTCCATCTATCATTGCTTTCCATAACCGGGTTGTTGCCATACTTTTCCCATACCCCGCTGTTTAGGTCTTTTGTTCTGGCAATTCCTGTTTTGTAATTGCATTTTGCATCGCAGCAGCCACCAACCGAGTACAGGCTGTAAACATATTCTCCCAAAGTAAAAAAACAGGCGCCTTCAACAAGTCCAGTTTCCCAGGGTTGGCTATTGGTAAATACTTTGCTTTTTTGCCCGAGCAGTTTTGTTCGGCTATCGTTTATTTCCTGTTTCCAGATCCAGCTTTCTTTGCCACAACCATTACCGTCATTCTTCCAGAAAGCATAATTTTTACCATTTTGCTGTAATTCAAAAGCATCTATGGCGCCACATTCATCTTCAGTAATTACTGGGCCGTTGTCGGTAAATTTACCGCCTTCAATTTTATCTGAATCAATCCAGGCCGTGCCACACTGTAAACCTGGGTTACCTTTTGTTGCTCTGTTGTGCGCGGTATAATAAGCATAAATCCGGTGCTGTTTTTGATCGTAAACTAGTTCAGATGCCCAAAAGTTATTTTCTCCCCATTGATCCTTCATATCCTTAAATCCATTCGGGAAAACGTGATTGATCAGTTTCCAGTTTTTAAGGTCGGTTGATCTATAGATGGTAAAATAAGGCGCCCACTCATTTGTAGTAGAGCTGGCGTAATACACTTTCCCGACCCTGATAATAGAAGGATCCGGATTATCACCTGGTAGCGCAGGGTTGACCAGTAAGGAGGCTGAGGTTTCATCAACCGAATTTAAAGATTGTGTTTTTTTTAGTCCGCAGGAAATAAGGTTTAAGCTTATTAGCAAAATAGCCAAACAATCGGCTAAAGATTGTCTAATTATCTTCCAGGTCTTTTCTACAATTGAATCTTTCTGATTTTGATTTAGCTGAACGCCATTGAAAGATTTATTAGCCAATGTAGATAATCGAAAATTGATCATGTATTTGAAAATATAGATTGTATTTCTGGTATTTCATTATTTGTTCGAAAATAAACAATTATATAGGAAAGAAGGGCGGCTGCAGTTTAACCGCTATTCCCAACGCATGTAAGATTAATGGGCACCGCGGGGTAACCTATTACTTTGTTGAGTATTTGTTTTAGTGGTTTTAGATTTTGTAAATTATTGATTTATAGAATTTTGTCCTTTGTCTATGGTTCAGTTTATTTGTTTGTAAACCCTTATTTTAACTGGATGTTTCTCTTCTCTTTCACTTTTTGATTAGTTAAAATGAGACAAATCAACAATAAATTGAACATATTTTACAGGTTGCATTGGCTTACTTTGGCATGAGGACCAATTATAAACTTGTTAAATGCGTAAAACGGAGTATGCTAAGACGACCAGCACGGATATATTTATGAAACCAGATTTTTCTGATCCTGAGTATTACAATTTTAATCCCCAAATGAATTCTTAAAATAATACATAAACAATTACTATAAATTAAATTCGATGAAAAACTACAGGTTATTTTACATGCTTTTATTAGGTATTTTTGCCGTGAACCTGACTTATGCTCAAAATACACTAAGCAAAAGCGAGAAAAAAGAGGGCTTTAAACTGCTATGGAACGGCAGGGATGCAACAGGTTGGCGTGCCATATTTAAAGAACAGTTTCCGGCCAAAGGCTGGGAAATGAAAGATGGTATTTTAACGATACTGGCATCAAATGGGCAGGAGCAGGGTTCTGGTGGCGATATTGTAAGCCGTGATGAATTTTCGGCATTTATCTTGAAATTCGATTTCAAACTAACTCCAGGAGCAAACAGCGGCATAAAATACTTTGTAACCGAAGAAGAAAAAACCAACCTTTCAGGCATTGGCCTCGAATTTCAGGTATTGGATGATGAAAAACATCCGGATGCGAAACTAGGTAAGAACGGTAACCGCAAACTTGCCTCTTTATACGATCTTATTCCATCAAACAAGCCTGCTTCAGCAATCAGACCAATCGGCGAATGGAATAGTGGTGAGGTTCGCGTATATCCGAACAACAAGGTAGAGCACTGGCTAAACGGCGTAAAGGTAATAGAATATGAGCGAGGGTCAGATGAATTCAGCAAATTAGTGGCTGGAAGTAAATACAAAACATGGAAGAACTTTGGCTTGGCTAAAAAAGGAC
Source organism: Pedobacter lithocola (assembly GCF_042650845.1). NCBI lineage: Bacteria > Pseudomonadati > Bacteroidota > Sphingobacteriia > Sphingobacteriales > Sphingobacteriaceae > Pedobacter > Pedobacter lithocola. Next base: position 85,975 of record NZ_JBHSBW010000003.1, on the reverse strand, counting down.
ATATCCTGATACAGGATCACGGTAACAGTGTCTCCTACCGGAACGTTAAAATAAAAACACTTAAGTAATAGGGATGATGGAAGAATCGAGAAGAGCCTTTATAAAAAAAGCGGCAATTGCCGCAGGGGGCACCTATTTAGGTACATTAGGAATGTCGGCAAAAAGTTATGCGAATATCGTAGGTGCAAATGACAGGGTCAGGGTTGGTGTAGTAGGATTTTCTGACCGTTTCAAGGATACACTCCTTCCGTGCTTTTTGAACCATAATAAAGAACTCAATTTTGATATTGTGGCCCTTTCCGACCTATGGAATTACCGCCGTGATTTAGGTTCAGAACACATTAAAAACAAAATTGGCCATGGCATCATCTCCTGTAAAAACAATGATGAGCTTTATGCATTGAAAGATCTTGATGCGGTAATCATCAGTACACCCGATTTTGCACATGCATCCCATGCTATCGAAGCGGTTAAAAATAAAAAGGATGTGTATTGCGAAAAACCTTTTGCCGAAACCATGGAAGATGCCCGTGCTGCTTTAAAAGCGGTAAGGTCCTCCAAACAGATTCTGCAGATTGGCTCACAGCGGCGGAGTGGACAGAATTATAAAGCCGCTTCCGATTTTATTAAAGAAGGCAGTTTTGGGGATATCACTATGGTAGAGTTAAGCTGGAACGTAAACCAGCCAGGCAGGTGGCGCCGTCCTGACCTGGTAGCCAAATTGAAAGAAGATGATACTGATTGGAAACGGTTTTTGTTGAACAGGCCTTATGAAGCATTTGATCCGAGGATATACCTAGAATATCGTCTATTCTGGCCTTACTCTTCGGGCATGCCAGGGCAGTGGATGAGCCACCAGATAGATACGGTACATTGGTTTACCGGTTTATCACACCCAAGAAGCGTAACCGCCAATGGAGGAATTTATCAATGGAAAGATGGTCGCCGCAACTGGGACACCACGACAGCTGTTTTTGATTATGGGCCATTTGATGACCTTACAAAAGGTTTTCAGGTTGTTTTTACCTCCAGGATGCACAATGGTGATGAAAAACCGGCGGAGATTTATTATTCGAACGGCGGGGAGCTGAATCTGATTACCAATACGATATCCTCGCGCGGCGGATTAACTGAAAGGGCAGCGGCGGCCATGAAAATGAAACCCAACCTGTTGCCCGAGATTAAACTTTCAGCCCCATCGGCCGTGGTGGCATCGGCCAATACGGGCGCGGATGTGTTAAGTTCCAACCACATGCGCAATTGGATGGAATGTATCCGCAGTAGAAAAGAACCTAATGCTCCAGTGGAAGCAGGTTATCAGCACTCTATTGCGAACATTATGACAAATGCTGCAGTCCACACCGGGGGAAAGGCAACCTTTGATGCCACCCGGCAAGAAGTAATGGTAGAAGGAAAAGTTTTCAAATATTAATATTTTTTAATTGAACGGAGATGACCGGATTAATACCGGTCATTTCTGGTCTTATTGAGATTTCTTCATTTTTTGCAGTCTAGCTGAGACAATCATATATTCTTTCGGCGATACTTTAAAATACCTTAAGAAATTTTTATTACACAGGCTCTGTGCGTTGTAACCGACCATTTTTCGATTTCAAAAAAAATAAAACTCGTTCTGCACAATGATTTAGGAGGATAGAATTGATGTATTTTTTAAGGTTGGGCACGATTAGGATAAATACTTCTTTAATGGGTAATGTTTTAAAATACCACCGATTCATAACATACCCTTTTTGTCTTAAGCCGGGCCGATAGTGATGTTATTTCCGATATTTCCAAACCTGCTTTTTTTGTCTTTAAATGTTTTGATGGCATAGCCCTTGAAGCGGTTCAATCTGCCCCTATTTTCTGCGCAGATCATTTCTTTCCGGTCCTGTACAACTATTTTAACCAAATTATGCGCCAGCGCATCATCAGCCTGTTACTGCCTGAAACAATGGGATTACCCTTCGCAGGTAGAAGATGTAAAAAACGGACTCAGTGGCAAGAATTTTAACGTAGAACGCATGCTCAAGTAATATCAAATATATATAAATCAGATTATTGTATAATCCATGTTTCGGCAATGCATGATTGCGCTCTATTATTTGTTTGCTTAATATTTGACTACTAAGTGTTTGATTGTTTTCTGAAATGTCATTTGAGACATATCGACAAAAAGATGAACGAATTTTACGGGCATCATTCCTTTACTTTGATATGAAGTTAACCAAATTAATAAACCTGCTGCAAATTTTTCTATCGGCCTAACCACGCCATTGCAGTATTAGTATTTTTTATATGAGAAACAAATTATTGATTTATCTGGTAACTGCTTTGGCAGTCTTAACAGGTTCCTGTAAGAAAGCACCATCTACCGAAAGTAGCGAGGTAAATAAAATTGTAAATTCGGCAGCGACAAATGTAATTGCTGCGGCTCCTCCCTTGGGCACTCTGATCGATGGGGCAATATACCGGATCCGCGGGATTTCATCTTTACCCAATGGGCCTGCTGTTGAAGTTACAGGCAATTCAACGGCAGAAAATGCGGCTATACAGCAGTGGTCCTGGTTTCCCAACAACGGCCAAAAATGGAAGCTGGTAAAGACCGATGCCACGTATTACAAACTGATCAATATTACAAGCAATAAATGCCTCAGATCTCCATCAACTACATCGGGCGATATCTTGCAACAGGGTTCTGATGATGGAAGCGATGCGCAACAATGGGCTATAGATTATACGGGTAGCAATAATGTGTATACGCTGACCAACAAGGCTACCGGAATGAAAATGGCTCTTGATCCCGAAAGCAGCACCCCTGGCGCCAAAATCAGGCAGAAAACTGCGCTGACAGGTACGCAAGGGATGTTTAATTTTCATGATACCAATTTTCAGAATCCACTTATCAATGCGAGCAGGGCCGATCCCTTTGTAGCCCAAAAAGATGGCTATTATTATTTTATGTACACCCGTGGCAACAATATCGGGTTGAGAAAAACAAGATCGATGTCTCTGCTCTCTACAGCAGTTGAACGGGTGGTGTGGACGCCGCCTGCAGGTGTAGCTTATTCTTCCAATATCTGGGCGCCAGAATTACATTTCCTTTCTGGTAAGTGGTATCTCTACTTTGCTGCAAATGACGGGGGCGATGTTACCCACCGCATGTTTGTGCTTGAAAATCCAAATGCCGACCCTACCACAGGTACATGGACGTTTAAAGGCAAAATCACCGATCCCAGCGACCAATGGGCTATTGACGGGTCAGTATTGACCGTCGGTACGCTAAATTATTTTGTCTGGTCAGGATGGGAAAATGTATCCACCAAATACAAACAATATATCTACATTGCTCAAATGTCTGACCCTTGGACAATAAGTAGCGACAGAGTGAGAATATCATCGCCCACCAACAATTGGGAAAAATATGAACCGAGCGGGTCTTTGGGGGCGGGAGTTAACGAAGGACCGGTTATGCTCAGAAAAGATGCCAACAGTCCCCTATTTGTTATCTATTCCGCCAGCCGCTACAGCAGCGATAATTATTGTTTAGCTCAAATACAGTTAAAAGATGGTGGCAACCCGATGGTAGCTGGTGATTGGATAAATAAAAAGCAGGTGTTTGTTAAAAGCGATGTCACAGGGGTTTATGGTCCCGGTCATAATGGTTTTTTTACCAGCAGTTATACCGATCCCAATGGATTGCTGCACAGCGAAAACTGGTTTGTGTACCACGCCCGTAGCATCGCTAATACCTCCAATGGATCTAGGACACCACGCATGCAAAAGCTGACCTGGAATGCGGATGGCTCGCCAAATTTTGGAACTGCCGTTGCAACAGGGCTGAATATCCCGATGCCTGTAGGAGAATAATTGGATTGCAGTTATTTATAAGTGCTAAACCCTCAATTATAATGAGATAAATCGTCAAAGGGAGAACAGTTTGTTTAAGCAATATTTTTTAATTTAATACACTAAGATTAATTGTATCATTTATCAAAACAAACCTGTTTGACATTTAAGAAGGTTAGTCATAAACCATTTTACCAAAAAACGGTGGGATACTTTTTTCGATTTACCTAACTTGCGGTGATGAAAGAGCTGACCGAATTCATTTTGCAGTTTGGCAAACTGAACAATCAACAAATAGAACTTATTGGACGAAAGGCCGAGGCGATAGAAATCCAAAAGGACGAATACTTTTCGCAGGCAGGAAAAGTTCCGCAGCAGGTTGGCTTTATTGTGGAGGGGATTATCCGGGGCTTTTACTACGATAATAAAGGGGAACAGATCACGCGTTGCTTTATCCGTGAAAATAGCCTGGTGGCTGATTATGTCAATTTGGAGGCGAACACTTCCTCTATGGAATATATACAAGCTTGTACTAATTGTAAACTCCTTGTATTTTCGAAACAAAACTGGGACGAGCTTTCCCTCACTATTGCTGGTTGGGACAATATTAAAAACAAGATGGTTCAGCTATGCATGTTCCAGAAATCCAGGAAAGGCCCCGTTATTTCTCAGGATGCCACTAGCCGCTATCTGGAATTTATGGAAAATTACCCTAGGCTTGTTAATCAGATTCCATTAGCATATATCGCTTCCTATTTAGGCGTTACCCAACAATCACTGAGCAGGATAAGAAAAAATATCAGCTGATCCTCTTGTTACCATTTGGTAAATGATTTAACTTTCTACGGTGTAATTTTGTGTCATCATATCAAAATCAAAAATAATACCATGCGTTCAGCACTAATTGAAGGAGCCAACAAAGGCATAGGTCTCGAACAGCAAGACAATTATTACAAAAGGGATTTTACGTATACCTAGCAGGCCGTGATTTAAAAAAAGGAAACAGTGCGGCTGACAAATTTAAAAAGAAGGAGTGATCCACGTAGCAGCTGTTCAGCTGGAGGTAATAGATGAAGATTCAGTAAAAACGGCCCGCGAAGAAATTGGCAGAAAGACAGAAGTATTGGATGTTCTGATCAATAACGAAGGCGTCAGAGGAGGAATACCCTACCATACGCTTGAAGCCGGAATGGATAAGTTTCTGGAGACATTTGATGCCAATGTGTTTGGCGTTGCTAGTGTTGCACAGGGTTTTATGAATTACTAGTGAAAAAGTTGAGGTAAAGCAAGATGTAAACTCGAAAGGACAATATTCGTTTAAGCCATTGAATAAAAACGGTTTAACTACAAGTTTTGAAATAACGATTGCAGATTTAAATAATATTGTTTTGGTCTACCTAAGCAATAGCGAGAACCCTAAATTTACAAAAATTTGAAAGTAAGGGTTTTGCAGCCGGGAAAAAATAAAAATATTATTAATTAAGAATATGCCGGTATGGGATATATTATTTTAGAAAAAAAGTAATAATGAATTTCAGATCTCCGGGCAACCGATATTGTATATTAATCCCGGGAATGATACCCGAATTATAAAAAAAATTAAATAGTTTTCTGTAGTAGTATCTTTGTATTCCTAAATATGTATTTATATATCAGGTTTTCTCCCTGTCATACTTAAGGCTTCGAACTACAACAAGAGAATTTATTGTATCGTTTTTAAACAGCGGGTTAGGGTTTCCAGGTATTATTACTTTTGTCAATATCGGCGTCATAGACGGTGCCTAAGGCCATATGTTTAACCGGCTTCTTAGCAGAAAACTTCAGTGCCACTGATTTCGCCCCTGTGGCCCAGCAGGCTATTGTTTTGCTTAAGGTTAGGGTACTGCCATCAATATAAAATACGGTAAGGTGAACAGGTACTGCCTCGGTACCCAAATTATTGATGACAACCGTATAATTTTTGGCGGCATGAGTAACCGTGCCGATAGCCAGGTCTGGCACTCCTTTATTAAAAAACCAGTTTTTCCAAAACCAATTGAGGTTTACTCCCGAGCCTGTATTGATGCTGTTAAAAAAATCATACGGTGTGGGATGCTTGCCTTTCCAGTTATTAATGTAATAATGCATGGTTTTGAGAAATAGCTCATCACCCAACATCTCTTTAACATATAAATAGGCCAAAGCAGGCTTTTGGTTTTTATCCATAAATCGGGCAGCACCGGCAAGTTGTGGGGTTAGGGTCATTACTGGCACATCAGCCTCGATGCCAGAGTTGTTGTTAATGTCGGTCATGTCATAATCTACCGCAACTGTGCTATCAACCATGGGATGCATGTAAAACTCGGCCATAGTAGCCCAGCCCTCATCCATGAAGGCGTATTTGGTTTCGTTTACGCCCACATAAAACGGAAAGATAGTGTGGAAGATCTCATGCACCGTGAGCTGAATGGCATCTTTTGAATGCTCGAAAGGATTATTATCCACCATCATCGGGAATTCCATTTCGTCCGGCCCATCAAAAATAGTTTCGTGAGAATATGGGTAGGGGACCTGCGGAAATTTGTAGCTAATGGCTTCCACCGTTTTACGGGCGTAGCCAATGATGGGTTCGTAGGTTTTATGGTCGGGATTGTAAACGGCATCTACACGGGTACGCCTTTTGGTCGCCGGGTCAACTATTATACTCGTCGACTTCCACACATAGTGGTTGCTGATACCAAAGGCAAAATCGGTAACGTTATGTGCCTCGAACTTCCAGGTATTTTGTTTAGAATTTCGGGTAATGTTGCCTGCTTTAATGTCATCAGGGGTAATGATATTGATGACGCTGTCACTGATTTCTGCCTGATCAATAAGCGCCGCAAATTTTGGCTGGTAAATCTCATGCTGATTTACCAAGTCGCCTGTTGCCCAAACCTGGTAGTTGCTAGGGATGGTAATATGGACATCAAAGTCACCATAATCGTTATAGAATTCTACCTGCCCGGTGTAGGGGTACATGTTCCAGCCATCAATATCGTCATAAACGGCAACGCGTGGGAAGAAGTAAGAAAGGAAAAATGCTCCCTTATCTACCTGCCCGGTTCGGATGAATGAGCCTTTGTTTAATGAATAAGAATAAGCGATATCAAAGTGCGCTTTGGCACCGGGTGATAGCGTTTTACCACGGACGAACATATTGGTGCCACGGATAGTAAACTTGGTCGAATCGGGCGACTGTCCGTCGCGGCTAATGCTTTCTATCTTCACTCCATCGGTTTGATCTTCTGCCGCAATAGCAATAGCCTTTGGCGAATTTTTCTGGAATAAATTGGGATATAATTTAAACAGAATATACTTCAGCGTATCGGGGCTATTATTTATATAATCAATGCTTACAGTGGCTTTTAAACCGAGCGATTGTGGGTCGAAATTTACTTTGATCGTATAGTCTGCTTTATTTTGCCAATAGTATTTGCCGGGAGCGCCACTATTGTCACGGGTGGCATTGTTGTAAGCCTTTTTAATATTGGTAGCGATCGGTAATTGCTGGGACCGAAGGGTTGAATAAACAAGTAAAAGCAAAAATGCTGAGATGGATATTTTTTTAAGCATGCTTATTGTGATGGCCTTATGAGTGTAAAGCTCTAGGATGGTTAAATATATAGATATAAATTTTTTAAATCAAAGGATATCCACATGAGCACCTTATTACCAAAGTTTATGTCTGCCATGTTGATAATGCTGGCCGGAGAATACTTTGCACATGTAAATTCATTATTATGATGGAATTCCCGAGTGGATTTAAAATTTCGTTTATGGAGACATTTTTCTAGCTGCTGAAATTGGTGTAAATAACTTACAGCTAAAAGAAAGATACATGGTAGCGGACGGATACCTTCATAAAGTTCAATCAACGCAGCTAACAATCTACCCGTGTGGGTAAAACGGTTATATTTTTTTAATTATCCGTTGTAATTTTCTTTTTATGATTTGTGCCCCAATGCGCCAGGACGGTGATTATGTCCTTTAAAGATTCACTATATTCAGTGGGTAGGTACTCTACTATAACAGGAATCTGATCGGCCGATACTTTTCTTTCCGCAAGTTGATTTATTTCTAATTTCTTTAATTCTACCGATAGCATTTTTGCAGAAATTCCTTTTACAGTTCGCTGCAGATCATTAAATCTTTTATTGCCCCCTAAAATCCCTATCATCACCCGAATGGTCCACCTACCTCCAAGCACATAAATGGCATCCTCAGTTGCTGATATACGGTTTGTACATTGCACTTGTGTGTATTCTAATTTACTTGCTGTCATAGTTTCTATCTAGCTAAAACTAACCCAAAGGTTACTACTAACCTTTGGTATACTACTATAATTCGGTTAGTAAATATACATAGCTTTGTGACATAAAATAATAAAGAAATGAACAAAATAAAAATTACCTATTACGCTACAACTGGAATTATTTCAGCAATGATGCTATTTATTGCATTTGAAACACTTACCAAACCTGAAGTCAAAATATCAATGGCACACTTAGGTTTCCCCGATTATTTCAGGATTGAATTGGGAATTGCAAAAATTATCGGAGCGGTGCTGATCTGGCTGCCTGTCCGCTTGTTGAGGGACACTGCATACATTGGTTTCGCTATTATGTTTTTCTCAGCTTCCTTATCACATGCGGCAGTCTCAGATCCCCTTGGTAAAGTAATAACAGGAGTAATTTTTCTGGCAATCTTGATTGTGTCGTTCGTGTGTGGGGCAAAACTTCAAAAAACAAATAGAGATTAATAACGATTTAAAAAATAAAGTTATGATTTCATTTACAGGAGCAATAGGTCAGCTTGGTTTTAAGGCAGTTGAAAATTTATTAAAGAATAGAGTTGACCTTCGGTATAGATATTTTGAGGTTTTCTTTTAAGGTCATTAATTGCCCAACCTATAGCAAAAGGTATAAGTCTTGAAAGTATGGCATACAGATTGCTTCTCTTGATAAGCAGTAAATGTGGAACTAAAACAAATGCTATACCTGCAATGCCCGGGCTCCGAAACTTCTTGTTCGACTTTCAGAACCTTTCAAGTACGATCTGCAAAAGTTCATGATCAGCAATTTTTATTTTAACATTCCTATAGATGGCTTTGTACAACTTACCGGAAAGACACTAGCAGCCTTTAAGCTTTGCGATTAAGTTTAGTCTCTCTGCCTATCATTTCATGGTATATACCGTTTCGAAGCTTAACTACTTAATTGTATTTATTAATAAACGCTTAATGTTTCCTTAACTTCCACTAACGATTCTGTCTTTAATTTTGCCGGCATCATTCACATAGCCGCCTTACATGGAATACACCTCGGGAACAGATCAGGAACTTTTGGACGAGTGCTCGAAAAATAGTGTGCAGGCTTTTAATACCTTGTTCGATCGTTATTCTTCAGGGCTATTCGCTTATGCAAAGAAATACCTTAAAGATGATTTTCAGGCAGAGGAGGCGATGATGGATGTGATGTTGTGGATATGGAACAATCGGCTAAACCTAAAGATTGAGGGGGAGCTAAGATTTTATCTTTTTCGATCTGTTAAGCACGCCACAATTAAACAAATTCGTAAATCCGCAGCAAAGTTTATGGAAACCGATATTCTCGAAAATGACCTTCGTTTCAGTTCCCCGGCCGCGGACCAAGCCCTCCTTCATCAGGAACTAAAAAATCATTATCACCAAAGCATCGCCCTGCTTTCCCCCCAGCGTAAAATTGCATTTGAATTAAGCCGGGAAAGAAAACTTAACGCATGCTCAAATCGCCGCCAGGCTTGGTATATCTGTAAACACGGTTAAGAATCACATTAAGTCTGCTCTTGCCCATTTCAGAAATCGTATGAACGGTTCATCCTTTCTGCTTTGCCTTCTCCTCTCACAGTTTCTTAATTAGTTAAATTTATCTTGTTGTTAGTCAGGTCTTTAGAAGAAATCGTTAATTTCAGATAGCCCTTCAGTCGATTTTTTGTCCCTATATAACTGAGCGCATAAAGCTGTGCTTTTATATAATGTCAATAGAGGTCAATCAGGAGTTATTGGAACGTTATTTTGAAGGTGAATGTGATGCACGAGAGGTGGAAGCAGTCCTGCTATTTTTGCAAACTGATTCTTCGAAAGAGCTGCTGGACAGGGTACTGGAAGATAATAGCCTCAGAGATTGGGCTATATTCAGCCAGCAAATTTCGCCCAATGCAAAGCTAAAAAAATGAAAAAAAAGACTGAAAGATCATATCCCAGACACGACGGAAAAAAAAGGCCTAAAATTTCTCTCAAAACAAAGAAGGCTGGAAATTGCAGCAATCTTTTTGGCTGGGTTTTTCCTTGCCTTCACAGGATATAGGTTATCGAATTCTCAAGTTTTCAGCCCAGCCAAAATAAAGTGGATCACCAAGGTCAATCCAAGAGGTCAGCGATCAAAAATTATGCTGCCGGATAGTACTATTGTTTACCTGGGTGCAGGCAGTCGTCTGCGATTTCCGGAATCCTTTGCTCGAGAATTGCGTGAGATATCGTTATCGGGTGAGGCTTTTTTTGAGGTAAAGAAAAATCCCAATAAGCCATTTATAGTTCACGCAGGTGAGATACAAACCCGTGTGCTGGGCACTTCTTTTAAAATAGAAGCCTTTACCGGTTCTCCCTTTTCCGTACAGGTATCAACAGGCAAAGTTCGCGTATCAAGAAAAACGCCCGGCCGTGTCAAAGCATTGGCGGTACTGTTACCTGGAGACCGCTTGTGTGTTTCGGACGCAGAGGTCACCAAAAGCAAAATATCGACTGAGGATGTGCTTGGCTGGAAGGATGCAAAGCTGAATTTTAATAATTATTCCCTTGAAGATATCACCGGGATACTCGGAAGATGGTATGATCTCAGGGTGACTTTTAAACATAAAGCAAAATCATCGCAGCGGCTTAGCCTTATCCTCGATGCGAACCGGTCAGCAGACAAAGTTTTTGACCTTTTAGCCTCAGCGGCGCATTTCCGTTATTCAATAAAAAACAAAGAAATATTTATTTATTAATAGAAAAAGTATGGTAAGACAATAACAGCAGGTACCTAAAGCCTCCCGAATCCAAAGGATCGGGAAGCTAAAATAAGAATGAGTCCCCGCATGCTTTTCGACGACAAAGCGGTGACTAATAATCTAAGGAAGGGCTTTTGCACCATCCCTAATCAATTAATCTCCGGGATACTCCGGACAAAAATTAACAGACAAATTTATGCAAAAAGGATTAAATCCTACAATTAAGTTTATGATGAGGTGTTCATGTATGCTCTTAATCGCTCAATTTACCTTTATCGGCGTAATCCTGGCAGGTACTGTCAGGAGCCAGGATTTAGGTAAAGCTATTACCTTAGACCTTAGAGAAAGCTCGTTAAGGGAGAGCCTGCTGAAAGTGCAGTCGGCAAGCGGAATTCTCTTTGTGCTGCCGGATCAGCTTATCGCTGCAGAGAAATTTAAAGTAAATTACAGAGTTTCCGATGTAACGGTGAAGACCGCTTTAGAAAAAATTCTGATTTCTACCCGCTTGCGCTACCGCATCTTTGAAGGTTATGTTATTATAGAAGAAAAACCTGTACCACAGCAGCCGGGCAGATTAGTAGGTAGGATATTTGATGAAAACGGCGGTCCCCTTCCGGGTGCTAACGTTAAGGTTATTGAAACAGGTCAAAGCACTCAGAGTGATCCAAACGGAAATTACTCAATAATATTGAAGCCTGGTAATTATACAATAGAAATCAGCTATATTTCTTATCAGACCCGTCAGTTGAAAAATGTAAGTATCATCCAAGACAAAACCAGGGCACTTGACGCTTCGATGAAACTTTCTGATAATCAGCTTACTGAAGTGGTAGTGAGTTATGGCAAGCAGCAGATAAGAGACATTACCGGTTCAATTGCCACAATTCAGGCAGCTCCGCTTCAGGATATGCCTGTTGGGCAATTTGCCCAGCAACTTCAAGGCAAGGTAGCCGGTGTTCAGATTTCCCAAACCAGCGGCCAGCCCGGAAGAGGGATGGGTTTCATTATCCGTGGGGCGGCATCGTTTTATTCCAGCAACCAGCCGCTCTTTGTGGTTGATGGCATGCCGGTAACCGGAAGTATCAATAATATCAACCCAGCAGAAATTGAAAGTTTTAGCTTTTTGAAGGATGCTTCAGCTACGTCTCTTTATGGTTCAAGAGCTGCTAACGGGGTAATATTAATTACCACTAAACATGCCAAACCCGGGGATTCGAAAATCGAATTTTCAAGCTACTTTGGTATCCAGAAGATTCCGACAGGAAAAATACCCGATATGATGACCGCCCGTGAATTTGCTACATTCATGAAGGAGCGGGGTGAGGACGGACTTAAGTATGAGCCGGGTTATGTTATTGCGGCAGATTACAAAGCCGCTTATGATAATCCAGAGCAATACGGAGAGGGTACGAATTGGTTTAAACTGTTGACCCGGAGTGCTAAAATCCAGAGTTATGACCTCAGCATTCAGACGGCAAAAGAGCATTCTTCATCGACAGTAATTGCAGGTTATCAGGAGCAACAAGGTGTGATTATCAATACAGGAACTAAGCTTTTCTCACTTCGCTTTAATCAAGATTTCTCATCGGCAAACAATAAGCTTAAAGCAGGATTTAACCTTGCGCCAAGCTACCGCATTGATCACAACAACAGGCTGGCTACGGACGGTGTCGGTGGTTATTTCGAGCGCTTTTTCGAAGCCAGCCCTTTGGCCAGCCCTTATAGTGCCGATGGAAGCTATAACAGGAATTATCCTCACCGGGTATGGTTGCCTACATCAACCCGCTTGCGACTTATAACCTGACCAATGATGATTACTATACCACTAGAATTCTGGGGAACGGTTATCTAAACTATGAAATCCTTAATGGGTTGAGCCTGAAAACAAATCTTGGTTTTGATAAAGGCAATGAAACCAGAAAGTACTTTCAGTCGGGACAGGTTACCGGAACCCTCGGACAGACCACGGGAACCAGCTCTGCAATAGACAACGGCTCCTGGACAGCAGAGGCAAATTTAGTTTATAATAAAACTTTTGCCGAAGATCATAAAATTGATGCTCTAGTGGGATACTCTGCGCAGGAGTTCAATACCTACAGTAACTCCCTTACCGGACTTGGTTTTGCAAGTGACGATATCCCATACTTAAGCGCTGCTACAAGCGTCACGGGAAACAGCGGGGCGGGCTCCTATGCTTTATTATCAAGCATTGCCCGGTTAAACTACAGCTTCAAAAACCGCTACCTTCTTGCCGCTTCTTTCAGAAGGGATGGTTCTTCCAAATTCGGTGCAAATAAGCATTGGGGAAGTTTTCCTTCGGTGTCCGGTGGGTGGGTCGTTAGTGAAGAAGATTTTATGAAAAACGTAAAGACCATCGATTTTCTAAAAATCAGGGCAAGTTACGGGATTACAGGTAATAACTTTTTTGCGGGGAACTATGATTCACAGGCGACCATCGGCACCTATTACTATAATTTCAACAATACCATTACCCAGGGACAAACCATCAACCGTCTGCCTAATGCGAATTTACGCTGGGAGCGGAACAAACAGTTTGATGTCGGACTTGAGCTGGGTTTGTTTGATAACAGGATAAGTTTTACTTATGATTACTACCATAAAATAACTGACGGGCTGATTCAGCAACGTACCATTCCCACCTCATCGGGTTTCAACCAAATCATTTTCAATGTTGGCGGACTTAAAATGTGGGGCCACGAATTCTCTGTGAATACAAAAAACCTTACCGGGGACTTGAAATGGAATACCAATCTTAATATTTCTTTTGACCGTAACCTTATTACAAATCTGGTTGATCCGGGATATATCAGGCGCAATGTTACGGTAAGCTCCGATTACTACCGTCAGCAGGTAGGTCACCACCTCGGTGAATTCTACGGTTTTATCTTTGACGGGCTTTACAAAGATGCGGCTGATCTGGCAAACTCTCCAAAATACTTGAGCACGCCAGCAAAACCAAACGGAAATTCTGATATTGGTACTATAAAGGTCAAAGACATCAACGGAGATGGTGTTATTGATGATGTAAATGACCGTACATTTATTGGTGACCCGACCCCAAGTTTTACAGGAGGGATGGTAAACAGCTTCAGCTACAAAAATTTTGATCTGAATATTGATATGACTTTTTCAGTCGGCGGTAAAATTCTTAATCCTGCTAAATGGGCTTACCAGACCAATATGGACGGGTCTAGAAACCTGGTTTCTGCCGCGGCTGATAGATGGCGCTCGGAAGAGAACCCGGGATCGGGCGTTTATCCGAGAACCAAATCTGGAACAACGGCAATGGGCAGACAGGTCAACAGCCAGTGGATTGAAGATGGGTCATATCTAACAGCCAAGAACATTTCTCTAGGTTACAGCATTCCTGTCAAAAATGTCCTTGTTAATAAAATGAGGGTTTTTGCGTCCGTACAGCAAGCCTTCGTCATCACCGGCTATTCAGGAATGAATCCTGAAACCAATGTCGGCGGAGCGGATCAGACTGCAGGTGTCGGAATTGATGAAAATGCCTATCCGATTCCCCGAACATTTTCAATCGGGCTTTCTGCAACTTTTAAGTAATTCTTCAGATTAAAAAAATGAAAAAGACATTTATACTTCTTTCCGCACTCCTGATCATGATGAGTGCCTGTAAAAAAAGCTTTATTGAACTTGGTCCGAAAGACTCTTATACCGATGTTGTTTTTTACAAAACCGAACCGCAGTTCCGCTCAGCCTTGGTTGCAGCTTATGCGCCGCTTCGGGATGTATTGTTAAACGACTATTTTACATCAGAAATGCATTCAGATAACACCCTTTATCAACCCATTCCTGGTAACCGGGGTACGGCTTACATAGAACGTGAAGATATTTCAGATTTTAAAAGTACTTCGACAAACGCCTACGCGGCAGCTGTCTGGCAACATAGCTATACTGGGATTTCGAGAGCCAATATAATTATTTCCCGTTTGCTTAACGCAGATATCTCCAATGACGCGAAAACAAATATTGACGGGCAGGCGAAGTTTTTAAGGGCGCTGAACTATTTTAAGTTGGTGCGGCTTTACGGTGGTGTACCACTTTTTATCAACGAGGTGACTACAGCCGAAGATGCCTTTAAACCCCGCTCTTCAGTGAACGATGTATATAACCAAATCGTTTCAGACGCCAGAGATGCCATCCGCGAACTCGCCGCACCTGCAAAATTTCCGCAAACCGGTGAGGCAACAAAGGGTTCAGCCACAATGCTGCTTGCCGAAGTCTATGCGACCCAGAAAAAATGGGCTGATGCTGAAATATTGCTGGCAAGTCTGCCTGCAATGGGTTATGATTTGAACGCTAATTATGCAGACGCTTTTTCACCCGTAAGCAAAAATAATAAAGAGTCTCTTTTTGAAGTTCAGTACCTGGGAGGTACAATAACCGGCTCCACGCCAAATGTACTCACTTTTCACTTTTTACCAAGAAGCCGAGATGCAAAACTGCTTACCGGCATTACCTTGGACAATACAGGTACTGGTGGATGGAATACTCCTAGTGATGATTTAATCAAAGACTTCGAGGTAAATGATAAGCGCCTGGATGCCTCCATTGGTATTGCTGAGGGAAATTATGATGCGAGCAGTTATTTTACTTATTCTGCGGTGAAAAGCCCTTTGAACTATGTGCCCACTGCAGGTAAGGTTGGGATACCGTTTATTAAAAAATACCTGCACTCACCGATTGTTGGGCCAACAGGTTCAAGTGATAATTTTCCGATTTACCGCTACTCGGATGCTTTGCTGCTATGGGCTGAGGTACTAAACGAACAAGGCAAGTCTGCTGAAGCACTTGCCCCGCTGAATAAAGTCAGAGCCAGAGCAGGGCTTTCCGCCGCTATCTTATCGGACATCATGGCTATGAGGACAAAAATTATGCATGAACGCCGGGTAGAACTTGCTTTTGAAAACCACCGATGGACAGATTTACTTCGCTCGGGAACGGCACTGACCGTCATAAATACATTTGGGGTCAGAATCAGGCAGCAGTTGCCATATCTTTCTGCTGATGCGTATGTGATTGACAACCATCACCTGCTTTTTCCCATTCCTCAGAATGAGGTCGGCTTAAATCCACAGATTATTCAGAATCCCGGTTATTTTTAAGGGTGGGTTGACATTTAAATAAATTGCAGACCGGACTCATTTTGTCCGGTTTTGCCAAAATCCGATAACATGAATATCAAAAACCGAATAATAAAAAAATACTTCTGTCTGTTTTTAGCCGCCCTGTTCTTATTAACTACAAGTGGGACTGCCGCGCCGGAGCAAGCTGCATCGGAGGAAGATGAATTTTCAATCGCTATCATACCCGATACCCAGTACTATACCTCGGAAAAAAATGGCGGTAAAAAGGAAATGTTTTTTGCACAGACCGATTGGATCGTGAAAAATGCTGCAAAAGAAAACATCAGGTACGTTATCCATCTGGGCGATATCTCCGATAACGGCGAACAGTTTCCTGAGCAGTGGATAAATGCCTCACAAGCCATGTACCGTTTGGAAACGCCGTTTACAAACTATCCGCAAGGTATGCCTTATGGCATGGCGGTTGGTAATCATGATCAAACCAAAAGCCAGTTTCCATTGTCGGGGATAACCAAGCAATACAACAAATATTTCGGGATATCGCATTTTGAAGGCAAAAAATGGTACGGCGGACATTATCGTGAAGATAACGACAGCCATTTTGATCTCTTCGAAGGCGGAGGCAGTAAATTCATTGCAATATTTTTTGAATATGATTCCTATGATGAAGATATCGAGCCGCTTAATAAATGGGCTGCCGCAATACTTGAAAAGTATTCGGACAGAAAAGCAATTCTGGTCAGCCATTCTATCCTGCACTTTAACAAAATCCCGGGAACCAACGAAAAAGGATTTCCGAAATTTTCCAAACAGGGCCAGCGGATATTCGACAGGCTGAAAAGTTATCCGAATGTTTTTCTAACCCTTTCAGGCCATGTCGGAGATAATGGAGAGGGTTATCGCCAGGATGGTTATGCAGGAAACGTGATCACATCAATGCTCTCGGATTACCAGAGCAGAGCTGAGGGCGGACATGGATTGATGCGTCTGCTTACTTTTTCCAAATCAAAAGACCTCATCCGTGTGCAGACTTTTTCGCCCTTCACAGGTGAAGAGGAAACCGATGCAGACAGTAAATTTTCTTTCCCCTGGAAACACCATACCGGTGCGGCCAGGGTGTTGGATTTTGATAATGACGGGTTAACAAATGTCTCATCCTTTAAAGAAGGTATCTGGAAAGTTTCCGGAATGCAGGATGTACCGTTCGGAAAGCTGGGAGATGTAGCAGTTCCTGCTGATTATAATGGGGACGGTAAAACCGATATGGCTTGTTTTCGTCCGGATGAGGGCCGATTTTATTTTCAAGATGGCCGTATGCCTGTCAAATTGGGGCAGAAAGGCGACATTCCTGTATGTGGTGATTGGGACGGTGATGGTTTTGCAGAGGTTGCCGTTTATCGCCCGTCCAATCTTACATGGTATTTCAACGGGCTTGAAAGCATGAAGTTCGGACATAAAAGTGGGGTGCCGGTACCTGCGGATTATGACGGCGACGGCATTCTTGATGTCGGCATATTCAGGACAGATAATTCCATGTGGCAGACCGCTCTTGGAAATATTCCCTTGCAGTTAAAGCATTCGCCCGGTGATTTGCCTGTTCCGGGAGATTATAACGGCGATGGGAAGGCAGAAATGGCCTTATTTCGCCCTTCCACATGTGAGTGGCTAATCGGATTTAATAAGTCATTTGTTTTTGGTAAACCGGGAGATTTGCCTGTTCCTAGAAATTACCATAAAGACGGAAAGACCCATCCGGGTGTTTTTCGTGGAGGTAAAGTCTATCTGCAGAATGGCTCGGTGGTACAGGCGCCTTCAAAGGATTTTTCAGAGCTGCTCAACCAACCCGGGGTAAAATTTTTGATTAAGAACGGTGAATAATTTCAATGCAGCTCATTTCAAATTAAATAAAGCAGGCTTAACCTTTTGTTCATACTAAAGAGATCTTAAAAATATTTTAACATTATAGATTTATTAAAAAATAATATGAAAAGAATTATTGCAATATGTACCCTTTTGGTGCTTGGATTTGAATTCGCCCCGGCGCAGGAAAACCACGTGGTGTTAATTAGTATTGACGGCCTGCGCCCGGAATTTTATATGGACGCCACGTGGGGCATGATTAACGTTCGCCAGGGCATGCAACGTGGTGCCTATGCGGAAGGAGTAAGGGGGAGTTTCCCTACGGTCACCTATCCCTCTCATACCACAATGGTAAGCGGGGTACTGCCTGCAAAACATGGTATCTATTACAATACCCCCGTCGAACCCCTTGGCATTTCAGGTAAATGGTTCTGGTATTATAAGGACATAAAGGTTCCGACAATTTGGACAGCGGCGAAAGATGCTGGCTTAAAAACCGCAGGAGTAAGCTGGCCGGTTACCGTCGGCGCACCGATCGATTACAATTTACCTGAATATGTGATCCTGCCTAAAGGCAAAGGAGAAAAAAAAGATGAAATAAAAGCAATGTTGCTGGAATCCAATCCCAAATCTCTGGTACAGGAGGTGCAGGATTTTGCAATCGGTAAGTTTGCTGAGCATGGTGCGACGCTGGATTTCTATACCAGTGATCAGGATAAATCAAGGATGGCAGCCTATATCCTTAAAAAATACAAGCCTGCTTTTCTTGCCGTTCACATCGCTCTAACAGATCATTTCGAACATGAGCAGGGTCGTGATGGTGATAAAGTTCGTTCAGCCGTAGTTGGAGCAGATGTCGCAGTAAAAACTATTATGGACGCTGCTGAAGTTGCCGGCATAGCTAAGAATACGACTTTCATTATCACAGGAGATCACGGTTTTGTGGATATTCACACTCAGGTGAAGCCAAATGTTTTGCTGGCAAAACTGGGCTTATATGATGAAGCACAAAAAGACTCGTGGAAAGCCTATTTTCAGCAAAGCGGTGGTTCTGCATTTTTGCACCTTCGAGATCCAAAAGATAAGACGAACTTTGAGAAGATAAAACAAGGTTTAAATAAACTTCCCGAAGGCATAAAAAAAATGTTTCATGTATTGGATAAAGCGGCTTTAATCAAAGCACAAGGTGACCCAAATGCCTTGTTAGCATTAGCAGCAAATCAGGGATTTAGCTTCGGTGCATCGGCAACAGGCGAGCTGCTTGCTCCTACAAGTGGTGGTACACATGGCTACCTTCCAACCGACTTTAAAGAAATTCAGACTGGCTTTGTAGCTTTTAGCAAGGGAATCAAAACCGGGACCGTTATCAATTTAATGGGTCAGGAAGATATTGCCCCGTTAATTGTGAAGCTCCTCAATTTGAAACTGGATACCGAAGGCGTGCTTTATCCGGGTATTTTAGCTACTGAAAAAAAATAGTTAGATGAATCATGGAAAACTTTTGAGTCACCAATAAGCTTCAACTTCGCCCGAAGCGGAACAAATTAGGTACGAATTACGCAGATGAAAACATCAAATTTGAGCACTCAATAATTTTTAGATATTAAATAATTATGCAATAACGATCTCGCTATTTAACTTTATTCCCATTTTTTATCTTGATTTCATTGTACCAAATATATGTTACATATGCATTTGCTGCAATCTCTAAAACTGTTTAATCGTAATTGTGACCTTAAGGACATTCATGCCAGATAAAAGCAATCATTGAAATTGTAAAGGCATATTGTTTTAGCGCACTGTATTATCCGGCGAAATGTAAAATACGAAGAATCTTGCGTAATGATCCTGGTTACTAAGATGGAATGGTTTGTACGGGGTATCAAACTCTTTTTTAACTATTGCTATTTCTGATTCCATTTATGTCAACTGCTGCTGAAGAGGATAGACGTTATATCAAAACATCCTTAAATTTTGGATTTTATTTTTGTTGCAATTCATACAATCGCTCAAAGTGTAGTTAAAATTATTGGAATAATTTTAATTACACTCCTCTATTAGCCGAAATAAATCTGCTACTCAAATCTAATCTCTTGATGAAGAAATGCAAGTTCTGGGTTGAAAAATTCCAAATAATTAAATTAGTCGTTTGAGCAATGTTTTTGTATCACTTTAGGTAACGTGAATTATTTATTTTGCTGAATTCGTTCGATTTTTCAAACAATTAAATATTATTAGCTAAATAAATTAGTGTTAATAATTTTTTATGAACGTTTAACACTTAAGCCTTACCAACTGAAAATTCAATACGTTTTTAATAATACACTTATGTAGTATAAATAATTATATTTCTTGTCATTCTAAATTTCAGGATGTATCTTTATCAAAGATATACCTATCGAAATATATGAAAATCGGAATTTTGTTATTGGCATTGTTATGCTTAAATACCTTAGTTTTTGCAGCAGATGGATGTCAAGTTGGTACCGGACCGTTTAGTAGGGTGTATATTACTAAAACAACACGTTGTACACTCTGCCCAAGCAATAGTGAACCATTTACTAACGGTTCTAACTATATAGTATTTAGCAATGTAGCGACAGAATGTAATTCTACTCCCTATACTCCGAGCACTCAATATGTGAAAACAGGCGAGCTAACTCCCCGTATTACATCGTTTGGGAATTCACTTTGTTTTACAACCAATGGTATAGGCTTTACCAATGGGAATGCAGTCAACTATGTCCGAGTGTATAATTGCCCTATTGATGATTACGCTTGGCTTTTATTATTTCCCTTTACCGTATTTGGAGTGATTACAGTTGCAAGACAACAAATTACAAATAAGTAGGATAAAACCTTTGAAATAAATTTTAATTGAAGCAGATGCTTAGTGAATTTATCGTATGCTGAATCAACCTGCTATTGCAATGAGATATGAATAATGATACCACTTTAAAAAAAATAAGGTTTTCTAAGAATACTATATGGTTGTAGGGTTGAATACTTTCGTTTTTTGAATGTTTTATTTTGTTACTGTAATTGGGCAATAAACTTATATCTGAAAGGAAAAATATACGGTAGGGAATGAATATTTTGGTTATCTAGTATATTCTTTTTGAACAAAAAATAAATAACTGATCGCCTCCTGCAAGAGTAAATTTTAAGATATTCTATTTTATTCAAAGTTGACTTCAATAATTGACAAGATATTCCCCGCTGGATCGGTAAACCAGGCTATACTAGGTCCGCCATTCCCTCTAGATATATCATTTTCATCTGTTTTTAAATCTTTTTCATCGTAGCGATTAAACTTTGCACCAGATGCCTTTAATTGAGAAACGGTGTCCACTATGTTATCTACAGGGAAGTTCAAAACGGTATAAGTAGAAGGGGTGTGGTTAGTTTTTGGATAAATTAAGACTGAGATGCCTTCTTTTATCTTTATGGTAAGTATTCCCCCCATATCATTATCCTGAATTACTTTCAGGCCCAATACCTCTGTGTAGAAGTGTTTAGCTTTTTCTGCATCATCAACAGAATAACTAGCAAATGCTTTTGAATTTCCTAACATAAAATTAGTTTTTTGGTTATCTTTTCCAATATTAAAGCTAGCATTTTATATTTTAATAACGGTATTCGTTTTGCTTGCATATGCTTTTAATTTTACACCAACAAGAAATGTAGGTTGAGAACCGTACTTTTTGAGAGAATATATTTTTTTTTGAAAGCCAAATCAAACCAGTTATCATTATTCCACTTTGGTTGATAATTTTCAAATTCCCGTAAAGGCGTTTAATTTAAAGTTCAACAGCTTTGTGGCCTTTGTATGACAGCGAATGTATGGCAACTCACAATTGATTTTGAACGTTTCACATAGCAATAGATCCATCTCAACGATTTATTCATTTACAGGTTACAGGAATTCATTTAATTGCAAAAAATATATTATTACTATGAAAAACTTTAAATTAATTTTAATCATCCTTACCATTTTTGCATTTGGTGGATGTAAGAAGTCCGATAATGATTCGGACTTAAGTCTTGTAATTGCCAATGATAATTTCAATGATGGAACGAATGGCTGGACAGTCGATTTCGTAGATTATCCGATAGGTAAAGAAGAAGCATGGGAAATAAAAAGTAGTGTTTTAAGTCTTCCTAGTCCTCTGGACACCTTAAAAAAGGGATATATGCTGTCGGGAATAAACCATAGTGATGATTTGTATATGTTTATTAAAAAAAAAGTCAAGGGACTTAGACCTAATTACACTTTTACCGTAAAGCTAGACATTGAACTAGCTAGCAATGCTCGTAGTAATACTGCAGGTGTTGGAGGCGCCGAGGGTGAAAATGTATATATCAAAGCAGGCGTTACAGCAATAGAACCGGCAAAAGTGATTGACGAACATGGGGATTATAGGCTTAATCTTGATAAAGACAGCCAAAGCTATTTCGGAAAAGATATTTTCTATATTGATCATATTGCGAATGGGACCGATGAAGCTGTTTACAAGCTCCTGAATAAATCGGGAGAATTTCGAGGAGTTTCAGATTCTAACGGAGAAGCCTGGATCATAATAGGTACGGACTCAGCTTATGAATATACGACGAAGGTATTTTATACTAAAATCAAAGCAAGCGTGCGATATTAGTTTTAGAATAATTTATATCGAAATTAATGTTGTATATCTTCATTCGCATCACCGTATCGATTTGTCTCCAAGTACTGTTTTAACAGGCCTTATCATCAAAAGAATAAACATCGAAATGGGAGTTTATCAGTACGAGTGCGATGAATGTTGCCTTTTCCTAACAGTCATTAATAAATTATGATTATAACAAATAATTTAAACTTTGTATTGGTCAGAAATAGTCTCTTTTTGTATAGCCAGAATCCAAAAGTAGAAATATTATGTTCTTGTTGTCACAATTGTTCGGGATAGTGTATAACATAGTAATATGTTAATCTAAATAAAATGTAATCTAAAAAAAACGATGATTAGAGTATGGGTGTCGTATCTGGTTGTTGAAACGCTGATTCTAATTACAGGCCTGAAGAACAAATTTTCTTTGAATTGGCTAAGCGCCTCAATTATATCGCTCCGCAATTAAGCTTAAACAGTATAAAAAAATGAAAAAGTATAAGACCGCAAAAGAGTTATTACTGAGTTATCTAGAAAATATAAATGATCCAAATAGAGCTATTGAACTCTTTTCTTTGGATGCCATAGTAGAGTTACCTTATTTAAAAAGTGAAGATAGGCCATGGAATTGGAGAGGGATAGAGAATATCTATTCGCTACTTCGGAATATCCCTAATGCGTTTAAAAATATCTATTTCGAGAATGTGCAGATACACATCGAAACCCCAGATAGAATTTTCGCGGAATATGCAATGAGTTGTACAATAGCTGGCACGGGAAACAAGTATAGTCAAACCTTTGTAGCGAGGATTGTTGCAGAAAAAGGTGAAATCTTATTCTTTAGGGAATCGATTGACATGTTGCAATCTCCAAAAGTTCATCAATGATGGAAGGGGGCAAGGTGCCAGGGATGAGAAAAGATGAAATTGTTTGAATTGACCATATCGGCATGAGTGTGCCGGACATGGATTCTGCCAGCAATTTTCTTCAACTCGCATTTTATGCATAAATTATCTATGAATCTTATAGTAAGAACAACCTGCCTCTAACGTTTAATGGAGATGAAAGCAATTAAACCTTTCCCCAGAAACGAATTTTTACGACTGCCGGATGATAGAAATAGGCAATGGCCCTGATATAGAATTGTTCGAATTTCATGTTGATGGTCAAAAAGAAGCGGTCAGATCAATTGATCTTGGCCTACAACATTTCGCAATTTATACCAATGATATTAAAACATCGCTTGAGAAGTTTTCAAGCGCCGGGGGGTAAGATTTTATAAGAACCCACGCCTCTATTGTTTTCTTTAGAGGCAGGAAAAAAAAATTATTCTGCTACGGAGTTTCCCCCGTGGGGGCACTTCAGTAGAATTTATAACCTATCCTGAGGGAATGCCTTTCTAAAGTCGAACAAAACTTCGAAGATTTAAAGGTGGCAAATAATTTCCAAAGCTGATTTCTATTAGTTTAATATCCCTCTTTGTAATATGGATTAAGAAATAATGGAACATCTAATTGATAAGGGTGATTTATGTGCTTGTGTAAAAGATTGTGATTAAAAAAGTATATCTCAACTAGTTATGGTTCGAATTATGTGATTATTTAGGAAAAATAATGCCAAAACCCGCCAAGGCAAATCCTTTTCGAATTGTCAATTCGCGTAACATTTGTTTATTGTTTTTAATATACTTTGCAATGCTATTTTATGAAAAAAAAACTTAAAGAATATTGATCAGATTTCACCTTTGATCGATGCAGAGTTCGATTTTGTTCTTCCATATTTCGTGCAAAAGTCGTTTAAAATAAAAGAATATCTTCTCCGGGCTGGCGAACCTGTTAAATACCTACTACTACTATATTTTGTCCAGAATGCTGAAATTAGTTTATACTATCGCAGAAGGAAAACAGCATATCATTTCTTTTGCTGCCGAAGATCCGTGAGAGGTGATTTTAATGCCTGTTGTACTTGAAAAATGCGACAATGTCCCTCGAATGTCTGGAAGATACAATGTATTATGTCTGAGCCTCGCTGGATATAATGCTATCTGTTCGTCCATGCAAAAAATGGAATACCTTTTTCTTTAAAAAGCTAATTTTGACTTTATTAACGCATAATAATGTATCATTTCAGGAATGACCGCCAACTTAAAAGAAAGGTTTGAGCAGTTTCAAATTCAATTCCATTTTTAAAATAAAGAGTTCCAAATGCACTTATCGCTGCCTATTTTGGTGTTTCTAGGTAAGCGCTGAGCAGACTAGAGCCTTGATATGTTGTTAAGCATTATCACATGGGAAACTTCATGCAGCGGTGCTCTTGTAATCTATTGCCTAAGTAATATAAAGCCACTAGCAAAATTAACTGCGTCTGATATTTAATACTGACATCTTAAATTAAATCAATATTAAAAGCCCCGTTAGGGACTTTCAATATTAAATGTTACTTAAATCCAATTACACTATCTCATGGCATAATTAAGATATCCACCATCAACAACAATTTCTGTCCCTGTGATATATGATGCCGCATCGGAAGCCAAAAATAACACTGTCTTTGCTATTTCGGAAGGTTCACCAACCCGGTGGAGGGCTGTTAAACCCGCTAAGAACTCCTGTTTCTCGATAGACATCACACTCTTAAACCCTTCAGTAGCAATAGGTCCAGGACTTACCATATTGACACGGATATTTCTATCTGCTAATTCATTGGCTGCAACTTGAGCAATTTTATTCAATGCACCCTTTGTTGCTGAATAAACGCTGGAACTTATGTTTGCAGCAGTAGCAACTGTTGATGAGGTAAAAATGACTGATGCTCCATTGGCTAAGAGTGGAAGTAATTTCTGCAACATAAAAAAATGACCTTTTATATTTGTGTTAAATTGAGCATCAAAACTTTTTTCAGTTACCTCCTCAATATTTTCAAACATCGCAATGCCTGCATTAAGTAGCACCACATCCAATTGAGGCGCTGTTTCCAATATTTTCGTTACTAATATCGAAATATCTTCAATTTTGGAAGTATCCGATAGTATAGTTATTAAGTTAGGATTATTAATTTCTGCAGCAGCTTGTTCCAAATTATGGTCACTTCTACCTGTTATCCAAACATTTGCCCCCGAGTCTATAAATGCTTTTGCTGTAGCTAATCCTATACCGGTTGTCCCGCCAGTAATCAAAACATTTTTATTTTTAAAATTCATATTTTTTTATTTTTATTACGCTTTTTAGCTGATTAAGTAATTTTTCAATTTCTAAAGCTTTCCCTTCTATTTTAGAAATTACGCTTATGACAATTTTCTTTTGGTGGATATTCCTTAAATGATAATAATTATCACACTTATCCTGATAATAAGAAAAGCGTTTAATATACCAGGAGTTCATATTCGCTTGCTAAAAGAGAGGTGTGATGCCAATCTAAACTTATGCATATTAAACTCTTTAATATTCGGATTTGCTTACTCAATCTTCATTTGCTGAAGTTATCGGTTACTATTGTATAACGGTGCTTATTCCTCCATCAGCCATTACTACTGACCCTACAATAAAGCTAGCCCTTTCAGATGCAAGAAAACTTATTATCTCAGCAATTTCTTCAGGCTCGGCGGCCCTTTTGATTGGTGCAATTTTTCCATGCTCGGCCAGAAAGTCGCGGCCATCTGCTTGGTGCTCATTGATAATATTTGTCACAACATCACCCACGCCAATAGCATTTACTCGAATTCCATGTTCAATACCTTCTAAAGCCGCTGTTTTTGTTAATTGCGCTAATGCGCCTTTTGATGCACTGTATGCTGCTATGGTTGGGAAACTAAAATAGCAGGCGTATGAACCAATATTTATTATAGCACCGCTTTTATTTGGAATCATAGCCTTAAGTGCTTCCTTTGAATGGAGAAATGCTCCTGTCACGTTTGTAGCAAGAATAAGATTCCAATCTTCCAGTGTGGTATCTACAATGAGTTTGTTGATAATACGTCCTGCATTATTTACCAAAATATCCAGACGTCCAAAATGTTCAATGGCAAGACTGACCACCGCCTTGGCCGTTTCTTCTTGGCTAACATCTCCAACAAAAGTTATCATTCCTGGAAATTCAATCTCCATATCCTTAATAGCCGCATTGTAATCTTCGGCAATAACCTTTGCTCCACGTGAGTGAAACATGGCGGCCGTCGCCCTGCCTATTCCACTAGCTGCTCCAGTAATAACTGCTACCTTACCTTCCAACTCATCTGTTATAATCCTGTTTTTCATATTGTAATGTTAGATTAATGTATATAGGTATAAGTTCAACCAATATTCTGTTAGGTCAATTCAAACACCTATTAGCGAATATCAGTATCCTTAAAATAAAATATTTAATAATTTTAGTGCCAACCTATAATTTAAAGAACAACCATAACCTTGGGCAAAGCAGTTTATTTGTTTTAGGAATCTCAAATTAGAGTATAGAAATCCTTAATTTTGAAAATAAAAAAACTGTGTGTATTAACTCGGCCAAAGTGTTAAACTGGATCGATCTCTAAACATGGAGTTATTTTGTCATATTTTATCGGTTCAAGCACCTTATACCTGTATTAAAATTATAGTTGAAATTATTTTACTACGGTTGCTTCAAGCTCAATTTTCAAGGTCTCAGTTAGACTCTTTACTTCAATAGCTGAAACTGCTGCCTGAATACCATTTTTGTCGACCCACTGGCCAAGAATATCTAGATTAGCGAAAAATTCATCATGAGCGGTAGTGTAAATCGTAAGTCTTGCGATGTTCTTCGTCTCGTATCCAGCTTCAAGGATAACCTTTTCAAGATTTTCAATAGCCATCAGAAATTGAGTTTTCATATCTGCGGAACTGGATGATCCGTCTGGGAATATCGCTGCCTGTCCCGAGCAGTATAATATACCTTGAAATTTTGTAACCTCAACTGCTTGTACATAATGGCGCTCATTTTGCCACTGCCAAGGGTTTATAATTTTTTTTTCCATTTTTTTTGATGTTTATTTGTATAAATGATAACAAATTTACTTACCAATAATAATTAAATTTGTGACCTCGATCACAAGTCTTAAATCATATCATGGAATAAAATTATTATAGAGATTTCCCATCGGATGATTATTTTTTGTTGAATTTTGATTTGAAACTACTACGGTCGGGAGCCATTTTTTTTGATAACATTATTTACAACATTTCCAGTTGTGAGGGTCTCAGATAAAAAGAATCTGCTGATAGCTAAACAAGGAGCATGATTTATTATTGATTAATATCTGCTGTGCGATTTGGTAACTTTCTCAGTAAATATGCCTCCTAAAGCCACCCTTGTGCAGAAGATCATTCAGAAATGCATAGGGAGGATTGGCAAATGAACACTGCCTTAATGCATCGGGATAACGGAAACGTTCACTATCTTGAATGCCACTAACTAAAAACAGCAACAATGACTCGAAACTTAGTGCAAACAATTTAAGAGAAAAGATTTCTAAAAAAGGATTCTGCATTCATTTTGCCTTCAATTGTATATGCGCCATTTTGCATACTTGCTTTCATGATCGCAGATGTTCTGGGCTGGAAGGCAAGCTTAGCCCAAGCATCATGCTCTGCTTTGAAGCTACTTAGAACTTCTTAAACTGTCAATACAGATTTTGTAGCTTCAATAACACCTTTCGAAAATGTACTAATTTGTTTGGCAAGCACCTCTACATACGCATCGATTTGCGCTTCGGGTATGGCCCGGTTTATCCATCCATAGTGTTTAGCAGTTGTCGCAGCAACCAAAGCGGCACCAAGGATAATCTCCAGTATACGATTACGGTTCATTTTTTGAGACGATATATTTAATTTTTGGAAGTTAAATAAAATCCAGTTATCATTATGCCACCCTTTTCTCAGAATAGGTCGGGGGTATTCCAAAAGTGTATTAAATCTGTTTTTACTACTAATTCGTATGTATAGCTTCTATATCTAATCATCCTTTAATTTAAGCTTTGAAGTTATGGTACTTAATAATGATGTAACAACAATTATGTTAAATTCCCTTCAAGTTGGTGATTATATCGAACATAAAAGTGGTTCAAAAGGCATTATTGAGCAAATAAATGTTTTTAAAACCGAAACCACTGTTGAATATTATTTTCAATTATTCGATGGAAAAGGTATTGTATTGGTTGTCAAACGGAAATAAACTAGATAATTAATCTAAATTACCAAATAGTGTCTTACTACTTCTTATTTAACTAGTCGACGCACGTAAGCTGAACCAATGGGACATTAAATAAGCTATTACGCCGTAGTCCTCACTGAAGAAAGTGTAAGGATGCGGTACGCTTCTCTTGCTGCCAGCATAGTGCCATATCTATCGATTCTCCTTTTGTTTTGCTGTTGTAGCAAGGTAGGGTATAGGTTCATCACTATGTTCACAAGAAGGATGACAATTGCAAATGAATAGAATCCCCCTATAAGTTTTATCAAAACAAAAACATTCACAAAGAAGAAAGCTATCAAATGGCTGATTTCGGCGATGGTCATTTCATTGCGCAGCTCGGGTAATTCTGATGGCCTAATCTTTCTTTTAACCGATAACTTTGGGTTAAAATATCTGAAAAAGGAATGTATGGTGATCCATTTGAAAAGTTCAATCCCAATGTACCTGTTTAGATTGTCATTTGGGATAAAATTTAACTTTGTCAGGTTTTTTTTGTAGAATTCAGTCTTGATGAGTACAGCGTTTATTACCATACCCACAATCCAAGAAATAACTGAAATGGCAACACTGAATGTAAGGTATTTGATCATTTTTCGAAGGTTTGAGCGAAATTAAGTATGTAAAAATAAAGGATTTACCTGCATTTTAAAATAAAATATTATTTATAAAAGAAGTTTCTTTATTAACTGTAAAGGGCACCTAGGCTGAGAAATCTTTGTATTATTTTATTGAGCCATTTTTCTATATGCTGTAATTGGTATACATAACTCACAGCTGAAAGAAGCATATACAGTAGGATAGGAACACTTTCGTTTTTTGAGACAGTTTGCTGTTTGTTTATGGTAAGTTAGGCAGTTTTTTAGTAAAATAAAATACAATATGGTAGCAATGCTATTCGGGGCTGAATTTAGCAAAATATTCGTCTTTAACACAGTTTTGCCATTTTGTGTATTGGATATGGGGACCTTGCAGATGAAAGAAAGGAGTAGGAAAGAATTGCTGTCATTACTTCATTAGCAATAAATTTAGTTTGTTTTTGAAATAATAAATATTTATAATATTCTATACTAATGTGATGTTTATTGGAATGGTAAAACAAAAGGTTGATCCGTTTCCTAAATTGCTTTCTACCCAGATCCTGCCTTTATGACGTTTTATAACCTCTGAACAAAAATAAAGCCCAATGCCAAAACCAGCTGTTGTTTTGCTGATGTTGTTTTCTATTCTATAATAACGTTCGAAGATCTTTCCTTGATCTTCTATGGCTATGCCGTCTCCACTGTCTTTTACCAAAAAAGTAATTTCATTTTCGGTGTAGAAATAACTACATTCAATAGCAGCTCCCCTAGGTGAATATTTTACAGCATTCCCAATAAGGTTTTTAAGTACCTGCTCAACTCTGTTCTTGTCAGCTGTTATCATTTTCTCGACATCGCTGTTTTTAATTATTAAAGGGTGGCTACTAGTGGTATTTTTGAAATCTTCTTCTATTTCGCCCATGAGTTGTGAAACTACAAAAGCGCTTGGTTCTATTATGATTTTAGAATTCTCCAGCCTTGACATGCTCATAAATCCATTGACCATATTTGTCGTCTTGCTGATCTGAATAAGAGATTTCTCCAAGGCATTTTTTGTAATCTGGTCACCAGTTGTGTCTCTTGCTTTGAGCACTGCAAGCTGAAGATAAGCCTTTAAAGATGTTAGTGGAGTTTTAAGTTCATGACTTACCATTCCTATAAAGTCATTCTTCGTTTGCTCTTCATCTTTGAATTTTTGTATGTCGGTTGTGGATCCCACCCACATGATCATCTTCCCCTCATCATTCAAAACGGGAGCTGCAATGTTTAGGTGCCAGCGATATTTCCCTGACAAATCTTTAAAACGCATTTCAGATTCAAAGGGAATGCCAGACTTTGCTGCCTCAGCGAGCCCAGTTGTAAAAGGTTCTACCTCATCTTGATGCATCATCTTTTGGTAGCCATAATCTATTAAATTCTCGAAACTCATTCCACTATATTCGAGCCAGTGCTTGTTGAAGTAGGTAACTTCACCACTTGGCAAAGCATTACTAATCTTCGCAGGTACCAGATCCATCAACCTTCTGAAATGCTTCTCGTTCTTAAAGTGTTCAAGCTCGGATATCCTCAAGACATCAAGTTCAAGATTCAGGAGTTCAATTTTTTTAAGTGCATTCAGTTCTAGCTTTCTGCTCTCTGCAAGTTCTGAAAGGCGTAAAACCTTGTCCGTAATATTATTAGCATGTTGAATAATATAATCAATCTCCCCGGCAGCATTTAATACGGGTGTATGGCTCGGCTCCCAATATCTAGTAATGAATTTGCCAGGATATTGGAGGTCAGGCACGTCATACCTTTGGATGTTCATGTAATGTGGCTCCTTTGTTCGAAGTACCTCCTGAAGGGAAGAATTGATATTTTTCATTCCATCGACATCAGGCAAATCGGGATTGTCCGGAAACGCTTCAAAAATATGTTTACCCTTGAGAAACTCTCTAGTAGTTGCGGTAGCTTCCAAAAACTTGTTGCTCGCTGTTATTATATGCAATGACGCTGAAACTATCAGGTAGCTATTTGGAATAGTTTCAAGAATTTTCAGCGACTCGGTTCTTATGTCAGAGACCATTTTGAAAGATTATTGTGTGGGTAAAGATAAAAAAAACAACTTAGCCAAAAAAAATCAGAATTGTTATTAAAAATTCCCTGTTATACTAAAAATGGCCGAACATAGGCTAGCTTATGCTTGCTAACAAATAATGAACGGAAAGTGATATGCTTGAATCTTCAAGAATAAGATATTCTATATGTTTGTATTTCCTTCGTTTTTTGAGACAGTTTAACAAAGGTCGCTATGTCAAACATTTAAAACTTATAATTGGATTAAAATTTGACGTTAATAATGAGGTAAACCGTAACACATAAGCAACGAATAAAAGTTCGGTACTGAAAAAAAAACGTTGCAAAAATCAGTAAAGATCATCTT
Organism: Pedobacter lithocola; assembly: GCF_042650845.1. Taxonomy (NCBI): domain Bacteria; kingdom Pseudomonadati; phylum Bacteroidota; class Sphingobacteriia; order Sphingobacteriales; family Sphingobacteriaceae; genus Pedobacter; species Pedobacter lithocola. The sequence goes on along the minus strand of NZ_JBHSBW010000003.1, from coordinate 54,243 downwards.
ATGATGAAACATGTTGATGCTAGGTGATTTGCCATACTAGTTTCGTGATGTAAGAATATTTATGATACGTATCTCCTCAATATTGAAAGTTATTGGGTTTGTTATATCACATATTTGCTGGTTTGATTTTCCATCTAGATAAAATTCAAAGAAAAAACGTTTTCCCGAAACTTTCGATGAATCAGGTAACTGATATGTTTTCAACACATTGTTGTAAACAACTCCATTATAGGCTATTTTCTCTCCGTAGCTTTTCCCTCCGGCATTCGGACCAGAGAATTGTACGAGCCAAGCATTAGCAGATTGATTGTTTTTACAGATTTCTACGCCAATAATGACGCCCTCAGCAACTTCGTAATCCGGTTTGAAAGGAACTTTATTTTTGCACCCGAAAAAAATACTTGCTATGAATACAAAAAGTATGGATCTTATATACATGGGTTCGTATTTTAATATTTCGAGAGATTAATTTCATATAAGTGTGCAACTTATATTTAAATCAAATTATTTTCGCGACTTTATGAAGTTAGGAAAAATTTCACAACCTGATGAGGTTAATATTTCTTTATTTGAGTTCTCACTATTCCCTCATTTTAATGAACAATTAGCTTCATTGAGATAACTGGATATGGTTTTCCTACCTTATCAATCTCTGTTCTGCCTTTAATTGCGAATCTCATTTTTTCAGCAATGATCAACATATTGCAATCTGCGAACTGATATTCTAAGTACTGATATATGAAAACGTACTTGTAAAACAGACTGAAACAGATAATCCAGCATTGTGCTTTTCGCTGAATGGATACTTCGCCAGCAATATAGCTGGCCTATCAGCTTTTAAATTTTAAGAATCATTATTCATAGCAAGACTCATTGCACCTAAATTCGAATTAATAAGGATAAGGGAGAACACGTATCCACTGGGCCTTTTCTTTGCTGAGATAGTCATTCACTCATAAACAATCTTTACAAATACCAACTAAAATGCAGTTCATTTGTTGAACAGTATATTTATCCGGCACTGAAAATGTTACTAGGCTGTTAAGGCATTCAATAGTTTCACATTTAGTGCATCGGAAATGAAAATGGTCTTCCGGTATAGCCGTTTCATCACATTTAACGTAAACAGCAAAATACTGTTTTCCATCGTCAGCGACTATTCTATGAACAATATTATCTTCGCAAAAACGATTTAATATCCTGTAAATAGTAGCTCTGTTAGCATCAATACCCAGTTGCTCAACAATTAGATCCTGACTCATCGCTCTTCTCTTGGTTGCCAGAACAGATAAAACAGCTTCCTGAGTTGCCGTATTTCTTCGTTTTATCATGCCGTAAAATTAGTCAAAATAATTTAATGCGACAAACTTGCAATAATTTAACGCGATTAAGTCGCATTAATAAAATTAATTATATCTTTGCTGGACGAACAGCAGGAATCAATGACATCATGACGCAAATTCATTCAGCAAAATAGTTTAGCCATAACAGCATTGCCTTTGCGTTTCCATTAACAGCATTTTAAAAATATAATAAAATGACCGACAGTAAAAAATTTGACGTAATTATAATAGGGGGAAGTTATGCAGGGCTTTCAGCAGGATTGGCTTTGGGAAGAGCTTTAAGAAATGTATTGATTATTGACAGTGGCAAACCATGCAATGTTCAAACTCCACATTCACATAACTTTATAACTCAAGATGGGAAAAGCCCGAAGGAAATCTCAACGCTTGCCAGACAGCAAGTTGAAAAATATGAAACCGTAAAGTTCTACAGTGGGCAAGCAACCGATGGAGTAAAAACACAAAATGGATTTGAGATAATAACACAAACCAATAATAAATTTACAGCAAAGAAACTGATTTTCGCAACGGGGGTAAAAGATATTATGCCTGATATAAAAGGATTTCCGGAATGTTGGGGGATTTCGGTCATCCATTGTCCTTACTGCCATGGCTTTGAGTACAGTAATGAAAAAACTGGCATACTCGCCAATGGGGATATGGCCTTTGAAATGGGAAAATTGATTAACAATTGGACAAAGGATTTAATTGTATTTACTAATGGTAAATCATCATTAACAGAAGAGCAAACTAAAAAGTTACAAGAGCACAAAATAACAGTTATTGAAGATGAAATAGATTATTTCAACCATAGCAATGGCAGACTTGAAAATGTTGCTTTTAAAGATAAAACAGAGCAAAATATTCAAGCTATTTATGCAAGGCCACAGTTTGATCAGCATTGCGATATACCCAGCAAGTTGGGCTGTGAACTTACAGCACAAAATCTTATAAAAATAGATCCCTTTCAGAAAACAACGGTACATGGGGTTTTTGCTTGTGGCGATAATACAAGTATGCTGCGTGCTGTTGCTTATGCTGTTGCAATGGGTGGAATTGCGGGAGGTATTGTAAATAGAGAAATAATCGAAGAAGAGTTTTAAAGAACTATGATAAACGATCTTATTTATTACGTTCGTTTTTTGAGACAAAAGCAACTTAGATTATTTACAAATCTTTTTCTAAGCCCTTCTATAGATATGACCAGTAGGATTAATTTCAAGTCTCCATAAAGGTTAACAAAAACTCTACATCACTCAAAAAGAAAGTGAAAATACTTATGTATTTTCTATTTGTATGCTTCTAAATGGATCTGTTTACAATGAATTATTATTTGAAGACCACCCTCAAAAAAATATTTGATATCATCATTTTCTTTGGGATTTTCCTGTGGAAGATAACTATCAATAAAATCCCTTGCAGAGGAAGGGAAGAATGTAATCTCACCTAAACAACTATCATCTTCAGGTGTACTATTTTCGTCTTGTTCAATAACCTTAAAGAAAGTAACATTCCGATGTATTAGGATTAAAGAAGAGAATTCATTCGGACCAACCCAGTCACCCATTGATTTTACCCATTTTAAATGAATTTCTCTTATTGGCAATTGATAGTCTAAACCGACAAAATTAAAATTATTATGAAGGTCGATATGTATGCCTTTAAAATTTAAAGCCGCTGTATTGTTTTTTATCGCAAAGTTTACCTCCATACTTATTCTATAAAAAAGTTCATACAAGATGTTAGGGATCTATTATTCTATAAATCTAATTAAAAAATAAGCTTCTGACCTGGATACTCATAATGATTTTATAAGTTCGATTTTTGAGACAAATTATTTAACTTTTTGAAAGCCAAATAAATCCAGTCATCATCATTTGGCCCTTTTAACACAATAGAATGGGGTTATTCCAAAAGTGTATTGAGATTTGTTTCTACCATTAATTCTTATGTATGCATGTCTAAAAGGACTAATATGACCAATAAAGGTGTCTTCATAAAGATAATCAGCCCCACTATTGCAATCGTTCACTTTAAGAGTTTTGTAAGTGCCGTTGAAACACCTAATGGTGAGAAAATCCCAGGTAGCGTTCATACTGCCCTACTGTTATATGTGAAGCAAAATAATAAGTGGCTACTGACAGCCGGGGGAAAAAGTGGTGATTGATCCATTAGCGCAAAAAACAATCCAGTGCTGCATATGAACAAGTAAATTTTCATCAGTTTGTTTCAATTTTCCGGCATCCTTGGTGCATTCTGATAGTCATTAAACAATTCTCTAAAACAAAATTGTCATCTAGAGACAAAAGTCAAACATGCTAAAAAAAGATATCGATATAGTCTGTCGTACTACCATCGCAGTTTAGCATTTGTTGTAAACGCCAATATTTTCTCTCGCCAGTAGCTTTAAAAATTGACAATCCGTTAAGTTCGCAGGGTTGACCAGCATTGATAAAATTGATTTTAGTCACAATCTTCCCGTTAAATTTTAATACATTTTCCTGGTATAGAATTGTACCTTTTATGGTAACGTAGTCTTTTGTTTTCGAATCCCTTTGTTCACCTTCCACACTATATTCATCTGCACCAATCTTTTTTATATAAACTCTTCCAGGGGATTTTTTATCAATTTCAATCCATTGTATGGTAAATGAATGCCATCCCGTCCGCATGGTTTTTGGTTGTCCTTGTGCTCCGAATCCGCAGATAAAAATAAAAACTAAAAACAAAATGTATTTCATTGACACTGTATTTGATACCTAAATTTCTGTCGATTATTGAAAACTGACTATTGCTCAATCAAGATACCGTTTATTGATAAAGAAGTACAACTGAGTGATATGGAAATAGTTCCTATTGACTCTCCGTAGTATGATGATGAATATTGATCTGAGAAGCTATACAAAGAGGCTTTAAAAAATTTTATCGTTTTAGACGGTAGCTTGCCAAAAGTATCAGTTATGGTGATGGTGCCATCAAAGCTACTCTTTTTTGCTGCAATCAGCTTCAGCACTTCATCCGGTAAATTTTTTACATCCAGGTTTAAATAGAAAATACCTGCTTTATATCCGCTGGATGGCAGTTCAGTTTTAGTTGATGTGGAGTCTTTGCCTTTTGTACCTACAGGTGATGTAATAACATCATCATAGTACCTCGACACTGAAGTTGAAACACTATTGAGGGGAACATTAATTGGCTTTCCATTAGCAGTTACTGCTAAATTAATTTTAATCCGGGATTCTTCTTGAGCAAAACTTTTCTGGGTAAATAGAAAAACTATCATGAAAGATGATAGCGTACAAATTAGATTTTTCATAAATTTCAGATGATTTTTTAAATGGCATTAATGGTTAAAATTTAATATAGCAAGTTAATCAATATATCATTTTGTTTGCCAATACGTTAATTCACTTTTTAGGTTTTCGAATATTAATCAACTTAACAATTTAGATACGGGTAAAACAAAATTGTTTATCAATTTGACAGATAACTAAAAGATTAAATTGCATAATTCATCAGATTATTTTCCATCGGAACCAGCGGACAATAATTGTTCTAATATTTCTGTATAACCACGCTCACTGACAAAGTCCATGGCGCTGCGGCTTTCATTATTAACAGCATTTACATCTGCACCTTTTTCTATAAGCAAAGCAGTAAAATCATTAAAACCACATTGTGCCGCTACAAGTAGTGGCGTCTCGCTAAAACTATTACGTGAATTTATTTCAGCGCCAGAATTAAGTAAAAGTTTTCCTATATGGTGATTGCCAATACCAGCAGCATAATGCAAGGCTGAATTTCCGTTTAAAAGATGCAAATTCACATTAGCACCGCTTTTTATTAACAGCTCTGCTAAATGAATATTGGAGTTGTTTACCGCCAATACCAAGGCAGTAACGCCGTCATTATTCAACTCATTCACATTTGTAATATCAGCTTTCAGTAGTGCGAGCACCGTTTCACTCCGGTTATTGTAAACAGCCTGGTGCAATGGGGTGTTGCCATGATCGTCTTTTTGTGCAACACTACCATTTGATATCGCAATAACAAGGTCACGCATCCCGTTGGCGGTGGCATGATCCAACACATTATAACCAGAGTTATCTTTAACGGTAGAATCGGCATTTAGGCTAATAAGGTATAGCGCAGTTTCGGTTTTTCCATCCAGAACAGCATAAAACAAAGGTGTTTGTCCGCTGTTATTGGCAGCATTCACATCAGCCCCGGCATCTGTGAGCAACTTAATTATTTCTTTACTTCCACTACGGGCAGCTATATGTAGCGGCGTTTCGCTAGAGTTGTTGGCCAAATTTACGTCAGCACCGGCATCAATCAACAGTTTGGCAATATCCTTTGCTCCTTTGCTGCACACATAATACATAGGGCTATTGCCTAAGTTATCACGCTTATCTACGTTAATGCCACCCTTTTTTAAAAAGGCCTGAACAATTCCTTTTTGTGCATTTTTGCATGCATTTAAAAACATGTTATCCATTTTCCCTATTAATAATTTTTTAGTTTATTAGTTGTTTAACCACAGCTTCGTTATTTTGCTGTATGGCTACATCCATAGCCGTTTGGCCGACGTTATTCACATGTTCAAGAATAGACTTATCTTTCTCAAGAATCAAGGAGACCATTCTTTTGCCCGACATCTGGTCTCTATTTCCGGCAGCATAAATTAAAGCAGTATTTCCTGATTGATCTATGTAGGTAACACTGGCATCATTATCAATCAATAATTCCGCAATACCATATTTCATTTCATTGCCTCGCTGGGCAAATGACATTAAAGGCGTTTTACCGGATTGGTTAGCCTGATTAACATCGGCTCCGGCATCGATTAATTCTTCGGCGAAGCTTGGATTCAAATCCGCTAAATAGTAATCAGCCTGGCAAAGCAAGTTTAGAGCAGTATTACCCTCATTATCGACAGCAGCATTTACATCCATTCCGTTCGACAATAGGGTGCGCAACATCGTAACAACCTCCTTGTTGTTCTGACTCATACCACGCCCCAAATTTATAATTGCTTTGGTAAGTAAATAAAATACCGCTGTTTCGCCGTTACCTGCCTTAAAATTGATGTCAGCACCACCTTCTACCAACAGCTTCACTAAAGGCTCGGAAGCATATTCGCATGCTAGCATAAGTGGTGTACGACGGTACTTGTCATCGATTTCGTTTAAATCCACACCTGAATCAATTAAAGCACTTACAGCTACGGGGTCGCGGTTCAATACAGCTTCATGGATTGTCATCCCGCCCGTTGCCACATCATTTTCATCGCCCGAAATCAATGCTGCAACCTCTTTTACGCCACTTCGCTGTGCATAAGTAAGTGGCGTAGTGCCAAAAACATCTTTATCTTCGATATCAATACCACCTTTTTCAAGCAATACGCGAACAGTTCTAACAACCGCAGGAATTGCACCTTTTATATCTTTCCGGTTGGCCAACTTATCGCAAATCGTATGCAGAAGGTTCATTCCTCCTGATTCGGCGACATCCATCCTCACATTCGCATCACCCATAGCCTGAAGGAAGGGGTACATGTATAACAATCCCGCTTCAAAATAGGCTAGTTTACCAGAGTCGTTTTTCTTTTTAGGATTTACATCGGCTTCCAATAGTGCCTGAGCAGTTTCGAAAATTTTAACTTCTATTTTTTCCAGATTTGGGTCATCGAAATTAAAACGGGTATTCGTAAGCGCATGCAAAGGAGTATTACCATATTTATCTACATCTGGCTTTACGCCAGCATCTTTTAAAAACCGGATGGCTTCTGTATCAGTAAATCGAGCTGCCAGGTGATAGAGGCTCTCACCATAATCGCTTGTTAATTTCAGGTCTGGCAAATGCTTGTATAAGCTTAATATGTCAGCTTTATCAGCCTCCGCTACAAACATATTTCTCTGGTAGACATCTTGGATTTCATTAAATTCTTTCATTATCTTGAAGTCTCGGCTAATTTAAGTGCATCTATTATATCTCTATATGCTTTATGAGCAATTGGCGTTGCGATGGCAATTACCTTAGGATAATCACGAAGCTTTAACCAGCAGTCAGTTTTGAGACGAACAATAGCATCATGGGCTAAAACAGGAAAGTATTTGATATATGCTTCGCTCATCCCGTTTAGATAATCATTGGTTTGATTTTGTTTATGCATAATTCCATGATAATCACTATTGGTAGTGGATTGGCTTAAGTTATTTATTTGTGGAGCAAGCCGGATACTGTCTAGCCGATTTAAAGCACCCTGGTAATTTCCACTCCAGTGAAGGCAAATTGCCATATTATAGAGGGCAGCGGTTTGAGGTGATTTTTGACTGCTAAGCAATTCATACACTTCTTTATAACGCTGTTGCATCATCAACTGGGTAATCAATAATTCTGTATCTGGGGAAGTTTCGTTATTGCTTGTCGATGTGGATATCATAATAAATATAAAGGTTATTTGCTTGCTTGTCTGGATTTTACTTCAGCTAATTTTGCTAGTAGTGGTCCTTTGTGTTCCAAGGTAAATGATACAAATTTTTCTTCTTTTATGGCTAACCGCACCACCATTGGAAGCCATGGATACACTTTTCGTGCAAGCGTTTCGAAGGTTGCATCATCTTGGGCAGCAGCAAATGCTTTATTGGCATAAGGTTCTATCTTAGGCCAGTGCTCGGCCATTACAGGTCCTAAAGCATTCATGATTTTGTTATTTTGGTCGCTGTTATCAGCGTCACTTTCTTTACCTAAAAAAGAAGACAGCATAGCTTTGGGATTTATCTATGTTTTCAACAATACTTAACTATTTTTGTTTCTGCAATTAGCGTATATTAACCAAAAAACATTGGCACAGTGGTTATGGCATTTTTTGATATATAACCACAGATTTGAAATCCATTAACACGATAGGTTCGTAAAGTTTATTGCAGATAACAAAGAACGATTGCTAGTATAGTTGCTCACTTCAATACAAAATAATCATGCCCGTTAAATTACATTTAAATGTATCCTTATTCTTATTATTTTTTATTTCGCTAAATAGTAAAATAGGCCCCGTCGTAGCTCAAGAGCTGATTGCTCACAGCGCTGAAGAAAAAAAGGTGCTCACGCTAGTCGTTGCGCTGCCAGAGGTACAACAACGATCAAGGGAGATTAAGGCATTAAGCCATGGCAAGGTTCAGATTACTTTAATGGTCAGCGCAGCACCTGATTTGAGTATACCTTTTTACCAGATTAATGTAAATGACAACGCACCTACATACAATAACTATTACCAGTTTGCTGTCGATCCTAAAACCTATAAAATTTACTATTTCGATGCTAAAGCCAATAGGCAATATAGTTTAGAAGAGTGGAGAAAAAAGAGGAAGTCTTTAAAATATTGATTAGAAGCACTTAATTGTATATTGAATTCTTTAGACAGAATCATGGATTGATATCATTTATTGCGTGTTAATACGTTGTATATCAATAACTTTAGCTATATTACAAGAATAAGGTTAGAGAGATGGTTGTAGGGCAAAGTAGTGGAAAGTTAATTCTTGATTCAATAGGAGTTGGAGATGCGTTGGAGGATGATAACGGTAAAAAAGGTATAGTTTTTAAGATCGATATCTTAAAATACAGGACTTTTGCTCAATACTATTTTAAACTTTCAGATGGTAAAGGAACAATTGAAATCTTAATGAGGGGGCAATAAGGAAATTAAAAAAGCAGATGCACAAGGCACCTGCTAAAAGTATTCTAAGGTGAATGACAGTTATCAGTTCAGGCATCCACTTCGTTGACGGTATGTATCTATAAATGTTTTAACTACTAAATAATTTATCCATATCAAGTATTTATACTTATATGACTGGATATGAGTTATGTTTTATCAAAATCTTTATTTTACTAAGCATTATATCTAATTCGAAAGGCTTCTCTATGTAGTCATCGGAATATAGTGGTTTTTTCTCATCCTTGTAGAATCCGTTTACAACAGACATTAGAACTATTGGAATGTCATTGTGAACGGAAGATTTTAGTTCCTTGCAAATATCTCTACCATCTATCCCGCCCATGATAACATCCATTAAGATTAAATTGGGAATGAAGGTTTGTATTGAATATCCCAGTTTCGAACAATTATCCAAACCCATGACATTAAAGCCCTCCATTTCAAATAGAAGTTTTATAACCTCTAACGTTGGCAGATCATCATCAACAACTAATATTCTATTCATTATCTTGCAGATTAGACTGCCAATGTTAGTCAATTAATTTGCATATATGTTTAATCATGGTTTCTAGAAAAGATTGAGTATTTATACTTAAATCCTTAAAAACTACTGAACTATCAATCACATCTGATCTGTGAGCTGAGTTAATAGGGCAAATAAATAAGTTGTATCAAATGGTTTCCTGAGGGATATATTTGGTTTACGAAAATCCATCTTTCGACACATTTTTCAGCCTTTCCGTCACATTTTGCAAAAGATGCATTTTTTTGAAGCTAATTTTATCTTCATAACCTTTATCAAAATTAAAATGAGAAAATTTTGTACTACCTTACTATTAGTGTGCGTTTATGGACCATTATCGGCCCAGCAGATTAAGCTTGATAATAAAAATAAACTTAATATCTATTCAAAATCTGAAAATTTGGAGCGCACAATCTATATTCAATTACCAAAAGATTATGGAAGAGTGAATAAACACTATCCGCTAATAGTTTTATTTGATGCGCAGGATCAAAGCCTTTATAAGTATACTTTCTCCACAATCGATAGGCTGGCATGGACTAATGATATTCCTGAAGCAATTTTCGTTGGTATAATTCAGGATGATAGAAGTAAAGAACTGAATTTTGAGAAAAATGAAACAACGTCTTTGCGATTTTTGGACTTTCTAAAAAATGACCTAATTAATTATTTGAGTGAAAAATATTTATTAACGGATTCTACACGCTCATAGGTCATTCTTTAGGTGGGCAATTTGTCACCAATGCGATGATAACCTATCCAGAAACATTTAAATCGGTGATTAGCATTAGTGGTGCATTGAATTATCCGAATAAAGATAACGTGGTTAAGTCAAAAATAATAAGCAAAATAAACGATTATATAGCCAATACACCAGATAGTATGTTTTCTCGACAAAAGTATTATTTTTCGACAGGAGACGACGGGTTTCAGGAAAGTGGCTTTAAGTTAGGTGCATTAAAATTAGATAGTGTACTTAAGGCGAACAAACCAAATTCAAAAACCTGGCGTTTCGACTTCTTTAAGAGATTAAATCGTATGTCTACTCCACTAACAAGTCTTCCATCAGGTTTGACATTTATATTCAACGACTGGCATTTTTCAGATAGTTTAGCGATGGATGTATTAGTGTGTCATAAAAATGATCCATTGAAAGTTTTAAAGTTAAAAACACAAGCTATAATCAAATCTTTTGGTACTGATATCGCACTACCGTATAATTCATACTACCAGTTTGCGGACTATTATCTAACCAATGGAAAAACTATTGAGGCTAAAGAATTGACCAGACAGCTTCTTAATCTGTATCCTGATGATGATGACGCTTACAGCTTAATGGCAGAAGTGCTAACTAAGAAAGGGGATATAAAAAATGCAATTATATGTTTAGAGAAGGCGCAGTCTAAATTTTCAATAGATAAATACTCTGAAAAAATTAGAATACTAAAAAACCAATAAATTTTGGAGCAAAAAGAATTAAACAACCTCAATCCTTCTGACTGAATAGTAGGATGAATTTATCTTTATTTATTCGTTTTTTGAGACAATAACTTAATAGGAAATTCTGAATCCTATCAAATATCGACTGTTTTCGGATAGATATTAAGCCCCTAATTCGTTCTTTACTTAGCGGATGGGTTAGATCAAATTGTACTTTCGCCTACCCCAATTGACTACAGGTATTATCCATTCCTTAAGTGGTCTGAATATAAACCCGTGCCGCATTCCAGTATTGAGCTCTATTTCTTTAAAACGTGTCACTTTTAAATTAGATGTTTCTTTTCTTTTTATTGCAGAAACTCCAAACTCATCTGAACGTTCGTAAATGTTTAATATGTTACCGCAAAAGTTGATCTGAGGTAGATTTAGTAAATCTTGGTTTTGATAACTTCCAATGAATACAAAGTTAACCTTGGGATTTGCTAGTAAGGTTGAAGTCATCTGTGCAATATATCCACCTTTGGATATCCCAACTACAGTTATATGGTTTGCCTTGATGCCCATCCGAATTAGGCTATCTATCTGATGTACAATTTTTCTAGCATATAGAGTAATATCAGTTTTAACAGGTCTTTTTTCGCTTAGGACTCTAAACCCGCATTTTTAAAAGCATCAATTATTTCAAAATATTGAGATTTACCGTAATCTATATGCTTAGATTCCACAGGCATATCTTCAGTAAATTTATTATGTAAAAAAAACAGATAGTTGTGATTTTTGGAGTTGGTCGTATGCTGTCCATGACTATTGCAAGATATCATTACAAGGAAAATAAGACTGAACATTAACCTGATTATATTCATGGATGATTGGTAATTTATTTAACTTAATTTATTTAACTTAAGATATTGCTATGAACATATAAAATCTTCATTGTATAACCGATTTAACAATTGCCGCTTTGGCAAATTATCATATACTCATTTCACTAATCAAATAGGTTTTCCTGTATTTGATAATGAGTGTTTGATAATATCTATCAGATAAAAATAATCGTTTTTTGAAACATTTTTCTCTAGGCAGTATTGGTGTACATAAGTTACAGCTGAAAGAAAGATACATAATAGGGGATGGATACTCTCGTTTTTTGAGACTAAAAACATCGGAAATCTGCGGGGGTTGTTAGTTATGTGTTTAAATGGAATTATTATTTCGTGCTTGTCGATAACCGTAAGAATTTTGATGATTGCAGAATCAATGGCTTTGTTCCGGAACAAAAAGTTATTGGTAAAATTTAAGGTGTACTCTAATAATTATTTCTAAAAATAATAACATGAGAAGTTCACGTTACAGCCTTCACTTTTATAACTCTATAAAACACATTAATAGAACACCTATCATTTCTAATTAGAAGTCTGAAATAAATTGCGAAAGTATAGTATTTACAGTAATTAATCCAATAACCTCATCTCATAACATCTTGAGCCGTTTAAACAAATAATTTGAGCCGTATAGACAACTTTTATGCTTAATGAACGTCTAACTTTATAGTATGGAAAATACGAGAAAAATTAAGCTGGGTTACAATGGTCCTTTAGTATCCAAACTTGGACTAGGTTGTATGCGCATGTCTTCTATATGGGGCGGGCCTACACCTGAGGAAGCAGAAAGTATTGCAACAATTCACCAGGCACTGGATAGTGGTATTAACTTTTTGAACACCGGAGATTTTTATGGTGCCGGTCATAATGAGATGTTAATAGGAAAGGCAATTAAAGGAAGGCGACATGACGCTTTCATCAGTGTAAAATTTGGGGCTATCTTTCATAATGGTCAGCCCTTAGGAATGGATTTGCGTCCTATCGCTATTAAGAATTTTATAAACTATTCATTAACTCGTTTAGGTATTGAAACGATAGATCTCTATCAGCCCAGCCGAATGGATAACAGTGTGCCGATAGAAGATATCATCGGAACCGTTGCCGACCTTATTACAGAAGGTAAGGTGCGTTATATCGGCGTATCAGAAATCACGGCCGACCAACTTCGAAAAGCTCAAAGTATCCATCCCATAAGTGCCTTGGAGATAGGTTATTCTCTGGCAGATCGTCAAATAGAAACTGAATTGCTCCCAACAGCAAAAGAATTGGGCATTGGTGTGGGAGCATTCGCCAACACTGCTGAGGGATTATTATCTGGAGAAATGAAAGCTCCTCTTCCAGAAAATGATTATCACAATCATTTTTCACGTTTTCAAGGTGAAAATTTGACCCATAACCTGGAAAAAGTAGAAGTATTAAAACGAGTAAGCAGCAGCAAAGGTTGTACGCCCACTCAGCTTGCGATTGCCTGGGTTAAAGAACAAGGCGATTATATTATGCCGTTGGTAAGCATGAGTAGCAGATCAAGGTTGCCTGAAAATATCGCTGCGATGGACATTGTTTTTACTCAAGAGGAAATGAACGAGCTAAATACAACATTTACAATCGGTGCTGTACGTGGTGGCACATACTTACAACGTTAATGGAAAGTCCAGCAGAAATTCTTCCGGGTGTCATATTCTATTCTTACCTTTCTACGCAAAGAAAAGAGAAGGTTTGTATCTGGAACCACCACACCGTAATATTGCAGGTTTCAGGTCAGCTGGTTTTAGAGACCTCCGAACAAAATGTTTCAATGGTTGGAGGAGAAGTGTTGCTGATTGGCAAGAATCAATTGGGGACACTTACTAAAACGCCGGTATCTGGTGGGAATTATGAAACGATTGTAATATCTCTACAAGACAATTTGTTGCGCAAAATCTTTTTGGAAGAAAAGCTCGAAACTGACCAAAAATATACAGGTCCATCAAATATCCTAATCCCGTCAAACGACTTCCTGCAGGGATATTTTCAATCCATTGTTCCTTATGCACGAAGCTCTGGAGCGGAAATGACAGATGAATTAGGTATTTTGAAGGTAAAAGAGGTCGTAAAGTTGCTCCTTCTTGCCCTTCCAGCACTTCGAAATTTTTTATTTGATTTTTCAGAACCTAGTAAGATAGATCTTGAAAGATTTATGCTCAGCAATTTTCATTTTAATATCCCGGTTGAAAAGTTTGCTCAAATAACTGGTCGCAGTTTGGCAGGCTTTAAAAGGGATTTCCAAAAAATAATTGGCTTGCCTCCTCGCAAATGGTTATTAAACAAAAGACTTACCGAAGCAAAACATCTTATCGAAACAAGAAAATTAAAGCCTTCTGCTATCTATCTGGCTCTTGGATTTGAAAGTTTATCTCACTTTTCACATTCCTTCAAAAAAAAGTTTGGAATACCTCCAAGTGAAATGAAGTCTAAGGAATTTTAGTACTTATTTGAATATCTGTAGAATAATCAGATAGTTAATTTTGTGTTCAGAAAATCGATATTTAGCAAAAAGTCTTGTAATTTTTCCTGCCAGTAACGTAAAATATAACCTTGGCCTAGGATATGTAATGCCTGTATAATCTTATTTAGCCAATCATTATTTCTGAAAAACCATCTTATAATTTTAATTAATTGAGATCATATAACATAAATGTCTCTTAAGTGAGACATTTATGTTATATTTGAGGCATGAAAAGTACAAAAGATAAAATTATTGATGCTGCTGTCTTCTGCTTGAATAGGAATGAAAAGGCAAGCGTTGATGAGATTGCAAATCATCTGGACTTAAATAGAAGAACAATCCACAGGTATTTTAAAGATCGAAACACATTGATTGAATGTTGTCAGGAAAAGATGATGACCACTTGTAACCGGGCGATGAATGAAGCTTATGATAGCAGTAATGAAGCATTAATACAAGTTGAGAATATGTTTTATGCAGCGCTTTTAATTGGGAGCGAATACTCCTTCGTCAAAAAGCTATACAATCGGAGTGGATACTCTGATGTGGTTAAAAGTGAAGTAGAGGTTTATGATAATGTCAAAAACAAGTGGTTCAAACTAATTGAAGTTCTTCAGGAAAAAGGGACCATAAAAAGCACAATTCCAATTCCATGGATTTACAACCTTTTTGGAGGAATGATAGACATCGCAATCGCCGCACAAGCAAGCGGAGATGTAGCTGTAAATGACACTAAACTGCTTTCTTGGACAGCTTTTAAAGGAAGTATAGGAATAATCAATCAATCGGATGAAAATAAAAAATAAAATAACTGCTGTATTGCTTTTAATCGTATTGTTAATGAGCACCAAAGGCATTTCGCAAAATAAAAAATCTATGAATTTAAAACCTACATTACCACAAACAGAACAATATGATGACGAACATCTTGTGCGCCTATTGCCAGGCTTCACCAATCACTATCAGGATATAAAGGGAATCAGGCTCCATTATGTTGAGGGTGGTGAAGGCTCGCCATTAATATTGCTTGCTGGCTGGCCTCAGACCTGGTGGAGCTTTCACAAAATTATGCCGATGCTGGCAAAGCACCATAAAGTAATCGTAGTGGATTTTAGGGGAATGGGGTCATCAGGTAAACCAAACGAAGGTTACAGTAAGAAGAATATGGCTGGCGACATTGCACTGTTAATTGAAAAAATGGGACTTGATAAGGTAAGCATTGCAGGCCATGACATCGGCGCAAACATTGCGATCAGTTTTGCCGGCAACTTTCCAGAGCATACCGACAAACTAATTGTTCTCGATACACAACATCCTGAAGAGGATCTATATAAACTGCCGATGTTGCCAATTGGTATGCCCGTACATCCCTGGTGGGTGGCATTTAACCAGGTAAAGGAATTACCTGAGGCTTTGTTGGAAGGACGTTTTCATATTGTTCAGCGTTGGATTTTTGATAAAATGCTTCTTGATAAACAAAATATAAATGATTTTGACAGAAACGTATATGCAAAGGCTTACGAAACTAAGGATGCGATAATGTCCTCTAATGGCTGGTATCAGGCATTTCCGGAAGATATACAGGATATCAAAAAAATGAAGATGATTGAGGCCCCTAGCCTGGGACTTGGTAGTAGCGCCGGACTTGCAATGCTCAAAACTTCCTTGCCCGGATATATAAAAAATTTACAGCTAAGGGAGATTAAGAACTCAGGTCACTTTATTCAGGAAGAACAACCTGATGAGGTTGCAAGTGCAGTACTTGAATTTTTGAAATCGAAATAAGCCTCTCATCTTTAGATTAATAAGGGTGAGTATAACAGTTCACCTTTATTAATCTATTTTTTATTCATTTCCATGCTATTCTATGGGTATTGCGGACTAAAATTAATAGCCTTTCCTTTGGTAAAACCGGGAGGCTTTTGCAGTTGTGGGCATAATGCAATTACATGGATTTGCTAGACTGAGGATAATATTTGTCTAAAATTTACCATAAGCAGAGTTTACATACCCACAACTTTGCACGACTAAATAATTTAAATTAATGGTTATTAAAACCGAAGAAGAGTTACAAGGCATGAAAAAAGTGAGTGAAGCGGTTGCGCTAACTTTACTTAAGATGAGGGAATATACTCAAATAGGAATGTCTACAAAACAGCTGGATGAATACGGAAGACAGCTGCTAGAGGCGCTTGTTGCAAAATCTGCTCCATTCGAAACTTATAGTTTTCCGGGTTATAGCTGTATTAGCGTTAATGAAGAGTTCGCCCATGGTGTTCCATCTGATAAAATTATTCTAAAAAATGGGGATATCATTAATATTGATGTATCTGCAGAGTTAAATGGCTTTTGGTCTGATAATGGATGTTCATTTATTGTAGGTGAAGATGTCCAGGGATTACAACATTTGGTAGATACTTCAAAAGAAATATTACTTGCAGCTATTTCCCAAATTAGTGGAGGAGTAAAAATTTCTGACATTGGAAAACTGATTGAGACCAAAGCAAAACAGGCAGGTTATACTGTTATCCGAGATTTAGGTGGCCATGGGATAGGGAGGAGTTTACATGAGCAGCCTGATGCGATAATGAATTATTACGACCGTTGTGATAACAGGCGATTCAGGAAAGATTCTGTTGTGGCCATCGAAACATTTATTTCTACCAAGTCTACAAATATTCAAACGGAATCAGATGGTTGGACTTTTACAGGAAGTAATGGAGGATTTGTTGCTCAACATGAACATACCATATTGATTACATCAAACAAACCAATAATTCTTACTGCCTCGAATAAGATATAATTCGTTCTACTGTTGCATTTCGGTAAAAACTTACTAGTGTTCATTCGTTATTTACTAGTTAAATTTTTCCGCCCTTCTTTAAACCATCTAAGATTATACTTGAATAATTAGTATCACCTACTATAGGCAAATCTATTGTGCAAATACTGAAATCCTTATTCCACTTAACTAAAGGTTGCCCAGATTTATTTAGTGTATTGATTGTAATAGCAATTTTATTCGCAATAGGTCTCCATCCTGACGAGACCCCAACGCCTCTTTCAGGGTTCAGGAATTCTCCTATAGTAGTTAAAGTTGTCATGCTCAGTTCGTAGCTATTATCTGTTAGTTTAACACCCTGCGCATTTAATGTGATATGCAGTTTGCCCGAGATTTTGGAGATTTCTTTAGCACATGCAGCTTTTTGTTCAGCGGTGGTATTTACGGATGTTTTTTCTGCCGAATTTAATATATTGGTGCCGTATACCTTATCAAAATACTTACCTAGATATGAACTTAAATAAGAAAAAGTTGAAATGTCAAAAGAGCGCTTATCAGACATAATCCTGGTGAACATCTCTGATGGCCCATTAAGAGTGACACTTTCTTCTATAATTTTAGCTCTTGACCAATTATATTTCTGTTCAAGGGTTTGAACAATATCGGCAGTTGTTTGCGCCTTTGTACAGAAAGTGGTGGCCATACAAAAAATAGCACAAAAGAAAAGGAGTCTCATTTTTTTTATTTTTAATAGATGATGATTTAATAAATTGTATGAAACCTGAATTTATGAATTCAATTCAATTAATTACAATTCCGGTTTTAAGCTCAATTATCTTTTATAAGCGATTATTGGCTCATAAAATTCCATTTAAACATACTCATTTTTTCTTAAATTCAAATTAAGAATCGTATTTATAAGTTAACAACAGTTTGCCAATTGATAATTACCATATTAATCGATAAATATTAGGTTGAAATCAGCTGAGCGAATATGAACAGAACTTGTTCCACTTCTTTACGTTTTCGGTGAGTTTGAACATTATATTGTTATTATTGGATTTGTATCAAGGCTTATTCAAATTGAAAAATATTTATTCTTCGTTTTATGAGACTAATAACATTCATTGAAAGTCTTTAGTGTTATTAAAAAATCTACCATTTTTTGATAATGACCTGGGCAGGTATTTCAGTGAATAACATAATAATACTTTTAACTCAACGCTTTTATTTGTTCTTTTAGAAGATATTCAAAAGTAAATTTCGGCTGATAGCTAAGCATTTGCATAGCTTTATCTGAACGGTATACCCGATCAATACTTTCGGGAAGCGTCCAGTGATTACGTTCATATAATTCAATTACCTCTGGGTAATATTTAGCTATTACACATGCTGCATCGTACTTTAGCTCAATAAGATCTTCTTTTTGAAATGGTGACCCACTTGAAATATTAAATATTTCGAATTGCTCGAAATTATGTTCCAACGCTAATCTTAATGCATCGGCTCCGTCTTGCTCATCAAGACCGCGATAAAGCCGATGGTTTAGCTTTAAGTTATCTGGTTCAGGAAGAAAACGGCCGACCCTAAATACGGTTACATCTAGTTTCTCCTTTTCAAAGAATTCCCGACATAGTTCCTCGCATGATTGCTTGGTGATATCATAAATATCACGCGGTTGTATAGGTAGCTCTTCATTTACCCAAACGGCTTCGTTATCATCAACTAGAGACTTACCGTAAATGGATGTGGTGCTTGTAAACAGAAATTTGCCTATACCATTGGCTACACATGCATTCAGAAGGTTCAATGTACCTTTTATATTGGTATCGACAAACTCTTCCCTGGAATAGTTTAAGTCCATATGTCTGCCGTGTAATGCAGCAGTGTGTATAACTGCATCGAAGTTTTGGATAATCTCTAATATTTTGCCTTTATCTTTTACATCAGCAATTAAATTAGTAGTTGAACTACCTGATATGTCTAGGCCGGTCACCATATAACCAAAATCGGCTAAATGCTTTACTGTAACGCTACCTAATTTTCCAGACGAACCTGTAACTAGAACTCTCATATATTTACAAATATACGAATAAGCACTTCAAGCCTGTAGATGATCATATTATCAGAATTCCCTGATTTGTTGAGATCGTTTTTGCCTTTGTCATAATTTCCGTTTAAATAAAACTACGGCTGAAAAAAAAATACAGTAACGAATCACACCTTCGTTTTTTGATACAGGTCGCTGTTTGTTTGTTTGTGGAAATTTAATCACTTATTTATTAAAACAAGATACTATAGCATCTAAATACATTGTGGTCTGGAATCAGCAAAATATTCGTTTTGTAAGATGTTTCAATTTAGAATTGTAATATAATGCGAAGTGGTGTAGCTCGTTGTTGTTTATTTTAAGTTTTTTTATCGCAGTTAAATTTACCAGTAGAAAGGGCGAATATGGTATTAAAACATTATCGTAAAATTAGATTTGTCGCATGATGATAAACTATTGGTTATAACTGACGGTATCGTCAGTTCGATAATTCTTAAATTTAATCCATCATCTACGGCTATGAAACCACATTGACATACTTGCAGGTCATATTGGCTATGGCTAGTTAGTGTATTTCCGCAATTATTGCACATTGCCTGATTTGCTTTAAGATTTACCATTACTACCTGGATTTTTTATTGTATCAAATATATGGTACGTATGCATTTTATGCAATCTCTAAAAACCTTTTTTTAGCATAATTGTAACTTTAAGGACATTCATTGCTAAATAAAAAATTAGCGGTTGGAATATTATAGGTAAAACCGCTAAGGTTTTATCAATAATCTCAAATCTTCGTTTTTTGAGGCTAATAATATCTAATGAAAGTCCTTAATCTTATTAAAAAATCTGCATTTTATTGATAAAAACAATTATAGCCAGTTGCAAATTTTATCGCTGGTATTACTTTTTGCTAAATGAGAATACTAATCGCAAGTAGAAATTATAGTCTACATTTTTAATTATTATGTCGACAATAATCTACATTCGTTCATCCATACAAACTATATTAAACTTATGTCCATCCGGATCGGAAAATACACAAACATAAAAACCGTTTTCATCGATTTTAGGACCCATATTAAGGGTTCCTCTAGACGACTTTACCAGTTCAGCCCATTGATCAACTTCTTCATTACTCTTAGCTGCCATTGAAAAGATCACTTCATTACCATCTCTGGTTGAGTTGACATTGCCATTCATACTAGAGGCAAGGCGATCAGACTTAAAAAAATTAATTACGAACTGATTATCTCCAAACTTGAAACTAGCGAGGTTTTCGACTTCATCATATCCATTGCTTTTAAATCCTAATTGCTCATAAAAAGATTTTGTTCTTTTTAGATCTTCAACAGCTAGGTTACCCCATATCATTGACGTTTGCATGATGAATTTGTTTAAGGATGTTTATTATATAATTAATAACGTTAATATGACCCAGACCCTATACGTTATCAATAACATATGAAGTCATGCGAATAATCTTATCATTTGAAAAATGATAGATATCACAAGATGATCCTTGATAAGGACTTCCATTAGGTCTTTCTCCAGTACTGGTACACTCTACGGATGCCATTTCTCCATCGATGATTATTGTTCCGAATTTGAAATACATTCTTTCGGGCATATCCTCTCCAGCATCCATGTTTTTAATCTCATCTTTACCCCTCAATGTGGTATGCCCAGTTGATGAGCTATACATTTCCCATATGATGTCGTCCGAAAGGAATTCTATAAATTCCTCCATTTTGTTTTCTTCGAAGATCTTGTTGACCTTAGCGATAAGTGCTCTTGTAGTAGTCATATAAAATAAACAAATTGAAATAAGAAATGTTTTTTCAATAGCCTTTGTATTAGGTGTTTAATTAAAATAATATATTGTGCCTGACTTCTTAATACTTGTAATTTTCGTCTTTCATACTTACGCCTATTTAGTAAATTAAAAGAATAATATTATCTTGCTATCGCTTTACAGGTCTAGGCTTCCTATTTATTTATGCCCATGAGTTGTAATAATTAATGACGACATATGAGATGTTATATCACTATATTTTTGGTATTGGGCATTTTTGCTGAAGGATTTGGGCAGAAGGTGGAGATTCTTCTTATTGGAGCTTCTCATGATTACAGCAAATCTCAGGACCAAAATTTTTCAAATATTCATCAAAGAATACGGGCATTTAAGCCAAGCGCTTTTTTCGGAGAGTTTGTTAGTCCACAAGATGAAGCAACCCTGATGGATTATTGGTGTAAAGCTGATAATCTCAAAAGATTGAAAAAATTACGTTCTACCAGGCATATTCCATTAGACAAGATTAATAGGGTTATCGATAGTCTAAAGGTAATTTCAGAACGAAACAATGATAATTTCTATCTTAAATCAGATCTTGCTCATGCCTATTACCTGGCTCAGGATGCCGCCAATGGCCATTATTTATATTGGCAGGTATATGACCATTTAAATAAGTCAGCAGATAGTAAGCTGGAGAAATACGTTGACAGTTTACTTTGTCCAAAGCAAGATGTTTCCGGAAGGAGTATGAAAAGACTTGCTAGTTCAGAGTATGCTTTTATAGCATTTCCTATGATGAAAGAGTTTGGGATAACGAGACTGTTGTCGATGGATTGCCAGGATTATGATTTGAATTGGATGGCCTCTGCAATAGCTTTCCATGATAAATTTGAAGCATTTCGAAAAGATACGCTGACAATCGGTTATAACGCTATAGCTAATCTATTAGATAGAAGAGATAAAGGTTTTAAGAAATACCAGGAGATCGAAAGGTCTTCGGATGTATTTACAGAATGGTTAAACACTGATGAGGCCGCAGATATATTAGCATCTGGGGATTTTTATTTTAATGAACTTTATAATTTTAAAAACTTTCCAAAAGAAGAGATATTATCTCAAATTCATTGGTGAAAAAAGCGGAATGAAGGAATGTGTATGAATATTGTGAGTAGAGCTAATGAAATTCATGCTAAACGTGTAGTTGTCATGGTGGGAGCCAACCATAGAAAGTTTATGCAAGAAATATTCCAAACAATACCGAATATTGAGGTACTAACACTATAATGCCTCAATGAGTAAAAAGTCATCATTTAACAGATGTAGTATCAAATCTCTCTGATTTTTATAGATAGTTTTTTCTTTGTTGATTTGGTGCTTGGGCAATTATAGGTTAAATAAAGATATTCATTATGGGATAATACCTTCGTTTTTTGAGACATGGAACTGGTAATAAATTGCTGTTTTCAAGGGTCAATAAAATTTGGATGGCATAACCTCTACTCTTCCATTTATAAAAATTGAAACATCAATGCCCCCATGTAATTGAATACGTTCGCCTTCTCGATGTGGCGTTTTCTTTTTTGATTTTCCATCTATGCTTGGAGCTTGCATCAACTTGACTTTATATAAGAACGGCTCAATAATCCGTTGGAAATGTTTTTTACTCCTGTTTGAAAATTTTTTATCTACAAAGCTTTCGATTTCTCCTTTAAGCAAAATGATTTTGCTATCCACGTAACTATAAAATGGAAATTGGGAGTCGTTTTTAAGCTCGTCGAAATTAACATAATTTTTATTGATGTGATATCTCTTGATAATATCGTTTGCAGAATTTCTTATCTTCGATATCGTTATGTATCCAACAACTTTAAACCCTTTTTCTTTTACAATTTCTGATTGGATAAACTTTTTAATTTCCTGAATTAAGATAGAGTCTTTTAAATCAACTCTTTGAATTTGTAACTGTGATGTAGCACCATTAGGATTTTGGCCAAAAACTGCTAAATTCAATTGTAAAAAAAATGCGAATAGATAGACAACCTTCTTGTGAAGCTTTTTCATAATTATGATAGAGTTAATTATAAAGAACATACAGTTCGTTTGTTGAGACATTATCCTATTAGGAAAAATCTCAAGTCTATTAAAATTGCAGTTTGTGATTTTTAGTTTGGCTAATATTCTCCTCGTTTACTCCATTCATATTTATCCTTAGAGGCAAGATTGCGCTTTGAAAGATCGGATAGCATTCCTTTTATATGGGATTTGTCAAGCCATCGACCGTCTACAAAGACACCAAAGATACTTCGTGTATTTTTTATGCTTTCGAGCGGATTCCCATCAAGCAAAACCAGGTCTGCGAACTTCCCCGATTCAACAGTTCCAATTTTGCTCTCTATACCAAGCCAGGTCGCTGGTTGCCTCGTTGCTGAAACTAATGCTTCTTCCGTAGTTAGTCCTGCTTTGACCAAAAGTTCCAATTCGTCATGAAGCGAAAATCCCGCAATCACACCAGAGCTTCCTGCGTCTGTACCGGCTACTATAGGAACGCCTGTTTCCTTGAAAGCTTTCACCAATTGATTGTTAAATTCTACAATTTTTTCGAGACGAATTACACGCTCTGAACTTGTCCCAATATTATACTTGTTCGCAGTTAACCACTTATTTTGGAGAAGTGGGTGTACGTATTGCAAACTCACCAGATTACGAATACTATCGAGGGTTCGGGTTTGTTCGGCAATCTTTGATATCACTATTAAAGTTGGTGAAAGCCAAGTCCCATTTTGTTTGGCAAGCTTCGCAAAACGCTGGGCATCATGGTAGCTGAAATCTTCACTTTGCTTAGCATATTCTTCAGCATGTGCAACCATGCCAAAATAGGGTACAAAAGCTTCTTCTATTTTATTTTTAAATTCGTTAGGAATATGACCGATGACTTTCATTCCTTGCATATGAGCTTCATCAACTATTGCTTTGTAAGTTTTTGTATTAAGGCTTGAATAAACCTTGATGAACTCATATCCTTCTGCTTTTGCAAATCGAACAGATTGACGTCCATCTGAAGGCGTATTTGCTGTACCAACCTCATTTCCTCCATTTATCATCGCGGCCAGCGCCATACGTGGGCCTATCACGTCTCCTCTTATGATTTCATTTCGTTGCCCGAAATTTCCAACAACACTATTCAGCGAAAAGATTGTCGTTACACCGTTAGCAATAAAGGGCGTCATGACATCTTGTGTGCTAGTGAAAATTGCAGCAGCTCGTGTCGGATACGTGTTATTAAAGGTGCCATCAGTTGGTACATGAACATGCATGTCTACAAGCCCTGGAATTAGCCATTTCCCTTTACCATTGATTACATGGGCATCATTTGGAATATGCCCATTGATTGAAACAATTATTCTATTTTCAATTATTACTGTAGCATTTAGCAACACCTCACCTCTGTTAACCATGGGTATGACATTCACATTTTTTATAACAAATTTCTTTTGAGGATATTTTTTAAGCCCTGCATTTAGTGATGTGCAACCATTAACGATTATGAGAAAGGGTAGTAACAGAAAATAACGAAGTAAATGTTTGTATTGCATATTTCTATTTAATTTATGTATTAGAAGCATTTTTGCTGGAAACTTCTAAAATTGTATTGTTACAATTACACGAATTTTTTACCTATCAACACGTCTACTACGTTTTCAGGTAATTCAAGGACCTTTTAACAACTTGTTTAGCATTAGGGATTTAAGTTTAAAGGTAGGTAAAATATAAAGGTCAGCATTTTCACCCCTAATACCATTCTTAAAATAAACATTAAGATCTTCATTTCATTTATTTTTTAAATTTCTTCGTTTTCTAAGACATTTGTCTATCTGTCTTAACTAGCGCCTACAAACTTACAGCTAAAGAAAAATATACATTAGGGGATGGATGACTTCCTGAATTCAAAATATCGGAGGTGATGGATAAACCTGGATAAATTGACCCCCGCCTCACCCGCAATAGCTTTGTTGTAAGTTTTTGATTGGCTTTATATTGTAAAATTGGCGAGCACGGGTCAAATGTACTGATGTGTCCAAGCACGGTGAACAAGTTGCTCAAACAAAAGAATCTTTCAATGGTTTAGATTGCAAATACCATAATCAAACCCATGAAAAAGCTGTACCAATCCCAGATTTTCCTATTCGCTTTTGTCGTCATGACTATGCTCTTTATCGCTCCGAGTTTTGCACAGTCGCAAACCGCCATGAATATCAAGGCCTATTCGGACTTTAAAAAGGCAGATGCGGAACTAAATGTCGTATACCAAAAGATCCTGAAAAGCTATTCCAGGGAAACAACTTTCATTAAAAAATTCAGGAATGCACAGCGGCTCTGGATCCAACTTCGTGATGCAGAACTGGCCGCAAAATACCCTGACAGCGGAACCTATGGTTCGGTGGCTCCCATGTGCGAATCGATATACCTAGAAACGCTGACTAAAGACCGGATAAAATTTTTAAATATATGGGTTACCGGAATCGAAGAAGGTGAAGTTTGCTTGGGCTCGGTTAGGATGAAATCATAGCACATTCTGATCTTTCAATGATGCATTAATTAATCATATAAATTCCCTATACTTTTACCCAATAACAATGACTTTTTATCAGCTCCTAAAACGATTCTTTAGTCTAATCTTACTGATAAGTATATTCATTTGCTGTAAGAAAAAGGAAGATCAACCCCGACCTGAAACAGATGTGCCGCCGGTAGTTACAGGTAAGTTATACGGATCGTCTTTTACGGCAAAAGTTATACTGGAGCGCTATACAAAATTTGGTATGAACAACTACCGCCCCGAAGACTTGTTCAGTATATACATAGCAGGAGATGGATCCAAAGCATGTAGTTCACCATTGAGTGATTTTTCGATACGCCTGACGGTGCCTAAAAAGATAGGTACTTTTTCGGGCAATGATACCTATATCCTAGTTAATGACCCGGGCGATCCAAGCGGACAGAATGGTTCATTATTCTCTTCAGAACAAACCATTATCATCATCAGTTCTATCACAGGGGATAAGGTGATCGGCCAAGTTAATGTGAAATGGCCGGAACAGAATATTGATTTTAAAGGGCACTTCGAAGCTTACTACTGCAAATAAGATGAGAGATGTTTTCTAGCACATTAATGTAAATATTATCCATTTTTACTTTGCGCAATCTGGCTTAAATGTATCTCCATTAAAATCGCCTGTAAAATATCGTGTGGCTGAACCGCCTTGGCTCACCCGGGTTAATGTTCACTAAAAGAACCCAGTGATTTTCACCATTATGTTGATGCAGAAATAAGTCAGGACATTCACAAATGCCACCATGGGCACCCAGCTTTTTACCAAACTCACTCTTCTTGATCCATTTTTTTAAATCGGGAGAGGAATAGAATGTAATCCGGTCTTTCGTAGCTAAGTTGAAATTGAATTACTAGAACGTTCGTTTTTTGAGACAAAGTATTCATAATGAAAATCTATTGGCCTATCAAGTTCGACTGTCTATTGATATGCTTTGATATAGGGAGATGGCTTTTCAAATTAAGCTAGCTTTTTCCTCAACCATTTACGAACGGGCTCGTCATACCATTTCAATGATATATAAGCCAAAATAATACCGCCTATTAAAATAAGTAATGCATAAGGCCAGGCTTGTCCCATGGTTATTCCTTTATTATTGCTGATCCAGGCAACGTAAAAGTATACCAACGGATAATGTACCATGTAGAGCGGATAGGATATTTTACCTAAAAATTTGCATATCCTATTTTCTTTTTGAGATTGCATCACGCCACTGGCGCCAAGATAAACGATAAGTGCAAATACGATGATAATGCAAACAGCGTCGTATATGCCGTTCAGCCATAAATATTCAGCACCGCCGATTCGCGGCATGTAAAGTATAAGAGCTACTAAAAGGCTGCACCATGTGAAGGCATTCTTAATTTGAGTCGGCTTTGCAATGCGTGACAATAACAGGCCAGCAAAGAACGGGTACATGGTACGGGTAAATCCAATCCGTACCTGCTCTACATTTAGCGTCCACCCACCACTAACGTCGCCGTTGGTGACTGCCAGATGTACAAGTGCAATAGAAGCTATACCTACCAATATACTCAAGGCCAAAGTAGAAAATTTCCTAATCCAGACTGCATATAAAATGTTCGCAATGTATTCGAAGAATAACGACCAGCCCACGCTATTAAGCGGGTGCATCTCTTGCCAGCCACGGATATCAAGGGATAACGGTACTGGCAGAATTGTATAACCTATCAACGTGACCAGCAGCACCTTCCACACGGGAACGGTATGAATCAGTGGCCATAAGTTAGAATCTGTAAAATAGAATCCAATAGCTCCAAGGGTCATACCCAGCACTACCATTGGTTGAAGACGTTCAATACGGCGTTTGAAAAAAGTTCCTACCGTTGTTTTTTGCCAGCGATCATCATATGCATAACCAATCACAAAGCCTGATAACAGGAAGAAAAAATCAACAGCCAAATAACCGTGATTGACTAATTTATCCAAATTACCTGTTGAAAATGGCTCTGCAATATGAAATGTTACAACAATGATGGCGGCAATACCGCGAAGGCCATCCAGTATTGGGTAGTGTGGCTTTGAGGACAACTCATTAGTTAATTGAGATTTCATGTACGGCTATAAAAATTGCAATTTGTTGAAAAAAGCCTACATTCCATCATCCGATTGAATAATAATTCTAATTTGGCAACGCTCGAAATATTTCCTGTTGTATTGGATTATAATTATTCTCTGGTTTTTCTAGATCTTTTTTCTCTTTTTCGTAATGAGCATTTCATTAAAATTCAAACCCAAAGAAACATAGTTGCGCATCATACCTTCGTTTTGTGAGACAAACTCAATGTACACTTAGCTATATATTTTTATTAGATTGGAATTCTACATTATCTATATATTCTGTAAACTCCTAAAATGCTTGCGGTAAAAATAAAGGCTATCAATCGTTCTGGTTCAAATAGAATGTTTTTTTAGGCCAGTTACGTGCAAATATGAAGTCAGATTTCACGTGACTACAAGTTCCCATCAAAGTATAAGTCGAAATTTTGACTTGCAATAAAATACTAATCATACTGATAGTTCTTTCGCTCTTGCTTATGATAATCTTGTGAAGACTTTCAGGAATATCATAACAGATGTTGAAATAGATATTACTAGAAAAAAAAATAGTGGAATGTTAAAAATGACGTCGTTTAAATAGAAGAATATGCCTGATAAAACTACATAATTGAAAAAAATTAACAAAGAAGTAAACCTTAGCTGAATGTTAGGATTGAAAATGTATGTTGTTTCGTTTCGGAGCATTGTTATACCTGCATAAATACCAAAGTTGCTTATAACCCTTTTGTGTGATATTTGATCTGATCTAGCCTTCAATCTTAAATTAACATGTATTAAAATAAATCCTTTAATCTAATTAGACTAACTAAATAGTTGATTAGTATATTCTTGGAAAAGAATAGTAATTTCCGATGCTCAGCCACAAATTTTCTCTTTAAAAAATCATATGACTCTACAAATCCATCTATGGAAAATTTATTTATCCATGCTTGAAATTAGTTTTACCATCATCTGAATTATTCTTTCTTTATCCAGGGGGATAACATTATTAACAATTGTATAACCTTCTATAAATGGAATAAGCAAACTTACAATAACCTCAGGCTCCTTAGAAAACTTAGAAATCAGATCTATTAACCAAGTACAGTAGTTTTTATAATACGTTTCTACTGCCCGTTCAAGCTCTTCATTCCTTGCAGATAAGGTCCATATTTCTTGAAACATTAATACCTGGTCATTGGATTTACCTTCTAACAATAGCATGTTCAACAATTTCCGTAAAAAAACTTCTGTTGACGGCATGCGCTCGGCTGTTAAAAGGGCTATAGCCTGTGTGACTTCCTCCTGACAGCTTTCGAAATAATACTTTACCGTGGCGATCAATAACAGGTCTTTATCTTTATAATAATACTGGAGATTACTTAAAGACAAATTTGCATTCTTGGCTACCTTCCGCATAGAAAGTTTTTCAGCTCCTTCTTCACTAAGTATCGTAATGGTTGCCTTTAAAATATGATTTAGTCGCTCCTCTTTCTTGTCCATCTTAATAAAAGTAAAATTAAAACAATTAAATGACTTAACCTAGGTCAAATGACCTATATTTGTATAGGTCATTTGACCTAATTAAATTTAGACATATTATTATGGAATTACAGGAAAAGCGTATTTTAATTGTTGGCGGATATGGCCTGGTGGGAAGTCACATTGCACGCCTGATCAGGGAAAAGTACAATGCAATTGAACTTATTCTAGCTGGCAGAAATCCTAAAAATGGCGAAGGATTAGCAAAAGAATTAAATCATGCAGAAACCGCCCACCTTGATTTGAATGAAGGTTTCAATTTAAGTGATTATGGAAAAATTGATCTTATCATAACTGCAATGGAGGATCACAGAAATATTTTAAGAGAAACCGCCATTTTAAACGGGATTGCGAATATTACGGTTTCTGAAGTTGCTGATGAAATTTCCCCAACAGCATTTCTTGGCCTGCATAAGTCAATTTCAGCCCCAATTGTATTTGCAGGTCATTGGCAGGGAGGAATATTGACCCTGATTACAAAACAACTTGCAAATAAATTCAGTCACATTACACGGATAGAAACAGCTGGATTGTACGACGAGCGAGACCCTATAGGACCACTGGTAGCAAATGAGGTAAATGCATTTATTGGACAGGCATTACTTCGTGAGGCAGGTAAATGGCAGCTTGTTGACTCAAAAGAAAATGCAAGGGAAATCTATTTATACGATCAGACACCAGCAACGGGTTATCCTATGGGTACTCTTGATGTTCCCAGCATTGCTGCTTTCACCAGTGCTGCAAATGTTCGGTTTGATTTTGTCAAAGGAAAATCTATCGGAAGCAGTCAAGGTTTAGAAGCCTCCCATGATTTGTACATTGATATCGAAGGTGTTTTGTTATCTGGTCAGCCAAAAAAATTACGCTCGATAGTGTCTGGACCAAAAGGAAATTCTCATCTAACTGCTGTTGGTGTATTTTTAATAACTGAAGCCATATTCGGCCTTAACGGTCAACCTGATCCACAACAAGGAGGTTTATACCTTCCAGAAACAATTGTATCTACAGACAATATTATAAGCCGTTTGAGGGCGTTTGGAATTACTATTATTGAAGATGCTGGCTAAGATCAAACGCTATTGATGACCGTAATCACATAAATTTTAGTGAGTTATCTTAATAATTTAAAATTAAGTGAAGCGATTTTTAAGCCACCTCAACAGCAAAACTTTGGCATAATTTCAAAAAATGTATCTTTTAAGAATAAAAAACAAAGGCTATGTGCATAGTGAGGCCCTTATATGGTGATGGAGCATAGATCATAAGCTTTCCATTACAATTATTATAAATGTTACCCGTACCTATTAAAAACAACATTATGAATATTGAGACATCGTTCGGTTTTATAGCACTATTTATGGCAAGTTATAGTAACAAGAACCAAAATAAGTTCTGCCTTGACAAGTGTCGGGAATACAGTGAACACGATGGTTAGCGGTAAATTTATTAAACCTAAAATAGCCGATTCAGCGTTTGAAAAAGAGCAGTGGACTTTTTTGTAAAAAAAAAACAAGTAGATAAAAAAAAATTAATAATATTATGATTGAAAACAACAAAGAAATTTTAAAAAAAGCAAACGCGGCTATCACAGGTGGAGATTACGAAGTGTTTCTTTCTTTTTGTTCGGAGAATACGATATGGACATTTATCGGGGACCAAACTTTGCAAGGGAAAGAAGCTGTTCGCCAATATATGGCGAAAACCTACGTGGAGCCACCAAAGTTCAAAGTCGACAACCTAATTGGTGAAGGTGATTTTGTTACCGCAGTCGGAAAAATCAGCTTGAAGGATAGTGATGGAAAAATAACCAATTATTTATATTGTGATGTTTGGAGATTTAGTGAAGGTAAGATGGCCGAATTAAAAGCCTTTGTCATAGAAACAAAATAAAGATTAAATACTTGCCTGTTCAGTTTATGGTTAAATCAAAATTTTATGTTAAGAACTGCTAATGAACTCTGTCTAAAGTTTGATTTGACCATAAATTCAGTTATTCCTCGAATTCAATTTTGATAGGCGTAACAGGCCGGGCATCACAGGTAAGAATGTAGCCCAGATTACGGTCGCTATCAGTAAGGCATTAGGTTCGCTCATGTTTATCTGGCCAGCAACTACTTTAACCCGGCATTTACCACAATTGCTCATACCACAAGAAAATGGTACGGATAACTTTGAATTTAGGCTGGCTAGGAGCAACATTTGACGTACCGCTACTGTGGTTTCTTTGAAGATTCACCTTTTTTAATAATAGTCAATACCTGAGAAATCTGTGGTTGTATTTCCCCGCTTATCGCCGGTGGGCTAACCTGCCCAAATCGTTTCGGTATTGATCCTGTCAATGCTAATCTCCAAACTCGATAAGGCAGCTGTCACACCATCCATCATATGCTCAGAGCCGCATACGTAGAAATGTGCGTTTTAGGAAGGGGCCAGAGTCTCAAGCTCACGCCGGGTAGATGACTCGTCCAGCATGCCGATACCTCCTGTCCAACCAGTATGAGGTGCCGATAGCATATGTTTGACCACAAGGTGGTCAGGAAAGGTGTCGCAAAGATCCACCCAACCTTGGGTAAAGATTACGTCTTCCCACCTCCTGTTACCATATAGTACGGTTATTGTAGTGTCTGCTCAGTTGCTAACACTATTTGAGCAATTCTCATCATAGGAGTGACGCCTCTTCCGCTTGCTATTAATATAAACACTTTGCTTGCTGCAGGTTCTGGTACAACATAGAAAGTCCCGGATTGGCCACGTAGTGCTAAATTATCGCCTGGCTTTAAGTGCTGATTGGGCCTACGTTCGTATTATATTAAGTTATTGCAATCTTTCTTTGAGTTACAAGACAATTTGGAAGATAATATCAAGATTAAGTATGAAGATGTTGATCAAATTCCAATGATATGCCGTCTGCTTGTTGAGGAAAACATCGATATTTTACAAATATTCATTCAAACTATTTAATCTTGTAGGGAGTTGACAAGACTAAGTTAATCAAATCTTTATAGCAAAAATCTGGAGATGAAAGTTAAATATTCCAGTTAAACAGTATTAAAATAAGGTTCTTTTTGGAAAAGTTTGGTTAATGACTTCGAATGACAATATTATACTTACTTAATTCACTTATTAACAAGAGTTTAACAATCTTTAACAATGGACTTTTTAAGCTTTTAACGAAAAGCCTGACAGTTTAATTTTCTAGAAGATAAAAAGTAATGGTTAATAAACTGCTTTCCGTTTGCAAAAGAGGATGTTTTTTCTTAATTTTAAAATAGAAATTAAGGGTGAAAAGTCTGACAAAAGTCTGCCAATTACCCCCTAAAAATAGCGAAATGAGAAAAGTAAAACCCCTCTCAGAGTATCAAAAAGGCATCTACGGAGAAATATTAGGCGAATTTTTCAATCCGATATTCTCCACCCCCTACAGCCGTTTCATTCACTTGGAACGGCTTTTTTATTTTCAATCGAACAAGCTTTTTTTATCTGTCAGTGTAAACGTTTTACGCAAGGTTTTTCAAGTGTCGAATTTCAAAATAGTAGTTTTCAAACATCATTAAAACAGTATAATACTTGAAATTTTAAAATCAAATCAGTATCCCAAAATAAAAAAAAACACCCCATTATGGCATGGTAAATTAATGAGACATTTTTAATGAAAAAGCAAAAAAACCATTCAAAATGGTTATAAGTGCATTTATTTGCGGCCTGATATTCGAGGCATTTCCTTTGATCCAGGGTTATATAAATTAAACAAAATATCATGTTTCTCATTATTTTAGGTTTATCTATTATTATACTCAGTATCATTTCTGCAAAAGGAGATACGCCCTTAACTAAATACAGCAAACTATTCAGAATTGCTGGAATTGTCATAATCCTACTGGGTGCTTCGCTTTCCATGTTCAAAGTTATACCTGCAGGACAGGTTGGGGTAAAAACCTTGTATGGAAAAGTTGATAACGATGTGCTCTTTAGTGGGCTCAATATTATTAACCCCTTGGTTGAGGTTACTACTTTTGACGTTAAAACTCAGAACTATACCATGTCTGCGGTACATGATGAAGGCAACAAAGTTGGAGATGACGCCATCCGCATACTAACTTCTGACGGCCTTGAGGTTACAATCGATCTGTCTGTGCTCTTCAGCGTAACGCCTAATGATGCTCCAAGAATATTAAAAGAAATTGGAGATGATTATCTTGATAAAATTGTTAGGCCGATTGCAAGGACTGCCATAAGGGATAATGCAGTTTCTTATGAGGCTGTAGCATTATATTCTACCAAAAGACAAGAATTCCAAAGCAAAATCTTCGCCGCAATTGATCAGAGTTTCACAAAACGTGGGCTAAAGCTTGAGCAGCTCTTAGTCAGGAATGTCACCCTTCCCGAATCTGTGCGTAAAGCGATTGAGTCTAAAATCAATGCTGAACAGGATGCCCAGAAAATGCAGTTTGTACTCCAGAAGGAAAAGCAATTGGCTGAGCGTAAACGAATTGAGGCGCAGGGTATAGCCGATTATCAGAAAATTCTTTCAACAGGTTTGAGCGACAAGCAGCTCCAATATGAATCCATCCTTGCACAAAAAGATATCGCACTTTCACCAAATACTAAGATTATTATTATGGGGAACGGAAAAAATCCGGTAATACTTGGTAGTAATTAAGTTGCTTTAGGTTTTAGCTGAATGCGCTGGCTGTTATTTTATGAGCCAGCGCATCAGATCATTTATTGTTTGTTCGCTTAGCTTTTTACCTGAATTTTTCGCAAACTGAATTTATGACACAAATTATATCATTTTAATTAGAAGCAACAAAAGCTTTAAGAATAGGGATCAGAGTATATAATCCTAAATAAATATAGCTTAAAGCGTTGTCAATTAAACATTTAGATTTACCTTTTTCCCCATTTTCACCGCTTGATAGATGGCGTCAATAATTTTAAGATCTTTTAAGCCTTCCTCACCGTTTACAGGAACCAATGGCTTAGTGTCTTCAAAAATAATGCTCGCCATTTCATCCATTTGTACAGTTTGATGGGTTGTTATAGCTTCCGTCAGCGCTCCTTTGTGTGTTCTGCCCATAATTGGACCATAACCGGTAGAAGGTTGCATCTCTGCAAATCCTTTATCTCCACTCATAAAAAATCTATCCAGGTGATTGATATTATAACTAGACAAGCAAGATGCCACTGCTCCGCTAGGGAAACCCAATTGAAATTGTATGGTTTCATCTACGCCTTCTTTAAACTTTATCGTATCGGTTTTGGTTTCCTGAGCCGAAACCCAAATCGGTTCCTCGCCCACCATATACCTTGCTCCATTGATGGCGTAAATTCCAATATCCATCATTGATCCTCCGCCTGCAAGTGATTTGTTTAATCGCCACTGCTTCGGATCGCCTGCTTTAAAGCCGCATTGTGCCTGGAAGAACATAATCTTGCCAAAGTCGCCCGCATTTCTCATTCGGATTACCTCAAGCGTACGAGGTTCAAAATGCATTCTGTAGCCAATTAGCAGTTTTACGTTAGCTTTTTTACAAGCATCAATCATTTCCTGTCCTTCCTTAGCATTCAAAGCCATCGGTTTCTCACATATGGCATGTTTTCCAGCTTTAGCCACACGGATAACTTGACTATGATGCAGTGCATTTGGCGTAATCACATAAATTGCATCTATATCTGGATTATTTTTTACCTGATCGAAGTTCTCATAGTTATAGCAGTTCTTTTCTGGTATATTATATTTGGTTTGCCAATCTTTTATTTTTGAAGGCGTACCACTAATCACACCGACCAGCTTCGCCTTGGTACAAGCTTTCATCGCTTCTGCCACACGGGTTCCATATCCACCTAAACCCATAATGGCTACACGAAGTATTTTACCTTCATAAGGTTTTCCGATTTGGTCAAATCCGTCAGCAAAGGCTGTAACAGAACTTAATTGCAGCATTAATGCTGATAAACCCATTTTTTGTATAAAATCTCTTCTAGTATTCATATTTTACCCGGTGGCTAAATCTATTCAGTAATATAGCGTGATCAATAAGATTAATCAGTTTTTAATTTACAAATCACTGATTCACATTATATTAACTAACACTCGGTTGTCAGATTTAGTTTTAATGTAGGGTTTCCGGATTAATATTAATAATTGCACTGTGGTCTAAAATTCTTACAATTTATGAATATCTACGCTAAAATTTCCGAAAGCTTTAAAGCTAGCTTTGCTGATTTTACTTTTAGGAAGTTAATTACCTCTGTATGTGCTATAACCAAATGGAGATAAAGTAATTGGAACATGGTAGTGCTTCTCATCTTTGATTTGAAATACCACCTCGATGAAAGGATAAAAACTCTCAGTTTTTTTAGATTTAAAATAGTCTGCGATCAAAAATGTTAATCTGTATATTCCTTTCTCGGATTTCGTTTCTTCCAAAAAATTGCTAATCCTACCATTTTGGTCCGTTCTCTTTTGATCTACAGATGCCCACGTTTGATTGCTCTCGTTTAATTTTTCTAATTTAACAGTTACATTCTGTGCTGGAAGTCCGGTAGAAACATCGAGTATGTGGCTGGATAGCCGATACACAGGTACTTGTGCGTAAGCTAGGCTTATCGATAAGCTAAATAGCAAACCTAAAATTATTTTTTTCATGTGCTTATTTATTAATATGTGAATTGAATTTATTACTTGGCTATAATATCAGCATCTAGCATACTTACTGATCTTCCAATGAG
Source organism: Pedobacter lithocola (assembly GCF_042650845.1). NCBI lineage: Bacteria > Pseudomonadati > Bacteroidota > Sphingobacteriia > Sphingobacteriales > Sphingobacteriaceae > Pedobacter > Pedobacter lithocola. The sequence goes on along the minus strand of NZ_JBHSBW010000003.1, from coordinate 18,276 downwards.
ATCGTCATGCTCGGGGCTGCCACCACCTGCTATGCCAATTGCCCCAATTATTTTGCCTTGATGAAAAAGCGGAATTCCCCCTCCAAGCAGTAGAAGTTCTGGCAAATTTGCGAGGTTTTCCGTATCTGGATTAACTCTTGTATTTCTTGATAAAATGAGTGTTGCTGTTTTGGTTGATGCTGCTGTAAACGCTTTTCGTCTTGCAGCTTCAGTATTATGAATCCCTACTCCGTCACCACGGCTAAGGATAATTATTTGTCCATTGGCATCCACTACAGCAACTGAAACATCCTTGCCTAATAGGGAAGCTTTTTTCCTTGCTGAATTAGCCAAATGAATAGCTGCTTCTAGAGTAATTACTTCCTTTTGTATTAAAAATGACCGTGAAGATTGTGTGTCACTTTTTTTAGGGTAATTGGTCTGTGCTAAAGAAGTATTCGCTAAAAAACATAGTAAAGCTAAATGTATGATCGATTTCATGATACAAAGGTAGCTTCACGTTAAATGAAAAACGTTGTTCTAAGTCAACGTTTTTAAAGCTTGGTCTTGATTCTGCTCAGTGTAGACGGAGATATCCCGAGATAAGATGCAGCCATTTTATTCGAAACTTTAAGTAAAAGGTTAGGTTGATGGGTTTTTATCCAGATTACTTTTTCAAGTGCACTAAATCCCTGAAAGCCGTATATTCTTTTTTGAGCAATGATAAATCCCTTTTCCAATATCCTACGATAGACGAGTGCAAATTCTGGAATCTGATCGACCAACTCATAGAAATCTGTTCTGCTAATGGTTAGCAATTCTGATTTTTCAATGGTTTTGAGGTATTCAAATGCTGGTTTTTGATCAATTAAGCTAGGCAAAGCGGTGCCAAATTCACCTTGAAATGCAAAATAACGGATAATTTCCATTCCGTCGGTATTTATTGCATAAATCCTGACACCACCCTTATTTACAAAATAATGGTTTTTGCAAACTTCATCGTAATCAACTAATGTCTGGTTGCGACCGGTTTTAAGGATGCTGAACTTAGTAAAGATCATATTCAGGCTCGCCTCATCAATGTGAGTTATAGATTTAATGTAAGATTCTAAAAGCTTAAACATCCGGGTATTATTGAGTTATATTATTTCGTTCGGCAAAAAATATATAAATAGTTGAAAGTGATATTTATTTTTCTAGCTGTTTCTGGTTATTTCTGCAACATTAAAAATGTTCATCAGTAAGCAGAATACTCAGTTAATTCGAATATATACAGTACTTATTGCTGAACCTGTATACTTTGTTTTTTAAATGCAGCATAAGCTTGATGATAAAGATGAACGCTATCGCCGCTAGGTTTAAAGCTTTTAACAAAATTTACTGTTTTAATTAAGGTGAGCTTATATTTTGATAATTCGGGTGCCTGGATGTTGAGCATATCTGCTATATCTTTACCAAGTAAATTCCGCATCAAACCAAGAATATCATTTTTGCTAACTTTCCTTTTATTTAAAGTGAGAATGTGTTCTATGAGTGAACTGGTGAGTTCCTGCCCGTGTTCTGAAATACAGAACTGACGATTTCTAATAGCGATATCAAGCTGTGTAGCCATTTTTCCATTTTCAGGTAGCAAATCTTTGTCCACTCCGGTAAAATACCCTACAACTTTCCAAAGGTGCAGAAAGGCAATTTGCTCTCGGTTGCTTATGGTAATACCCAGTTTGCGCAGCCCTCGAACAACAATTAATGAAAAGGAAAGGTTGGTTCCCGCCATATCTTCCTGATTAATCGGAATGCCCCATTTTTCGTTCCATTTGCCGCTTTGTAGCGTGTAATAGCGAACTGCGGCATGGATTATTCTAACTTTCAAAGCCTCTTTAAAACCATTTCCACCCTTTGAGAATGCCTGTGGACCCATAACTTCCCAAACAAAAACTGCTGTATCGTATAGGCGTTTGGTCGTATTTTTTCTAATTTTTTCTGATAGATACAATACCATAGCTCCATCGGCAGCAGCATAACAATAAGGAAGTGACAATAAGCCGAGAAGACTCATAATCTGTTCAGAATGCTGGGCGAAAAATGTATTACCCTCTCGGATGAGTTCTGGTTTTGCCCATAAAGGTAGCTCATTACTTTGCTTGATGAAATCAAAATTGGGAAACATTTCATCTAATTGGGACATTGATGAATTATCTGCCAACCATTGCTGCAGTTGCTGTTTCCTATCATTATCTGCGAATACAAATGTGATAAATTCATCAACAACCCGATCGCCCGATTGCCGTTTAATATCTAAAAATGTTCCATTATAAATTTCCTCTGTCCCCATCATTTCGCCATACTTTTAATAATTGCTTCCGCTACAATTCTACCGCTTTTCATTGCTGCATTAATCGATCCGTTCAGTAGATAATCGCCACATCTATAACATTGTTTATTTAATGCGATGTCTTCAGCAGCCATTTCATTACTTACTTTATCATCGTTTGGAAGAGCGTATTTTATATGATAAGTTTTAAGGTGTTTCCAGTTCAACGCATCAGCATACCAGTATTTCAACTCATCTAAAATCTCTTGCTGTAGTAGTTTTTCATCTTTGGCAGAATGATCGCCAATGAGCGATAGCGATATCAATGCCTGACCATTCTTCGAATAATCTTTTGAAATTGTATTCATAACCGCAATATTATTCACCAACTTTCCAGGTAAAGTGTTTAGTGCAATTAATGGCTTGTTATAGGGTTTGTTTTTAGCTGTAAAATAAACATTGGTTACCGAACAGAAATTTTTTGCATCTTTTTGATGGGGGAAAGGCAAATTCAATTCGTCTGCAGCTATAATTACAAATTCAGAAGTATAAGACTGGCCTGTTGTTGTAGTTACTGTTCCCGATTCGAGGGTCAAAACCTTGCTATTCAATAGCAATTCATTCGCTGCAAGGCATGAGGCAAGCTGTAGTGGTATCATCCCCATACCTTTAGCTGGGATTGCAGCATTTCCCTCTCCGAACATTTTAAATACAAATTCGAACATTCTGCTGGAAGTTTGCAGTTTATCTTCAAGGAAAATACCTGTGAAGAATGGACGGAAAAACTTATTAATTATTAAATTGCTAAAGCCTTGTTTTTCTAAGTACATCAGGGTTGACATTTCCTGCTCAGCGAAAATATCTGATATGGATTTAGCATTAAGCTTTAACTTCAGTTTCAATATCCGCAATTTATCAGCTAATGTTCCGGCCTTAGAAAACAATGTACTGATAAGCGATGTAGGTTGTCGGAGTGGATCGCCGATTTTACTAATCTCTTTTTCATCCAATATTAAGGCACCCGAATCGAAACTTCGAAGATCAAGTGCTTTATAGTCTAATAAATTTTTTGTTTCAGGATAAGCCGTTAACAGAACTTGAAAACCTCTATCTAAAAGAAAACCATCAATCTCATCGGTTCTTACTCTTCCGCCAACTCCATCAGATGCCTCGATTACCAGAACCGATTTTCCTGCATTTTTCAAAACCTTTGCTGCAGTTAGTCCGGCTAAACCAGCACCAATTATAATTACTTCTGCATCTTTGTCCATTTCGGTTATTTACTAAATGATAATTAATGTTTATTTCAAGATATTGTTTGCCAATTTCTGGTCTCATCGGTTAAAGTAATTGTATTAACAATTGCCTTTCATTTAACCTGCTTGTAAAGCAAATATACTTTTTATCTAAAGCTTCATTGTCCGGAATTAATCAAAAAATGCTAATCAGATTCTTTTAAATCTCATAGAATAAGGTCTCTGTAAAAAACAAGATGATTTATTTACCAAAGAGAAAACATTCGCAGATATCTAGGCTGTTATGCTATAATTGGCACTATTAGCTTTGTGGTTTTGGCATTACACTGATTAATTTATTTAATGTCTTAACGTTAACTTAACGTATATGGGTTTTCTTTGCTGAAAAAGTCTTCAGCATGATGAAATTTTTTAAGTTAATCTTTTTCCTTTCCTTAATATCTGCCAAGATTAATGCGCAAGGCGGAGACCAGCAAACTTTAACCAGACAGCCACAAAAAACGCCAATTGAATCTCTAGTCGAGTTAAAAAAAATCTATGCCAAGGCGATAGAGAATGATAATGCGATTTTAGAAGGTAATTGTCTGCAGCAAATGGGCAACGTGTGCTATCATCAGGGGCATTTTAGGCAGGCGCTTGATTTCTTTTTAAAGGCCGATAAGATTTTTAGTACAAATGATAAACAACTATCACTCGCAGCAAACCTTTGCGATATCGGTGTGCTTTATTACTACATCAAACAGCCGAATAAGGCAATGAAGAATTATTCGATTGCATTGAATATCTATAAAAAACAAAATGAGTTAAAAGGGCAGGCGACAGTATATGGTCATATAGGGCAACTTTACGAAAAACGCCAAAAATACGATAGTGCATTTTATTACCAAAACCTTGCTTTAAAAGTAAATGCAAAAACAAACGACATCAACGGCAGAGCGAAAATTTACGAAAACTTAGGAAGTATTTACGAGGATCTGGAGAAATATGACCTCGCTGCCCAACATTTTAAAAACTCACTCTTGTTGTATCAAAAATCTAATAATGAGCTTGGTAGCATCGAGGTAATTAACAATTTAGGCGATATTTTACGTAAAACAGGTAAGTACAAAGAAAGTATATTAGAAACGCAAACTGCAATGAAGCTTGCCAATAAACTCGGTAATATTTATCAATTGGCTTCTTGTTGCAGAGATTTGGGTAAAGCTTATGAACTTCTTAATCAAATGGATAGCGCTTATCATTATGTAAAATTAGGTTATAAATACACAATAGATTTATACTCTGAGGATGGCGCAAAACAAGTCGCCTTTTTACAGGTGCTTTATGATATCAACAAAAAATCAAATGAGATTACTCGTTTACAAAACGACCGGAAAGTAAATCGAATTATTGCATTCTCAGCAACGATAGTTGTTTTATTAACTGTTGTTTTAGGATTTGTAATTTTTAGTCGCCAGCGTTTGAAGCTAAAAGACCAACGTATGCTGGCCAAACATAAAGAAATTGAACATGATTTAACCAGCTTAGAACTCAAGAACCTTCAGTTAGAAGAGCAAAACCTAAAGCAACAACTCGAAGTTAAAACCCGTGAGCTGTCTACCCATACTTTAAATTTGATTAAGAACAATCAGTTTCTCGAAAACCTTCGAAGTACGCTACAAGCGATGGTGAAAGATGATAAGCGTGATCAGAAAAAACAGATGAATATGATTTTAGCTGAAATTAATCAAAGTTTTAATCATGAACGAAACTGGAAAGAATTTACGCTTGCCTTTGAGCAGGTTCACCACCAGTTTTTAGAACAACTGAAAAAATTTAGCAGCGAGCTAACATCTGCTGATATGCGTTTGATAGCATTGCTAAAAATGAATCTGGATTCTACAGACATCGCAACCTTGCTGGGAATATCAACCGACAGCCTAAGGGTATCCCGCTATCGGCTAAGAAAGAAACTAAATTTGGCACAGGGAGATAATTTATCAGCTTTTATTCAATCACTTTAAGCGTTACATTCAGCCCGCTAAAACTATACTTTTTTATGGTTTCCTGGGCTTAACAATTTGTTAATGTAACGGTAATAAAAGCATAACGGCGTTTTTATAGTGTCACAAAGATTTGATAACCAACATATTGTGTATTCATGTTGCTTTTGTGTATATGCCCTTGGTAACGATGTTGCCTTTATGTAACCCTTAAAATTTCACGCTGTGATTTTGTGTTTACACCTTTGCATTGTCGATAATAAAAAGGCAATACCAAACAAATGAATAAACTTTTACAAATTCTGTTTTTTCTTATTTTTTGTGCAGGCACAGCTAATGCCACAAAAATAAAAGGTCACGTTTACGATAAGCAAACCGGAGAAGCCATTGTAGGCGCTACGGTGATATTAGAAAACCCGAAACGGGTAACCAATACCGGATTAGATGGTACTTTTGAATTCAAAGGAGTTTCAACAGGCTCTGCAAAAATTAGTGTAAGTTATATCACTTATAAAACCATCACCAAAACCTTCACAGTAGAAAAGGAAGATAATGAACACTTGAAATTTTATATGGAAAGTGACTCTAAAAGTCTTGATGATGTAACCATCAAATCAAATGTTGTAAGTTCTACTGATCAGGGAGCTCGCCGCTTAGAAAAAAATGCTACTCAAATCATGAATATCGTATCTGGTAGAGCAATTGAGATCTCTCCGGATTTGACCGTTGCAAATGTGATGCAGCGTATATCTGGAGTTTCTATTGAACGAAACAGCAATGGCGACGGGCAGTATGCCATACTTAGAGGCATGGATAAACGCTATAACTATACGCTGGTAAATGGTGTTAAAATACCAAGCCCTGATAATAAATATCGTTATGTTCCTTTAGATCTTTTCCCTTCGGATTTACTTGATAGACTTGAAGTTTATAAAACACTTACTCCAAATTTGGAAGGTGATGCAATTGGCGGCGGAATTAATATGGTAATGAAGAATGCACCCGGGAAATTTCAGGTGAATGCTAACATTTCTTCTGGTTATAGTCGGCTTTTTATTGATAGAAAGTTTGCGAGTTTCAATTCGTCTGATATTCAATATAAATCGCCTTACGAATTAAATGGAAAAAGCTATAATGCAAACCAAAACAATTTTACAAAAGGAACATTGGATTATAAATATAAAAATCCGGCACCAAATTTAATTGGTAGTTTATCACTAAGCCAAAGGTTTTTAGATAATAAACTAGGTGTTGTTCTGGCCGGAAGTTATCAAAATACTTATCGTGGTAGCAACAGTACCTTTTATAACACCGCTGTTAATGGTACAGATGCCTATTCTGTCATCACTAGCAAAAGCTACAGGGAGTTTTCAGAACAACAGCAGCGTACGGGTTTACACGGAAAGATAGATTATGTTTTTAATAAAAATCATCAGTTAAGTCTATACAACGTATATGTAAACTTAAAAAATGAACAACTTAGAGATGCGGTAACAACAACATATAATGGCGTTTATAACCCAACCGCAGGAAATGCAGAACTGGTTTACAACACCCGAAGCCGATTAACCGAGCAGCAAATTTACAACAGTACTTTACATGGCGACCATAAATTTTTTGATGAAAAATTTAAAGTACAATGGTCGGCTGTGTATTCATCTGCTAAAAACGACGTGCCAGAGAACACCAGTATCAGCTTGAATGGCATTCAGCAGAATTTTCAAAGCAGGCGCCTTAGTCTGGTAAACACCAATCCGGTTACCCACAGGTGGGAACGCAATACGGATGAGGATTTGGCAGGATACCTTGACCTTACTTACCGCTTTACTTTTGGTGAAAATAAACTCGATGTTATGGCTGGTGGATTATACCGCGATAAGCAGCGAAGCAGTTTCTTTAACAACTACAACCTTGGGCCATCAGCCGCTGATGCGAATAAAATTTATGGTGTAGATTATAAAAATTATACTGATTTGAATTTGATAGTGAGCAACCCAACCGGCGCCGTTGCTAACTCATTAACTTATGATGCATCAGAAAAAATTACCGCTGGTTACGGTATGTTCAAATACATTTCAGCCAAGTTAGAGTTAACTGGTGGCGCAAGGATAGAGCATACTATCCAAGGTTATAATTTGCTTTTCCCTGCCGGAGAAACATTTCCAAACGGGCAACAAGTATATACTGATGTGTTGCCAAGCTTAACAGCGAAATATTTTTTAAGCGAGAAGTCGCAATTACATGCCTCTTACTATAAAGCACTTAATCGTCCTGGTTTCTACGAGATTGTTCCAGGTAAAGTAGTTAACGAAGAATTTCAGGAACGCGGTAATCCTAATTTAAAGCGTGCCCTTGCTGATAACTTTGACTTACGATACGAGCTTTTTCCTGGCGCATCTGAGCAGCTTTTGGTCGGTGCATTTTACAAGAGAATCAAAGATCCTATCGAATATACTTTTCAGGCTGATGCTACACGAGGACAAGACATTTACTACACGCCTGGAAACTTTGGTACAGCGAATAATTATGGTGCAGAAGTAGATTACATTAAATATTTCAGTAAAATAGGGGTTAAGGCAAATTATACCTATACCCATTCTAGAATTACTACACCGAAAACTTCAAGAGTGATTAATCCGGCAACAGGAGATATCCAAGCAGTTTCTGTTGAGCAAGAGCGAACGCTTTATGGTCAGTCAGAACACATTGCAAATGTATCTTTATTGTTTAAGGATACCAAAAAGGGTTGGGATGTTCAAGTTGCTGGTGCTTACACAGGTCCGCGTATAAATACCGTTTCCCAATTCTTAAATAATGATTTATGGCAAGAGGGTTTCATTCAAATGGATGCCTCGGCCGAGAAAAGATTTAAAGGTGGCATCAGTGTTTTTGTCAAAGCAAATAACATTTTAAATACACCAACTAAATTATTCATTAAAGGTACCAATCCTGAAAACAGCAAAATCAACGAGCAATTGGTAAAAGATGGGCAGACATTGGTTAGAAGTGATTATTACGGTCAGAATTATCTGATTGGTTTTAGATATAAGTTTAATTAATTAATAATTTTAAAAGAAAAATATGAAATCGAATCAGATTTTTAAGTTGCTAGTTCTGGCACTTATGGCTCTTGCAGGTTGCGAAAAAGCCAATGTCGATGTAGATACAACGATAGCTGAAGGTTCTGCAATTGGAGAAGTTTCCGGCGTTTGGACAAAAGGAAGCACACAAGTAATTAAGGGCGATATCATTATTCCTGAAGGGAAAACACTTACCATTGAAGAGGGTGTTACCGTGTTGATGGATACCGTGGCAAAACCAGAAATCATTGTTAAAGGAAATTTATATGCCTTGGGTACTGCAGATAATCCAATTAAATTTACTGTAAACGAATTTTATAAAACGGCTCAAAAAAAATTTGGCAAACTATGGGGTGGCATTTTAGCTGGCCCAACGTGCGAAGAATTGGTATTAGACCATGCGATTATCGAATACGCAGGCTCCACTACATCAGATGCCTCAACCTCAGTAAAAATGGGACTTTACAAAGCTGTTGCTGGAGAAAATCTTCCGGCGCTTTGGTTCTCAAATGCAAAAGGTAAATTGGTTGTGCAAAATACGATATTTAGAAATCTACAAGAAGATTGTACTTACATAGAAGGCGGTAAAATTATTTTTGCCAATAACATTTTTTACACTACAGGTGTAAGCGGTGGCGAGGCGATGAATTTTAAATCGGGTTGTTTAGCAGATATTGCTTACAATTTGATCTACAGTACAAATACCAATGCGCTTAAATTATCAAACACAGGTGATAAAACGCCACAAACTTATATAATTGCATACAATAACACGATGGTAAACACAGGATGGAGAAGACCTACAGCAAAAGGTGGTTCGGTTTGGTTGGAGAGCACCGTTCGTGCAGATTTATATAACAACCTGTTCGCAAATACCCGTTTTGGAATAAAAAGAGATCCCAAAAAACCTGAAGATAGTCGCTCTACTTACAGCAATAACTGGTATTATGGCTTCGACCAGCTTACTGTTAACCAGTTTCAGCCAGGTGCTAATGATGTTATTGGTGGAAAGAATGATGTTATAAGTAAAGTTGCAGGAGATAATGATCCTAAATTTGTTAATTATCCTGTAAATACAGCCGTAAGCAACGCTGATTTTAATACTTCTTGGGATTTTCATCTTCAGGGAAATTCTCCTGCTTTAGGCAAGGGCATCACCAATTTTACCCGTCATCATGCTACGGGTATTGTAATGAAAAATGGTATAACGTACACTTCTCCTGCTCCGGCTACTTTTGTTGGTGCTTATGGTACTAAAATTTAAAATGAAGAATAAAAATTTAATAAATATTGCAGGAATTGTAATCTTAAGTATTTGCTTTTCTTGCAATGGTATTGCTCAAAAAAAAGATACCGCAGCGGTTAAACCCTTGTATATTTCTGATAAGGTAGATTTTGATACCGATGATCCAGCTATATGGGTTAACCCCGCCGACCCTGCAAAGTCTTTGGTTATTGGTACTGATAAAGATGCCAAAGGTGGTTTGTATGTTTTTGATCTCAAAGGAAAAATTATTCCCTCAAAAACAATAAAGGGCTTGCAAAGACCAGACAATGTTGATATTGCTTACGGCTTGATGTTAAGCGGAAAAAAAACAGATATTGTTGTAACTACAGAACGATATACGCATAAACTTCGAATTTATGCCTTGCCAAATATGAAAGCAGTAGATAACGGTGGAATTCCGGTATTTGTTGGAGAAACTGAACCAGAATTTAGAGATTTGATGGGAATATCGATGTACACTGCGCCAGACAAGAAAATCTACGCAATCGTTGGAAGAAAAACTGGTCCGAAGGAGGGTGGTTACTTATGGCAATATTTGTTAAGCGATGATGGCAGAGGAAATATCAAGGCTGATTTGGTAAGAAAATTTGGCAAATACAGCGGTAAAAAAGAAATTGAAGCCATAGCTGTAGATAACGAACTTGGCTATATTTATTACTGTGATGAACAGTTTGGGGTGCGGAAATATTATGCAGATCCCGCTAAAGGTAATGAAGAAATTTCTCTATTCGGACAAGGAGACTTTGCTGTAGATAATGAAGGGATAGCAATTTATAAAACTGCAGGAAATAAAGGATATATTTTGGTGTCAGACCAAGGTGCAAGGCAGTTAAAAGTCTACAGCCGAACAGGCAAAGCCGGGGCTTTAAATCAGCACCCATTATTAACCACCATAAAATACTCGGCTAACCAGACAGATGGTATTGATGTAGTATCAGTACCACTAAACTCAGATTTTAAACATGGATTACTTGTTGCCATGAGCGATGATAGAACATTTCATTTTTACCGCTGGGAAGATATTGCAGGTAAAACATTAAAGATTAATCCGTAAGCCAATTATTAGGTTAACAATATTAAGGCGGGCTGAATTTTTTCAACCCGCCTTTTTTATTTCTCTAGAAGCTTTGCATTAAATTTTATATCAAAGGATAGCTAAACATGATACTATTAACCACGAAATAGCAATATAGTATCACAATTTATTTCGTTTTTTGGTAAACTTCAAAATGTCTTCAGTATCTTAAATCATATTTGATGATATGAAAATCCTGATTGTTGAAGATGAACTTATCTTGCAAAGTAGTATTGCGCAGTATCTAACCGATGAAGGCAACATCTGCAGCACCGCTTCTACTTATACCCAAGCGATGGAAAAGGTGGGCGTTTACCAATATGATTGCATTCTGCTCGATTTAACGCTGCCCGATGGCGAAGGTTTACAACTACTGAATTATCTTAAAAGACTGAATAAAGCTGAAGGTGTTATTATCATTTCAGCAAGAAATTCCATCGACCAAAGAATTGAAGGGCTTAATCTTGGCGCTGATGATTATCTCATCAAACCCTTTCATTTATCAGAACTCAATGCCAGAATTTTAGCTGTTGTTCGTAGAAAAAGTGCACAAGGAGAACGACACATTCAATTTAACGAAATCCGTATCGATCTCGATGCAAAAGAGGTAACCGTAAATGGACAGGAAGTTCACATGACCAAAAAGGAATTTGATTTGTTGCTTTATTTCGTATCGAATAAGGGGAGGGTAATTTCGAAATCTGCTGCGGTTGAGCACATCTGGGGAGATGATTCTGATATGGCAGATAGTTTCGATTTTATTTACACCCACATCAAAAATATCAGAAAGAAACTTACAGATGCCGGGAGCGAAGATTATTTCCATTCTGTATATGGAATTGGTTATAAATTCATCAGCACATGAAACTCTTTACAAAATACAATCGCATACTAATTTTAATAAGCTTCTCCGGATTGCTAATTATAGGGTTTCTATTTTACAGGATGCTGGTTTTTTACTTGGATCAGCAAATAGACCATGATTTGGTAGAAGAAATAATGGAAGTAAAAGAGTATTCAGTAAATGGAAATTTCTACAAACCACACGAATTTGAAGATTTAGTTGTTCAATATAAAAAAATTGCAAAGGCTCAAAATACGAGTGCTTATGGTGATACTATTTATTTTAATGCTTTAAAGCACAAAAAGGAAACAGCTAGATTTCTAAAAACACAACTTATTCTGGATGGGCAGCCTTACCAAATCGTTGTAATTTCTTCCAAATCAGAAAAGCAGGAGCAAATCAGAAATATCTGCCTAATCATTCTTATACCAGTAATGATTTTATTTGCAATCGTTCTATTTATCAACCGTATTTTACTTAAACAAATATGGACACCTTTTGAGCAGCTCTTAAAAAATATCACCACATTCAATATCAACAGAGAAAAACCTTACGAACCGGTGGAAATGCCTGTTGAGGAATTTCGACAGCTAAACCGAGTGCTGGTTGAATTATCAGGAAAGGTAAAATCCGATTACGATGAAATTAAGCTGTTTACTGAAAATGCATCTCACGAAATGATGACGCCCTTAGCAGTGATAAATTCGAAATTAGATAATATGCTTCAATCAAATACCTTGGGAAAAGGTGATGGAGATACTTTGATAGAACTTTACAAAGCTACTTCTAGGTTAACTAAGCTTAACCAATCGCTTTTATTATTGGTTAAAATAGATAATAACTTGTTGCAAGATGAAGAGTTGGTTAATCTAAAATCACTAATTCAAGAGAAAGCCGTTTATTTTGATGAACTTATCGCCGAAAGAAAAATTACCGTTGATATGGATTTGTTGGATGTTACCGTTTCTGCAAGTCCGCAGTTGTTAGATATTTTAATTAACAATCTTTTTAGCAATGTAATTCGGCATAATTATGAGTTTGGTAAAGTAGAAATTAAGCTTGATACGGATAGAATAATTTTCGCAAATACTGGTCATAACAAGGCTCTCGACCCAAAAAAAATATTCGACAGGTTTTATAAAGACAATTCATCAGAGGGAACCGGACTTGGTTTAGCCATTTTGAAACAAATTTGTAATCGGCAGGGATATGGTTTAAGCTATAACTATCAGTTAGATTTACACTGTTTTACAATTACATTTAACAAATGAAATCTCTAGAAAGAAATCTTTTAACTCAATAAAGATTTGAAAACTTCAGAATTTCTTCAGAGTTCATAGCTTACTTTGTTCGATAAAATTTACTTCATCTATTTGCTCGGTTGCTCATTGATGAATAATTAATAGCTGAAATTTTTTAGGATAATCTTGTGTTCGACATTTTATTATATCAATATTAATAATTTCCCTTTTTTGATGTAAAAATTGAAAGAGACATAACGCTTATCGAAACACAAAATCGATAATCAATTACTTATTTACTCCAAAATTATGAAACTCCTTTTTATATTCTTATTTACCCTTTTTACCACTTCGGCAGTATGGATTGGAGATTTTTCTGAAGCTAAGAAACAAGCAAAATTCAGCCATAAACGCATCTTAATTAATTTTTCAGGTTCAGATTGGTGCGGCCCATGCATTAGGTTACGTAGTGAAATATTAGAATCGCAAGTTTTTGAAAAGTATGCAAATGTTAATTTGGTTTTAGTAAGAGCTGATTTTCCTCGGCAAAAAAAGAATCAATTGCCTAAAGAGCAAATTAAGCTAAATGAAGCCCTCGCTGATGTCTATAATCCTAATGGAAAGTTTCCTTATACCGTTTTGGTTGATGAAAATGGAAAGGTGATTAAAACCTGGGATGGTTTTCCTGGTGTCTCGCCAACTGCATTTGTTGCCCAAATAGAGAATACACAAAAGTAATTATGGCTAAAGAAGTTTCCGTTAACAGTATTTTAAAGCTAATGGGCAATCGCTTCGAATTTACGGTGATAGCCAAAAGTGAGCAAGAAGGGAATAAAGCAATTAATGCTGCTGTAGATGAAGTAAGAAGGATTGAATCTCTTTTAACAACTTATAATAACGATAGCCAAACTAGTTTAATAAACACAAATGCAGGTATTACACCAGTTAAAGTAGATGCTGAAGTTATTTCTTTAATTGAGCGGGGCAATAAAATATCAGAAATTACAGATGGTGCTTTTGATATTTCTTATGGTTCGATAGATAAGCGTTTGTGGAATTTCGATATAAATATGACAAGCTTACCCGACCCGGAAACGGCACTCGCATCTGTTAAGCTTATAGATTATCGAAACGTGATACTAGATAAAGCAAACTCAACCGTTTTTTTAAGGAATAGAGGTATGCGTATTGGTTTCGGTGGCATTGGTAAAGGATATGCCGCAGATAGATGCAAAGCTGTTTTGCAAAATTTGGGTATTGAAAATGGAATTGTTAATGCTGCCGGAGACCTTACAACTTGGGGAAGCCAGCCCAATGGAAACCTATGGACTGTTGGTATTGCCGACCCTGAACAAACAGAGCGACCATTTTCTGCTCTAAACATTAGTAACATGGCTATTGCAACCAGTGGCAATTACGAAAAGTTTGTTACCATCAACGGGAAAAGATATTCGCATACAATCGACCCCAAAACGGGCTTACCCGTAAGCGGAATAAAAAGCGTTAGCATCATTTGCCCAAGTGCCGAACTTGCTGATGCGCTTGCTACACCAGTAACGGTAATGGGTGTAAAGGTTGGTATTGAACTTATTAACCAAATTAAACATGTTGCATGTATCGTAATTGATGATAACGACAGGATTTATACTTCTAATAATATTAATGTGATTTAAATATGAAGCACACAAGAAAATTTTATTACTCAGCGCTTATTGCCCTGTTGGCAATTACAAGTTTAAGCGCTTGCAGCACGGTGAAGTCTTACCAGAAAAATAAAATTAACGACGCAGACATGATTCTTTCGGCCCGAAAGGTGCAAAAGTTCGAACAAAGTTTTCAGCTGTATCGTGAAGGTGCATCGGGCGCCAATGGTGGCAAAAGTGGTGGTGGTTGCGGCTGTAATTAGTTGTTCTAATCGATGAGAAAAATATATCTACACGTGCTTTTTATGTATTTTGGCATACTAAGCGCCTTTGCACAAACCAAACCAAATCCGCTAAAAGTTGATTCTACAAGCAATTATCAATCGCGTAAACTAAAAATTGATGAAGTTAACTTGGTTTCAGCTTATTATAGCCAGAATGGAAATAACTCTGCCGTTACTGGTGGAATTGGAACAGAAAAACTGAGCGATTTTGCAAATACGATTGACCTTCAGGTATCAAAATTTAATAAAAATGGGAAAAAAAATACCTTTCTTTTTGAACTTGGAGTTGATCATTATTCATCTGCCTCTTCCGATAAAATAGATCTATCTACAATTTCTTCAGCTTCCTCTGCTGATACAAGAATATATCCATCGTTAAACTGGACACATTCTAATGAAACAACAGGTAATTCGTTTGGATTTACTGGCTCATACTCAACAGAATATGATTATCAATCGATGGGTGCAGGTTTTAATCTAACCCGCTTATCAAAAGATAAGAATACGCAGTTCGATTTTAAGTTACAAGCATTTTTAGATCAGTGGACAGTTATCCTTCCCATCGAGCTTCGAACCGGAAATGCAGGTAAAGATGGCGAAGAATATGATACTGCACCTAGAAATTCTTTTAGCTCGTCTTTTTCCTTATCACAAGTTGTTAACCAAAAGTTTCAGGTTGCTCTTATTATAGAGCCGTCTTATCAAAAGGGTTTGTTGGCCACAAAATATCAGAGAAACTACTTTTCTGATGGTTCGCTTCGGGCAGAAACACTACCTGATGAGAGGTACAAATTGCCTATTGGCCTTCGTATGAATTATTTTCTGAGTGATAGATTTGTGTTACGTACTTTTTACCGATACTACGTGGATAACTGGGGAATAAAGGCGCATACTGCAGAACTGGAAATTCCGGTTAAAATTAATGCATTCTTCTCTGTGAGCCCGTTTTATCGAAATAACAATCAGGTTGGTACAAAATATTTCGCTCCATACGGACAACATAATGTAAACGAGCAGTTCTTTACCAGCGATTATGATTTAGCTACACTATCCAGCGATTTTTATGGTGCAGGTGTGCGTTTTACACCGCCTAAAGGTGTTTTTGGTTGGCAAAGATTAAACATGCTCGAACTCCGATACGGACACTATTCTCGTTCCACAAACCTGGTATCTAATGTAGTATCGCTAAATTTGAAGTTTAAGTAGAGATATTTTATATGACAGCAAGCCTAGATAGCTTGTTGTCATACCATTGCTTCCCAAAACACCTAAGCCGCGTTATCACTCTTATTAAAAAACGATTCGAAATTTTGAATAGATTGCAAATCAGACAAATCTTTTTCTTTTAAAGGCTTAATTAAAAAATCTTTTACCAATTGGATGTTGAGCGCTTTCTTTTTTTCACTATTTTCTGTTGATGAAGTTACCATTACAACTTGTATATTGTTTTGTAATGGATGCCCGTTTAATTTCTCTAGAAAACCCCATCCGTTCATGATGGGCATGTTTATATCTAAAAATATAAGATAATGATTATCCGCACTAACCGGATTTTCCAAATAACTTATAGCTGCTGAAGCACTATTAAATGTTTGGGGTTCGCAAACTGCACCACAATCAATCAGTAAAGTTGAGTGAAGAAATAGCGCAATATCATCATCGTCAACAATCAGGATTTTATGTTTCATAGTTAAGCCAGGGGTATAGATTTTCTATTTTGTTCGAGGTAAATAATATACAGAACATAAAATAGCCTATCTTGTTTGCCTGGCTTCATGCAAATATTAAACCTCGTTTTCTTCTTCGCTGGTGTTTATATTTTCTACTATATTTTTAACCGTATAATCGAGTTTTAAAGCACTTTCTAAAATCATTTGGCAAATAGAACGCAGTTCATCATCAACCGTTCGCTTATTTAAAATAGCTGTTAATGCAAGGATGTTTGTTAAGGGTGCTCGTATTAAATGGGCTTGTTGAAATGCAATTTCTGAAAGTAGGGTAGAATTTTTCTCTATTTTATCCATTGCACCTTCTAGATTTTGTTTATCGGCCACAAATTGGGTAATGTTGTAGCCTAAGCAGAATATTCCTTCTGGGTTTCCATCATCATCAAACATGGCTAGGTATTCCCATTGCGTATAAATGTAGCCGCCTTCTCCATCATGTTTGCGAATAATTGCGGGGAAAAGTTGACCAGGATTGGCAAAACATTTTTTAGATACTTCCTCGCATGTATATCGATCATCTGGGTGCATGGTAATATGATACGGTTGACCTGCAAAATTTTCGTGGATGTATTTAAACTCATTGGCATAATGCTGATTTACATAAGCGTATTTTGCATCCATACCGGAGATAATTATGTAAAAATATTTTGAGTCTTGAAGTGATTTTATAATTTCTTTCATTGTAAAGCGGTAATAATAGGGATAGATGATTATAAGAATTTTTCTAATTATAAAAGCAGATTAGAATGGTTCAAAATAGTAAAAAAACGATTGTTTATAGAAATTAATGTAAAAAATGTTAAGACGTTGTATCCTAAGTAAAAGCAAAATTTTAAGTGCAGATTAAATTTGCACTTAAACTGCTATTTACAATAACTACCCTTTGTTAATAAGCCTGATTGTAGCGGCAGCCGCCAATTTTTCATTGGCGCTATAGCGAAAAGCAGGACTAAAATCGGCACTGAAATGCTGAACGTTCACTTCCAAAACAATCACACACGCCTGTTAATATTTAAAATTATATTGAGAAAAGCAGTTTCAGTTTAGCCACATAACGCTGTGCGATATATTAATTGTTCAACAATTAATTTCTTATCTCTATACTACGATAGAAACTATCCTTTGTTTATAAGCCTGATTGAAGCGGCAGCCGCCAATTTTTCATTGGCGCTACAGCGAAAAGCAGGACTAAAATCGGCAATGAAACGCTGAACGTTCACTTCCAAAACAATCACACACGCCTGTTAATATTTAAAATTATATTAAGAAAAGCAGTTTCAGTTTAGCCACATAACCCTGTGCAATGTGTTAATTGTTTAACAATTAATATCTTATTTCTATACTACGATAGAAACTATCCTTTGTCAATAAGCCTGATTGAAGCGGCAGTCGCCAATTTTTCATTGGCGCTACAGCGAAAAGCAGGACTAAAATCGGCACTGAAATGCTGAACGTTCACTTCCAAAACAATCACACACGCCTGTTAATATTTAAAATTATATTAAGAAAAGCAGTTTCAGTTTAGCCACATAACGCTGTGCGATATATTAATTGTTCAACAATTAA
>NZ_JBHSBW010000002.1:0-593 GCF_042650845.1 Pedobacter lithocola | reverse complement strand
CGGCAAACGGAACACTCGTATTGAGTTTCACTGCTACAGTTATACCAACACTTCCGGCAGGCACAACACAGATTAAAAACGTTGCCTCGGTTGTAGATCCGATTGACCTGAACAACCCTGAGTTACCAGAAGTTGTGGTGCCGACAGAAGGCAAGATTACAGCTACTAAAACAATTGTAGGAAATCCTGCAACGGTTAAGCCGAATGATGTATTAACTTATAACATTACGATTAGCAACAGTTATGGCACTGTAAAAACAGGCGTAACGGCAAGTGACGCGGTTCCTGCTACGTTGACAAACATTACGGCAATCAGCAATGGCGGTACATTGACGAACGGTACAATTAACTGGTCTGCATTAACAGTACCGGCAAACGGAACACTCGTATTGAGTTTCACTGCTACAGTTATACCAACACTTCAGGCAGGCACAACACAGATTAAAAACGTTGCCTCGGTTGTAGATCCGATTGACCCGAACAACCCTGAGTTACCAGAAGTTGTGGTACCAACAGAAGGCAAGATTACTTCAACGAAAACGATTGTAGGAAATCCTGCAACGGTTAAGCCAAATGATGTACTTACTTATAAT
>NZ_JBHSBW010000001.1:0-182331 GCF_042650845.1 Pedobacter lithocola | reverse complement strand
ATTACCCAACTGTCACTGTTTACAAAATTAGTTTGTATCGCATTCTGTTTAATAAAAACGCTGAAATTTTGTCACTTAAAATCGTCTGATTTAAGTTAATCAAGTTTGGTTTAAATTAACTGTATACATTTACAATTTATTTAAATTAAAAAACATGATTTACGGATACATCAGAGTAAGCACAGACAAACAAACAGTAGAAAATCAACGCTATGAAATCAATCAATTTTGTGGCAAGCACACTTTCATTGTTGATAAGTGGATAGAAGAAACCATATCAGGTTCAAAAAGTGTTGATGATAGAAAACTAGGAAAGCTCCTTAAAAAAATGAAAAAAGAGGATATTCTAATTTGCTCAGAATTATCTCGCTTAGGCAGAAACTTGTTGATGATTATGGGGGTTCTTAATGAATGTATGAATAGAGATATCCAAGTATGGACTATCAAAGACAATTATCGTTTAGGTAGCGATATAAATTCAAAAGTCTTAGCATTTGCATTTGGCTTATCAGCAGAAATAGAGAGAAATCTCATTTCACAAAGAACTAAAGAAGCGCTAGCAAGGAAAAAAGCAGAAGGGGTTATCCTAGGGAGACCTAAAGGAAGTAAATCTGCCACAACTAAACTTACCGGGCACGAAAGAAAAATAAAGGAACTGTTAGATAGAAAAGTCTCTTATAGTGCAATAGGCAGAATATTGGGTGTTCATCGCTTGACTGTTTCTAGCTTTGTTGGAAAAATTACAGCCTAGCTTTATTGTGTTCCAGTACCAGGATTTACTGGAACACGATAATAAAGCTCCAACAAAAGTTAAATGGCCGGAATAGTTTTATCAGATTTAACAAATTTCAGCAATTCCTTCAAATAGGTTTCGGTTTCCGAAAGACTGCCATGCCTGTTGGCTGAACAAATTTCTGCAAGAGTCCATCCCGCCCTAAATTTTCTCACGTTTGAAAGATGTTTAAAAGAATAAAGTGTATAGTTTTTATCCAACAAACCGGTTGCCTCCAAACATTTTTTAAATCTGTTATAAGCATAATTTTCAGCGCACATTTTGTGTGAAATAAATGTGTCCGCAGAACCAAGGAGAAAATATTCTTTATCAAATTTTTCTATCTGTAATTTATCAAGTTCTGCTCTTAGGCTTACATCGATATTTACAGGAATTGACTTTTTGTTTTTTGAGACGACACCGGGTATTGTGATAGTATTGTCCTCCAAATCGATGTACTTAAGCTGCAAGAACCGGAGTTCTTTTGGTCGAATGCAGGTGTAATAAATCATCCGCACAAAGAGCTGGCAATATCTGTCATTTTTATCAAGCCAGTCCATGATAACCTTGAAATCACGTTCAGTAAAAATTTGATGGGACTGAGTCGGCATTTTTTTTCGCGTTTCGCAGTCGGTAACGGGATTCTCAGGAATGTATTTATTCACCTTTAAATACCTAAAAAAATTATTAAGACCTATTCTGCAGTTATTATAGGTTACTCCAGCCCACTTCCCCTCCCTTTCCTTAAAGTTCAAAAAATCGGCAATGTCAAAATCAGTAATCTTATTTACCTTTTTATTTCCCCCATGATATTTAATAAAAGAGTTAACTGTTGAGCGGTAAGTACTGATTGATTTTGGCCTGGTTCCTTTGGCTTTGTGGTAAGATTCGAACAGCAACAGCGCTTCATTAAGATCAATGCCAATCAGTTCCTTTTTTAACCGGGCGTTGGCGTGTTCATCCAGAGGATTCCAACCACCTTCGAGTGCAATTTTGTAAGCCTCACAAAGATTATTAAAATTCCTGAGTTTTTGCTTTGGGTCCTTTATCCTGTTAAGCTTTCTGGTTACCCTGATCCGCTCCATACGCTCTTCCGCTGCATTGTGAAAGAAGAACTCCACATACCAACTTTGCCTGGCAACTTCTTTTTCCATGGTACTTCCCGCAGGAACCTTAATTATGGCCCGTCCTTTTACGACACGGGGAATAGTATATGGCAGTTCAGGAATTTCCATAAAGGCAAAATTCGCCCCTCGAGAATTTTTATCTTGCAACTGACGTTCGGGATACCCACCGTTTTTAGACTTTTCGTTAGAAGAATTTTGGTTTTTTCGCCGTGCCGGGCGGGGTGAATTTTGACCTCCCGAGGCGTTTAGTGGCAGACTTGTGTCAGAGTTTGAAGACAAAGAATCTTCTAAGTCATTGTTTTTCAATGACTTAGAAGTACCTGTGGAGAATATCGGATTCGAACCGATCACCTCTTCACTGCCAGCGAAGCGCTCTAGCCAAATGAGCTAATCCCCCAGGTTTGTAAAAATCAATAATCAAATTATATTATCAGTAAATTACCAAAAAAACAATCGATTATAGATTATTAAACAAGCATAGAAAAATCAATAATCAAATTTAAACTATCAATTATAGCTATTGCTTGTGCAGCAAAAATAGCAATTAGTTTCTCTAAAGCAAATGAAATTTAATGGTAAAAATTTAATCCTCGTTTAATACAATTGATTTTTTACTTAGTAATTCCTGATACGCATCTACAAACTGAGCGATGTGAAATCCATCCATTAAGGCATGATTAGCATGGATAGAAACTGCCATGATTTTTTTCCCGGCTTCATCTCTTACTTTTCCAAACGATATTTTAGGGCAACTATCTTTGTATGAATAATTTCGTGCATGAGATAGAGAAGTAAAATTTAGCCAAGGGATTGCCGAATAATGGATAACATTCTCTCCGGAAGATGCTGCGATTAATCCTGTTGAATTTTTAACCTTTTCGATTTCTTTAATAGCTTCTACCTTAAAATCTTCAAAGTTTTTATGAAAATCCGTATAACTAAAACCAAAGGTTCCGTTCGGACGATTAATGGTTGCAGATGCATGAACTGTATCGTATTTCCAAACCTCACCTTCAATTATTCGATATTTAAAATTCTCTACTTTGTTGGCTGCAATTAATGATTTATGCAAGTAGAGCAGAAAGAAGGAAACTTCCAATTCTTTTGCCTCTCTGTATGTTTCGGTACAATCTACATCAACCGTAACACCAAAAAATGGCTCTTCAAAAGTGCTAAAAAAGTTAAAATGGTCTTTTCTTAACCAAGTATTTATATTTATTTTTTCTCTCATATTAATTTTTTTAAAACGTCTGCAAGGCTTTCCATTTGATAAAAATTTGGATGTTCAATGGTGTGATCGATATGCTCATGAACCCAGGTTGTATGGTAAGGAATGTGTGCGGCATGTCCGCCAATAGATAGCACAGGCAAAACATCCGATTTTAAGGAATTGCCCAGCATTAAAAATTCTTCTGGCTTACAATCTAAATGCTTCAGTAGTTTCTGGTAATCCTTCTCCTGCTTATCGCTCATAATTTCTATATGATGAAAATAATGATCCAAGCCAGATTTTGTGAGTTTTCTCTGCTGATCCAACAAATCGCCTTTTGTAGCAACAACCAATTTGTATTTACCAAACAAGGTTTTTAAAACATCATCCACTCCATCCAATAACTCTACAGGTTTGTTTAGCATCTCCTGCCCCAATTGCAAAACCCGATTTATTATTTCCAGGTTTGCTTTGCCTTCAGTTATGTTTAAAACTGTTTCTACCATACTTAACATAAATCCTTTAATACCATAGCCATATAGCGGTAAATTGGCAATTTCTGTTTTGTATAATTCAGCCATGATGTTATGCCGAGGCAAAAAATCTTCTAGCAAATCGGCAAACTGCTCTTCGGTTTCACGGAAATAGGGTTCGTTAACCCAAAGTGTATCATCAGCATCAAAGGCAATAACCTTTATTTTATTTTTCATTGTTATGCTTACTTTAGTGCTGCAAAAATAAATTAACCTAAATTAAATCGGAAGGACATTTGTCTCGCTTAAACTATGCTACGAACCAACCTTGCTTTTCTAGATTTAATCGAGCGCTTGTACGCTGAAAGCAATGAAACAAAAAACATTACCTTAAAGGTATTTCCGGCCCGATATAGGTTTATAAATCAAGGCGAAAACATTAGATACATTTACATTATTAAAGATGGAATTACTAAATGTTTTATATCTGAAGAAAACGGGAAAGATTTTATCATTGAATTTTTAGGGAAAGGTGAAGTTGTTGGCGAACTGGAAGCTATAAAAAAAATAAACTGCCTTTGTAATGTTGAAGCCATAAGCGAAGTAACCGCTTATGTAATTCCAGATTTTTATTTCTTAAAACTGATTGAAACGAATGTCGAATTTACAAAGATTCTACTTCAAGAATTATCTACCAGGATTATTCAAACGAGTTCTAGAGCATCGTTTCAACAACTTTACACGCTAGAATATGGCTTGATAAAATTATTGAAATTACAAGCTGAAGAAAACATAGCAATTTCTAAAGAAGATATGGCAGCTTACCTGGGGATATCTGTAAGAAGTTTCAACAGAACATTGCAGCAATTGAAAGCAAAAAATAATGTTGATGAAAACCTAAGAAAGTTATTAGAAAAGTTAGGATAAGTTAAAAAATTAGGCTTACGAAACCTTAAATGTTCATACGGTTCACGTATTATTCTAATTGATTACTTTCAAAGATTCTTTATTAAATTACGTACTACAAAAGAAATTTGAGAAAACACCCTAAATCAAAACATTCTACTATATCGTTTTACTACATTTTGCTATGTATTAATCTTTTAGAAAAGCATGCTAAAATCAAAATCTTTCTTAGTTTTATATCAGATTTACATCCTAAATTAAACTCATAAAATTATTTTAACCAATAATTACAATTTTAAAAGATGAATTTACAAGACGTATTTAAGAACAATGAAGAATGGATAGGCAGAAAATTAGCCAACAATCCAGATTATTTTACTGAATTGGCAAAAGGTCAAACTCCAGAGTTTTTATACATAGGCTGTTCAGATAGCCGCGTAACTGCTGAAGATTTAATGGGTATCCAACCAGGACAAGCCTTTATTCACCGTAATATTGCCAACCTGGTAAATAATGTTGATTTAAGTGTAATGACGGTTTTGAATTATGCCGTTCGCCATTTAAAAGTTAAACATATTATTGTTTGTGGCCATTACAATTGTGGTGGTGTAAAGGCTGCAATGCAACCTGCAGATATGGGCATTTTAAACCCTTGGTTGAGAAACATTCGTGATGTGTACCGCACACATAAAGATGAACTTAATGCTATTACAGACGAAGGTGTTCGTTACAATAGATTAGTAGAATTGAATGTTCAGGAACAATGCGTAAACCTTTTAAAAACCGCAGCAGTACAAGAAGCGATAACTTTAAGAGGCTTAACCGTTCAAGGTTGGGTTTTTGATATTCACACTGGTAAAATAATTGATTTGAAAATTGATTTTGATAGCATTTTAAAAGATATCAAAGAAATTTACAACCTATTTTAATGAAAAAACACTGAGTAATCGAACAATAGAACTTTGGTTATTTAGCTTAGAGTATCATAAAAGAAAGTCTGGATTTTTAGGTTTTGAACCTTCAATTCAGACTTTCTTTTTTTATTAAAATCTATCTTCCCATCCAACCACCATCGACAGTTAAAATGGTTCCATGTACATAATCTCCAGCCTTTGATGCAAGGAAAACAGTTGGACCTTTAAAATCTTCTGGAGTTCCCCATCTGCCTGCAGGAATTCGTGACAAAATTGAAGTACTTCTATCCTCATCTTCGCGTAGAGCTGTTGTATTATCTGTTGCAATATAACCAGGCGCAATTGCATTAACGTTTACGCCTTTAGCTGCCCATTCGTTGGCAAAAGCTTTTGTTAACGAGGCGATGGCGCCTTTGCTTGCAGCGTAACCCGGCACCGTAATCCCACCTTGAAATGATAATAAAGAAGCTGTAAATATTACTTTACCACTTCCTCTGGCAACCATATCTCTTCCAATTTCTCTTGTTAAAATAAATGGAGCAGTTTGGTTAACAGCAATCACCTCATCCCACATTTCATCTGGGTGTTCGGCGATTGGTTTCCGTAAAATGGTACCGGCATTATTAATCAATATATCAATCACAGGATGATCTGCCTTTACTTTCGCTGCAAATTCTGTTACCGCTTCTCTTTTACTAAAATCGCATTGGTAAGCATAAAACTTTTTGTCCAAAGCTGTAACTTCTTTTTCTATTGAACTTCCTTCTAATTCTAGACTTGCAGAAACGCCTATAATATCAGCACCAGCTTCTGCCAAAGCCAAAGCCATTGCTTTTCCAATTCCTCTTTTACATCCGGTTACCAATGCAGTTTTACCCGCCAAATCAAATATATTTAACATCCTATTTTTACTTTAGTTCAGTAATTGCATAATGATCCATATCACCATAATCTAAATTTTCACCAGCCATGCCCCAAATAAAAGTATAATTACTTGTTCCGGCGCCAGAGTGGATTGACCAATTTGGTGAGATTATAGCCTGATCGTTTTGCATCCAAATATGACGGGTTTCTTGCGGCTGACCCATAAAATGGCAAATACTTTGGCCTTTAGGCACTTCAAAATAAAAATAGGCTTCCATCCTTCTATCATGTGTATGCGCAGGCATGGTATTCCAAACACTTCCCGATTTTAGCTCTGTCATACCCATTTGCAACTGACAAGTTTGTACAACACTATTTACTAAAAGCTTATTTATAATTCTATGATTAGCCGTTTCAGGTGTACCCAATTCTACAATTTCAGCATCCGTTTTACTTACCTTTTTTGATGGATAAGCATGATGAGCTGGCGCAGAATTGATGTATAGTTTAGCAGGCTGGTTACTATCAACAGATTCAAATGAAACTGTTTTTGTACCCCTTCCAATATACAACGCTTCTTTATATTCCAATTCAAATGTTTTTTCATCAGCCGTTACAATAGCCTTTCCACCTACATTAATTATTCCTAACTCCCGTCTTTCTAAAAAGAAATTGGCTTTTAAATCATCAGGATTGGGTAAATATATTTTCTGACCGACAGGCATTGCACCACCAACAATATATCTATCAAAATGAGATAAAGTTAAATTTACCTGGTTTGCTTCAAAAACATTTTCTATTAAAAAATTTTCTCTTAAGGCAGATGTGTCCATTTGCTTTACCTCTTTCGGACTTTGAGCGTAACGGCTTTCGAATATATTCATTGATTAAATTTGAGATTGATTCTGGGTTTGATTGATAATAGCAAATATATTTATACAAAGGTTAATAAGTGAATGATTGGAGTAAATTATTAATAATTAACGTTAATGTAACGTTTTTCATTTGTCATCATAATCATTACAATAACGCATTACTTACGCACAAACTTGTAACTGGTTTATTTGTTATCCTTTGTACTACAAAACAATTAAAAACATAAATGAAGTTAATACAATTACTTTCTATATCTATAATAGCGACATTACTATCGTGTAAAACTGGGTCGGTTAATTTATTTAAGGCTGCATCACCACATGAAGCTTACCAGCGCAAATTGATTACAGCGGGTTTAGAGAAAACCGCATTAGGTTCTGCCTGGATAAATGCATCTGCGTTAAGCATGCAAAAAGCGTTAAAAATAAACTTACCATATAAAGAAACTGGGTATTTTTCTGCAGAGAAGGCCATCGCTAGCGCATATAAATTTAATGCGGTAAGAGGGGCAAAAATAAACATTTCGTTAAAGAAGAAACCAGAAAATGGTGTAGCAATTTACCTTGATGTTTGGCAATTACCCATTGAGGGTGATGCGAAACTATTAGCATCTGCAGATACTTTAGGTAACGATATTAAATTTGATGTTGACGAAACAGGAGATTATTTAATTAGGTTACAGCCAGAACTGTTGAGAAGTGCCGAATACACGTTAGAATTAACATCAGGACCATCATTAGGATTCCCAACTAAAACAGGGCGGGCAAATATTGGTAGTTATTGGGGAGATGGTAGAGATAAAAATAACCGAAAGCATGAAGGTGTTGATATTTTTGGGCCGTTTAGAAGTCCTGTTGTAGCAACCAGCAACGGAACGGTTACAAGAGTTAACGAAAATAACCTAGGTGGCAAGGTAGTTTGGTTTAGACCAACTGGTAAAGATTATACTCTATATTATGCGCATCTCGACGAACAAATTGCTAAAGAAGGAACCCAAGTTTTAGCAGGCGATACTTTGGGATTGATGGGTAATACTGGAAATGCCCGTACAACCCCACCGCATTTGCATTTTGGTATTTACACTTTTAGCGGTGCAATAGATCCGTTACCCTTTATAAATCCTACGGTTAAAAGTTTGCCAAATGGTGTTGCTCCATTATCCAATTTAAACAAAACCCTTAAAACAACAGGTAAAGTAAGTTTATTGGAAGGCAATATTACAAACGCTTCAAAACTAATGGATTTGCAAACAGGAACTATTGTTAATGTTAATTCGGCTACTGGAAATTATTACAAGGTAACTTTGCCCGATGGCAATACTGGCTTTGTAAAAAGTAATGAACTTTTACAGATATCAAAAGCAAATAAGAAAGTTAAAATAACTGCCGCTAATGCAGTAATTTACGATAATCCAAATTCACTAGCACCAATTAAAGGAAATCTACAAGCCGGTATAAATGTTAATGTTTTAGGTAATTTTGGAGATTATAACTTGATAATTGATGATGAATCAAATACGGGTTGGATAAAAAAATAGAAATGAAAATATATCAGCAGGCATTTGCATTACGAGAAAGAAAACGTGGGTTTCATTTAATTACGGATGATATTATAAATGCTTTCCCCGAAATTAAAACTTTGAAAACCGGTATTTGCCAGATTTTTATTCAACACACATCAGCTTCGCTAACCATCAATGAAAATGCCGATCCAACGGTAAGGTTAGATTTCGAAATGTTTTTTAATAAATCAGTTCCAGAAAACGACCCCGATTATGAACATGACTATGAAGGTTCGGATGATATGCCTGCCCATTTAAAAGCTGCCTTATTGGGCAATTCTGTAACCATTCCTATTAAAAATGGCAAATTGGCTTTTGGTACTTGGCAAGGTATTTATCTTTGCGAACATAGAAATTATGGTGGCCAACGAAATGTAATAGTTACCGCCTGGGGTGAATAAAATACCTTAACGACTATTTATCAGGAACTTGTTCTCTAATCTCTTTATGATTGTCTTGTATGGAGTTTCCTTCGGTTTCTATTTCTATCTCTTTAGTTGTTACTGCGTAGTGCGATGGATGAATTTCTGAACCATAAGCAATGGCAAACGCTTTAGTAAACTCTGCTCCGAAATACAAAATGATAGATGAATAATAGGTAAACAATAGTAAAATAATTAATGAACCTGCTGATCCATAAGTGCCGCCCACATTGCTTGAACCAATGTAAAAGGAGATAGCAAATTTACCTATCATAAATAAAACAGCAGTAACTACCGCACCTGATATCACATCTCGCCATTTAATTAAAGCATCTGGCAATACCTTAAAAATAACACCAAATATCAATGAAATTACCCCAAGCGTAATAATTTGATTGATTATATAAAAAACTACAACTGAGATATTTTGAAAACGGGCTTGCAATCGTTCATTAAAGCCATCTAAAACTGTTGTTACAGAAAGGGAAACCAATAAGATAAAACCTAAACTTACAATTACTGAGAATGATAAAAAACGATTTTGTAACATCTTTAACCAATCTCTTTTAGGTTTTGGTTTCAACCCCCATATCATATTTATTGAATCTTGAATATCGCCAAAAACAGTTGTAGCACCAATAAGTAGCGTAATTAAACCTATTGTAAATGCCACGGTACTTTTACCGTTCAAATATGCTCCCTTAATTATTTCTTGTAATTCTAAGGCAGTATCTTTACCTAAAAAGCCAGCCAACTGACCATAAACCTGACCTTCCGCAGCCTCTCTTCCTAAAAAAATACCGCAAAGAGAAATGATTACCACCAACAAAGGTGCCATCGAAAAAACGGTGTAATATGCTAATGATGCACTTAATTTAGTTACTTTATGATTGGTGAAACCTGTGAACGAAGCTTTTAAAACTTCCCAAATTCCCTTTGCTGATACTTTCTTCTTTTTCATAAATGCTTCGGCTGATATAATAAATATCAAAACCGAAGATTTTACCCATTTGTTTGCAAATCTTAATAAAAAGATAGAAATAAGTATTGGTTGGTCATTCTTAAACCATCCAAATATTCTAACAGCGAGAATTAAATGAATATTTTAAAAAAGAATAAAAATTCAATTTCTGTACTTATTTAATTTTAATCCAGGCAACAATATCATTAATTAATGTAGCCGATACGCTTGAAAATGCTTGGTATTGAGCGCCAGTTCCCTTTTCCACTTGCTGACTTAAAAGATGATTTAATTCAGGATAAAATTTAAATTCAGCGTTTTTGTTGTTTGCTAATCCAGCTTTCCACAAATCAAAATCCTGTTTCGAAACCTGGTAGTCATTTCCTCCTTGGATAACAAAAATTCGTGGTTTTGTTAACTTCTGTGCCGCCGCAACTTGGTTGTAATTATTAAGATCTATCCAATATGAGGCCGGTAATCCTAATATTATCGAATCTGGCTTAATCGTACCCAATTGAGTTATTCTACCTTTATCAATTTCTTTAATTGCTAAATCAAATTGCGATTTAGCATTTTTAGCGGTGTCGTTTGTTTTCTCGAACAAATATTTGTTTTGTTCTTCAATCATATCGGCTAGTTTTCTTGCGGGTGCAGCGGCCAAAATAATTCCGCCTAAATCAGGCACAGCGGTTGCAATTCTTGGAGCAAGCATTCCACCTAAACTATGTCCGAAAAGATAGATGTTCTTTAAATCAGCACCTGGAATTGTTTTTGCCATAGCTAGTGCGGCTTGCGCATCATCCATCACCTCTTCTTTAACCGTAAAAGCTTTTCCAAACTCATAAGGATAAATTAAAGTTCTTTTAACGTATCTGATAGAGCCAATGCCTTGAGCAGCCAATCCAGCCGCTAAATCTTTAAATGGTTTATTCGGCCCTACAGTTTCATCCATATCGCCAGGACCAGAACCATGCACAAAAACCACCACAGGAAAGTTTTTATTGTTTTTCGGAGTGGTAATTACCGCCGCAAGTTGGTGTTTGGCATCTGTAATATAAGCTTGCTTTTCTGAGTATAATGTTGTATCAGCATAAGATGGAGCTAAATATTTGGAAACTGTAGGTTTTGGAGCAAGAAAAAACCCGACAATTTTCTGTGTTTTGTTAAATCCTAAAATGAAATTCTGACTGCCACGTTCAAATTCACCTTCTACAGTTACTGCAAAAAACTCACCTTGAGTTTTACTTTGAGTTGCATCCAAAGCTTTAGCCTTACCTAAACTTAGATTAATGTCTGTCCATAGTTTTTTTAATTGCTCTTCTGATAATTTTGATTTAACTGTTTCATCAAAATTATTATAAGCTTCTGTGTATTTTTCCTCTGTTAGAAGTTGAAAAAAGTTATTAGCACTATTAAAAAGGCTGATTACGTTTTGAGAGAATGATGCGGTTGATATAAATAATAGCGCAAATGCCATTAAAATTACTTTCTTCATGAATGTTGTATTGTATAAATTGTTATAGCGATAAACCAAAGTTAATAATATTTGATTCCTATTTTATTAAATTACAACTAATTGATTAGTTTTTTTAATGTTAATAGAAGCTTTTGATTTATCCAAGTAACATTTAAATGTCTTCGATTTAAAAAAAATTAAATAAATTTTAAGATGCTTGCAATAAATAGAGATTTAAGCGTTTATGTATGTGAGAGCGTTAATTTAGATGACGGGGATGCTGCTTCGGCGGAATCCCCGTTTCTTTTTTTTACAAGCTTTTCCCTCAAATTATCGTATAAACAAAAAAGAGACAATTTTTAAAAAAGTCTCTTTTAGATATATGATAGAGTTACGAATTTTAATTTTTTATTTCATGCACATTTGCTGTGTTTTGAA
This sequence comes from Pedobacter lithocola, assembly GCF_042650845.1. NCBI lineage: Bacteria > Pseudomonadati > Bacteroidota > Sphingobacteriia > Sphingobacteriales > Sphingobacteriaceae > Pedobacter > Pedobacter lithocola. Next base: position 170,351 of record NZ_JBHSBW010000001.1, on the reverse strand, counting down.
AATCATTTGAGAAATTTTTAAATCTCCTAGGTTTTAGGATTACCCACAAACCTAAACCGATAAGCACTAAAGCAGTTGTAATTCTTGATAGTTCAAAATCCAGTACGGTAATGTCTTTCATTGTAAATATTGCACCAATAATGGTTAAAGCCAGCCAGCCACTACCTTGGAAATTTTTACGGTAACCCATCCACAAACCAGCACCGAGCATTATGGTATGCCAGCTTAATACCCAATGTGGTATATCCACTCCAGTATTTCGCAGCAAGAATACTGAACCAATTACAACGATTAAAATACCTAAACCCATTTGTTTATCTGCGTGGTTTTTTTTAATTAAATTTTCCATGACCTTTTGTTTTTATATATCAAATGTATCATGAAACCCCACGCATGAGAATGGCATATCTATGAAACAGATTAAATTCTCGGTGAATGAAATAAAAGTATCGGTAGAAATATTTGCGAAGTTTTGATTGTTAAAAAAATATCGGTGAAATAAATAGGCATCGTCATCTCGACAAAGGCGCAGCGTAACGAGAAGAGCTTTTAACTAAAACTAACTAATTAAAAAGATTTCTATACTTTGTTCGAAAGGGTGGTTTTATTAACCTGAGTTCGATTCTTAAACTTAATTTTCTGCTGTTTTATTGGCGTATTGCTTATACGACACGTCTTGCTGAATTTATTTCAGCATCTTTCCTGCAAAAAGAACCCTGAAATAAATTAAGGGTGACGTAAACAAAAAAAGGCAACTTATTATATTGTGAAGGAAAATTAATAATTGTACTCAGATTATTATTCTACCCGCCCTACTTAAAAACTAAAATTTCATCGCCATCAGCCATAATCACTTTAGATGTTAAGCCAATAAATAATCCATGCGCAAGTATTCCATCAATTTGGTTTAATGAAAAAGCAAGCTGTGCAGGATTTTCAAGCAATCCAAAATCCACATCTACGATGTAGTTTCCATTATCGCTTATAAAAGTTCGACCATTTGTTTTTCTTAATAAGGTTTTCCCATCAAGCTTTTCTATTTGATTTAAAACAAATTGCAGCGCTAATGGAATTACTTCAACCGGAACATTAAATGCCCCAAGCATTTTTACTTTTTTAGATGAATCGGTAATTATAATTGAGTTTTTACTTAAAGATGCTATTATTTTTTCCCGGAACAATGCTCCACCTCCACCTTTAATCAGGTTTAGTGATTCTGTAAATTCATCGGCACCATCTATACTAATATCTATCGAACCTAGCGTTTCGAGTTTTAAAATAGGAATGCCTAAAGAAATTGCAAGTTCTTCAGTTTTTACTGAGCTGGCTGACGCCTGAATTTTCAATCCACCATTTACAAGCTTTGCCAGTTCCTGAATTGCTAAAGTTGCCGTACTACCTGTTCCTAAGCCAACAATATCATTGTTTTTAACAAATTGAACGGCAGCCTTTGCAGCAGCCAGCTTTTCGGCATCCTGGCTATTATTTTCAAGTGGTTTCATTATTGTAAAAATATGGAATAATATTTATTTGCTATTGGGGTTATGAGCAATAAAAAGTTAGTGTAGCGTAATAACCTCACCCTATGAAAGAATGTGTTATCTATTATTCTGTAGCTATCCATCTCCTTTAAGAGATGGGAAACGAAGTCGAATGTTTTGAACTGGGATTGCAAGGTATAATTGGGTCAAACCAAAAAAAGGCTGATGTTTCCATCAACCTTTTTTAAAATTATTATTTTATTAATGTATTAAAACCTGCCAACTAAAGAAACGCCATAAGTTTTTGGGTTGCCTAAGTGTGCTGCACCAAAGTCGTATGCATAATCTACATAAGTCTTATTAGCCAAATTTCTTCCCCAGAAAAATAAATCGAATTTTTTGTTTGACACGCCCAATTTTGCATTATATATATTATAACCTTTTTGTTCGATTTGATTGGCAAGGTCGAAAAATTGATTGCCTGTGAATAACCATTCCCCTCTGGCAATCAAATTAATTTTGGAGGATTTATCCAATTCGTAAGCGTATTGAATCGCTAGCATCGAAGTAATTTCGGGCGTGTATATTTGTTTGTTGCCGTTTAAATTTACTGTAGCACCATTTTGAGGCAACTGTAACGATGTATATTTAGCATCTGTGTAACCGAAATTATAATCAATATTTAAGCCTTTAACTGGCTTTGCTGAAAGTTCCAATTCTACACCTTTACTGGTTAGCTCACCCGCATTTCTAGTAATGGTTACGGCATCAGGTAAAACCAAAACAGGAACTTGCGCATCTGTTAATTTGATATAAAAAGCTGCCAAATTAATGCTTAAACGTTCATCAAAGAAAGTATTTTTTGAGCCTATTTCGAAGTTATTACTGTATTCTGGCTTATATGGAACCAAAGGTAAAACTGATGGATCAGAACCTAATTGTGTTATCCCTCCAGCTCTAAAACCTCTGCTGTAGCTGGCATAAATAGAACTGTTATCTTCTATTGCGTAAGCTAAATTTATTTTTGGAGAAAAGGCTTTAAAATTAGCTGTTGATGAGGTATCATTTTGTGTAGTTACCGGATCCATTCCATCCATTAAAAATTCACCTAAGGCAGTTTGTTTTTTATGCTCATAATCATATCGTAAACCGGCTGTAGCAGCAAGCTTATCCGTAATTGCATAAGTTATTTGTCCAAATGCTGCTAAACCATAACTTTTACCCTTGTTTGTATTAAGGCTGGTAAAAAATGGAAATGGTGCGCCAACAAATGCAGCATCAGCACCGAAATAGGTTCCTTGTTTTACCGGACTATTTTGATGAAAACCATACAAACCGGCAACCCAACTTAGTTTCGAATTGCTCGATGCCGGAGAACTCAGTTTAAATTCCTGTGTGTAAACCTGAACTTTATTAAAGTCTTTTCCATAATTATTTACGATGGAAACCCCATCTATTGGAGAAAAATCGCCATCAATTGGTTGTGTGTAATAACGGTAATTTGATTGATAAGCAGTTTGAGAACTAAAATTTATTGATTCGCCCGCATAATTAGCAGATAATGAAGTGATAAATAAGTTATCTACCATCTTGGTTGTTGAATTCTGATTCAACACAAATGGATTTTGTAAGGCATCGTTAACAGAACCCGCTAAAGGAAATGTACCATTGTTACGGTTTTCATTGTGCTTAACATTTAAGGTTAACGCAAATTTAGAACTGGCTAAAAACTTTAAATAATAGTTACCAAGATAGCCATGCTGCTTATCAAATTTAGAATTGTTAAAAGCATTGGTGTAAAGCCCATCCATGCGATTGTACAAACCTGCGGCTCCAAAAAATAATTTATCTTTTACCAAAGCGGTGCGAATGCCTGCACTATAACGCTGCTGACCGAAATTACCTAAATCTACACCTGCAAAACCTGTAGTATAATTAGTAGGCTGTTTGGTAATGATGTTAATTACACCACCCATAGCATTTCTACCATACAAAGTTCCTTGCGGACCACGTAATACTTCTATCCTTTCCACATCAAATAATGAAGCAATATATGTGTCTAAACCAAATTGATTTACACCATCTATGTAGGTTGCTACCGCCGGATCGTATGAAGTTGTTCCAATTCCTCTAATTGAGGTTACATTTCTGCCATCACCTGGATTACTGCTGTAAAGGTTTGGAACAATTGTAGCTAAATCGCGAGTGTTTTGAATGCGAAAATCGTTCACCTTTTCTTCCGTAAATACGGTAATTGCCACCGGGATTTTCTGAACATTTTCTTCGGTTTTTTGTGCCGATACCGTTATTTCATCCAATCTGGCATTTGATTGCTGCAATACCACATTTAAGATTTCATTTCCACTAATGGGTTTAACAACGGTAGCATATCCAATTGCACTAAACCTTACATTAATCCTATTTTGTGGTACATTTTTTAATTCAAATTCGCCGTTAGAATTTGTTACTGTACTTAAATTTGTATTTAAAACCTGAACCGTTACTGCTGAAATTGCTACGCTGTTTGCATCTCTAACTGTTCCTGTAATTTTACTATTTTGCTGTGCATTCGCTGCAAAGCATATTAACATACTTATGCCTATCAATGATAAGAATCTCTTCATTTTCGCTTTATCCTTTTTTTAAAACAAAACGGCCGGCGTTTCCACCAACCGTTTAACCAACTTATACTAACTATTTTTGTTTTATTTATCCAACGAATTAATCCAGGCAGCAATTTTTAAAGCATCAGCTTTTTTTACCTGTGGCATTGGCGGCATTTCTGTTGAATAACCCGGCCAGTTTTGTGGCTGAGGATTATGAATTAAATTATAAATTTTTTCTGGAGAATATTTACGTTTTGCAATTTCTAAAAACGGTGGACCTATTTGCCTTTTGGTGGGGTTATGACAAGCCAAACAAGTATTCTTAGTTAACAATCCTTCTACCTCTTTATACGTTGGCGCTTTTGCTGATGCCAATGTTGTATTAACTTTTACCGGGGTAGTATTTGTTGCACCTTTAGCTTCTGGTTTAGTTCCTGTTGATGCTTTTGGAGTTGCCGATTTTTTAACTGGCGTTGCCGAAGCCTTCGGTCCGGATTCTGAATTTCTGGTACTTACTTCACTCATTGGCAATTTATCTCCATCAGCGATTTGATTTAAGGTATAATAAGCTACAGGATGAACTAAAGAATAAAAACCTTCTTTATCACGAACACCATCTAGAGTTAAAGTATGGATGTAATATTGACGGAGATTTGGAATGATAAGTCGTGCTTTCATACCGTCAGCTGAAACTTTAACACCAGCAATTTTTAAGGTTTCTACATTTACCGGAGGCGAACCATATACCGGGTGATATTTATAAATAAAACTTTCTGCTGCGTACGATGCCAAATCTTCTGCTGATTTACGGTCAACAGGTTTTGTAAATTCAACCTCAAATCCATCTGGCATTGAACGAACAGCTTTCATTTCGAAAGGCACTTTGTTGTTGTAAACCAAGCGTTCTAAACCTTCGTTTGCATCACCAGCCGAACCCCAACCACGGTTGGTTTCGCCAACAAATAATGAACCATCAGTTCCCCAAGCCAATCTTAAAACACCCGAACGGAATCCTTTTCTAAATAAGAAAGCAGCACCCTGTTCCTCACCTTTTACAGTTTCAAGGAAAATTCTTGAGATAATACTCATGCCTTGGTCGCCAGCTAAAATTTGCCCTGCAAAAGGACCAAATGTGTTTTCCGGAATTTTTACGGGTTCTGATGATGAGATGCCTAAAATGCCATATGGCAACCAAACCGATGGTAAACGCAATTCTGGAAACACTTTCTTCATATCAAAAAGCGTTTTAAAAGTTTCGTTAACTCTGTTCTCTGGTTTTATGTATCTGCCTTGTTCATTTTTAATGCGGCGTTCATCTATATTGGCGTAGAAAAAATCTGATTGTAATTTTACAGGAGAATCCGATCGGCTGCTCCATTTTAAACTTGCCGGATGACCCATAAAATCACCTTTGTTTACTTTCCATAAACCTCCAGAACCTACCCAATCGCCTTGGTTTTCGGTATAATAAAACTGATTATCAATCATTCCGATACCAGCAGGCGAACGAAAACCAGCTGCATAAGGTGTCATTTTTCCATCTTCGGTAATGTTCATTGCCCAGCCACGCATGGGCACTTTACTTTCTCCTCTCCACCATTCTTCATCGCCAAAAGCTACATTCGCCGTTACCAGGAATGTTCCATCAGCCGCTATTTTTGGTCCGAAACTATACTCATGATAGTGACCGCTTATTGGCCATGCATAAACTGTTTCATAAACATCGGCTTTGCCATCCATGTTTTTATCAACCAATTTGGTTAATTCGCCACGTTGTGCTACATATATTGCCCCATTTTTTTGGGCAATGCCTAAAATCTCGTGTAAACCTGTTGCAAACTTGCGGAAATAAGGTTTTGTACTCGTTGGGTTTTCAACAATCCAAACATCACCTCTTCGGGTAGAAATTCCTAAATCTCCGTTTGGCAGCGTAACTAAGCCCCCAACTTCTAAAATTGGTCCTTCCGGAACACGTACTTTATTAATTCTAAAAAAATCTTCTTCCTTGGGTGTTTCCTGGGCAAAAAGCGCTGAGCAACTTAGGCTTAGCGCCATCATTGCCAATGTTTTAAATGTATATCTCATCGTAATACAGACTAAAATAAAATAGAGTAATTCAATTTGCTTCCAATTGCTATAATTAGTTGCTTTTTACCGTCAGCATCTCTAACGATAGGTTTTTCGCCATTTGGAAATTGTAAGTAATATGCTTTATCGTCAACAACGTACAAGCCTTTAGAAACCTCATTTATATCCGCTACTTCGCCTAAAAGCAAGTATAAATCTTTAGCAGGTTGCTCTAAAGTAATCTCTCTAGATAAACCTTGACCGTTATCCAAAACCTTTACAGCATCAGTAACTTTATTTCCATAAATCAGGTATTTAAATTCCGGGCGATCTTGATTATCCAGTACATAACCTTTAGTACGAAAGCCTGTTCCTGCCGTATCAGTTGCCCATGCCGCATTAGCGGTTGCCAATTTTGAAATGGCCATTACCGGTTTTTTTATAAAGCGGGTTACGCTACCTAATGGACGAGAAGTTCCGTTACCACGACCATCCCACATTGGGGTTGCATCTAAAAAACCTCCATGCCAACCGTGTAATAATGTTCCATTGTCTAAATCGTAGCTGTAAGCGGTTTGTTGCGGACTGCCAACTGAAATAGCATGAACGGAACGTACACCCGGCATTTCATCAACAAAACTTCTAATCATGGTATTAACTGGCGCATCAACATAAATTGGGTCTGCTCCACCACCGCCACCTCGGCGACCAGTTTGTGCAGTAGCTGCTGGAAGATCTATTATAGAAATATTTCTAAAAGCGATAGAACCATGGTCGCCTTGAATGCGGATTGGTGCCATTGCTTTTTCTGTTCCGTAACCACCTCTTGTAGCACCCCAAAGTTCTACGTTTTCGTGAATGGTTACGCCATTTAAATCGACACTAATTAACCTTGCGTTGGCTATTTTTTTACCAGAACTATCAAATTTCGGTGCCTGAAAAACAATTTTAATGTGTTGCCATAAGCCTGGCGCTTTACTTGCATTTTGGCGTGGTGCAATACCCCCATAACCTTTTTCACCTTCAGGCTTATCATTATCCCAACGTTCGTACAAGCCGCCGTTATTTGATGAAAGTGGATTTTTAACTGTCCACGAATCTTCTAATTGAATTTCGTAATTGTTTTGCAAATAAATTCCAGAGTTGGTTCCCCTTGCTGTAAGGTAATCCAGTTCTAAAACCATATCGCCATATTCCTTTATCGTAGTTAAATCAAAACCTACCTTTTTGGGTTCCGATATGTTTAACAAGATACCTGTTCCTTTGGTACCTTTTATAGCATTTACTTCCTCTAGATTTACTGTTACATCGCCCACTACAGACCAAGAATTTCCTGGTTCTTTAAATGCCGATAAATCTGTAAGCGGGATGTTGGGTTGCTGAGCAAAGGCCAAGCATGTTCCAAACAGCCAAATAAAAGCCGTTGACCCAATTTTTAAGACGTTAATCTTCATAATATTTGGTTTTGATAATGTTGTTGTATTGGATAATCAATTTAGTGATTAATCTATCAATATGTGCCAGATTGAGCCTGTCGAAATCGAAAGTTTTCGACAGGCTCATCAGACAAATAATTTTTATAGTTTATTTTTCTGTAGATAATGAATATGGAAAATCTACCGGGTTTGTACCTCTGGTTTTATTTGGTGTAGCCGTCATATTAAAATTTAGTACAGCGCCTTTTTGTAAACCACTGTGGCTTATCCAATTTTTAGAGTAAGGTTTTCCATCCATTTGCAGCGATTGAACGTAACGGTTTTCATTACTATTTGCAGCAGCATTAATTACAACGGTTTTTCCGTTTTCTAAAGTCAGCGTTACTTTTTTAAATAAAGGCGCACCTAAAACATACTGGTCTGTTGCCGGGGTTACCGGATAAAAACCCATTGCAGAAAACACGTACCAAGCAGAAGTTTGTCCGTTATCTTCATCACCACAATAACCATCGGGAGTAGCTTTGTACATTCTATCCATAGTTTCGCGAACCCAATATTGAGTTTTATATGGCGCACCACCGAAATTGTATAAATAAATCATATGCTGTATTGGTTGATTGCCATGTGCATATTGCCCCATATTGGCGATTTGCATTTCACGAATTTCATGAATAACACCTCCGTAAGCACTTTCATCAAATACAGGTGGCATCGAGAAAACTGAATCCAGTTTGGTTACAAACTTTTCATGTCCACCCATTAATTTTGCTAAGCCATCAATATCCTGAAATACCGACCATGTGTAATGCCAACTGTTACCTTCGGTAAACGCACCACCCCACTTAAACGGACTAAAAGGACTTTGGAAGGTTCCATCCTGATTTTTTCCTCTCATTAAACCAGATGATGGATCGAAAAGGTTTTTATAATTCATTGCCCTTTTCTTATATATTTCAATTTCAGAAGCCGGGCGTTTTAGCGCTCTACCTAACTGATAAATTGCGAAGTCATCGTAAGAATATTCTAAAGTTTTTGCAGCGTTTTCATTTACCTTAACATCAAATGGTACATAACCCAATTCGTTGTAATATTTCACACCATCACGCCCTACCGCATCCATTGGCCCTTCGTTATTTGCACCATGTTTTACGGCATCCCATAAAGTATTAATATCATACCCACGAAGACCTTTTATGTAAGCATCAGAAACTACAGATGCCGAATTGTTACCAACCATAATGTTAGCAAAACCCGGACTGCTCCATTCTGGCAAGAAACCACCTTCTTTATAATCATTGATTAATCCTTCTTGCATTTCTTTATTTATCGATGGATAAACCAAATTTAAGAATGGATATAATGCCCTGAAAGTATCCCAAAAACCTGTACCTGCGAACATATAACCAGGTTTAATTTCACCTGTGTATGGGCTCCAATGTACAATTTGGTTTTTTGCATCTAGCTCATATAATTTATTAGGGAAAAATAATGTACGATACAAGCAAGAATAAAAAGTACGCATTTGGTCTATCGTACCACCTTCTACAGCAATTTTGCTTAACGTTTTGTTCCACACCGCTTTGGCTTTGGCCTTGGTTGCATCAAAATTATCACTAGCCAATTCTCTTTTTAAGTTTATTTCTGCTTGTTCAAAACTGATAAAAGAAGAAGCCGTTTTGGCCGTTACCTTTTCTCCTTTGGTGGTTTTAAAACCAATCACTGCACCGGTATGGTCGCTGGTAAGTTCTAAATCATTTCCAAGGGTTTTTCCACTCCAGGTTTTAGCCAAAGTAAAATCTTTATCGAAGTAAATAACAAAATAGTTTTTAAAATTTTTAGGCAATGGACCACGAGCATATTTAGTTGTGTAGCCTATAATTTTTCTTTCTTTCGGAAAAATCTTAATGTAAGAACCTTTGTTTTGTGCATCTACCACAACAAACGAACTATCTGTTTTAGGAAAAGTAAACCTAAACTGAGCGGCTCTTTCTGTTGGTGTCAATTCTGTTGTAACATCAGCATCAGCTAAATAAACACTGTAATAATAAGGTTTTGAAACCTCTGCTTTGTGGCTAAACCAACTTGCTCGTTCATCATCAGCAAATTTTAGTTTTCCGGTTACGGGCATAATTGCAAAAGCACCATAATCATTCATCCACGGTGAAGGCTGATGCGTTTGTTTAAAACCACGAATTTTGTCAGCATCATAAGTATATGCCCATCCATCGCCCATTTTACCTGTCTGTGGCGTCCACATGTTCATACCCCAAGGCACACCAACGGCTGGGTAAGTATTTCCGTTTGATAAGCTCGGCTTAGATTGCGAACCCATCAAAGGATTAATCCATTCTACAGGATCGGTAATTTTGCCTACCTGTTGAGCAAAACTTCCGGTTGCCGCAAAACTTAATAAGGCGATGAATAGTTTTTTCATTATTTATATATCAGTTTATGTGTTTGCTGTTTATCTTTTTTCGTTGTACACCTGGAATTCTGCCAGTTGTACCTGACCATCAAATTTATCAATCAATACTCTAACTTTTTTTCCCCAAACCCTGTTAAAGCGATGTATTTTTATTTTCGATGCATCTGTTCCTGAAGCAATTGGTTTCCAAATTCCGTTTTCGCTGTATTCCAGGCGATAGGCTTTTATACTTGGTTTTTTTTCGGCAATTACTATCATGTTAAATGGCTTGTCTCTTTCAAAACTAACTTCGTACCATGGTGCCTTAACGGTAGCATTTGATAACCATGCAGTGCTGTAGCTATCATCATTTGCAAAATCCATTATCCACATATCATCGCTCCAGCTTGCGTTTGCAGGCTGCTTTTTGGCGATATTTGATGAAATAATTGGTGCAGCAGATACGGGCAATGCTGGCAATGGTCCATCATTTTTCCATTTTTGCCCAACTTCTTTTAATGTTGCTAAAGCATTTGCATCAATCAATCCATCGCGGTTTGGCGCAACATTTAATATGAAATTGCAATATGCAGTGTTTAATGGTTTTAAAATCCCATCTACCAATTCGGTAGCGGTTTTTGTGGGCACTTTTGGGAAATCACTTTTCCAAAACCATGCGGTATTAATTGGTAAGCACGATAAAGCTGGTAATCTGTTGCTTTCTTTTTGAATATGCTGACCAGCACCTTGTTCATAAGATTTGATATCTGTATAGTACAATGCTTCTGCCGGATATTTTGCTGCATTTAAATCCATTACCAAACACTCGGGCTGGATGGATTTTATAAGCGAATATATTTCTTCAAATGGAACATCATCGTAAGAAATTCTCGACCATGGCGCATCCCAACCATCAATTATTAAAGCATCAATTTTACCGTAATTGGTTAACAATTCCCTAACCTGCGCTTTAATAAAATCAATTTTTTCGGGTGTGATTTGGTTTGGACGGATTTTATGATGTGTATCCAAAATAGAATAGTACAACATTACTTTTAAGCCAGCCTTGCGGAAAGATTCGGTATAAGCTTTTACAACATCTTTTTTGTAAGGACTATTCATTACGCTATAATCCGTTGTTTTGGTATCCCAAATTGCAAAACCACTGTGGTGTTTAGTTGTTAAACAGCCATAACTCATATTTGCCGACAAAGCTGCCTTAGCCCACTGGTCGGTATTTAGTTTTTTAGGATTAAATATAGAAGGCGATGCTTCAGGATCTGCCCAATCCTGATCCATATAAGTTGGAATGTTGTAATGAATGAACATACCAAAACGAAGATCAACAAAATCTTGCTGGCGCTTTGCTAGACTTACTGTTTGCGCCATTAAAAAAGTTGACCACAAACATGCAGCTATAAAGAATATTAAGGATTTAGTAGTTGGTTTACACATATCGAGCGGTTGGATATTTAAATTTGAGGATTTTTTACGTAGTCTGCCCACAGTCCATCTAAATCTTTACCTGTTAATTGATTCCAAATCCCAGAGGTATAGGTATGATCTCTTAATGAGGCATCAACAGCTTTAATCGTTCCTGATTTAACATTTTTTTCAATCCAGGTGAAAAATCTAGCGGTAATGCGGTAACTGTTTTTATAAGAATGTTCGGGCTTTAAATCGGGCATTGTCCATTTTGCACCAGGGTTATCTACACCAAATTTCGAACGGGCATAATCTGCAATACCTTCTGTTAACCAACCCGGGCCAACACTTCTGCCATAATCCTGAACGATATGCATTACTTCATGAGTTACTACATCAATATCTTCAGGATGTTTAACCATCCAAATTGAACTGAAAGTTACTTTGCCGTTACTTGTAGCAGCAACACCTTTGTAATTTGTATCAACAGCAAATTTTACTTCCTTTAATGTATTTGGATTATATTCTTTAGCCAGTTTAGGATAAACCTCAAAAAATGTTTCTATTAATCGTTTTTTTAGTTTTGGATCTAATGCGGCAAAATTGCTTTCGAAACTTAATGTGTAGCCCTTTTTCTTAATGATTTCTTGAGCTTTTAGCTGCGAAAGAGGAATTATTGCAGCGAAAAATAAAAAGCAAAGTAAATGTATTTTTTTCATGTGTTTAATTTTGTGTCTGATGCTTAAATTCTGAACTATAAATAATTATCGTTATCAAAAAAATAAAAATTGTTAATTTAATTGCCTACTAAATGGTTTTACCAATCTAATTAAAAAAAAAGGTTTTACCCTTTATTAACAAAACTTTTTACCTCATTGCCTAAACTGTCGGCAGTATTTTCATGGAGGAAAGTTGCATCGCAACAACTTGCCGCACCAATAAGCGCTGCATGTTCTTTTAGTTTTGTTACCTTAACATCTGCATCAATTGCATTGCCCTTTAAAGTTGCAATTAATTCTGGAGAAAATGCAGTAAATGCTCCTGATATATTACCGCCAATAATTACCAAATCTGATTTATTTTTTTTGATAACAGGCATTAAAAACTGGGCTAGGTTGTAACCAAACTCCATAAAAACTCTTGTAGCAGAATAATCTGTGGCGGTTAAAGCTGTTAATTCTTTTACGCCTGCAACAGTATTATTACTAAGTTGCTGGTAACGTTTTACAAACCACCTGGTTGATAAATAATCTTCTGCAATGCCATTTAGAAAAGGCGAGTTCCATAAATCAGCATCTTTAGCAATGCCACCTTCGCAGTATGCAGAACCAAGTCCGGTACCTAAGGTTAAACCTAAAACATTCGAATTACCACGCCCGGCTCCACCAAAAACCTCACCTTGTAAAAAACCTGCGGCATCGTTTATAAAATGAATGTTTGCAGCATCAATGTTTAATCTTTTAGATAGTTCTTGTTTAATGTTTACGCCATAAAGCGCTTTAAATTTATCTTGATCTTTGATTAGTGATATACCTTGTTCATAATCGAATGGTCCTGGCATTGCAATTCCAATTAACTTTACATCACTTGCCGATTTTTTAAAAGCCTTAGTTATAATTTCGCTCCAAGCCTTTAATATTACTTCTTTACTTTCCTGCGAATCTATTGCATTACGCTCAATAGAATTTTGAACGATTGTTCTACTTTCTAAATCTACTAACGCCGCTGTGATGTGCGAGCCACCTATATCTACACCTAATGCAACAGGTTTTTCCATTGTTTTAAAATATCTTTCTTATTAATTACTCCCCGGCAATATCCCAAAATCACTTCAGGCATTGCATTTATTTATTCGGAGAAGATGGTTAATCTCCTTCTAATTGTCCTTTATTAATTATTTGGCTTGCTGCTATTTCTAACTTAAGCGTACCACCTTTAAAAATATCGCTAATGCGATAAAAAGTTGCGAGTATAGTTATTTCCATTTAAAATTGCCGACTTTATATAAAAATTTGTCGGGCTGTTTGATGGAGCTTCTATTACAAATTTTCTAGAACCGCCTAAATTAATAGTTATTTTTTAAACATGGTATTGCATTAATCACATTCGTTATTTTTAAGTAGCCGCAGTAATTGAGTGCATCAAATTTATTTTCGTTACAAGTATCCTTTTATTAATTTTTAACGCCCCATTTATCTGCCAATAATTTTATAAAATAGCCCCCAACGACGCTTCTAGCCTGGAAGCCAACTTTAGCGCCAGTTGTGGTTTCATGCCAATCATTAAGTGGCACCCTACTTTCGGTTTCATTTGCAAACTTGTATATCGGCTTAATAAATTTTTGAAAATCGGTCTGGTTATCGGCAAGCGTTGCTGTCCACATTATCCAATCAGATTTAGTGTAAGTTTTGCGACTATCTAATGGTAAACCAAAGGTGTTTTGTTTGGTTAAATAGTAATTAATTTCTTTTTTATAAACTGCTTCGGGGAAAAGTTTTAAACCTAATAATTTATCCCAAACCAGATTGTATTTCTGGCTCCAAGTATTTTTATCATTAAAAGTTAAAGCAAAATGGTCGCCGTCATTAGCCAGTTGCTGCCACTTTGTAGCCATATCCAAAGCAATATTTCTGTACTTTTTGGCTTCATCTGTTTTACCTAATTGTTGCGCCAATTGGGCATAAGCACCAAGCGCCACAATAGCCTTCACAGATAAATTTGCATTTCGGGCAAGGTGACCAGCAAAATCATCAGTACATAATTGGTTAGCTGGGTCGAAGCCTTCTTTAGCTAAATAATCTGCCCAGATGGATAATGTAGACCAATGTTTTTCGGCATACTTTGCATTGCCTTGCGCTTTAGAAATTGCAGCAGTTAAAATAATCATATTTCCAGCTTCCTCAACTGGCATATCTTCTCCATAAGTTTGGCCATTTGCAAAAGGATAAGTTCCTAAATCGTGTGCCGGATAAGGTTTTTTCCATTTACCGCTTTCCGAATAATAAAAGATTCCATTCAGCATTCCAGTAAGCAATTCGGGATTATACAATAAATATTCGGGAGCGGAAGGATAGGTAACATCAACAGTATTGATAAAGCCACCGCTAAAATTTTCTTTAGATAGAAATAAAATATCACCATTTGGCGCATAGACAATTTTATGTGCTGCAATGCTTTGGCGGTAAGCTAATTCACATAGTTCTGCGTATTCTTTGCCGCCAGCTTTCTCTGCATCAGTATAAAGTTGCGCATTAAAATCGCTACATTTTTTTATAATTGATGCATAATTTTTATCTGCAATCGCCAATTGTTTTTCAAACTGCTCAGCAGATTTTTTCCAAATAGGAAGCAGTTGTGTTCCAAAATATTCAACTGATTTAAGATCATCATAACCCATCATTAAATATTTTTCTACCGAATTTGATGTAACCGAGCCGAATGGAATAATACTGGTAAGATTGAGTTCCTTTCCCTTCGCAGCATTACCGGTTTCAGCATACTTTCCGTTTAAAAAACCAGCCAAACTTTCGCTCTCTTTATTTATGTATTGAGTAGCGTTGAATTTATCGGGAATAGCGACGTACAAATAGCCCCAGTCTATCCTTACATCATCGCCCTTTTTCTGTAAAACTGGTTGCTCTAATGTTCCTGCACTTAAAATTGCAAGATTATCTGCATTGCTTTTCTTAGCGTTGACAGTTTGATCTGGAGTATTTACGGCGATGTTTGTTGATGCACTAAAGTACAAATCTACTTTATGTGCTTTCCCATCTTTTGATTTTACCGCATAGCTGATGTAGCTAATTGGCCGGGCGGTAAGTTCGATGTCATTTAACAACAAAGGAGAAGTAAACGTAACATCTAAATCCACTTCGCCACAGGTAAAATTGTACTTGGTAGATGTAGCTTCTACTTTAACATGATTTTGTTTAGCCAAACTAAGGGATGATTTTTGAGGTACTTCTTCAACGATTCCGGCATCGAGGTATCTTCCGCCAGCGGTGTTTTTTACATGAATAGCTAAAAGGTTCTCACCGGTTTTTAAAACTCCTTCTTTAATAGGAATATAAATGTATTCGTGTACCCAACCTGTTTTTTTATAAATTGATTTACCATTTATGGTTACATCAACATCATCATCATGGTTAAGCTTTAAATATTTTTTTACCGCAGATAATTTAGCGATTGAGAATTTTCTTCTGTAATATAAATCGTTGCTATCCCACTTGGTTTTAGCCGATTTGTCATCGCCAAAAGGAGCAGTTCCTTTTTTCCATTTAGCATCATTGAAGGCATTTGTGAACCAATTTTCATTGGGTTTATCGAATATATAATTTACCTGGTAAGCTGTTTCATCAGCCGCAGGAAGTATAGTTTTGTATGCTTTAGTTTCAGCGCCTAAGAAACGATAAAATTTATCATCAACTTTTAAAACGCCTGTTAGAGATTGGTTTTTGCCTGTCCAGTGTTTTGTAACGGATTGATTTAATTCATCTCCGAAAGACCAAATGCTAAAGTATGTATCATGGGTAATTAGCGGATATGCAGGAGCTTTATCCTGAGCATAAAGCTGAAAAGTGGTAAGGAAGCTTAATATTAGAAATGAGTAATATTTTTTCATAAATAATGATTTAAAGCTTAGGTTCTAGATTGGGATAATATCAATTGGTAAAACGATTTACCAATTTTCAATATTAACGAAAAAGGATGTAGGAAAAGGATTTTGACTTGTAATTTGTGAGTTACAAATCGTATTGTTTAAAGTAAAAGAGGTGCTCGTATTGAGCACCTCTTTTATTGAGATTGTTAATTAATTATAACCTGGATTTTGAGTTAAGTTTTCATTTAATGTTCTCTGCACCTGTGGTATAGGGAAAAGGTTACGGAACGCAGCTGATGGAGTATGATCCCACCATGAAGCTGTAGTAAACTTACCGAAACGAATTAAATCATCTCTTCTGAATCCTTCAAAAATAAATTCTCTTCCACGCTCAGCTAATAGTTCATCTAAAGTTAATGTTGCTGGCGTATAAGCTCTGGTTACAAAATCAGCAGCAGTGTAAGCACGTCTTTTACAATCATTAATTAATTGAACAGCTTCAGCATTAGCAACACCACCATTTTTACGCATTATGGCTTCTGCCTTCGCAAAATAAATCCACGTTAATCTATAAATATTCCAATCCGTGTTGTTGTAATTCGGATCAATAGGCACAGCTACACCGTTAACAACGCCAGCAACTTGGTTGCCTAACTTATATTTGTTGAAACGAACACCACTATTTTCTTCACCTTCACTCATATTAGAAACAGTAGAACCAATTTTATTTTTGCGAATGTTGTCAACAAAAACAATTTGCTGGTCGGTATACTCATTCCCACCCTTAGCTAAAGCCTGTTGTCCATTATCAAATCTAAATTGTGGACCTTCTAACAACCATCCTCTTTTTCTCAAGTCAGCAGTTTCGTAATTTGTAAATACACCTGGAATTACAACAATACCATCATTACCATTTCTAGAACCACCATAAATTGCATCTTGTTGAAAGTGAAAAAATTCACTAGGCCACGATGGTTCAAACGTTGCCAATTTATATTCGTAAGCGATTGAGAATATAGCTTCCTTAGATAATTCATTGCTCGACTTAAATTGATCAAAAATGTTTGGATCTAAATTCATTGCCCCGTTTTGACCACCTGCAGCACCAGAAATTAATTTATCGGCAGCTGCGATACAATCATCCCAACGAGCGGTTCCTGTCCAAACTTCTGCATTTAGATACAATTCAACAAGCATAGCATAACCACCAGCTTGGCTCATTCTACCTGTCATTGCTTTCGAATGCAATGGAACTTTAGCAATGTTATCTTTAATTTCCTTTTCAATAAATGCAAAAACATCTTTCCTTGCAACAGTTGCTGGTTTTGCAGGAATACCAACTTGCGTAACTACTGGAATGTTTCCAAACAAATCCATTAGTTTAAGGTAATGAAATGCTCTTAGCAATTTTAACTCAGCGATATATGCATCCTTTTCAACTTGAGTGATGCCCATTTTTGATATTTCACGGCTTTCAAGATTTTGAATTGGGTCATTACAAAAACCTACACCTCCATAAATTAACGACCATGCACTATTTAGTGGTACATCATCACTTAACCATGTGTGGTAATGTAACCTTTTCCATTTACCACCATCTTCACCATGCCTGCCTTTTGTTGGCCATGCAAGTTGATCACCAGATAGTTCTGCGGGGCGCCACCAACCATCTTGCCCAGATGGAGTTACCCAAGCATTAGCATGCGTGTAAGGTCTAAGCACTGCAGATAAAACTTCTGTTTTGTTATTGTAAAAGTTATCTGTAATTAACTGATCATATACGTTTTCATCCAATTTCGTGCAACTGTTCATTAAGAACATTGGTGCTGCAACTAAGCATGAGAGAATAATTTTTTTATAATTTTTCATTTTCTTTAATATTAAAATCCAAAATTAACACCGAACAAAAATTGTCTTGTGGCTGGGTATGGACCTCTTGTATCAATACCTAAACTCTTGCCATTTTGCTCCTGTCCTAAACCTGTATCACTAACATAATCAGGGTCGTTACCAGTATAACCAGTAATTGTCCATAAGTTTTGTCCAGTTAAATACAACCTTAAGTTTCTAACAACAGGGCTTTTCAATTTGAAGGTATAACCCAATGTAAGCTCATCAACTTTTAAGAAACTACCACTTTCCAGATAATAATCAGAATACATGTAAGTATCTTTTATTTCAGCATATTTAGTAAATGCACTATTTAATAGGTTTGTAGTAGCACCATTTTTGTTTCCATAAGATAATGCCATGGTGTTCAAAATATCAAAATCTAATTTACTTCTTAAAAACACACGCAAATCGAAATTTCCATATCTAAAACTGTTTGTTAATGATAGGTAGTATTTTGGAATTGCATTACCAATAACAGCTAAGTCAGTTTGATCCCTGAAAGAAGAAGTATTGATTTGTGCATTTGAAACAACCTCATTATTTTTATTAAAGAAAGTCCACTTGCCATCAGGTGTAAATCCTGCAAACCTTTTGCCCCAGAATTCGCCAATTGCTCTACCTTCGTAAGTACGGAAAGCATCGCCCAGCGCTCCAAAACCCCCAATTCCACCAAAAGTTTTTAAATCTCTTTTGTAAACATCATTTGAATATCTATCTAATTTATTTTGAGTTGTACTACCAGTAAAATCTATATCCCAAGAGAATTTATCTTTTTTAACAGCAGCATAGCTTAATGTTACTTCAATACCTTTCGCTGAAATTGTTCCAACATTTGTATAAATTGAGCTTTGTACAAAAGGCGGTTGTGGTGAAGTATAAGTATCCAGTAAATCTTGCGTTACCCTTCTGTAAAGCTCAATTGAACCGCTTAATTTGTTGTTTAAAATTGTAAAATCAACACCAAAGTTTAATTCTTTTTTTCTTTCCCATCTTAGATCAGGGTTAGGATTTCTGCTTGGACCATAAGTCTGAGCATATTCGCCGGTAGGGAATAGATAAATACCACCTGTACCTAATGTTACTAACGATGCATAGTTGGCAAAACCTGAATTACCTGTCTCTCCGTATCCTAATCTTAACTTTAAATTATTAACCCATTTCACATTTTTCATGAAATCTTCTTGAGTTACATTCCATGCAGCAGACGCAGCTGGGAATGTTGCCCATTTGTTATTAGCACCAAAACGAGATGAACCTTCTCTTCTTACACTAGCTTGGAAAATATATTTATCATCAAATGAATAGAATATCCTAGCAAAACCAGCAATTAATGTATTATCATTTTTATAACTACCGATTGCGATTCTGTTGAGCACAACAGGCACACTACCTAAATTATTTTCTTCGAAAAGATCATTCACGTAACCTCGGTTATTTGCGTTGAAACCTTCGCTAACTTCATAACGGTAACTATAACCTGCGATAGCTTGAATTTTATGTCTTTCAGCAAATGTTTTATTGTATTCAACAGTAGGTTCCAAGTTAAAATTCTGATCTAAACTTGTGCTTCTTGATGCATAACCACCACCAGGTGCATTTCCATTTTCTAATGAATTTTGACCTTGTTTATCTCTGTACTCGCCATCTATTCTCCAATCGCGTTGGTGAGCACCAAAAACTGAAGCTTTTAAACCTGGAATGATTTCAAAATCAATTTTTCCATCAGCAGACATGGTTTGTTGTTGCCTTCTGTTCTTTTCTTGATTTATTCTTGCAATCTCGTTAGTTAAGTTACGTGTAAATAAATAACTACCATCTGGATTAAAATATGATTCAGTTGGGTTTTTAGTCAACACGTTTTCCCAACCACCACCAGCTATTAGATTTGGATTGTTAAAATTTGTTGCAACGTTAAATAATGCCGTTAACCTTTTATTGAATCCCTTTTGAGTTAAGCTCAACCTTATTCCGTAGTCTTTCCTGTTGTTTTGTTGTGCAAAACCTTGTAAATCTCTATAATTTAAACTTGCACGATAGTTAGAATTCTCGCTACCACCAGAAACCGCAAAATTATGATTTTGAGAAATATTGTTTTGATTAATTAAATCGTAAAAATAATCGAAGTCACCCCCGTAATCTTGTACAACATATTCTTTACTTGCAATCCGTTGTCTTAATTCGGTAGCATTCATAAAATCTGGTCTTTTAACTAAGCGCTCATGACGTACATAAGAGTTATAATCAAACCTTGAAGGACCAGCTTTACCTTTTTTGGTTGTTACCAAAATTACCCCAGCATTTGCTCTTGTACCATAAATAGCAGCACCCGAACCATCCTTTAATACACTAAATGATTCAATATCATCTTGTGCTAATAAATCTAAGTTTCCACCGGGTATTCCATCAATAATAATTAAAGGTGTTTGTGTACCGGCAAGCGATGTAACACCCCTTAATTGAACTGTTACACCCGAATTTGGATTGGTACCACCTGGTCTGGTAATTTGCAAACCAGCAACTTTACCTACTAATAAATCAAGTGCACTTCTAGCACCACTTTGTCTAAATCCAGATGAATCGACCTTGGTAACAGCAGAAGAAATTTGATCTTTATTTAAAGTACCGTAGCCAATTACAACAACTTCATCTAATTTAGTATCTGCCGATACAGCTAATTTGATGCTCAAAGAATTTTGAGCTCCAACCGTTACATTCTGAGTTCTGTAGCCTACAGAACTAATACGAATCACATCGTTAGCATTTGCTTCAATGCTGAACTTTCCGTTGCCGTCTGTTACCGTGCTTTTCCCTGAGGTTTGGTTCCTAATACCAACACCCGGCATTGGTTGATTGGTTTCATCGAGGATTGTTCCGGTAATCACTTTTTGCGTTTGAACTTGCTGCCACAGCTTGTTCCCTTTCATGAATCCACTCGCTCCTTCCCACTCTGAATTCATTGAAAACGCAGGACCATTCAGCAATATAATTGCAGCAGATAGCCCCGTAATTTTGAGTAAATTAATTTTCATTAGCGGTTTTGTTAAATTTTAAATTGATTAGTTATAATTAGTTTTGTATTACTCTATTTTACCTTATTTAAATGCTCTGATAACATTTAAATCGATTTACTAAACGACAAAAGCTTATCGCCTTTTGTTAATTTTTACTGAATTTTTATGTTGATTCTTATTGTGAACGCAAGGATTCGGCAGATAACCGTAAATGATTAAAATACATATTTAACATACAGCTAGGGTACTGCGAAAGTCTCATAAATAAATTTGGTTACAGTAAAACGTTTTACTACATCAATATTAGATATTATTTTATTTAATAAAACGATTTAGTCGTAAAAATAACGTTACACAAACAAAGATTATAGAATTGATTAATCTCTAATTATAAGTTTGGCTGGAATAATAACTTGTTGGTTGGGAAGTTTTGTTTTTGATGATAACTGACTTAATATCAATTTAATAACTGTTTCGGCAATATCTTCTAATGGTTGTTGCACAGTTGAAATACCGGGAGTATGCAATTCAAATGCCTCATGGTCATCATATGCAATTACAGAAAAATCAGAACCAATTATCTTCTTTATTTGTTTCAGCACTTTTAACCCACTAATGGCTAAGTAATTGGTTGCGAAAAGTACCGCATCTATTTTTTGAGTATTAAATAGATTTTTGATTTGATTTATGGTTGTTTCCTCATCCTGATTGAAATGGATTTTAAGTACCAAGTCCTCATTATAAGCCAAACCATTATCAATCAGGGCTTTCTTATAACCGTCAAAACGTTCAGTTATCTGTTCAACATCAATATCTGTAGTAACTAAAGCAATATTTTTTTTTCCTTGTTCTATAAAACTTTCTATAGATTGGTATGAAGCATTAAAATGATTTGCCCCGACATAGTTAACATCAACATCAGCTAAATTTCTATCAAACAAAATAACCGGTTTATCATCGCTCAACAGCATTTTAATATCTTCTTCAATACCTTTAATGGGAGAGATAATATAAGCATCAACCTTGCGGGTTTTGAACATATTTATCAGTTCCTGAGCTTTTTCTACGCTATTTTCTGTGCTCGAATAAATGATTTTATAACCTCGTTTGTATGCTTTGTCTTCTATCAGCCTTGCAATTTTAGCAAAAAAGGAATTGGATATATCTTCTACTATTAAACCAATGATGTTAGAATTTCCTGTCCTTAAACTTCTGGCAATTTGATTCGGTTTATAACCGCTTTCTTGTATAATCTTTTCAACCTTCTCAATTACAGCCTCACTAATAGATTTCTCTTTTGCTTTACCATTTATAATAAAGGATACGGTTGTAATAGAAACATTTGCCTTAACGGCGATGTCTTTAATGGAGAGGGCTTTCATCGTACGGATTAAATATTTATGAACAAAGTCAAAACTAACTAAAAAATCGAGATTTATGATACCGTCCCATTTCTACGGTGTTTATGATTTAAGCTTTTAAATAATTTAGTATAAGTTTTGCCGTTTTCGCCGATGCTCCAGGTTTCCCCATAAGTGCTAACAAGCCATCGTAGTTGGCTAACATTTCTGCCCTGCTTTTGCCATCTACAATCAAAGCCAACTCTGCATTTACCTTTTGAGTACTGCAATCTTCTTGAATTAGCTCAGTTACTATTTTTTTATTTACGATAAGATTTACCAAGGAGATAAATTTTATTTTAACCAACATCCTGGCAATGGCAATTGAAACTGCCCCGCCTTTGTAAACCACAACTTGAGGCACTTTAAATAAAGCGGTTTCTAATGTAGCGGTACCCGATGCAACGATGGCTGCATGCGCATTATGAAGCAAATTGTAAGTATTATCAAACAATAGCTTAACTTTTTTTTCGCCTATAAATTGCTGGTAATAGTTTTCGCTAAAGGTTGGTGCCGCAGCAATTGCGAATTCATAATCAGGAAAGCTTTCTGTAATGCTTAACATTACTGGTAACAAACGTTCTATTTCCTGCTTTCTGCTTCCGGGTAATAATGCAATGATTTTATCTTCGCCAAAATGATTATTTTCTCTGAATTTATCATCTCGTATGAATTGGTCGATTTCATCCAACAAAGGATTACCTACGTAATCTACATCCATTCCCCATTCCTTGTAAAAATCGACTTCGAATGGTAAAATGCAGAACATATGGTCTACAACCTTCTTAATTTTAAGTACTCGTTTTTGATTCCATGCCCAAACTTTTGGAGAAATGTAATAGCAAACTTTAATACCGTTAGCTTTTGCAAATGCTGCAATTTTTAAATTAAAACCCGGAAAATCTATCAAGATAATAACATCAGGTTTCCAATCGACAATATCGTTTTTGCAGGCACTTAAGTTTTTATAAATGGTTTGGAGGTTTAAAAGCACTTCGGTAAAACCCATAAATGCCATATCTGCGTAATGCTTAACCAACTGACCACCTTCGGCTTGCATTTTATTACCACCAAAAAACCTGAAAACAGCATCGCTATCTTCTGCCTTTATTGCCTTCATTAAATTGGCGCCATGTAAATCGCCTGATGCTTCTCCTGCTACGAGGTAATATTTCATAATTGATGGAAAATGTTTTATGGAAGATGTGTTATGGTAGATTGAAGATGGTAGATGGATAATGGAAATTAGTAAATGGAAAACAGGATATATTTATTAGCTTGTAGTTAACATCATCCATTTTACATATTACATTTTCCATCCTAAAATACCTTTTCCAACTTAAAAAACTTTATAATAGAAAAAAATGAATGCGCATACAAACGTTGCGGCTAATATTCCTCTACCAATATTTTCTTTATAGTGCTTAAAAAAATATTGCATGCTATAAGCATTTATAGCAATGGCGCCGATATATAATAAATCGGCTTTTGCCAGATAAAACACATGATTTATAATGTACCAAACAATTACAGAAAGTATAGCAGGAACTAATAAACCAATCGCCAAACCTATCCAAACAGAATCTTTAAATTTACTTATTTGTTCAATCATTGGTTTTAATTAGCCTAAGTTTAAACTATCAGGGGCGTTGATGTTTTTCTTCTCTTTTGCCATTGATTTCTCCTCATTAAAACTCCATCCATTTAAAATTGGAATGGCATGATGGGCTGTTAAATCGAACTGAACTGGCACAACCGACGCATAATTATGTTCAAGCGCCCAAACATCGGTATCTTCCCCTTTATCAAAATTTTGGAAAACACCCGTTAACCAATAATATGGTCTTTTATACGGGTCGGTTCTTTCTTCAAATTCTTCAGCCCATTTTGCATTTGCCTGGCGACAGATTTTTATGCCTTTAATGTTATTGCCTTTTGGGAAATTTACATTTAACAAGGTTGCTTCAGGTAAACCATGCTCTAAAACCTGCTCGCAAATGGTTTTAATGTATTTTTTGCAATGACTAAAATCTGCATCCTGTGCAAAATCATCTAAAGAGAATCCTACTGAAGGAATTTTTTCAATCGCACCTTCTACAGCGGCAGACATCGTTCCTGAATAAATTACATTGATTGAATTATTTAAACCATGGTTGATACCTGAAACACACAAATCAGGTTTTTTACCTTTAAAAATTTTATTAACTGCAATTTTAACGCAATCTACCGGTGTACCGCTGCATTTATACATCTCAACACCTGTATACAAATCTACCTTATCAAAACGAATGGGTTTGCCAATGGTAATTGCATGGCCCATTCCGCTCTGCGGACTATCAGGTGCGACTACAACCACATTTCCAAGTTCCTGCATAACTTCCATTAGGTTTTTAATTCCTGTAGCCGTTATACCATCATCATTAACCACCAAAATATTCGGTTTTGTATTTTGCTTTGTCATTCGGTAAAAATACAGATTATCATATAAATTAATTTAGAGAACTCTTTAAAAACAAATAATATAAGGTATAAGATTCAATGATGATTGAGTTATGCTATGCAAACCCGATACAAACAACATCTAAAAAATAATTTCATTCAATACAATAATCCATATATATTTGGGTAAATAACTTATTACATGCGATTTGTACCTGTAAATCATCCCAAACCTTTTTACATCTACATGCTCGTTGCCACAAACCAAACTCAATTAAATGAAATTTAAACTATTTACACTAGCCTGTTTACTGGTTACGGGTTTGCTTGTAAAAGCGCAAACCTACCAATGGAAAACAGGTAATTCTGGAGGTTACACCTATAAATATGTAACCAACGACCCATCTTCTAGCCGTTTTTACACCTTAAAAAATGGCTTGACGGTAATTCTATCGCCAAATAACAAAGAGCCAAACATTCAATTTCGCATGAGTGTTAGAGCCGGTAGCAATACCGACCCAAAAAATGCCACAGGTTTAGCGCATTATTTAGAGCATCTTTTATTTAAAGGAACCGATAAATTTGGAACAGTAGATTGGGCAAAAGAAAAACCTTATCTCGATAAAATTGATGCACTTTACGAAAAGTACAATAAAACAACAGATGCAGCTCAGCGTAAAGAAATTTACAAAGAAATAGATAAAACTTCTGGCGAAGCATCGAATTTTTCTATCGCAAACGAGTACGATAAAATGATGTCGGGTATTGGCGGTAATTCTTCAAATGCACATACCTGGTACGAAGAAACCGTTTACAACGAAGATTTTCCTTCAAACGCAACCGATAAGTTTTTAGCCATCCAGGGCGAACGTTTTCGGAAACCCATTTTCCGTATTTTTCATACAGAATTAGAAGCTGTTTACGAAGAGAAAAACCGTGGTTTGGATAATGACCCAAATAAATTGGATGAAGCAATGATGGCATTGTTGTTTCCAACGCACAACTACGGGCAGCAAACCACAATCGGTACAATTGAGCATTTGAAAAACCCATCACTTGTAGAAATAAGAAATTATTACAACAAGTATTATGTGCCAAATAATATGGCAGCAATTTTTACAGGCGATTTTAATCCTGATGAAATGATAAAAAAGGTGGATAAAACCTTCAGTTTTATGGTTGCAAAACCTGTAACACTTTACAATCCTACTCCCGAAAAACCATTAACCAAAATACAAAAAGTTGATGTGTACGGACCAAGTGCAGAAATGGTAGAGATTTATTACCGTGGTTATGCCGAAAACACACAAAACAGCATTATGCTTAATTTAATTAAAAGCATTTTGTTTAACGGTAAAGCTGGTTTAATCGATATCAACTTAAATAAGCAGCAAAAAACACAACGCTCAAGCGCAAGCTATCAGCAGATGAAAGATTACGGTGTGTTCAATTTATCAGGGCAACCTCGTCAGGGTCAGTCTTTAGAACAGGTTTCTAAATTATTACTAGAGCAAATAGACCTTTTAAAACAAGGAAAATTTGACGATGAACTTTTAAAAGCCATTGTAGCAAACCAAAAGCTTAATTTTTTACAAGCTTTTGATAGCAATAATAATAGAGCTGAAAATTTATCGAACGAATTTATTTTAAACCGAGGAACCAAATGGGATAAAAGCTTAAGCGAAATTGAAGCAACAGCTAAAATCACAAAAACACAGGTAATTGCTTTCGCAAATATTTACTTTAAAGATGATTACGTTATTGGTTATAAACACAAAGGCGAAGACAAAAATATTGTAAAAGTAGAAAAACCAACCATTACGCCAATTAATGCTAATGGAAGCCTAACTTCTCCTTTTGTAAAAAATGTTTTAGATGCGCCTACTAAACCAATGGAACCAAAATTTTTAGATTACAAGAAAGACATCATCACTGGTAAAGTTGGTATCGCTGATGTTTTAACCACAAAAAACACAGAAAATTCTATTTTCAGAATGACGTATAGGTTTAACCACGGAGCAAATAACTACAAGTTATTGCCTTATGCCGCTGGTTACCTGCCATTTTTAAGTACCGATAAATATTCTGCAGAAGATATTAGCAAAGCATTTTACAATATCGCCTGTACTTATAGTTTAAACGTTGGTACTGAAGTAACTACAATTAATATAAGTGGCTTACAAGAAAATTTTGATAAAGCAGTAAGCTTAGTTGAACATATTTTTGCTAATGTTAAACCTAACGAAAAAGCATTAGCTGATTTAAAAACAACAATTTTAAAAAGCAGGGAAAATAACAAATTAAATAAAGGCCAAATTATGGTTGGTTTAACCTCTTACGCACAGTACGGAAGTGTGAATCCTTACAACAACGTTCTTTCTAACGAAGAAGTTAAAAACATGAAGGCCGAAGATTTAATTTATCTTTTGAAAAACCTTAGCAATTACGAGCATGTGGTTACTTATTATGGACCGAAAGATGTAACAGCTTTTACATCAGAGTTGAAAAAAGAACATTTGCTTCCAACCGAATTTACACCGGCAGCACCTGCCAAAGTTTATAATTACACCGCTCAAGATACTAACAAAGTATATTTTGCTAATTATGATATGGTTCAATCAGAAATTCGCTGGTTAAGAAATACAGGTCTATACAATAAAGCAGATAGAGCAAATATTGAGGTGTTTAATAATTATTTCGGTGGTGGAATGGGGTCAATTGTTTTCCAAACCATTAGAGAATCAAAAGCGCTTGCTTACTCAACTTATGCTACCTACCAATCGCCAGATAAAGCAGACAGACAATACAGCATGATTGCTTATGTTGGTAGCCAGGCCGATAAAATGACAGATGCAGTTAATGGAATGAACGAATTGTTAAATGTTTTGCCGCAAAGCGATAAATCTTTTGATGGTGCGAAAGCTAATGTTTTAACTTATTTAGAATCGAATAGAGTTACTAAGGATGGCATTTTTCAATATTATTTTGCGGATAAAAAACTGGGTTATGATTATGATTCGAGGATTGATTTATACAGCGCATTAAAGCCAATTACTTTTACTGATATCAAAAATTTCCACGACCAAAAGGTAGCCAATAAACCATATACTTATTTAATTGTAGCATCTGATAAAAAAGTTAAATTAGAGGATATGCAAAAATTTGGTAACGTAACTACTTTAACTTTAGAACAAATTTTTGGGTATTAAAAATATAGAATTTAGAAGGTAAAAAAACCTAAAATATTAAACTTATAGAGCAGCTTTCTTAAACAGAAAGCTGCTTTTTTCCTTTAGTCGAAACTTAATAACTTGAGTTCGATTCTTGCTCTTAATGTTTTACTGTTTTATCGCAGTATTGCTTATACCAAACGTCTTGCTGAATTTATTTCAGCATCTTTCCTGCAAATAAGACCCTGAAATAAATTCAAGGTGACGTGAACCAAAAAAAACGGCTTATTAATAGTGTGAAGGAAAATTCATAAAATTTTAGAATTTAAGCTAACAGTTTTTGGAAATGAACGTTCAGTATTTTATCGGGGTCTGGAGTCCTGCCATTCGCTTTAGCCCTCGTAGAAAAAAACTCTGGGCTGTCGCTCCTGTCAGGTTTAAAAACAATGGAAATTATAAGTAAACAATAACTATACATTGCAATACTGATCTTTTCTTGCCCATTGCTGTCTGCACCATGTATACTTCTCTGGAGGGGGCAATGGGGAGGATTTTATAATAACCAGAGTTTGAATCTTAAACTTAATATTTTACTATTTTATCCCTGTATTGCTTATACAACACGTCTTGCTGAATTTATTTCCTTTGATAGTCAATTATTACTCCATTAGCCAATACATCTTTATTGCTTTTGGTTATTTTGCTATTTGATGGTGTTTCAACAATTAGCACCGAATTTCTTTTTCCGATTTTTATTTTGGTTGTTGTAGTAACATTCCTAGCAACAAATTTTTGCTCAACGGCATCGTATAAATCTACTTTTTTATTGCCTTTAATTTTATAGATGATGTTTTTATCCTCCAGATATGGATTGTAAATTAAGTACGTTGGGTAAGCTTTGCTTCGATAGAAATCTGTTGCAAGAACATCTAATTTTAAGATTCCATTTACATTAGTTTTGGCTACAATTGCACCGAAAATACCAACGTGTCCGCTTCCATAAACACTAAATTGTGATACTTCAGGATTTTTTCCTGGCACCCATTTTGGTCCATCGCCTTGTGCAACAGGCCCAATCCTATCTTGATAAAGTGTATCAAAAGTTGATGTTTTGGCAAAACCTTCGTAAGCAATAACACCTTTGGTAACCGAAGCAAACTGAGGTATTGTTTGTCTGTTCGCTGGCATGTATTGAGGATAAAAAAACCTTGATGCATTTACGGCATTTAGCACCCATTTACCAATCGCATTGGCGTAGGCAGGTTTGTATCGCACCAATGGTACAAGCGGCCAAGCTGCATCAAAAGTATTCATCAAAAAACCATAACCACCATGATCTATGTTACTACCAACCACACCCGAAATATCATAACCATTCCAATTTCCGGTTAAAACGCCCCAACCCTCGCGACATACAGCTGTGCCATCGAACGTCCAACCTAATAGTTTTTCAACATCAAAATTGGTTCCTTGTTCTACATTCATCCTTGCAGCCAAGTAAGCGCCGAAAGGCATCAGCAATTCGTAGGTTGGGTTTATTTTATTTGCTTCCAAAGCTGTCATTGCACTTATGGCACCCCTTAAATATCGGTCATCACCAAACTTTTTATAAGCTGCATACAAAACCCAAGCATGTCCTGCAGCAGCATCTTGTTGAGCACAAATTTGATTTTTCATCGGTTTCATTTGTGCATAATCAAAATACGAATAGTTGTAATTACCATTCAAAATAGAATCAGCCTTGCAGAATTTTTCTGCAATACTTTTGGCAATCCAATCAAAATCCTTTTCATTTGGATATTGTTCACAAATGGCATAAAACAGAACATTTGGATAAACATCATACCACCAATCTCTACCGTATCCTCCACCTAAAAGAGCAACTTCTGGTGCCGTATTATTCATCATAATATTCCATTTGGTATCGCTGTTGAAATAATTTTTCAACATGGCAACATAATTCATATTGCCTTGTTTGCTTTTATCGATTCCGATTAAAGTTGCACCTAAAACAGAACCCATATTAGCTAAAGCTTCATGAAACATACCTTTGTTGTTTTGCGGTCCTTGCCGAACATCGCCAATTGCGGTGTAAATTCCCATTACCGGTTGAGGGAAATTTTTATTTGTACTATCCAACCAAACCAAAGGCCAATATTTGCCTTTAGCATTAAAATCGTAAACCGTTTTATCAAAATTTTGAGCCATTAATTTCCAATCGATAATTTGCAGTGGTTGAGGAAGACCAGCCATCGCCTCTACTCGATTAAGCTTTAATTGCTTAACCTGTGCTTGCGTTAAAATGCAAACAAACATAAATGCTATTGGAAGAATCAACTTTAAACGAAAACTCATAATTATTTATATTTATTGGTTAGCGATAGGCAAGCACAAATTAATTTAGTGGTATCAGTTTGGATAATATTTCCTGAATCGAAAATTTAGCGCCACACACAAACTCATCTGCAGCACCATAGTAAATAGTCAATTCATCGCCATTTATTAGGTGGCCGTTTGTAAAAACTACTTGTCCAAAGAAACCATGCAGCTCATATTCATCTAACGACTGCATTATTGGTTCATCAGTTTGAGCCAACACAATTGATGGATTGTCTAAATCCATCAAAAATGCACCTAAACCATATTGATTTTCTGCATTAGCCCCATGGTAAATTTCAAGCCAACCTTTTTCTGTTTTAATTGGCGCTGCACCTGCACCAACACGTTCACTATCCCATTTATTTTTTCGTGTTTTTATAATACACTTATGATTTCCCCAGTAAATACCATCTAAAGATTCTGCTATCCAAATGTAGTTACCACCCAAGCTTACGCTACTTGGGCGATGTAATGCATAAAATTTACCATTAATTTTCTCCTCAAAAATTGCACAATCTTTATTATGAGGCGGTAATATCATTCCATGTTTCTGAAAGTTTTTCCAATCCGATGTAGTTCTCAATCCAACGCCAACCCCATGTTCTGAAACAGCAGTATAAGTTAAATAAAAAACACCATCAATTAAGGCAACCCTGCAATCTTCAATGCCAAAAATTTCATCTAAACCTTCGCCTTGTAATAAAGGGAAACCTTCTGGCTCATAAAAATTAAATCCATCATCACTACAAACCAACCGAAGATGTGATAGTGTTGTTAAATAATCAAATCCTTTGTAGTTAATTACCCGAGGATCTGTAGCATTTAAATCATTATCATTCTCTTCAATTTCCAGAATATCAATTCCTGTTGTTGTTAAAATTGGAAAAGAGATTATGCCATTTTTTTGTTTTGGTCGTTCTGCTACGCGAATAAGCAACCATGTTTTATCCTCAAATCTAAAAACTCCGGGATTTAAAAGACAAGCAATTTCTAAACCATCATGACTTGGAGTTAAATCTTTAGGTGATAAAATTGGATTTTGAGTAAATCTTTGAGCAATGTCGGCCATACAAATTGTTTTTAAACAAAAACAGGCAATCATGTTTGATTGCCTGCTCCTTTTTATATTTTAAAATTTATTTACAATGAATTAATCCACTTCACTAATTCATCTCTTCCTTTACCTGTTTTTTGTTGCAGTTTCCCTAATAATTCATCATCCTGACCTTCTTCATGTTTCAAATCATCGTCAGTTAATTCAGCATAGGCTTGTTTTACTTTGCCTTTTATCTCATTCCATTTGCCTTTTAATTCTAACTTATCCATGTTGCTATCGTTTTATATGTTTTACTATTTGCTTTTGTTATTAATTAACAGATAACAATTACATATTGTTTCACACACAATAAAATTCTTTCATATGCTAAAAAATAATATCCATCATTATTTTTTAGCTATTATTTGTGTTACATTTAAATTTCATTCCTATTTAAAGTAAAACATTATTAACTAAAATTAAAATTTGATGAAAAAACTACTACTAAGTTTCTTTTTATCTTTTTGTGTAATTTCATTTGTTTTTGCACAAGAGAAAGTGATTACCGGAAAGGTAACTACTCCAAATGCTGAACCAATTCCTGGTGCCAGTATATCCGTAAAAGGTTCGCCATCAATTGGCACACAAACAGATGCAGCAGGGATGTACCGTTTATCGGTTCCTGCCAATACAAAAACCGTAATTGTAAGTTTTATTGGTTACACCAGTAAAGAGGTTGCTATTACCGGTACTACTGTTAATGTAAGTTTAGCTGAAGAAAATACAACCCTAACAGACGTAGTTGTTGTAGGTTACGGAACACAGTCAAAGCGTGATTTAAAAGGCTCACAATCATCAGTAAGTGCTAAAGATTTAGAAAACCTTCCGGTAACTTCATTCGAACAAGCTTTACAGGGTAAAGCCGCTGGCGTGTCAATTTCTGCACAAAACGGTAAGCTTGGTCAAGGCATTACGGTACGTGTTAGGGGTGCTGCTTCGGTTACAGCAGGTAGCGAACCACTTTATATCGTTGATGGAATTCCTATTACTTCGGGTGATTTTTCTGGTACTACTGCACCAACAAGTGCTTTAGCAGATTTAAACACGAATGATATCGAATCTATCGAAGTATTAAAAGATGCATCAGCTTCGGCAATTTATGGTGCAAGAGCATCAAATGGTGTTGTTTTAATTACCACAAAACAAGGTAAAGTTGGCAAGAGTGTAATTTCATTTGGTGCATTGGCTGGTGTAAGTAGTCCATCAAACCATAGAGAATTTTTAAATGCCGAGCAATACGTGCAACTTATGCGTAGAGCGGGTGAAGGTGCTGCTAATCAAGATTTTTTAAATGGAGATTACGCTACTTTAGCAGAAGCAGTTGCCGATTATAGAACGATTGTAGAAAATAGATTAACCAGATATTCTGCCGGAAATACCGATTACCAAACCTATAAAGTAAATACTAACTGGGAGAGAGAATCATTTCAGGATAATCCAATTACCCAACAATATGATTTAAATGTTACTGGTGGTAACGAAAAAACTAAATTTTACATTGGTGGCCAGGCATTAGATCAAGAAGGTATTATAGTTGGAAACAGTTATAAGCGCTACAGTGGCAGATTGAATTTAACCAATAAGGTAACCGATTTTATTGAACTTGGGGTTAATTTAAATTTCTCCAATAGTATTAATAACAGGTTATCAAACGATAATGCTTTTTCTAGTCCGTTACAATCAGTTGCATTATCACCAATTACACCATTTATCGACCCACGTTCGGGCTTAATTAGTGGTACGCTTCCTGGTGCAGCTACAAACTATCCAGTATATTATAATCCATTTATTGGAATAGAAAATGCTGCATACAAGGCTACTGTTTACCGTACCATTGGTAAAGCTTTCGCAAATGTTAATATCGCTAAAGGTTTAAAGTTTACTTCTGAATTCTCGATTGATAATTTAAATCAAAATGAAGAAGCCTACTATGGTTCATTAACCTTTAGAAATACAGGTACAGCAAACGGTGATGGCGTAAATATTTCTACGTTTGTTATCAATGCAAACACAAACAACTTTTTTAGTTACAAAACCAATTTTGGTGAAAAAAGTGTATTTGATGCTGTGTTAGGAACAAGTTATCAAAAATCAACTACAAAATATAGTACAATAGAAGGTCAGGATTTTCCAAGTGATTCTTACATTAAATTAGGAAGTGCCGCTACAAAAGTTACTGCATCAAGTAATGAAGGTGCTTTTAGTTTTCTATCGTATTTTTTAAGAGCTAATTATAAATACAATGATAGATATTTAGTTGGCTTTAGCGTAAGAGCAGATGGTTCATCACGTTTTGGTGAGAATGAAAAATATGGTTATTTCCCTGCTGGTTCATTGGCGTGGATTGCATCTGAAGAAGATTTCTTAAAAAGCAGCGAAACCATAAGCTTATTAAAATTGAGAGCAAGTTATGGTTTAACAGGTAACGCAGAAATTGGTAACTATTCTGCCCGCGGTTTATTTAGCGGAACAGGTGCTTATGGTGGTTTGGCTGGTCAAATCCCTTCGCAGATTGCAAATCCTGATTTAACATGGGAAAAAACAACGCAATTAGATTTAGGTTTAGATTTAGGAATCCTTAAAAACAGGGTTTCTGCCACTTTTGATTACTATCAGAAAAAAACTACAGAATTGTTATTGAATGTTCCAATTCCTCAAACTACAGGTTTTGCAACTAAAACACAGAATTTGGGTAAACTAACCAACACAGGTTATGAATTAGGTATAAACACAGAAAATTTTGTAGGTGCCTTTAAATGGTCTACCGCAATAACAGCTGCAATTAACAACAATAAAATAACCGATTTAGGTGGACAAGTTTTAAATACGAATGAGATTAATGCAGCTATTGCTGGGCAACCTATTGGTGTATTTTACTTGCCTGAGTATGCTGGTGTTGATGCAGCAAATGGTGATGCTATTTATTACAAAAATTCAGTTAATGCAGATGGAAGCATCGATAGAAGCACAACGAATGATATTAATGAAGCTCAAAGAATATTTGCCGGTAACCCTAATCCAAAATATACATTTGGTATAAACAATTCATTCTCTTTCAAAAATTTTGATTTAGGTGTGTTTTTTCAAGGTGTATCTGGAAATAAAATTTTTAACGCAGGTGGTCAGTACATGAGTACAAGTGGTTCTAATGGCTACGATAACCAAACAGCAGACCAAATGACTTACTGGAACAAACCAGGCGATATCACTCAGGTTCCTGAGCCACGGTTAGGTTATGGTAATGGTATTGGCAACTCAACCAGGTATTTATCTGATGGTAAATATCTTCGTTTAAAAACTTTAACATTAGGATATACATTTACACCAACTGTTTTAAGCAAGCTTAAATTAAGTAAATTAAGGTTATATGCTACTGCACAAAACTTGGCAACTATTACAGGTTACAAAGGTTGGGATCCGGAGGTTAACGCAGATTATCAATCAACCAACATCAATCAAGGTGTAGATTTTTATTCAGCGCCACAACCAAGAGTAATATCATTTGGTATAAACATCGGACTATAATTTAACAGATATTCATTATGAAAAAGACATATATATATAATTTAATATTTGCATCGATGCTTTTAGCCGCAGCATCATCATGCAAAAAAGCTTTGGAAATAAATCCCGTTGATACGATTGAACAAAGCAATGCACTTTTAACCTCGAAAGATGTAGAGGTTGCCTTAGTTGGGGCATACGCCGAGTTTGGAAGTAGAAATTTTTATGGAGGTCGCCCTTTTTTAATGGCCGATTTTTTAGCCAACACCAACGCCATCCAGTGGTTTGGTACTTATGAAGAGTTAACGCAAACCATAAATAAAAGAATTTTAAAAACAAACACCTTTGTAAATAATGTTTGGGCTGATGGTTACACCGCAATTAACGATGCAAACAATGTAATTTCTGCTATTGCTAAAGTTGATGCAGCAAAAAAGAATAAAGTAGAAGGTGAAGCCAAATTTATAAGAGGCGCATCTTACTTCGAATTGGTAAGGTTATTTGGTAAAGCATATAACGATGGTAGCCCAACTACAAACCTTGGCGTACCTGTTGTTTTAACGCCAACTACCGCAGTTACCGAAGCTAGTTATGTGAGCAGAGCTACTGTTGCAGCAGTTTATACACAAGTTATTGCAGACTTAACTGATGCAGAAGCAAAGCTACCAGCTACGAATGGATTTTTTGCAACAAAATCATCTGCTGCTGGTATGTTAGCTAGAGTGTATTTACAAATGGGCAATTATGCGGCAGCAGCAGCAGCGGCAAATAGAGTTATCACATCAAACAACTACTCGTTAAATGCAGCCTTTATTGATGCTTTTCCAGCAATGGGTTCTAGTCCTGGTGTTAATTCATCAGAAGATATTTTTGCTGTCCAAGTAACTACGTTAACAGGTTTTAATGGTTTTAACGAGTTCTATGGTTCATCTACTTATGGAGGTAGAGGAGATGCAATTATTTCTCAAAGCTGGGTTAACTCAACCTATGCTGCAAATGATGATCGCATTAATGCTTTTTATGATGATGGCGATTTATTTACATCAAAATATGCAAACTTATACGGAAATGTTCCGGTTATGCGCTTACCAGAAATGTACTTGATTAGAGCTGAAGCCAATGTTCGTTTAGCACCAGCTGCACCAGTTGGAGGCAGAACACCTTTACAGGATTTAGCTGTTGTTAGAAGCAGAGCTGGTTTAACAACTACAACAGCAACTTTAGCAGATATTTTAAACGAAAGAAAACTTGAGTTGGCTTTTGAAGGCTTTGCACTTCACGATGCGAAAAGAACACAAACAAACATTGGTTCTATCGCGTGGAATGCAAACGAACTGGTATTTCCAATTCCTCAAAGAGAGATGGATGCAAATAAAAACTTAGTACAAAATGCAGGTTACTAAAATTTAATTATTAAACAAA
This sequence comes from Pedobacter lithocola, assembly GCF_042650845.1. Taxonomy (NCBI): domain Bacteria; kingdom Pseudomonadati; phylum Bacteroidota; class Sphingobacteriia; order Sphingobacteriales; family Sphingobacteriaceae; genus Pedobacter; species Pedobacter lithocola. Next base: position 134,018 of record NZ_JBHSBW010000001.1, on the reverse strand, counting down.
AAATGCCTTCCAGATTTTGGAAGGCATTTTTTATTATATCCAACTTGAACATTATTGGTTCTTTGTTGCCTCTATAATCTCATCAACAACTGCTGGGTCTAACAAAGTTGAAGTATCACCTAAATTAGCAGTATCACCTTCGGCAATTTTCCTTAAAATACGCCTCATAATTTTACCAGAACGTGTTTTTGGCAAACCAGAAACAAACAAAATTTTATCGGGTTTTGCAATGGCACCAATTACTCTTGTAACCGTTTGCAAAATATCTTTCTTGGTTAGTTCCGCCTCTCCATGCATTTCCGGATTAATAACAAAAGCATAAATTCCTTGTCCTTTAACATCATGTGGGTAACCTACTACAGCACTTTCTATAACACCGGCATGCATATTAATGGCATTTTCTACTTCGGCAGTTCCAATTCTATGTCCTGATACGTTTAATACATCATCTACCCTACCTGTAATTCTATAGTATCCATCTTCATCACGCAAGCAACCATCGCCTGTAAAATACAAGTTTTCATATGTAGCAAAATAGGTTTGTCTGCAGCGCTCATGGTCGCCATAAGTGGTGCGTAGCATGCCTGGCCAAGGGAATTTTATACATAAATTTCCACTTACACCATTGCCTTCAATTTCCTTTCCACTTTCATCAACTAAAATCGGTTGAATACCGGGAAGTGGTAAAGTTGCAAAACTTGGCTTTGTTGGTGTAACAGTTGCAATTGGAGAAATCATAATTCCACCGGTTTCGGTTTGCCACCAGGTATCAACTATTGGTGCTTTACCGTGACCAATTTTTTCATCAAACCAATGCCATGCCTCTTCGTTAATTGGTTCTCCTACCGAACCTAAAACGCGTATAGAGCTTAAATCTTTTCCATTCAGTGGTTCTTCGCCAAAACTCATCAGCGAACGGATAGCAGTAGGTGCTGTGTATAATGTATTTACATTGTGTTTTTCTACGATATCCCAAAAACGAGATGGATTTGGATAAGTTGGAATTCCTTCGAATAATACAGAGGTTGCTCCTTGCGAAAGCGGGCCGTAAACGATGTACGAATGCCCCGTAATCCAACCAATATCTGCGGTACAAAAATAAACTTCTCCAGGCTTGTAATTAAATACGTTGGTAAAAGTATAGCCTGCATAAACCATGTAACCGCCACAAGTGTGCACAACACCTTTTGGTTTTCCTGTAGAACCAGATGTGTAAAGGATAAATAGCATATCTTCCGCATCCATTTCTTCGGCTTCGCAAATATGATTAACGTGCTTTACTTCATCTTCCCACCAAACATCTCTACCTTTAAGCATGGAAACAGGTGTACGAACATGGGTTAAAACAATACATTTCTCTACAGTCGGGCAGCCGATTAAAGCATCATCAATTACATCTTTTAATGGTATTTGCTTATTTCCACGGTAAGCTCCATCAGCAGTAATTACCAATTTACACTGCGAATCGTTAATTCTATCGGCTATTGATTTTGCAGAAAAGCCACCAAAAATAACGGAATGTACGGCGCCAATTCTTGCACAAGCTAAAACTGCAATAGCCAGTTCAGGTACCATTGGCATATAAATACAAATGCGGTCGCCTTTCTTTGCGCCATTTCGTTTTAAAACATTTGCAAAGCGACAAACACTTTCATGAAGCATTTTATAAGTTAATGTAACGCTTTCTTCTTCAGGGTTATTGGGTTCCCAGATGATTGCGGGCTTATCTCCATCGGAAGCTAAATGCCTATCTAAACAATTTTCGGTAATGTTTAATTTTGCGCCTTCAAACCACTTTATGTTAGGTTCTGAAAAATCCCACGAAAGTACTTTATACCAAGGTTTACGCCATTGAAAATTTTGTGCAACTTCGCCCCAAAACTGTTCGGGGTTATCTACACTTTTATTATAATCTGCTTCGTATTGCTCTAGAGATGTAATTTGCATTTTGCTCGTTATATATATTGAATAGTATCGGCTAATTTAAATAAATATTGATGGATTTAAATAAATCATAAGTATTAAAAACAATAGAGATACATTTGAAGAAGATGATATAAAAAACTATTTTTGAGAATGATGAAAAAAATAAACTTCCTTATACTGATTTTTTTTCTAGCAATTTCATTGAACTCTTTTTCTTCGAAAAAACAATCGTTTACTAAAATTGACACACTAAAAAAAACGGATCAGTTTATTCTCTTTAATAAAACAGCCAATATTGGAGATGTTTTTTTTAGTAAGAATAAAAAATCGACTGAGCCTGTATTATATTTCAAGATAGGCTATACAGCAGATCAAACAAATTCTAACGCGATAAAAACCGCAGTTCAAGGCGGCCAACAGTACGGAGAAGCAAACCGACCAAGTATTACCGAAGTGAAAATATTGATGGGTAAATATCGTGAAATGAAAGCAGAAACAGCTTCAAAAACCGCTAGCTTATATACCCTAACTGAAATAGAATTCCCCTTGCATTTGCAAGTAAAAATTTTGAACGAAACCGTTGAGTTTGAACTTTTACAGCCCGGTAAATGGACCATTGATTTAAATTTAAAAAAATAAACCTTACACTATTGCTGTTTACAAATATTTTTCAGATATTTGCACACTCTTAAAAAAATTAAGCGGACGATATTAACAACTATATTTACAAGTCATGTCAAGAGTTTGTGATTTAACAGGAAAAAAAGCAATGGTAGGTAACAACGTTTCTCACTCAAACGTTAAAACCAAACGCAAATTTTACCCAAACCTACAACTTCAGAAATTTTATATTCCTGAAGAAAACCGTTGGATTACGTTGAAAGTTTCTACTTCAGCGATTAAAACCATCAATAAAGTTGGTATTAGCGAAGCGATTAATCGTTTTGTAAAAAAAGGATTTTTGTAAAAAACATTAACTGTTGAGATTAACAGTTTTCAATTTATATTAAAATGGCAAAAAAAGGTAACAGAGTTCAGGTTATTTTAGAATGTACTGAACATAAAGAAAGTGGCATGCCGGGTATGTCTAGATATATTTCTACCAAAAACCGTAAAAACACTACAGAAAGATTAGAATTGAAAAAATTCAATCCTGTATTGAGAAAAGTAACCGTACACAAAGAAATTAAATAAGGTTTATGGTTTTAAGGTAGAAGGTTTAGGGTGCGTAACCCCCGTTCTATCAATCTATCATTTAATCATTAAAATACAAGAAAATGGCAAAGAAAGTAGTTGCAACCCTTAAAACAGGTACAGGTAAAGAATATTCGAAAGTAATTACAATGGTAAAATCTCCAAAAACTGGTGCTTACTCATTCAAAGAACTTATCGTACATAACGACCACGTAAAAGATGCTATCGCATCTAAATAAGGTTAATATTTTTAATTGAAAATATTAAAGGCCGTTCCGTATTTATCGGGAGGGCTTTTTTTGTTATATAAAAATACGCTGCAGAATATTTGGTTACCTTTGTACCAGTAACAAAATAACCGCTTTAACACCTACCGAATTTTTAGCAAAATATAAACACTAATGGGCTTATTCGATTTTTTCAAAAAAAAAGAAAATGCACCTGAAGCTCAGGAAGCTTTAGATAAAGGTTTAGAGAAAACCAAAGATGGTTTTTTTAATAAAATTACTAAAGCAGTTGCAGGAAAATCTTCTGTTGATGATGAAGTACTTGATAATTTAGAGGAAGTACTCGTAACATCTGATGTTGGTGTAAGTACAACCTTAAAAATTATTAAACGTATTGAGGAACGTGTATCAAAAGATAAATACTTAAATACATCCGAACTAAATTTCCTTCTTCGTGATGAAATTCAACTGCTTTTATCAGAAAACAACAGCAACGATTTCCGTCAGTTTGAATATGGCGAACACAAGCCTTACGTAATAATGGTTGTTGGGGTTAACGGCGTAGGTAAAACTACAACCATTGGTAAACTTGCGCATAAATTAAAAGATGCCAATCTTAAAGTTGTTTTAGGTGCTGCCGATACCTTTCGTGCCGCAGCGGTTGACCAATTAAAACTTTGGGGTGAACGTGTTGGCGTTCGTGTTGTTGCTCAGCCTATGGGTTCTGATCCTGCCTCTGTTGCATTTGATACATTACAATCTGCAGTAGCCAATGGCGAGGATGTGGTAATTATTGATACTGCTGGTCGTTTACACAATAAAGTTGGTTTAATGAACGAACTTGGTAAAATTAAACAGGTAATGCAAAAAGTTGTTCCAAATGCGCCGCATGAAATATTACTTGTGCTTGATGCATCTACAGGGCAAAATGCTTTTGAGCAGTGTAAACAATTTACGGAAGCAACTGATGTAAATGCTTTAGCCATTACAAAATTGGATGGCACAGCAAAAGGTGGTGTGGTTATAGGCATTTCAGACCAGTTTAAAATACCTGTTAAATATATTGGCGTTGGCGAGAAAATAGGCGATTTACAGCTTTTTGACAAGAAAGAGTTTGTGAATAGTTTGTTTAAATAGTCTTTAAAAAAAGTCAAATTTCTCTCAGCCGTTATGCTGAATTTATTTCAGCATATTTTATATATGAGACCCTGAAATAAATTCATGGTGACGACCATTATAATATGATAATCAATAGCAGATTAGTGTAAAAGATGAATACCAAAATAATAAAAAGTAAACCTTTAATTAAGCAACCTAAAATCAATGTAATTACGTTAGGTTGTTCAAAAAACATATACGATTCGGAAGTTTTGATGGGACAGTTGCGTGGCAATAATCTAAACGTTGTTCATGAATCTGATAAAATGGGTAAAGATGATATTGTAGTCATAAATACATGCGGATTTATTGATAATGCAAAGCAAGAATCCATAGATACCATTCTACAATTTAGCGATTTAAAGGCGGCTGGAAAAATTGGAAAAGTAGTTGTTACAGGTTGTTTATCAGAACGGTACAAACCAGAGCTAGAATCGGAAATTACAAATGTTGATGCATTTTTTGGCACCAATGATCTACAAAATATTTTACATGAATTAGGTGCAAATTACAAGCATGAGCTTATTGGCGAACGCTTATTAACCACACCTTCACATTTCGCTTACTTTAAAATTGCCGAAGGCTGTAACCGCCCTTGCTCCTTTTGTGCAATTCCGCTTATGCGTGGAAAACACTTAAGCAAACCAATGGAAGAATTGGTAAATGAAGCTAAAATTCTGGCTAAGAATGGCACAAAAGAGCTTATTCTAATCGCTCAAGATTTAACTTATTATGGCTTAGATTTATATGGAGTTAGGAAATTAGATGAACTGATGCGTCGTTTATCTGATGTTCCTGGTATTGAATGGATTCGTTTACAATACGCATATCCTTCTGGCTTTCCGATGGAAATTTTAGATGCCATGAATGAACGCGATAACATTTGTAAGTATTTGGATATGCCTTTGCAGCACATTACAGATAACATGTTAAAATCTATGCGCCGTGGTACCACCAAGCAAAAAACGATAGATTTGGTAAATCAAATTAGAGATAAAGTCCCAACCATTGCAATGCGCACCACTTTGATATGCGGTTATCCGGGAGAAACTGAATACGATTTTCAAGAAATGAAAGAGTGGGTTGCAGAAACTAAATTCGATAGATTAGGCTGCTTCACTTACTCACACGAAGAAAAAACGCATGCCCATACTTTAATCGATGATGTACCAGATGAAGTAAAACAGCAACGTGTTGATGATATTATGGAAATTCAGCAGGGCATTTCTTTCGATATTAATCAAGAAAAAGTTGGCAAAACCTTTAAAGTTTTGGTAGATAAAAAAGAAGGGGAATTTTTTATTGGTAGAACAGAGTTCGATTCACCTGAAGTTGATAACGAAGTTTTAATCAATGCCTACACCGGCTACGCTGCCAATGGAAGCTTTGTTAACGTTAAAATAGATAGGGCTGAAGATTTCGATTTATACGGTCAAATTGTATAAACGCAAAAAGCATGATTGAAATTCAATCATGCTTTTCTATTTAAACTTAATTCCTAATTACTTCTTTTCAACTCTTGTTTTAATTTGGCTCGGTTTTAACCAAATTTTTGCTCCTTTAGAGTTTACATAGTATTTCTCGTTTTTAGAGTTGATATATACATCAGAACCATCTGGTGCCATTTTACCTTTCCAGGTTTTATCAGCTACTTTCGAACCACCTTTTACTGCAACTTCAGCAGTTTTATTACCAACAGATTTAGCACCCTTACCAATTGCTTTACCAGTTTTATCTAAAGTTTTACCAACCTCAGTTTTCTTTTCTTGTGCGTTTACATTAAGGGTTAAACCACCAATTAATGCGATTGATAACAATCCTATTGCAAATTTCTTTTTCATGACAGTTATATTTTTATTTGAAAGGATAACGTTTAGCATCATATTTTGTTTTAACATCAAACAGTTTTAAAGTTTACTAAAATTAAAAATGCAACAGCTTCTAATTTTAAATAAATCTAATGGTGTTTTAGGTATTAATTATCAAAGCGGTAAGAAATATATGATTGGTGATTTTAAACTAATTTAGCTTCTCTGCAAGTAATTTCATTTCAATATGTGGCGACCTACCTTCATATAAAATGTTATGTACAGCTTTACAAATAGGCATTTCCACATTGTGCTCGTTATTTTTAATATGCATGCATTTTGCAGCGTAATACCCTTCAGCTACCATATTCATTTCCAGCTGGGCAGATTTTACGTTATAACCCTTCCCTATCATATTACCAAAAGTTCGGTTTCTACTAAATTGAGAATAAGCAGTCACTAATAAATCGCCCAAATAGGCCGATTCCATAATATCTCGATTGATTGGATGAACGGCATCAACAAATCGCTTTATTTCTCTAATAGCATTGCTAATAAGTACTGCTTGAAAATTATCTCCATAACCAATTCCATGGCAAATTCCACTCGCTACAGCATAAATATTTTTTAAAACGGCTGCGTACTCTGTACCAAAAATATCATCAGATACATTAGTTTTAATATATCTTGTATTTAAAAACGATGCAAAGGTTGAAGCTTTCTCCAAATCTGTGCAAGCAATGGTTAAATAAGAAAGTTTTTCAAATGCCACTTCTTCTGCATGGCAAGGACCACTAACTACTAAGATATCTTGATAAGGTATTTCATATATGTCATGCAGGAACTCGCCAATAATTAAGTTATCCTCTGGTACGATTCCTTTAATGGCAGAGACAATTTTCTTCCCTTTTAAATCGTTCGGGGTGATACTAGACAATGTTTCTTTTATAAATGCCGCAGGAACATTCAAAATCACATAATCTGCCGATTTTATGATGCAATGTATATCAGTAGAAATATTATCGGGCGATAATTTAATTTCTACCGAAGACAAATAATGAGGATTGTGCTTAAACTTTTTGATGTGGTCGATTGCTTCGGTATTTCGCATCCACCAATAAATTTCTTTTTCCGTTAAATTATCGGATAGCATTTTTACGATGGCAGTTGCCCAGCTTCCGCCACCAATCATTGCTATTTTAGGTATCATGGTTAAAAAGGTTTTAAGGTAAAATTATAAGGTAAATGGTAAAAGGTGTAAGGCTTATGGCTTAGACTAATTGCCTTAAACCTTAAATCTTACACCCCAAACCTTATTTTACACCTTATAATTTGCAAGATAGTATTTCTTGCGAGTAATTATACCTTACTTTTTAGCGTCTTTGTTAAACAATTGGTCTTTAGTGGTTTTTTCTACCACCATACCATCTTTTAACTTGTTTTGAATAGCAGAATATGGACCCGTTACAATCTCCTGACCAGCTTTTATGCCAGATTTTACAATGATAAATTGATCGTTTTGTATGCCTGTTGTAACCTCTGTTTGTTTCACTTTTGTACCATTAAGTACATATACAAACTGCTTTACAGTTTTATCAGCAAGTTTTGATTTTTGCTTATCACTGCTTTCCTGATTTCCTGATTCTGCAGAAGCCTCAGCAGATTTATTTTTGTTGTCAGTAAATATTGCTTGTATTGGTACAGATAACCCTTTTAATGATTCGCTTTCGATATCAACCGTAGCTGACATACCCGGACGGAAAATAGATTGTTGTTTGCCAGAAAGCTCTTCTGTAATTCTAATTTTTACCGAGAAATTAGTTACCTGATCTACCGATGTTGAAGTTGTGGTTCCAACCGCGGTTGAAGAACTTGCAATTTCAGTAACCACACCTCTAAATTTTTTATCAGAAAATGCATCTACTTCTATTGATGATTTATCGCCAACTTTAACACGTGTAATATCGTTTTCGTTTACATCAACATTTACTTCCATTGATGAAAGGTTTGAGATACGCATAATTTCCGTACCTGCCATTTGCGAGGTTCCTAAAATACGATCGCCTAATTCTATTGAAAGTTTAGAAACAACACCATCAACCGGAGCATAAATAGTTGTTTTTGCAAGGTTTGCACCAGCTTCTTTCACATTGGCACCAGTTTGTTCTAATGTATATTTAGCACCAGTAACGTTTTCTTTAGCACTTGCTAAATTTGCTTTCGCAGTTAAGTAAGCAGCTTTTGCAGCATCAAATTCTGATGCTGAGATTACTTTTTTGTTGAATAATTCTACATTACGTTTGTATGTAGCTTCAGAGTTAGCAAAGTTTGCCTGATTTTGAATTAATTGTTGTTGAGCTGCTGCAACACTTGCTTTTTGAGCATTGAAAGAAGCAACTGTTCTTTCATAGCCTGATTGCAATACATCTGGTCTAACTTTACAAAGTAACTGACCAGCCTTAACAATATCGCCTTCTTTTACTTTAAGTTCAACCACCTCACCAGATACCTCAGAACTTAATTTTACTTCGGTTTCAGGCTGTATTTTACCACTTGCCGTTACTGTTTCAACAACAGTTCTTTCTGATGCTTTTTCGGTAGTTACTTTTTCGGTTTTATCACCGCCAATAACACCGGCAAGTTTTAGTCCGACAAGAATAACCAGGATAACACCAATGGTAATTAAAATGTGCTTCAGTTTCATAATGTTTTATTGTATTTCGTTTATTAGTATTGTTGTGGTAATGTTAAAACGTAATTTGCTTGCCTAAGTAATAGTCAATTACTTTAGCTCTAAAAAGCAAATCGTATTTAGCTTGTATAAAATCAATTTCAGCTTTGTTTCTATTGGTTTGTGATGTGCTGTAATCCAACGAATTTACTAAACCTTGTTCATACCTTAAATCTACAGCGTAAAATGCATCCTTCTGAGCAGTAAACGCATTCTCTGTTGAACGGTAACGGCTTTCTGCAGCTTTTAAATCTGTAGTAGCCTGAAATATAACCTTGTTTAAATTATTTTTAGCCAGCTGCTCTGTAGTTAACGAGTTGTTGTACGTTATTTTTGCTCGGCGTACATTACTACGGGCAGAGAATCCATTAAATATTGGTATTTGCAAACTCATGCCAATGCTTTGTCCTAAACGTTGATTTATTTGATCGGTAAAAGATGATTGAGGAAACAAACCAACATAATTAAACTGATACGAATATGAAGTATTAATTCCTGCACCAAAAGTTAATGATGGGTAATAAGAACCTCTAGCAACATCAATGGCTTGTTTTGCAGCTAATGATCGCAAGTTAGCCAATTTAATATCCGGGAAAATATTTAAAGCGTTATTATAAATTTCTTCGGCACTTTCGGTTGTTGGTGCAGCTTTAATATTATCAACCAACGGTGCCTGTACAACAAACTTTTGGTTTGGTTGCATTTCCATTAATTGACCTAATGTTAGATAAGAGATAGACAATGCATTTTGGGCATTTGTTAAATTTAACTCTGCAGTTGCCACCTGCGATTTTGCCTGAGAAATATCTGCAATGGTTTTATTCCCTGCATCAAGCAAAGCATTTTCTCTTACTAAAGTTTTATTCGCAATATCCAATTGTTCTTTAGAAGCACGTTCTAAATCTGTGTTATATAAAACTTGTAAGTAAGCCGTTACAACATTTAAAATTAAGTCGTTTTTAACTTTCTCTACGTTGGTTAAATCGGCTTGTAATAGCGTTTTATTTTGCCTAATCTGATTAATTTTCGAAAATCCTTGAAACACATCAACATTGGTGCTTAAATTACCACTTGTAAATAATGAGGTTTGGTTGGTAACCTGGAAGGTAGTTTGATCCAATCCCCTACCAAAAGTTAAGTTTGGATTTACACTTGCACTTAAGTTTGGGTATAGGGCAAACTTAGATTGTGTTAAATTTTCTTCAGTTATAGCAGCACTAAATTGAGCTTGCTTAATGGTTAGGTTATTTTTTAAGGTATTATCTACCGCTTGTTGTATGGTTATTACTTGTTGAGCTTTAACCATTTGGCTTAAGCATAAGGCAACTAGAAATACAGAACCAGCAGTTAACTTTGTTTGGGTAAACATCTTCATAATTTGTTTCAAATCTATATAAACAACTTTAATAATTTCAATCTATCCTGGCAATTACTAACTTTGTTTGTAATGTACCTGGTAAAATCGCCGCTTCTGCTTAAATGGTATTATCCATCTTTATTATGGAATAAGCCTCGAACCGAAAAAGTTATTTATTTAACCTTTGACGATGGACCCATACCCAATGTTACAGAATTTGTTTTAAAAACTTTAAAAGCTTTTAATGCAAAGGCGACATTTTTTTGTATCGGTGATAATATTTCTAAATATCCCGAAGTATTCCAGCAAGTAAAAAATGACGGCCATGCCATCGGAAACCATACTTTTAACCATTTAAAAGGATGGATTACGGATGATAAAACATACATTGAAAATACCCTTAAATGCCAGCAACTTACTCAAACCAACTTATTTAGACCGCCGTATGGAAGGATTAAAAAAAGCCAAATTAAGAAGTTGGTCAGTTACCAGTTACCAGTTACAGGTTTACAAGCCCAAACCGGTAACAAGCAACACACAACACACAACACATCGCTACAAATTGTTATGTGGGATGTTTTAAGTGGTGACTTCGACATTAATCTCTCTCCCGAAAAATGCTATCAAAATGTGATAAAGCACACCCGAAATGGCTCGATTATCGTTTTTCATGATAGTTTAAAAGCGTTTGATCGTTTAGAATATACACTACCCAAAGTTTTAAAATATTTTGCGGATAAGGGTTTTAGTTTTTCAACACTTTAGCATTTAGCGATTGTTGTGCCAACAAAATAACTGTCTAAACAATAAGGCATTATACTATTTGCCGCATTTAATTTGTTCGTTTCCGAACATTTCCGTTCGATTTTGAACACTGCTTAGGTATCTATTCTATTACCGCATTAAAAAGTTATTAGCCCCGATTGAACGGAAAGCCCACAGCGAAGCGAGGACTTGAAGAGAAAGCGGGAACAGACTTTTATAGAAATACAGGCATTGCGCTTCAAGATAATTTGATAAAGACTATCATATTCTATTTAGAATTCTTCCAAATAATACAATGATCCTGCTATGACTGTAAGAGGTGCATTTTTTTTGTAAATTCGCAGCTATTAGAATAGAAGTATTACCTTTTAACCAATAAAATCGATGGCTTTTGATATAGACATGATTAAAAAGGTGTATGCAAACTTTGGTAGCCGCGTTGAAGCAGCTCGTAAAGTAGTTGGCAGACCTTTAACATTATCTGAAAAAATATTGTATGCTCACCTTTGGGACGGAGATCCGAAAAAAGCATTTTCTCGCGGAACTGATTATGTTGATTTCGCACCAGACCGTGTAGCAATGCAAGATGCAACTGCTCAAATGGCGCTTTTGCAGTTTATGCAAGCTGGTCGCCCGCAAGTAGCAGTACCATCTACCGTTCATTGCGATCACTTAATTACGGCTAAAGAAGGTGCTGCAATAGATTTGCCTCATGCAAAAACAGAAAGTGCTGAAGTTTTCGACTTCTTATCATCTGTATCAAATAAATACGGGATTGGTTTCTGGAAACCGGGTGCTGGTATTATTCACCAGGTTGTTTTGGAAAATTATGCATTCCCTGGTGGAATGATGATTGGAACTGACTCGCACACTGTTAATGCAGGTGGTTTGGGTATGGTTGCAATTGGTGTTGGTGGTGCTGATGCATGTGATGTTATGGCTGGTTTACCATGGGAATTAAAATTTCCTAAATTAATTGGCGTAAAATTAACAGGTAAATTAAACGGCTGGACTTCTGCTAAAGATGTTATTTTAAAAGTCGCGGGTATTTTAACCGTAAAAGGTGGTACTGGTGCAATTGTAGAATATTTTGGCGATGGTGCTGTAAACCTAAGTTGTACAGGTAAAGGAACGATTTGCAACATGGGTGCAGAAATTGGCGCTACAACATCTACTTTTGGTTACGACGAGAGCATGGAACGTTATTTACGTGCTACTGGAAGAGACGAAGTTGCTGATGAAGCTAATAAAATTGCAGCTTATTTAACAGGTGATGATGCGGTTTACGCAGACCCTGAAAATTATTTCGACCAGGTTATTGAAATTAACTTAGATGAATTAGAGCCATATTTAAACGGTCCGTTTACACCAGATTTAGCTACTCCGGTTTCGCAAATGAAAACTGAAGCAGAGAAAAACGGTTGGCCTTTAAAAGTAGAATGGGGATTAATTGGTTCTTGTACCAACTCATCTTATGAGGATTTATCAAGAGCAGCTTCTATAGCAAACCAGGCTATTGAAAAAGGGTTGGTTACTAAATCTGCTTTCGGTATTAACCCAGGTTCTGAGCAAGTTCGTTATACAGCTAATCGCGATGGTTTCTTAAAAACTTTCGAAGATTTAGATGCTACAATATTTACCAACGCCTGCGGACCATGTATTGGTATGTGGGACAGAACAGGTGCAGAAAAAGCAGAGAAAAATACTATAGTACACTCATTCAATAGAAATTTTGCTAAACGTGCCGATGGAAATCCAAATACTTTTGCTTTCGTAGCTTCGCCAGAAATGGTTGCTGCAATTGCAATTGCGGGAGATTTAGGTTTCAATCCATTAACAGATACTTTAACAAACGATAAAGGTGAGCAGGTTAAATTAGACCCACCTACTGGTGATGAATTGCCAACCAGAGGTTTTGCTGTAGAAGATGCAGGTTTCCAAGCTCCTGCTGCTGATGGTTCATCGGTTGAGGTATTGGTTTCTCCAACTTCGCACCGTTTGCAATTATTAGATCCTTTTACACCTTGGGAAGGAACAGATTTAAAAGGCTTAAAACTTTTAATTAAAGCTAAAGGTAAATGTACAACTGACCATATTTCTATGGCTGGACCGTGGTTAAAGTTCCGTGGGCATTTAGATAACATTTCTAACAACATGCTTATCGGTGCAGTAAATTACTTCAATGATAAAACGGATAATGTTAAAAATGAATTAACTGGCGAATATGGTCCTGTTCCGGCAACGCAACGCGATTATAAAGCTGCAGGAATTGGTTCAATCGTTGTTGGTGATGAAAACTATGGTGAAGGTTCATCTCGTGAACATGCTGCTATGGAGCCTCGTCATTTAGGTGTACGTGCTGTTTTGGTAAAATCATTTGCTCGTATTCATGAAACGAACCTTAAAAAACAAGGTATGTTGGGCTTAACATTTGCCGATAAAGATGATTACGATAAAATTTTAGAAGGCGACACTATCGATATTTTAGGCTTGACTGAATTTGCTCCAAACAAACCATTAACTTTGGTTTTACATCATTTAGATGGAACTGAGGAGCAGTTTTTAGTTAACCACAGTTACAATGCTCAACAAATTGAGTGGTTTGTTGCTGGTGGTGCTTTAAACATTATAAGAAGAGAAGCTGCTGCGAAAGCTGCGCTTTAGCATAAAGAGCAAAGACAGGAAATCAAAACCCTGTTTTGCTTTTATAACAATTTACAATCCCATTTTGAGTAAAATCAAAATGGGATTTTTTTTGATAGTAAAATACCAATGTTTTAATATTAAATTTTATGAGCAAGCTTTGCACCATTAGGCTCACTCAAATACATGTTTAAAATCATAATAATAGAGATACTAATTTACATTCAAACAGTTTAAGCGAAACCATTAGAATTATTGATACACCAACTTTGGTTTGCCATCTACACATTCAACACGTTTTGGTGCTAGAACTAACGCACAATCTGAATATAACTTCCATTTCTCATTAAAAGCTTGTTCTTTTTTTGTGTACTGTTCTACTTTTTGAAGAAATAATAAAGTATCTATTTTTGAAGAATACGCAATAAAACTGCTATATCCACCACAGGCTTTAGACCCGATAGGAACTATTCGCCAATCTGCAGCGTTATCACAACTTATTTGATCAGACATTTTTTGGATATCACTCATTAATAATTTTAATTCCATTTCATCTCTCTCTTTTGATTTGGAAAAGAAATTATCCTTTTTACAAGATATAATTGTAAAGATTATGACTATAAATAATGGCACTGAGATTTTTTTGAAGATATTCATTGATTAAGTCGATTATAATTTGAACGTATAACGCATTGTTAAAACAAAACGCTACAAACCAATTAAGTCGTCAAAAATTGCTGCCACCAATACCCTGAATTTTTGATTGTTCTTTCCAGGGTTTTAAAATCGGTATGTACCAAACCAAATCGAGCGTCGAAACCTTCTGCCCATTCAAAATTATCCATTAAGGTCCATGCCATATAACCAGAAATAGGCATGCCATCATTTTTAGCCTTTAGTAAGGCCTCAAGATATAATTCGAAATAAGCAATTCGTGCCTCATCTTCTATTTTGCCATTTACAATCTTATCGTGATACGCAGCTCCATTTTCTGTTATTACAATGCTTTTCACATTTGGATAAGCCGAAAACTGTTTGATGATATTATAAAAACTATCTGCATTAATTTCCCATCCCATAGCCGTATGAGGCTTTTTCCGGCTTTTCGCTTTAACTTCCCAAGCCTGAATTACCGGAATAAAAGCATTGTATTTAACCGTTAACGGGAAATAATTTTGCAGACCAATGAAATCAAAATCAAATGTATAGCGTTTGGTATGTCGCCATGTGCCATATTCTATTTGAAATTTCTCCAGTACATCCCAATCTGAAGTTGGAAAACCCATGCCTAATGCAGGTTCAATAAACAGTCTGTTCATCAGGCAATCCACCCTTTTTGCAGCTAAAATATCATTATCACTTTGTGTGTAAGGAATAATCTCGGAACAAGAAAAGGTTGTACCAATATTGGCATCACTTACCTCAGCCCGTAAAATCTTCGCTCCATCTGCCTGTGCCAATGCCGTATGATGAACAGCCGAAAAGAAATTACTCAAACCAGTTTTACCAGGTGCGTGTACACCAAGCATATATCCTAAAGATGTAAAACCAAACGGCTCGTTAACCACAATCCAGTTTTTAACTTTATCACCATACTCCTTTGCACACAAACTTACAAACTCATTAAACGCAGCGTTAATGCTAAAGCTTGTCCAGCCGCCTTCTTGCTCCAAAGCCTGAGGCAAATCCCAATGATAAAGGGTTACGTATGGCGTAATTCCAAGTGCTAAACACTCGTCAATTACATTATGATAAAACCGAATTCCCTCCTGGTTTATTGTTCCCCTACCTAAAGGCAAAACCCGCGACCAGGCGATTGAAAATCTAAAAACCTTAAATCCTAATAACTTTACTAAAGCAATATCATCGCGATAGCGGTGGTAAAAATCGCAGGCAACATTTGGTTTATGCCCCCTTTTTATCTTCCCTGTTTTAGAAGAAAAAGAATCCCAAATGGAGGGACCTTTGCCATAATAATCTGATGTACCCTCTATTTGAGCTGCAGCAGTTGCAACGCCCCACAAAAAATCCTTACCAAAATCATCTGATTTAATCATTTAAATGCTTCATTCTATAAATATGAGAAGTTAATATTAAATTGATGTTAAAGTTTATATTTACATCTTTAAATTTTTTAAGTGAAGATTACTTTAATCGCCATAGGCAAAACGGAAGATAAATATTTAATCGAGGGCATTGAGAAATACATCAACCGCCTTAAGCACTACATTAACTTTAGTTTTTTAGCCATTCCTGATGTCAAAAATGTTAAAAATTTATCAGAAGCACAGCAGAAAGCAAAAGAGGCAGAACTGATACACAAACAAATTAGTAATGGAGATGTTGTTATTTTACTCGATGAGGGTGGAAAAAAATACAGTTCAGTTCAGTTTTCAGCATATTTAAACAAACAAATGGTTGGAAGCGTTCAGCACTTAATCTTCGTCATCGGTGGACCTTATGGTTTTGATGAAAGTGTGTATAAAAGGGCAAATGGATTGATTTCTTTATCAGATATGACTTTTTCTCATCAAATGATTCGCCTGTTTTTTGTAGAACAGTTATACCGCGGTTTTAGTATTTTAAAAGGAGAACCATATCATCATGCTTAGCTTAAACGTTAATTATGGAAACCTTATTTTTTAATCATCATTAAATAAAAATATTATGTTATTAGATAAATATAAAAGGCAATATAAATTTAAAAGTAACCAAAGCGGAAATGATAAATACCTGTGGATAAGCATTATTATCTCATTTATTGTTGTAGCTATTATTTGGTATTTCTTTTAAAATTTTGGTCAAAAAAAAAAGCACCGATAAATCGATGCTTTCCTATTTTTAAGAAGATTTTAAACTCCTTTTTTACTTGTCATGCTTGCTTTTTTAGCTGGTGCTGATGTTTTTGTAGATACTTTGCTGTTTGAAGATTTTGCTCCTGTAGCTTTTTGTTTCTTATCTGCTGCCGCTTTTTCTTCTGATAATTTTACCTCAGCCGGTGTACCTTGAGTATCTGGAGTTTCTTCGGTAAACAATGGCAAATCTTTAATGATGTTATACCAGCCAATAATCTTTTTCATGTCTGAAGCATAAACTTTATCCTCATCATGTCCCGGTGCTACTTCATTAAAAAAAGCCCGAAGGGTAGCCGAATCTGCTTTGGCATCTGGAGTTGTTCCTTTGGCAGAAATTTTGGTAAAAACATCAACCAATTTAATTTCTTCATCCTCACCGTAAACGGTTATATCTTCTAACGAAGCAAGTTTGGTATTTGTGATATTTGCCACAACTTTAAGTTTTTGAGCGTCTAAACCCTCTAAAATATACCCAACTTTATTTTGTCCTACCAGCTTAAACAAACCTGGTCTGCCCGATACGGCAACTATTCCTCTTAAATTCATATTTTTTTTGAGATATGAGATGTGAGATATCAGATGCGAGAAAAAACCTTCCCATCAAATACTTCAAATCAAGTTCTAACTATTTTAAAGAGAAAGAGCAAAAGTTAAAGACCATGTCTCAAATCTAATGTCTCAAATCTCAAATCTATTTTTTAATCTTCTACAATTTCTACACCTAAAATTTTGTCTCCCTGACGGATATCATCAACAAGATCAACATTTTCGATTGCTTTACCAAACACAGTATGTACACCATCTAAGTGTGCAGTATTTGTTCTGCTATGGCAAATAAAGAATTGTGAACCACCAGTATTACGACCAGCATGTGCCATTGATAACACACCACGATCATGATATTGATTTTCTCCATCCAATTCACAATCAATTTTATAACCTGGCCCACCTGTTCCTGGCATTCCTGTTGCACCATCTTTTGAATTTGGGCAGCCAGTTTGTACCATAAAATTAGGAATTACACGGTGAAATGTAACACCATCGTAAAATCCTTCGGTTGCTAATTTTTTAAAGTTTGCTACTGCTTTTGGAGCATCTTTCTCAAAGAACTCTACAGTTATATTGCCTTTCTCGGTTTTTATTATTGCTTTACTCATATCAATTTTTAATATTATAATTACCCTAATGGCTTTTAAACTTTTTAAGGAACCGCAAAAATAACAAAATTGTATAAATAGAACATCTTTAAATATTTAAAATGCAAATAATACTTCGAATTTTCTCAAAATTGAAATATTTTGTAAATGAGCGGCAAAGTAATTCTTGGTTTCTACAGCCCCGCCATACGCTACAGCCCTGGTAAAAAACTCGGGGCTGCCGCTTCTGTCGGGTTTAAAAACAAGGGTAAGATTTTCTTCGGATAGTTTTTAGTATTGAGCTTATATTATCTTAAATGTCTAATATGGTAAAGAATTATCTGCCTAGCTGTGAATTCCTTCGCAACCTCCTGGTAAAATACATTTAAGGAGATTGAACTATGTTATTTTTTGGAAAACAGGGGTAATAAGCTTTTCGGAGGCTGCAGTCCCGCTAAACGCTGTAGCCCTCATTGAAAAAATTCGGGGCTGCCGCTTTTATCGGGTTTATGAAGAAATGATAGTAGTTCTTTGGAGACTTTAGGCATTTAGTATTGAGCTTATATTATCTTAAATGTCTTATACGGTAAAGAGTTATCTGCCTAGCTTTGTATTCTCTTTGATTTACTTCACAACCTATGCGGTAAAATACAATTAAGGAGATTGAACTATTTTAATTTTTAAAAAATAATGTATAAAATCGAGGCTGCCACTTCTGTCGCGTTTAAAAACAAGGGTTCTGAACTGACTACATAAATCATTGCTTATTAATTCATAAAAGCAATTAATTGCAAAGCATCATCAAGTTAACCTAAAACAACTCTTATAGTAATTACAACTAGATAAATCATTAAAATTTTCATAAACAGACTAAATCAGGTATTTTAGTGTTTTATGTAAATATGGTGGTTAAGAAAAAGTATTTCGTTTTGGTTTTTTGCCTGTTTGTAGGATTCTGGGCAAAGGCATCATCTCTATTAATTTATATGGATGAAGACCAAAAAAACCACCTTAAAGCTTACGGAATTGCATATTGGACAATCAGTAAACAGGTTGAGGTAGATTGGCTTCTAAATTATAGAGGAGGAAGCTTCTTAATCAAATACAATAAAACTGTTGAAGATGAATGCAAAATTAGAGGAGTTTCGTACGAAGTTATAGCTGATGGAAAAGTAGTTAATTTATTAAACGAAATTAGCGACCCTTCAGTTAATATGGAAATGGTTAAGCTAGAGAAAACGCCTAAAATTGCTGTTTACTCACCAAAAAGCAAACTTCCTTGGGATGATGCGGTAACACTTGTACTCACTTATGCCGAAATCCCTTATGAGGTAATTTATGATGATGATATTTTGCAAGATAAATTGAGCAAATATGATTGGTTACATTTACACCATGAAGATTTTACCGGACAATATGGTCGGTTTTGGTCGTCATTCAGGTATGCAACATGGTACCAGGAAGATGTTAAAAGCCAGGAAGCTTTAGCCAAAAGATTGGGTTACAAAAAGGTTTCGGAAATGAAATTGGCAGTTGCAAAGCATATTAAAGAATATTGTGCAGGCGGCGGTTTTATGTTCGCAATGTGTTCTGGAACAGACAGTTTCGATATCGCTCTCGCAGCAGAAGGTGTAGATATTTGTGCCGCTATGTTCGATGGTGATGGTGCAGATCCTAATGCTCAAGCAAAATTAGATTTTAATAAAACGCTGGCTTTCCAGAATTTTAAGCTCGATAATAACCCAATGAATTATGAGTTCTCGGATATTGATGTAACCAATAACCGAGGTTTAAATGAAACGAACGATTATTTTACCTTATTTGATTTCTCCGCCAAATGGGATTTAGTACCAACCATGCTTACTCAAAACCATGATAAAGTTATCAAAGGTTTTATGGGGCAAACCACCGCTTTCAGAAAGAATTTAATTAAAACAAGTGTTACCGTTTTGGGTGAAAATAAAGGTGCCGCAGAAGTTCGGTATTTACATGGTGAAATTGGTAAAGGCCAGTTTACGTTTTATGGAGGTCATGATCCAGAAGATTACCAGCACGCTGTAGGCGACCCACCCACCGACTTAAATCTGCATCCAAACTCCGCAGGTTATAGACTTATCCTAAACAACGTATTATTTCCAGCCGCTAAGAAAAAGCCACAAAAAACATAACAATAGATTTGTAGTGTTAAATGCTCTGGATATTCAGCTAGCACTAATTTCCGTGCCTTCTGCGTTTCTGTGGCTATTACTTTTCTTTGCCATTTATCTGCCACAGAAACACAGAATCTCACAGAACTAAGAGCAAATATTTATAGTTAACAACCTAAAGGTTCTTTTAAGTCTGATATCTTACCCAACCTTATTCAATGAGTATAAAACACTTCGCTTTTTACAACATTCCTGATTTCTATACATCTATTTCTTAACATCATTTAACATTAGCAACGTTGATTTAAACACTAAATCATTAAAAAATCATACTGTAAACCAACATATTAGCATATAAATTTGTAACAGCCATGATACTTTGGCATAGCTTTTGGAAAAGGGGAGATTAATTAACAGGGTTTCAACCTATAAAATTTAAAAACAAGATTCTTTACCTAAAAGAAAAAATATTATGAAAAAGTTATTATTAAGTGCGTCGGTTATTTTATTGGCTACAGGTGCTTTTGCACAAACAAAAATGACAGGTTCGGATGCAAGATTTGGTTTAAAAGCGGGTGTTAACTTAGCAAGATTTAATTCTAGCGGAACTACTGGTTCTGATGCATTTAACGACAATGTGAAAGACAATGTAGGCTTTAACGTTACCGCTTTTGCAGATTTTGGTGTTGGAAATAATTTCTTTATCCAACCTGGAATTTCATTACAAAATAAAGGTGCTAAATTTGAATCAACAAATTCACTTACATCAGGAAACACAACAGTTACTAACGTTTCTACAAATAAAACAAGTTTAATGGCTATTGAGGTACCAATTAATGCAGTATTCAGAATCCCTACAGGTGATGCTGGTGCAGTTCAAATTAGTGCTGGCCCATATGTTGGTTTCAACATTGCTGGTAAAAACAAATCAGAAACTACGACTACAACCCTTAACAACACTACAAACACAAGTACAGTTATAAATGGTTCAAATGAAAACGATTTATCATTTGGTAGCACAACAGACAAAAACTACGGAAGTACAGATTTTGGTGCAAACTTTGGTTTAGCTTACCGTACAACTTCAGGTTTCTTAGTAGGTGCTAACTATGGTTTAGGTTTATCGAATTTAATCGCAAAAGATTCTAGAGTTGGTGATTCAAAATTAACGAACCGTGTATTAGGATTTACGGTAGGTTATTCGTTCTAAACAACCTAAAATTAAAAGAAAAGCGTCCCGATTTAACATCGGGACGCTTTTTTTATGCCGTAAAATTAATCGTAAAAATCATACTGTAAACCAACATATTAGCATATAAATTTGTAGCAGCCATGATACTTTGGCATAACTTTTGGAAAAGGGGAGATTAATTAACAAGGTTTCGACCTATAAAATTTAAAAACAAGATCCTTTACCTAAAAGAAAAAATATTATGAAAAAGTTATTATTAAGTGCGTCGGTTATTTTATTAGCTACAGGTGCTTTTGCACAAACAAAAAGGACAGGTTCTGATGCGAGATTTGGATTAAAAGCGGGTGTTAACCTTTCAAGCTACAACGGAACAGGAATTTACGACCTTGATTATAAAAACAACATTGGTTATAATGTTACGGCTTACGGAGATTTTGGTATTGGAAATAATTTCTTTCTTCAACCGGGCATTTCATTACAAAATAAGGGTGCTAAAATAGAAACAACCGGAACTGTAACATTTAAACAAGATGTTATGGCTATTGAAGTACCAATTAACGCAGTAGTGAAAATACCAACTGGAGATGCTGGTGCATTTCAAATTAGTGCAGGTCCTTATGTTGGCTTCAACATTTCAGGAAAAAACAAATATCCAGAAACTTACACCAGCACCACGGTGGACTTAAGTACATTTAAAGATAGAGATTTAAATTTCGGTAGTGCAGTTGGTGATGATTTGAGCAGTATCGACTTTGGTGCAAACTTTGGCTTGGCTTATCGCTTAAATAGTGGCGTATCAATAGGTGCTAACTACGGTCTAGGTATATCAAACTTAATCCCTAAAGATGAGAGAGCAGGTGATGACAAATTAAGAAACAGAATTATTGGTTTTACTATTGGTTATTCACTCTAAACAACCTAAAATTAAAAAAAGCGTCCCGATTTAACATCAGGACGCTTTTTTTATGCCATAAAATTAATCGTAAAAGTTCCAGGTAACACCAAATTTTAATAATGCATCTGGCATAGGATAACGATTCACCGTGAAATATCCAGGAGATATTAAACCTTGGTTCAGGTAATCGTATTTCACAAAAATATTAGCTCGCTTTAGGTTTGCTTTTAAAAAAACATCTACAACAGGTGTAGATTTTAAAATATTAGCATCACCAACATAGAACTGAGATAGCGCTGGTGAGTAAGAATAACTTGCATAAGCGGTATTGTATCTTACATCAAAACCTATATTTGTTTTTAATACTTTAAAAAATGTTTGGTCGAAATAAACGCTATTACAAGTATAAAATTCTGGCGTTCTTAAAACACTTTCGTTATCTGTTTTTTGATAAGCTAAATAGTTCTCCAAAACAAATTTACCAAAACGCCATTTTTTCGATACATCTAGTCTAATCAAACTTATATCTTCTGTTTCTTGTAGAGGCTTAATATTAAAATTATTTATCCCTGTTATTGATGAACCAAAATATAAGTAATTACTGGTTAAGAAATACTTAGCTCCGGCCTCAAGCATTAGCTTATCATTTATGTAATTGAATGATAGATTTGCAACTTTGGTGTTCTTCAAATCAGAATTTATCCATACGAAGTGGTTTCCATTATAGTAATTAAAAAGTTCTGATGGCGATTGATTTTGAAGATAAGCACCAACTTCTATCCTACCGATGGTTTTACCTAAGGCAATCCTACTTTTAGCTTCATATAAATAATCACCTGCATTTCTTCCTTGAAAAATTTGTTGAACATCTAGGTTTAAATCGATATTACTGGTGAAGCGATAACCCAGAACGCCTAACACAGTTATGTTTTGAAAACCAAAAGAACGGGTATCATAAGTTGCTCCCGTCCTTGTTAAGCCTAATGAGTTGTATTGATAATAATCGTGACGAATACCGGCATCAATTTTTAATTCATTTTTTATAACTGATGAATTTTTTGGTCGAAGAAAAAAACTGTAAATAAACTCGTTTTTTACATGCTGCACATGTGTAGAATCGTTGGTGAATGTTGCATCTACCAGTCCATCACTTTTTGTTAGCGCTCTTGGAATTACAGTATTATCGTCGGCTTCGTCTTTAGAAAAGCTATAACTATCATTATTATATTCTACCGTGTAGGTAATTTTATTTGTTGGTTGTACAGAGCCATTTATGGTAGTTGAGCTATCAATGCGACCAACATAATAGGTTTGCTTTAAAAATATAGTGTTTTTACGATAAAGATTTCTGGCTGTTGATAAACGCGTTGCTTCAGCATCTCTGGGAAGTTTATCATAATCGGGCTCAAATATACTGGAATCACTTCTAACACCACCGTTTTCGAATGCTCGCATGGTATTAAAAATAGCCGAAGCCCACATATTATATCTTTTACTTGGAGATTGATACCAACTGAACAAAGCAATATTTAGATTATCTCCTCTTTGTCTGCTGTAAAATCCACGAGAGTCCATGCGGTTAAAATTTATACCTGCATTCCAATTCTTTTTAATGTTCTGACTATGAGTTCCTTTGAACATCTGTTCTTTTTGACCAGCACTTATTAAATATAAACTGGTAAATGGCGACCTTGCCTGATAGTAAATTATATCTTCAGGTGTTAATGCATAATAATCTAAAGAATGAAACCCAACATCAAAACCAATTCTTTTGGATGGCTCATATAATAATGGCCTTGCAACCTGCCCCATGCTACCTGTGGTAATGGTTGGGTGTTTTGGCTGCATTACCGGACTATAATTCTGAATATTAGTTGTTGAAGTATCGAGCGGTAAAAGCACAATACTATCTTTACTTAATGATAGTTTAGTGAAACGAATGTATTTGGCATTAAAAACTACCGAGTCTTTTGCACCCTCTTCTTTTTTACGTAAAGAATCGAGTTCTTTATTATTGCCAACATTTGTTTTTAAATCTTGTGCGCATACATCATTTGCACCAATAAATAGGAGAACTACAAAACAGAATAATACAACTTTACGCATTTTATAATTCGGCAATTAGTTTGGTTAAAATCTCGGTCATTTTAGGTTCTGCTTTTGCGGCTGCTTCTAAAATTTCATCTAAATTAAATGGTTGTAAATCTTCCGGAAAACCTTCATCAGTTAATACAGAAATGGCAAAAACAGGTAAACCTGCATGATTGGCAACAATTACTTCAGGTACTGTGCTCATTCCCACAGCATCGGCGCCAATTAAACGAAGGTATTTATATTCTGCTTTAGTTTCTAAATTTGGCCCCGAAACGGCTACATATACACCTTTATGGCATTTTACATCAATATCCTTAGCAATCTCTAATGCTTTAGCGATGATGGTTTTTTTATAAGGCTGGCTCATATCAGGAAAGCGAGGACCTAATTCACTTTCAATTAATCCCCGAAGTGGGTTATCGGGCTGAAGATTTATATGATCTTCAATTATCATTAAATCGCCTTTTTTAAATTCTGGATTTATAGAGCCAGCAGCATTTGATACAATTAAATTTTCGATACCCAAACCCTTCATTACCCTTACCGGAAATGTGATTTGTTGCATACTGTAGCCTTCGTAATAATGCAAACGGCCTTGCATGGCTATAATTTTTTTTCCGTTTAAAGTTCCAAAAATTAATTTTCCACTATGAAACTCTAGTGTTGAAATTGGGAAATTAGGGATATTTGAGTACATCAGTTGAAATTGCACCTCAATATCTTTAACTAAACCACCTAAACCGGTACCTAAAATTATTCCGATTTCGGGTTTAAAATTTTCAGTTTTGCGTTTTATATATTCAACTGTTTCTTCTATTGCTCTTAACATAGTTTAAAATAAGTTCATCAAAGGTAATCTTATCTTCTTCAAATAATTCAACCTCTACCGGCAAAAAGTATATTGGTAAATTTGCAGTCAAATCATTCAATTCAATAGCTCTTAAACGCTGACTATCCTTTTCTGTTGTTATAATAATTTTTTCGGCGTTTGTAGATTTATCAAATGCCGCTCTGAATTTAAGTATTTCAGCTGATGAAAACGTATGATGATCGGCAAACTCTTCATGATGAATATTATCAGAATATTTCTGTAATTCTTCAATTAAAGGTTCTGGATTTGCAATGCCGGTTATTAGAAATATCTCAAAATCTTTAATTTCCTTTAGTGGTAAAACTTTAGATTGATTCAAGTGATGTAAATCGCCATATTTTAAATAAGAATGCAACACGGGCTGATTACTATTTGGTTGCAACTCGTTTATTGATGCTTGCTGAGCCACATGCAATAGCGGAACTGGAGATTTTGTTACCAATAAAACATCGGCTCTTTTCCTTGATGAAAAAACATCTCTCAAATTTCCGGCAGGCAATAAAAACTGTAAAGTGCCTAATTTTCTAAATTCGAACAATAAAATATTAAAACCCGCACGAACGGCACGATGTTGAAAAGCATCGTCAAGAATAATTAAGTCGTGTGTTTCTTTGAGTTTATTAATGCCATCTGCCCTATCTTCGCAAACGGCTACAGTTATATTTTTTAATTTATTGTAATATTGTAAAGGCTCATCTCCAACTGTTTCGGCAGTAGCAGTCGCATCAGCCAAAATGTATCCCTTTGTTTTTCGACCATAACCTCTACTTAAAATAGCAATTTTATAATCAGCTAGAAGTTTAACCAAATATTCGGTTGTAGGCGTTTTGCCCGAACCGCCAACGGCTAAATTACCAACGCAAATCACTGGCAAATCAAATTTAACCGAACGCATAATACCCCAATCGTAAAGTTTTTTACGAAGCGTTATGGCCATACCATAAATTAAAGAAAATGGAAGGAGAAGTAGTCGTAAGTAGTTAATTAGCATATCAAATGGTTTTCAAAAATACGGATTTAATAAAATATTGAGGCATCGCTTTTTGCGATACACATTAATGCAACTATTACCTTAAAAAAAAGTTTGCTTGTTTTTAACAAAATATTTATTTTAATTTGTTTGCTGTCAGAGCTTAGCGATTACGGTATCTTGTCTAATCCCTATTTGTATTCTATCCCACTATATATACTAACATAACGGTATCGATTTATTTAAAATAAATTGAATGAATAATTTGTAACTAACAGTTTAAGAAAAATTTAATTAATGCCTTCAAATAAGCGTTTAGTAATTGGTCAGGGTCAAATAAGTGGTTATCTTTCCATATTTTTAGCTGTGTTAGCATTGCTAGGAATTCTTTGTTTTCATTATCCTGAAAAACTTACCACCCCAGAATTTAGAGAGATTTACACCAAAGATAGTATGGAGGCTTTGATGCTTGGTGGCATAATTGCTTCATTCTTTTTTGCAGCCTTGAGCGTAATTTTAAGTAAAAAATTTAAGTGGGGTTGGCCTGGATTTGCTTTATCAGCATTGGCCGTAATTTTAGGGGCTTTAAGCGTTGAAGGTAGAGATGTGGCAAAGTCGAGGTGGCATTTTGGACTAGATTGGATGATATTGGATCTACTCTTAATGGTGGCTATTTTTGTACCGCTCGAACTATTTTTTCCAAAAAACAAAAACCAAACCAAATTCCATGAAGAATGGCGGACTGATTTAACTT
Organism: Pedobacter lithocola; assembly: GCF_042650845.1. Lineage (NCBI taxonomy): Bacteria > Pseudomonadati > Bacteroidota > Sphingobacteriia > Sphingobacteriales > Sphingobacteriaceae > Pedobacter > Pedobacter lithocola. Next base: position 107,295 of record NZ_JBHSBW010000001.1, on the reverse strand, counting down.
ACTTTGTAATTAGTCATTTATTTATTCAATTTTTTGGCATTGTAACCCAAAAACCAGCCATAATTTTCTTTGGTTGGATTGGCTTAGATAAACTTCATATTTGGGTGCAAAGTTTGCCATTTGTACTGGCTCTGTTTTTAGCATTCTTTACAACAGATTTGTTTCAATACTGGGCACATCGTTTTTTCCATACTCGTGTTTCATTATGGCGTTTCCATTCCATACATCATTCTACACAAAATATGGATTGGCTAGCTGGAAGTCGGACACATTTTATTGATATTTTCTTTACCAGAGCTATGACATTTATACCGTTATATATTTTGGGATTTTCGTCTGCGGTATTTAACACATATATCATTTTTATAGCCATTCATGCGGTCTTAATTCATGCTAATACCAGAATTAACTTTGGTCTGTTAAAATACATTTTTACTACGCCACAGTACCATCATTGGCATCACTGTGAAGATCCAAAATATTATGGACATAACTTTGCATCCATATTTCCTTTTATTGATATGATTTTTGGCACCTATTATTTACCCGGAAAAAAATGGCCTGCAGGCACTGGCGTTCATGAGGCCGCATACCCAAAAGGATTTGTTAAACAATCCATTTATCCATTTACTAAAAGTCCTTTTGATACAGATTTAAATATGACAGAGACGAGTAATAGGTAAGCGTACACGTTTGGTAAATCTGATATTGGCTATTAATCATCAAAATTCCCTAACAAAGGTTAATTTAAAGTGTTACCTTGTATTATCCTTTCGATTGTATGCCCCTAGAAACAGAAATTTTAATTATTGGTGGTGGATTAGCTGGCTTAACTGCTGCAATTCATCTTCAACATTTCGGTTTAGCGGTAACTTTAATAGAAAAGCAAACTTACCCTCATCATAAAGTTTGTGGTGAATACATCTCAAATGAGATTTTGCCATATTTCCAATGGTTAAATATTGATTTAGATGAACTATTTCCTGCCAAAATTACCACTTTACAATTCACTTCAAATTCTGGTAAATCGGTTAACACAAAACTACCATTAGGTGGCATTGGTTTAAGCAGGTATGCAATTGATGAATTTCTATATCATAAAGCAATAAAAATTGGTGTAAACATAGTTAATGATGCGGCGCTAAATATTAAGTTTGAAAGCAATATTTTTAATGTTGAAACCTCAAACGGCGAACTCTTTACAGCCCATCATGTTATTGGTGCTTACGGTAAAAGAGCAGCTATAGATATTAAAATGGAGCGTAGTTTTATTAAAAAAAATTCGCCCTATTTAGCTGTCAAAGCCCATTATAATTCGGATTTTGATGAAAATTTAGTTAGCCTTAATAATTTTGAAGGCGGTTATTGTGGTGTTTCAAAAGTTGAAAACAACAAACTAAACATCTGTTATTTAGCTGATTACAATAGCTTTAAAAAACACAAAAGCATAGAAACATATCAAGAAAACGTACTTTACAAAAACAAAAACCTTAAAGCCATTTTCGAAAACGCAACAATGATTTTCGATTCACCATTAACCATAAGTCAAATTTCTTTCGAAGCCAAAGAACCTGTATTCGATCATGTTTTAATGATTGGTGATACGGCGGGATTAATACATCCACTTTGTGGAAACGGTATGGCTATGGCCATTCACAGTGCAAAAATAGTATCAGAACTTCTAATTAAATACCATAATGGCGCAATTGCGTCGAGAACGGAATTGGAAAAAATTTATGAATTGAGCTGGAAAAAATTATTTAGTAATCGCCTTCAAATGGGAAGAATGCTTAGCTCAATATTAAGTAAAAAAACAATTGAAAAATTCGCTATGAAGACCATTACAGCAATGCCCTTTGTATTAAATACAATCATAAAAAATACACACGGAAAACCAATTACAATACCAAGTTAATGGCTATAGATACCACTTATAGAAGCAATGCGCCCGAACTTATGGACGATTTCCAGATGGAGGGAGAAATTCTGAGAGATGCCCTGGATAAAATTGCAAGCATCAACCAATTACTAGGAGGAAATAAAGTTACCCTGGATGGAGTTAAAACTTTACTGAAAAGCAAACCGCATACTGAACTTATACGTATTACAGATATAGGTTGTGGCAATGGCGATATGCTTAGAGCATTAGCTGATTACGCCACTTCAAATGGACTAAACTTTATTTTAAAAGGTATCGATGCCAATAAATTTACCGTACAACATGCCGAAAATTTATCTAAAAATTACGCAAACATTTCTTATCAATGCAGTGATATTTTTGATGGTACAATAAGAAATGAAGCTAACGATATATTACTTTGTACACTAACCTTACATCATTTTAAAGATGATGAAATTATCAAATTGCTGACAGATTTTATAGCATCAGCAAAAGTGGGAATTGTAATAAACGATTTAGAAAGAAGTGCTTTAGCTTACAGGCTTTTTAAAACTTTATGCTTTGTTTTTAGGTTAAATGATATGTCTAGAGAAGATGGGTTAGTTTCCATATTACGTGGATTTAAATTAGCAGATTTACAGAAATACACCAAAATATTAAATTTAAAACATAGCTCTATTAAATGGAAATGGGCATTTCGCTACCAATGGATAATTAAAACGATATGAGTGTAATTGTAAAAGCAGTTGGTAAAGCCCTACCCGAATTTTGGAGAGCTACAGAAGATATAATACCTTTTTTAGATGTTTGGCTAAAAGACCAGGATGAGCGTTTTATTAGAAAAGTTAAAAAAATTTTTGAGGGTGCCGCAGTAGATAAACGGTATTCTTTCATGTCGCCCGAAGAGGTATTTAGCGATTTAAGTTTCGAAAAACGAAATGACATTTACATAAGAGAAGGCATTAAACTTGGTACGAAATGCTTAGAAACTGCGTTGGAAAAAGCAGGATGGCAACCAAAAGATTTAGATTATATAATTACAGTAAGCTGTACCGGGATAATGATTCCTTCTTTAGATGCCTATTTAATTAACGCTCTAAAGCTCCGCCAGGATATTGTTCGTTTGCCTGTTACAGAAATGGGTTGTGCGGCAGGCGTTTCGGGAATGATTTATGCGAAAAACTTTTTAAAAGCTAATCCAGGTAAAAGAGCTGCTGTTATAGCAGTAGAATCGCCAACTGCAACCTTTCAGCTTAACGATTACTCGATGGCAAACATTGTTAGTGCAGCGATATTCGGAGATGGTGCTGCTTGCGTTTTGCTAAGTTCTAATGATGAAGATAAAGGGCCAGAAATACTAGCCGAAGAGATGTACCACTTCTACGATGCCGAAGAAATGATGGGTTTTAAACTAACGAATACTGGCCTACAAATGGTATTGGATGTCGAAGTGCCTGAAACAATAGCAGACCATTTCCCACAAATTATACATCCATTTTTAAAGAAAAATAATTTAGAAATACAAGATATCGACCATCTGATATTCCATCCCGGAGGAAAAAAAATAATTCAGGTTGTTGAAGAACTTTTTGGCAAATTGGGCAAAAACATAAACGAAACAAAAGAAATTTTACGCCAATACGGCAACATGAGTAGTGCAACCGTTTTATATGTGTTAGAAAGTTACATGGATAAAAATCCTGCAGCGGGAGAAAGAGGATTAATGCTAAGCTTCGGACCAGGATTTTCTGCCCAAAGAATTCTTTTACAATGGTAATATGAATCATCAGGATATACTTAAAAAATTACCTTACGGAAAAGACTTTTTGTTTGTTGATGAGTTGTTGCATGTTGATGAAAATGGTGCTATTGGAACTTGTACCTACAACAAAAATTTATATTTTTACGATAGTCATTTTAAGAATCTCCCAGTAACTCCGGCAGTTATATTAACAGAAACTATGGCTCAAATTGGCTTGGTATGTTTGGGTTTGTATCTGCTTAAAGATGATTTGGATATAAACAAAGCGTCATTAGCGATGACGTCAAACTCAATAGATTTTTTAAAGCCTGTTTATCCTGGAGTTAGCGTTAAAGTAACCAGTGAGAAAATATATTTCCGCTTTAGTAAATTAAGCTGCAACGTAAAAATGGAAGATGAAACCGGAAATATAATTTGTAAAGGAACCATTTCAGGCATGTTAATTTCTAATCCAAATGAACAATAGAGTAGTAATTACCGGCCTAGGCGTTTGTGCCCCAAATGGTACAACTATTTCTGATTTTACTTATTCGATAAAAAACGGGCTTTCAGGCATCACACATCAACCTGACCTTGAAGCACTTGGTTTTTCATGCCAAATTGCAGGTAAACCACAGCTTAGTGATGATAGAATTGCACAATACTTTTCATCCTTAGAACTACGAAATTTAAACAGCACTGGTATTATTTATGGTGTTATAGCTGGTTTAGATGCCTGGGAAGATGCCGGTTTGGAAAAGAGCAGCGAAGATAGCCCGGATTGGGATAGCGGAACAATTTTCGGTACCGGCACTTCTGGAATTGATAAATTTAGATGGGCGATTAATAAAATCGACGACATGGAAATTCGCAAGCTTGGAAGTTCTGTTGTTATACAAACCATGGCCAGTGGTGTAAGTGCTTTTATAAGTGGTAAATTGGGTTTAGGTAATCAGGTAAGTACTAATTCATCGGCTTGTGCAACTGGCGCCGAAAGCCTTTTACTGGCATACGAAAGAATAAAATCTGGTCAGGCCAAACGAATGCTTGCAGGTAGTACGAGCGACAGCGGTCCATACATTTGGGGTGGCTTTGATGCCATGAAAGTTTGTACATTTAAACACAATAGCGAACCTGAAAAAGGAAGCCGCCCAATGAGCTTAACAGCTAGTGGTTTTGTACCAGGTAGCGGAGCCGGAGCACTGGTTTTAGAATCACTTGATTCGGCTTTGAAAAGAAATGCAAAAATTTACGCTGAGGTTTTGGGAGGGCATTTAAATTCTGGCGGACAAAGAGGTTTAGGTACCATGACAGCACCAAATCCTGAAAGTGTTCAGCGATGCATTACAAAAGCCCTGGAAAGTGCAAATATCCAGGCGAGTGAAATAGATGTAATCAACGGACATCTAACAGCAACAACAAAAGATTCGCTGGAAATTGAGAACTGGAAAATTGCCTTGGGTTCAACTGCTGAAAACTTTCCATACATAAACTCCTTAAAAGGAATGATTGGTCATTGTATAAGCGCTGCCGGAAGCATAGAATGCGTTGCTTCAGTGCTGGAATTAGAACAAAATTTTATTTTCCCAAATATAAATTGTGAGGATTTAAACCCTGAAATAACGGCATTAATTAATGAAAATCGAATTCCACAAACCTTAATCGAAAAAAAAATTAATGTATTGACTAAAGCCAGTTTTGGTTTTGGTGATATAAATGTTTGTGTTATTTTAAAAAAATATAACCATGAGTAAAGAAGAGATAATTGCAGAGTTGAAAATCATTATTAAGCCATACAGCGAAGAAATTTCGGCTTTAGAAAACATTGATGAAAACACCGATTTCATAACTGACTTAAAGATAAATTCTGCCAATTTGGTTGATATTGTGCTTGATATCGAGGAAAAATTCAAAATAGAAATCGACAATGATTCTATGGCAAAGATGCTCAATGTAAAAGCTACTGTAGAAGTTATAGAAAGCAAATTAAAAGCTAATGCTGGGTAATGATATCGTAGATCTTACCCTTGCCAAAGTTCAAAGCAATTGGAAACGCAAAGGCTATCTTGATAAGATTTTTACGGATGATGAGCAGAATAATATTTTAAAATCGAATAACCCTGATTTGATGGTTTGGATATTCTGGAGCATGAAAGAAGCTGCATATAAAATCCACAATCGAAAAACCGGTATCCGAAATTTTGCGCCAAAAAGTTTAAGCTGTACAATTCATTCCAGCACTTATGGCGAAGTAAATGTTGAAGGTGATTTGTATTTTACTAAAACTGAGATAAGTTTAAAATATATACACTCGGTTTCATCACCAGTTTTTAGTCACCTCGATAAGATAACAATTAATATCTACGAAGCTCCTGATAATGTTTTCGATTATAAAAGTACGGAGCCAGGTTGCGTAAGCCACCATGGAAGGTATTTGGCTCTGGTGTATTAGTATAATTCTTTATCCCTAAAAAACATTCATTATCAGTGGTGATTTATTCATCCATCCCATCCCCTATTTTCTTTACAGAAGAATAGAATTGCCTACTCCAAAAAGCCTTATATTTGCCCAAATCATAAAAAATTAAATATGCTTAAAGGATTTTTTAACGTACCAACTCCGGTAAACGAACCTATATTAAACTATGCACCTGGTAGCAAAGAACGCACTCTTTTAAAAGATGCGCTTGCTGAAGCCCGTTCATACAAACAAGATATCCCAATGTATATTGGCGGTAAAGCAATTCATACCGATAAAAAAGGTAAAGTTGTTGCACCGCATGATCATCAACATGTTTTAGCGCAATTTAGCATTGGCGATAAAACTCACATTACTCAAGCCATTGATGCTGCTTTGGCAGCAAAAGAAGATTGGGAAAACCTTGCTTGGGAACATAGAGCAGCAATCTTTTTAAAAGCTGCTGATTTAATTGCTGGCAAATACCGCTATAAACTAAATGCAGCAACTATGCTTGGCCAAAGCAAAAATGCTTATCAGGCAGAAATTGACGCCGCTTGCGAATTGATTGATTTCTTGCGTTTTAACGTAAGTTACATGGCCGATATTTATAAGCAACAGCCTCCTGTTTCGCCTCGTGGTAACTGGAATCGTGTAGAGCAACGCCCTTTAGAAGGTTTTGTATTTGCACTTACACCTTTCAACTTTACCGCAATTGCAGCAAACTTACCTGCATCTGCAGCTATGATGGGTAATGTTTTGGTTTGGAAACCTGCTGATACCCAAATTTATGCGGCTAACCTTTTAATGGAAATTTTCCGTGAGGCTGGTGTGCCAGATGGCGTAATTAACCTGGTTTATGCTGATGGACCAGAAACTGGAGATGTAGTATTTAATCACCCAGATTTTGCAGGTATTCATTTTACTGGTTCTACAAAAGTTTTCCAGGAAATTTGGAAAACAATTGGTACAAATATTCATAAATACAAATCATATCCTCGTATTGTTGGCGAAACTGGTGGTAAAGATTTTATTCTTGTTCACCCATCTGCGCAAACCAATGTTGCAAGTACAGCCATTGTTCGCGGTGCTTTTGAATACCAGGGACAAAAATGCTCGGCAGCTAGTCGCGTTTATATTGCAGAAAGCCTTTGGCCTGAAATTAAAGAACTCATGCTGCGTGATTTGGCCACCTTTAAAATGGGCGGAACGGAAGATTTCACTAATTTTATTAATGCCGTTATTGATGAGCGTTCTTTTGATAAACTTGCGAAATATATAGACCAAGCTAAACAAGATACTGGTGTAGAAATTATTGCTGGTGGCAATTACGATAAAAGCAAAGGTTATTTTATTGAACCTACAGTTTTAGTAGTTGATGACCCGAAATATACCACTATGTGTGAAGAATTATTCGGACCGGTTTTAACTGTTTATGTTTATGCAGATAAAGATTTTGATTCGATTTTAGAAGTTATCGACACAACATCACCTTACGCTTTAACTGGTGCTTTCATTGCTCAAGATAGATATGCAATCGAAAAAGCATCACACGCTTTACGTAACTCGGCTGGTAATTTTTATATTAATGATAAATGTACTGGCGCTGTTGTTGGTCAGCAGCCATTTGGTGGAGCTAGAGGTTCTGGTACAAATGATAAAGCCGGATCGATGATTAATTTGTTGCGTTGGGTTTCTCCTCGTACCATTAAAGAAGTTTTCGAATCGCCTACTGATTATCGCTATCCATTTTTGGCCGAAGATTAGATTGAGGTTAAGGTTGAGACTTAGGTTGAGGTTGAGGCTAAGATTGAGATGAACCTATAAAATAATAGAGTTGATAAATTTCATATTATAAATTTGTCAACTCTTTAAACTTTTATTCTTTGTATACAAACCCCTTGTTTATAAACCCGACAGCATCGAGCATACCGATTCTTCATCGGTATAAAGCGAACGGCGGGAATACTGACCTCCATTAGCAGTAGCTTTAATTTCCAAAAATTAGACCATTAAATCAAAATTAATTTTATAAAATCCTTTATTTTTGGAGCGCAATGCTTTTGCATATCAATTAATTTCTTCCTGTGTTCCGCTTGTACACTTTGCATCGTCGTACCTCCTCGCTGCAGGGTACCGCTACACCCAGGGCTAGGTGGCTAAAGCAGTAATAATTTTTACCGGTTTGAAACAAACCCCTTGTTTATAAACCCGCCATTCGCCTTATACCGATTCTTCATCGGTATAAGGCGAATGGCGGGACTGCTGACCTCCATAAGCAGTAGCTTTCATTTCCAAAAAAAGCACTTTTAATTTATAAATTTATTAGTCTAGTATTTGGAGCGCAAGGCTTCTGCATATCAATTAATTTCTTCCTGCGTACCGCTTGTACGCTTTGCATCATCGTAACTCCTCGCTGCAGGGCACCGCTACACCCAGGGCTAGGTGGCTAAAGCAGTAATAATTTTTAACGGTTTGCAACAAACCATAGTTCTTAAACCCGACAGCAGCGAGCATACCGATTCTTCATCGGTATAAAGCGAATGGCGGGACTGACGTTTCCGAAGAACTACAGAACCATTCATTTCCTAATCCACTTCACATTCAATAATATACTTTTCTTTTAAGTTCCAATACATTAAAGAACAACCCTTGTTTACAAACCCGACAGCAGCGAGCATACCGATTCTTCATCGGTATAAAGCGAATGGCGGGACTGATGTTTCCTAAGAACTACAGAACCATTCATTTCTTAATCCACTTCACATTCAATAATATACTTTTCTTTTAAGTTCCAATACATTAAAGAACAACCCTTGTTTACAAACCCGACAGCAGCGAGCATACCGGTTCGTCATCGGTATAAAGCGAATGGCGGGACTGATGCTTCCTAAGAACTACAGAACCATTCATTTCCAAATCCCTTCCGATTTTATAAATACACATACAGATTAACACAAAATTTTTAAGTCTAAAATGAACTATTCTTTTCGAAATACCTTTTAAAACTATCCGTGTTTATTGCTGTTCTATTTATATAAAACATAACATCATGGAAAATCAAAAAGATACCAACGAAAATTTAAGTGATAAAAACGCTGACAATGCTGCAGATGCAACCAACATGCCTGATGGATTGGTTCCTCGCCACCACAGCGATGAAAATAACGAAAAGAACAAGGTAAAATCAGACGCCGGAAATTTGGGTAGAAATTTTGGAAAAGGAGATTTCGGTTCGGAAGAAGCCCGTGAAGATGCTGATAAAGGCAACGAAGGCCATGCAGGCAATATGCCAAACTCAGAAGAAAAATAGATTAAGATAAAGCGAAAGTAACTAATATTTACTTTCGCTTTATTTTTGCGTATAATTTGATGGTTTACACGGAAAACTCCACATCACTAAATCTTAAGGAAACTATTTTTTTGTTTGTTTAAGGGTGTTTGTTAGATTAAAATATATCTAATTTTCAATTTGTTCGATATGCTCCAAATAACTCATCACCTTTTTCTCTGTATTATTCTGTAAATTAATATCGCTACCATATAACTCCGCTCGGAGTTCTTTATATAAAGAAACGGCACTTTTTAAACTTTTTAGCAATGATTTTCTATCGTAAGTAGGTACGGTTAACATAAGTTGGGCTAAATCATTACTTTCTATATCCATTTCCATTTTCCTAACTCCACGGGGTAATTTACCATTCTTAATGAGCAATAATGGACCAAAAACCACCATTCTTAAAAAACCCATGAAATCGTATGCTTCAAAGTACTCACCTCTCCCAATTTTAAGTAAAGCATAATGTATCCAAGTCCAAATCCTATCTTCTATCCATTGATAGTCGGGATATGGAAACTTTGCTTCTGAATTATCAATAGCATCCTTAAGTTGTCCGGTTTTATCAAGTAATAAATGTGGTGTTTCAATCCTTGTATAAAACTCATCAAGCGTCAAAAATTTTATATCGACATGTAAAAGTGGATTATCATAAAGACAAATGAGCACTCTGGGCTCACCAACATGCTCGCCTGTAAACCCAGATAAAAAGTTACCTAATCTTTGTGCGTACTCCAACATTAAACCTTTTTCACCAGATACTTTTTGCTTAGTAACAAGAATTAAATCTAAGTCAGAAAACTCATCAATTTCATTTGTTAGCCATGAACCAGTTACTGCCAAACCAATAACATTATCATCTGAAGCTAAAATTGTCTTTGCATTGTTAGCAAATTCTTGCTGTATCATGTATAAGCACTCAATTTTGTGGTTAAAACTTTAGCAAATATACTCAACTAACTATTTATCTCCTCAACAACTTTATTCGTTAATTTAGGTACAGTATAATGTTTTTGTATATGCTCTAAAGTAACTATAATCCCTTTTGTGTAAGCATTATGTTTATAATTGAAGATGGTTTCCAATACATCAGGATCAATAAATCGGGCGTTAGAACCATCAATAATTACATTAGTTTCTTTTGGGATGTTTGTTAACAATACCTGAATTGCTGCCTTGTTTAAGAATGAAACTTCTTCGGCAAGTTTTATACGGATATTCTTTTTATCGCCCTCATTTGTAATTCTATAAAAGAATGGATTACGCATATTGGTTCGCAATAAATAGAATATAGAAACCAACATACCAACTGCAACACCTTTTAGTAAATCGGTAAATAATACCGCTACAATGGTAACCACAAATGGCACAAACTGATCCCAACCTTTATGATACATGTGTTTAAAAAGGCTGATTCTGGTCAATTTATAACCGGTTACCAATAAAATTGCCGCCAAACATGAAAGCGGTATCATATTAATTATCTGTGGGATAAACAATAGCGATAACAATAACCATGTACCATGATAAATAGCGGACATTTTCGTTCTGCCACCGGCATTAACATTTGCCGAACTACGAACGATAACCGAGGTCATGGGCAAACCGCCCACCATACCACTTGCGATATTTCCAATGCCTTGAGCAATTAATTCTCTATTTGTTGGTGAAACACGTTTTATCGGATCAATTTTATCAATGGCTTCGATACTTAATAAAGTTTCTAAACTTGCCACAACAGCAATAGTTGCTGCTACGATATATACATTTTTATTTGCAAGTTGAGAAAAATCGGGCATTGTAAATAAGCCCATAAATTCGCTAAAACCCCCAACAACAGGTATTTTTACAATCTGGTCGGCTCTTAATGCGTAATCAGTTCCTGCAAAAACCATGCTCCCAATTACACCCAACAAAACGACCAAAAGTGGCGCCGGAACTATCGCAAGTTTCGGGAATTTAGGCCAAATAATTAATATGGCTATCGATAATAGGCTTATTACAACAGCTGCCAAACTAAAATGCCCAAGTGCTGCTGATATTGCAGAAAATGTATTTTCATGATCTTGCTGAAAGAAACCTTCATCGCCACTAAAATCGGTATCAACACCTAGTGCATGCGGAAGCTGCTTTAAAATAAGTATTAAACCTATTGCCGCAAGCATGCCTTCGATAACGCTCGAAGGAAAATAGTTGCCAATGGTTCCAGCTTTTACCAAACCTAATATTAACTGGAAAACTCCCGCCAAAACTACTGCCAGTAAAAATGTTGGGTAACTGCCTAATGATGTAATTGCCCCCAACACAATAACTGTTAAACCCGCAGCCGGACCACTTACACTTAACTGCGAACCACTACAGGAAGCTACTACAATACCACCAATAATACCGGTAACTAAACCAGCAAATAATGGTGCTCCTGAAGCTAAGGCAATACCTAAACACAGCGGCAATGCCACTAAAAAAACTACAATACTTGCAGGTAAATCCTTTTTTAAATTCTTTTTAAGAAAGTATTTCTTTACATCCGAACCTGAAAAGGCTGGGTTAAACTTTTGCATAACGATATAAATTATCTGGTAAATTTTAACGAATAAATCGTGATGCTAGAATCGCTTATCTTAAAAAAGGTGATAAATTTAAGGTTCGAACCAAAAAGTTACAGCAATTAAAAAGGTTAGATAGGATTATAACACCTTATTACGAGATAAAGTTAGGTGGCGGTGTTGGTACCGTGGCGTGATATGGATCTACATATCTTTTGAAATGCTCTATAAAACTATTCTTCAAAAAGAAATGACTTGAAGAAAATTCATAAGAAAAAATTGGGTGACTTAATTCAACATATTTAAAATCTGAATATTTGATGGTTTCCTTGCCCGCATCCTTCCCGCCATCATGCTCCAATTCAATTTGCATAATAACAGCATTCATAATTTCCTTATCAATACTAGCACAAAAAACAGGCGCACCAGATATCACCATCTTCGCACTGAAGATTAGCATAAATGCCACAACGATTAAATATTTGTACTTTCTTAAAAACATTTCGTTTTCTAATGCTATTCTAATGTTGCTTACAAAATTAATCGGATAATTGGTTTTTCAATGCAATTACCTTAAATATATTTGTAAAAATATAGCGTAACTTATTGCCATTGTTATTATTGACTTAGATATTTTTTTAAGCTTATTAGATTTATAATGAAGTTAGATTCGACATTGTAAAATCTTCTTCATACTCAGCAATCTTATTCGCTAAACTTGCAATACCAATTGTTATTTTTAATTTTAAAATCTCGTATGATCAAATATGGATAAGAAAATAGCTTTACTTCAAGACAAAATAAATCAGGCCAACCTTGGCGGCGGACAAGCAAGAATTGACAGTCAGCACAAAAAGGGAAAATTAACCGCCAGAGAACGCATTCACTTTTTAATGGATGAAGGAAGTTTTGAAGAAATTGGCATGATGGTTACCCACCGTAGTACTGATTTCGGTATGGAACGAGAAAAGTATTTGGGCGATGGTGTAATTACGGGTTACGGAACCATCAATGGTCGTTTAACATACGTTTTTTCTCAAGATTTTACAGTATTTGGAGGTTCATTATCAGAAACTCACGCTGAAAAAATATGCAAATTAATGGATATGGCCATGAAAAATGGAGCGCCTTTAATCGGGTTAAACGATAGTGGTGGTGCACGAATTCAGGAAGGTGTAGTTTCATTAGGTGGTTATGCAGATATCTTTTATAAAAATGTTCAGGCCTCTGGTGTTATCCCACAATTATCGGCAATTATGGGTCCTTGCGCTGGTGGTGCTGTATATTCGCCTGCCATTACCGATTTTATATTAATGGTTGAAAATACTTCATACATGTTTGTAACCGGACCAAATGTTGTAAAAACGGTAACACATGAAGAAGTAACTTCAGAAGAATTAGGCGGTGCAAATACGCATGCTACAAAATCTGGCGTAACGCATTTTGCTTGTGCAAATGAAATTGATGCCATTACACATGTTAAAAAACTGTTGAGCTATATGCCTCAAAATTGTGAGGAAATGGCAGAACAATTGCCATACGAACCGACGGATGAAAGCAGACCTCAGTTAAATACTTTTATGCCTCAAAACGCTTCTCAACCTTACGACATAAGAGAGATAATAGGATTAGTTGCTGATGCAGACAGTTTTTTAGAAGTTCATGAAGCATTTGCCGAAAATATAGTTGTAGGTTTTGCCCGCTTAGCGGGTAGAAGTATCGGCATTGTGGCCAATCAACCTGCTTATTTAGCTGGCGTTTTAGATAGCAATTCATCAACAAAAGCTGCTCGTTTTGTACGCTTTTGCGATTGCTTTAATATTCCACTATTGGTTTTTGAAGATGTTCCTGGCTTTCTTCCGGGCACAGACCAAGAATGGAATGGAATTATTACCAACGGCGCTAAGTTGCTATATGCCTTTAGCGAGGCTACAGTTCCAAGAATTACTGTTATTATCAGAAAAGCCTATGGTGGCGCTTACGATGTAATGAACAGTAAACACATAGGCGCAGACATGAACTATGCATGGCCAAGCGCCGAGATTGCAGTAATGGGTGCTAAAGGTGCAGCAGAAATTATCTTTAAAAGAGAAATTACTTCTGCCGAAAACCCACAAGAGAAATGGCTTGAAAAGGAAAAATTATATTCGGATATTTTTGCAAACCCATACCGAGCAGCAGAACGTGGCTTTGTAGATGAAGTTATTGAACCCGCACAAACCAGAATAAAACTGATAAAAGCTTTTAAGATGCTTGAAAATAAAGTTGTAAATAACCCAAGAAAAAAACACGGCAATATACCATTGTAGGGATGGATGAGGGAAGATGGTTGATGGAAGACAAGCAAGGCGAAAAATCTATATCAGCCATATTACATCTTAATATTTTAACATTGAATAATGGAATATGGAGGACACACCCATTATCCATTTTACATCTAACATCTTACTCCATCTTACATTTTCCATATTTTTACATCCTTTACATATGTTAAAACGAGCTGATATAATTTTAATGGCCTTTTGCACCGGCTTAATTGTTGCAAATATTTATTACTGCCAACCACTCGTAATTTTGGTGGCTAAAGATTTTAAAATTCCTGAAAGTGTTGCAGGTAGAATTACATATTTAACTCAAATTGGTTACGCTTTAGGTTTATTTCTTCTTGTGCCACTTGGTGATATGTTTGAGCGGAAAAAGCAAATTTTAACTATCTCGGCGTTAGCCATATTAGCGCTATTTGTTGCTGCTTTTTCTAAAACATTTTTCCTCCTCGAAATTGCTTCCGTTTTAATAGGTGCATGTTCTATAGTGCCTCAATTGATACTGCCTCTTGCTGCCAACTTAAGTTCGGATGAAAATCGTGGCGCTAACATTGGTGTAATTATGAGTGGCTTACTGGTTGGCATTTTAGCATCAAGAGCTGTAAGCGGAACCATTGGTTTTTGGTTAGGTTGGCGTGCAGTTTATTTTATGGCGGCAGGAATTTGTGCATTATTAATTGCTCTAATGTCAAAACGTTTTCCTCAAAGCTACCCATCTTTTAAAGGTGGTTATCAACAACTAATGAGTTCGATGTTTAGTTACATCAAAACCCAACCTGTTTTACGCGAAACATCTATAATTAATTTTTTAGCGTTTGCCATAATTAGTGCATTTTGGACAACCATGGTTTTATTTCTGGCCAATCCTCCATTTAATTTTCAAACCTTACAAATTGGTTTATTCGGTATTGCAGGCGCAGCAGGTGCTTTGGCGGCACCTTTGGTTGGTAAGCTGAGCGATGGAAACAATCCTCGCAAAAACCTTATGATTGGTTTTGTACTACAAATCATCAGCATTGCCTTATTTTATTTCACCAAAAATCACTTGTATTTATTTGTAATCGGAATTGTATTAATTGATGTTGGTCAGCAGGCGATTCATGTTACCAATCAAACCCGAATTTACACCCTGATACCTGAAGCAAGAAATCGATTAAACACTATATTTATGTCGGTAAGTTTTATTGGCGCAAGTTGTGGTTCGGCATTAGGATTGTTTTTATGGGATAAAGGCGGATGGAATTTATTTTGCTATGGCATGACGGCCATTATAATTTTGAACATCTTAATCTATAAATTTTACGGAACTAAAAATTTAACACTTGGAAACGCTAATACAAATTGAGCAAATTTTTCCGTCCCTAACCTGGCGCATCAGGCATGAAGCGATGTACCCTGATATGCCATTCGATTCTGTAAAACTTAAAGATGACTTTGAAGGTGTACATTTTGGTTTATACGCTGAACACAAACTTACTGGTGTTGTTTCTCTATTTTCGCAGGGCGATGTATATCAGTTTAGAAAACTTGCCGTTTTGCCAGATGCACAAAAACTTGGTTTTGGCACAAAATTGATGGAATATATCTTAGATTATTGTAAAATTCAGAACGCAACCGAGCTTTGGTGTAATGCCCGTGTTAATGCAAAGGAATTTTATTTTAAATTTGGCTTTAGCGAAACCGAAGATACATTTTACAAAGATGGCTTCGATTTCGTTGTGATGGAACTGGCATTTTAGATTGTAGAATTACAATTTAAATTATTCAGATTTAAAAAATAGAATTCAAATAATAAAAAACTAGATTTCGATTTGTTTTGCTCCATACCAATCTAAATTCGTAAATCTAAAATCGTAAATCAAAATCATGGCTAAAAAAAAAGAAGACGACAAAAAGAAGCACGTAGCTGTTGTAACCAAAAAATCGTTACAATTTCTTGAAGAATATATAAATAATCCTGCTCCAACTGGTTATGAATGGGAAGGACAAAAAATTTGGCTTAATTACCTAAAACCATATATCGACGAACATTTTATTGATAACTATGGAACTGCGGTTGGTGTTATTAACCCAAAGGCTGCTTATAAAGTTGTTATAGAGGCACATGCCGATGAAATTTCATGGTATGTAAATTACATTACTGCCGATGGTTTAATTTATGTTATACGCAACGGAGGTTCAGACCATCAAATTGCACCATCTAAAAGGGTAAATATCCACACCGAAAAAGGTTTGATTAAAGCTGTGTTCGGATGGCCTGCCATACACACTCGTCATGGTGAAAAAGAACAGGCACCAGAATTAAAAAACATCTTTTTAGATTGTGGTTGCACAACGAAAGAGGAAGTAGAAAAATTAGGCATCCACGTGGGCTGCGTAATTACCTATGAAGATGAATTTATGGTATTGAACGATCGCTATTATGTTGGTCGTGCTTTAGATAATCGCGTTGGTGGTTTTATGATTGCCGAAGTTGCTCGTTTGTTAAAAGAAAATAAGAAAAAGCTTCCATTCGCTTTGTACATTGTAAATTCTGTACAGGAAGAAATTGGCTTACGTGGTGCTGAAATGATAGCACAACGCATAAAACCTGATGTTGCCATTATTACCGATGTAACCCACGATACCACAACTCCAATGATTAATAAAAACATTCAGGGAGATTTATCGGCCGGTAAAGGACCAGTGGTTTCTTATGCACCAGCAGTTCAAACCAATTTAAATAAGCTTTTGATTAAAACGGCTGAGAAAAACGAAATTCCATTTCAACGCCAGGCTTCATCTCGCTCTACAGGAACAGATACCGATGCTTTCGCCTATTCAAACGGTGGTGTGCCATCTGCATTAATTTCTTTGCCTTTGCGCTACATGCACACAACTGTAGAAATGGTTCACAAAGAAGATGTTGATAATGTTATCAGCTTGATTTATGAAAGCTTGCTAAACATAAAAGACGGTCAAGATTTCAGGGAGTTTAAATAATTGATAATAAAATATGAAAAAGGCTTGAGTTAAACTTCAAGCCTTTTTTTTATGCCTAACGTTTTCCATCAAATCATTTTCCCTCCTCAAATTCAACTGCATCCATCTTAAAAAATTTTAATAAATTATTTTGCAATAAAATAATTATATATTTTTATTTATTAGTAAAATTTAAAATGGCGAAAAATAAAACAACTGAAAACAATAAGGATGTAGCTGCATTTTTAAATTCAATTACTGATGAAAGTAAGCGAAAAGATAGCTTCGAATTGGTTAAGATATTTGAAGACGCATCAGCTCATGAAGCTAAAATGTGGGGTACGGCTATTGTTGGTTTTGGAAGCTATCATTACAAATATGCAAGTGGACATGAAGGCGATGCACCTCTCGCCGGCTTTTCGCCCCGCAAAGATGCTTTCGCTTTATACTTTTCATTAAATAATGATGATAGAGAAAGGTTACTTAAAACCTTTGGCAAACATAAAAGTGGGAAAGCTTGTGTGTACATTAAAAAACTGAACGACATTAACACTTCCATTTTGAAGGAAATGATTATTACTTCGATAGCAGAAATTAAGAAACTATACCCTTAGTAAGCAAATGGGTTTTCGTTGCCAAAAGCAATAAATTTGCCGAATAAACCTGATTAAACGGATAGCCTGAAGCCCAATTTAACCCGCTACAATTATTTTTATTATGGTTGCGTATTTATAGCACAGGCTTTTTCGGGCGAGGACTATGAGTGAAAGCAGGACTGATTGAACAAAAGAACTACTTGCTTTGCTTTTCTAAATATTTTTTAAAGCGTGTAAATAAGCAGTTACGCTACCTTTTTGGTCGGTTTATTTTGCAATATTTGATTTTCCATATCAAATAACCAAACCGGATTATGTTTAAAAAACTACACTTCTATTTTTTAATAGCTGGCACCTGCATTTCATTAAATGCAACCGCACAAGATGCAGTAAGTTATCAGCTTCCACCAAAAGAAATTGCTGATTTGTTGCTTGCCAAACCTACGCCAGGCGTAAGTATCGATGATAAAGCCGAGTGGATTTTGTTTAGCGAGCGGAATTCATATCCATCTGTAGAAGAATTGGCAATGCCAGAATACCGCATTGCTGGCTTACGTTTAAATCCAAATAATTATTCTCCAAGCAGAATTACCTACATCAATAATTTTAGCTTAAAAAACATTAAAACCGAGAAAACTTTTCCGGTTTCGGGTTTGCCTGCGCCATTGTACGCGAGTAACATCAGTTGGAATCCAACCCAAACTAAAATTGCTTTCACCAATACAACACAAAAAGGTGTAGATTTATACATCATCGATGTTGCCACTAAAAAAGCAACCAAAACTAATAAGGCTTTCTTAAATGTGGTTTTAGGAAGCGGTTTAACGTGGTTAAATGATAATACAATTATCTACAGAGCTGTAACCAAACCTGCAAGCGCAGCTCCTGTGAAACCTTTAATGCCTCAAGGTCCAACTGTTCAGCAAAATTTGGGTAAGGCCGCACCAAGTCCAACTTATCAGGATTTAATTAAATCGCCGTTCGATGAGCAGCTTTTTGAATTCTACGGCACATCACAATTGGTAAAAAACATAGCTGGTGTAGAAACCCCAATCGGGAAGCCTGCTATTTATAGCTCAGTAAACTTATCACCTGATAAAACATTTATGCTAATTGAAACCATTCGCAAGCCATTTTCTTATCTGGTTACAGCAAATGGTTTTCCATCAACAGTTACCATTACCGATTTAGCTGGTAAAGCGGTTAAAGTTCTGGCAGAATTACCATCATCAGAAGGCACGCCATCGGGTTATGATAACATGCAGAATGTTCCTCGCGGTTTTTCTTGGAGAGATGATGAACCAGCGACAATAACTTGGTCTAAACCTTTAGATAGTGGATTGATTAAGAAAAATGTGCCTTTCCACGATGCTGTTTATGCTTTAAGTGCTCCGTTCTCTGGTGCTGAGAAAGAACTTTTTAAAACCCAAACCCGCTTTCGTGGCGTACAGTGGGGCGATGCAAATTTAGCTTTAGTGATGGAGGGTTTAAGAAGCAAACAAACCAGCAAAGTTAGCAGATACAATCCATCAACAGGCGCTTTAGAAGAACTGTATAGTCGCAACCAAACCGATGCTTATGGCAATCCAGGATCACCAGTTACTACAAAAAATAAATACGGCCGCTCGGTAATTCATACTGTTGATAATGGAACAAAATTATTGATGAATAACACGGTTGGTTCATCGGATAAAGGTGATTTACCTTTCTTAGCGAAATTTGATTTAGCAACCAAGAAAAATGATATTATTTGGCGTAGTGCAGAAGGAACTTTTGAATATGTAAGCGATGTAATTGATGCTGAAAAACTGATTCTATTAACAAGAAAAGAGAGCCAGAAACTTGTGCCGAATTATTACATCAAAAATTTAGTGCTTCGTATTGCCGACAGACCAGTTACTGCATTTTCGAATCCATATCCATCTTTAGATGGTGTTGTTAAAGAAAAGATTTCTTATAAACGAGCCGATGGAGTTGATTTAACAGGAGATTTATATTTGCCTAAAGGTTACAATAAAGAAAAAGATGGACCACTTCCAACCATCATCTGGGCTTATCCTCGTGAATTTAACTCTGCAGCTGATGCCGCACAAATCCGTGGCTCGAAAGATAAATTTACCGCAATTGCATGGGGTTCACCTATTTATTGGGTAACAAGAGGTTATGCTGTGTTAGACAATGCCGAAATGCCTATCGTTGCAAAAGATGGCAAAAAGCCTAACGATACATTTGTAGATCAGTTAAGTTTAAATGCCGAAGCGGCCATCAATAAATTATCTGATTTAGGTGTTGGTGATAGAAAACGTATGGCCGTTGGCGGACATAGCTATGGTGCATTTATGACTGCCAATCTTTTAGCGCACACCAACTTATTCGCTGCTGGTATTGCCAGAAGCGGCGCCTATAACCGTACATTAACTCCCTTTGGTTTCCAGAATGAAGAGCGTACGTATTGGCAGGCACCACAATTGTATTATGAAATGAGTCCATTTAGTTATGCAGATAAAATTAAAACACCGCTGTTGCTAATCCATGGCGATTCTGACGATAATACAGGTACATTCCCAATAAATAGTGAACGCTTATTTGCAGCAATAAAAGGTGCTGGTGGTACTGTTCGATTTGTGTTTTTACCTTACGAAGCACACGGCTACCGTGGTAAAGAAAATATTTTACACGCCCTTTGGGAACAAGACCAATGGTTAGAAAAATACGTTAAAAACAAAAAATAAAATTTTATAATAAATAATTTAAATGCTCCAATATCGGAGCATTTTTTTTTTAACATTAGTGTTGTTTACGGTTATTAAGTAATTTTACATTTTAAATTAATAGCGCCCTCTATAAATACTATTTGCAATAAATTATGGATTACATAGATTACTATAAAGTTCTGGAAATTACGAAAGATGCCACAACAGATGATATTAAAAAAGCTTACAGAAAACAAGCCCGAAAATACCATCCCGATTTAAATCCTAATAATGAAGAAGCAAATAAAAAATTTCAACAAATAAATGAGGCTAACGAGGTTTTAAGCGACCCGGAAAAAAGGAAAAAATACGATAGATACGGTAAAGATTGGCAGCATGCAGGTCAGCAAAGTTCGCAGCAGCAAAGGCCACAAAGCGGCGGTTTTGGTCGTGGATTCTCTGGAGGCTTCGGCGGCGATGACTTCTCTGATTTCTTCTCTTCGATGTTTGGAGGTGGTGGACAACGAAGTAGTGGTCGATCTCCTTTTAAAGGTCAGGATTTTACTGCAGAACTGAACTTAAATTTATTGGATGCTTATACCACGCACAAACAAACGTTAACCGTTAACGGTAAGCAAGTGCGAATAACAATTCCTGCAGGTGTAGAAAACGGACAAAAAATCAAGCTTCCTGGTTATGGCGCTCCCGGCCCGAATAATGGTCCAGCAGGAGATTTATACATCACTTTTAATATAGCCGAACACCATAAATTTAAGCGAAAAGGAAACGACATTTATATACAACAAGATGTAGATTTATATACGGCAGTTTTGGGTGGAGAAGCAATTGTAGAAACTTTAAACGGTAAGGTAAAACTTAATATCCCTGCCGGCACACAACCAGATACCAATTTACGCTTAAAAGGAAAAGGCTATCCAGTATATAAAAAAGAAAATCAATTCGGCGATTTATACGTTAAATGGCAAGTAAAAATACCAACTAACTTAAACGCCAAGCAAAAGGAATTATTCGAACAATTATCGAAACTCTAACGGATAATCTACCTGGGTATTTGGGATATACTTAAACTCATTTGTATAGAAGAAAATCATTCATGTTGATAAATTGTCTTGCTCCTCAAAGCTAAAAAACCATTATTGTAACATTAGTTTATTAAATTGTGGCATTAAAACTAAAACAATGAGTGATTCTTCTATAAAATTTATTGAAAAAATTAAGGCTGCATATTCTCCTACAGGCTCATCAATTTATCTAGGGGCTGGCATTTTAGAAGGCCAGGTTTACGGAGATGCCGAAGTAAATTTATCCTTAAAAATGATGAACAGGCACGGTTTAATCGCTGGTGCAACTGGAACAGGTAAAACCCGCACACTTCAATTGCTTGCCGAACAGCTTTCTGATGCAGGTGTACCTGTTTTTATGCTTGATGTTAAAGGAGATTTATCGGGCTTAAACCAACCCGGAAGTGTAAATCCGAAAATTGAAGAGCGGTCTGCTCAATTAAATAAACCTTTTACGCCAACCGGCTTTCCTGTTGAAATATATTCGCTATCAGGCAAACTTGGTGCGCAAATGCGGGCAACCGTTTTAGAGTTCGGTCCTACACTTTTATCAAAAGTTTTAGATTTAAACGATACTCAATCGGGTGTGATGGCTGTTATTTTCAAATATGCAGATGATAACAAAATGCCTATCATTGATCTTAATGATTTAAAAAAACTAATCTCTTACCTTTCAGAAGGTACTGGTGCAGCAGAAATTAAAGAAAGTTATGGTAGTATTTCAACCGCAACTTCAGGTACTATTTTAAGAAAGATTGTTGCCATCGAACAACAAGGTTTAGCAGGAATGTTTGGAGAAAAATCTTTCGATGCCGATGATTTATTTGAACGGGTAGATGGTAAGGGCGTTATCAGCCTGTTAAACATTGCCGACGTTCAAAATCAACCCGTTTTATATTCTACTTTCTTGCTCAGCCTGCTAGCTGAATTATTTAATACGCTGCCAGAAGTTGGAGATTTGGACAAACCGAAATTGGTTTTCTTTTTTGATGAAGCGCACTTGCTTTTTAACAATTCTTCGAAAACATTTTTAGAGCAAATTGAAACGATAATCAGACTAATACGATCAAAAGGTGTTGGCGTTTTCTTTTGTACGCAATCCCCTACTGATGTGCCAGAAAGTGTCTTAGGTCAGTTGGGAAATAGAGTACAGCATGCGTTGCGGGCATTTACACCTAATGATGTAGATGCATTAAAAAAGACGGTTAACACCTATCCAAAATCTGAGTTCTATGAAATTGATAAAGTATTAACTTCACTTGGAACCGGACAAGCATTAGTAACCGTTTTAAACGAAAAAGGAATTCCTACAGAAGTATCGGCTACCATGCTAACGCCACCAAGAGCAGTAATGGGACCACTAACTGCCGCTGATTTCGAAAAAGTTGTATCAGGAAGTCAAATGTACACGAAATACAAAGATGCAATTGACCCTGAAAGTGCTTACGATATTTTAACTAAAAGAATTAACGAACAAACCGCAGCAGCAGAGCAACAAAAGCAAGAAGCTGAAGCACAAAAACAAGCCGAAATTGAAAGTAAACCTAAACCAGGCGAAAAAAGTTTGGTAGAGAAAGTTATGGGTGCTACTATTACCCGCCAAATAGGAAGAGAAATTGTTAGAGGATTATTTGGGATGCTGACTGGAAAAAAAACACGCACTAAAAGTGGTGGTGGCTTATTTGGATTTTAAAAATTCATTTTGGTATAAATCTTTAGGCCATCTAACAATCTTCAAGGAATACAATAAAATTAACGGTGTAACATGAAAATGCGGTACCATTGCAAAATAAAAGTTCAAAACAAAAACTATTTTAGCTTTATTTCGTATTAAACAAAGTGAAATTGCAGGTTGCAATAATTGAGATTACGCTTAACGGATTAATCTTAATAAATTTAATATTCTACACTAAAAAATTAACGCTTATACTAATTGAAAAACCATTAGTATTATTATTTTCGTAATATGAAACCTACCCTATTAATACTGGCTGCCGGAATGGCAAGTCGCTATGGAAGCATGAAACAGATTGATGGATTTGGCCCGAACGGTGAAACCATTATTGATTATTCTATTTATGATGCAATTAATGCTGGTTTTGGCAAAGTTGTTTTTATCATTAAAGAAGAATTTGTAGATAATTTTAAATCTATTTTCGAACCAAAATTAAATGGAAAAATTGAAACAGATTATGTTTTTCAAAATTTCGATTTAAAGCAATTCGGTATAGAAGAAGAAATATACAGAGAAAAACCTTGGGGTACTGCTCATGCTATACTTTCAGCTAGAAACGTAGTTAAAGAACCATTTTGCGTAATTAATGCTGATGATTATTATGGTTACGATGCATTTAAAAAAATGGTAGATTTCTTATCTGATGAAGCTTCAGACAGTAATTTTTCTATCATTGGATACGAAGTTGGTAAAACACTTTCAGAATTTGGTGCAGTTTCTCGTGGAGTTTGTAAAGTAGATGCTGCTGGTAATTTAGAAGAAATTATTGAGCGTACTAAAGTTTATCCAAAAGATGGAAACATCTTTTATGAAGAAGATGGAGAAGAATTTCCATTAAGTTTCGAAACACCAGTATCGATGAATTTTTGGGGCTTTACTCCTGCTGTTTTTAAAATAACTGAGAAATTATTTGTAGAGTTTGCAATGGCAAATAAAGATAAACCGAAAGCAGAATTTTTTATTCCTTTAATCGGCGAAAATCTTGTTAAAAGTGGAGAAGCTACATTTCAAGTTGTACCAACTTCGAACAAATGGTTTGGCGTAACCTACAAAGAAGATAAACCTTATGTTCAGGATAGTATTAACCAATTGGTTAATAACGGAACATACCCAGAAAAACTATGGAATTAAATTTAGATTCTGAAGTTTTAAAAGCATACGGGTTTAATAAAGAAAATATCAAAATTACTCAAATAGGTACAGGTCTAATAAACCGTACCTATTTGCTTTCGCCTTCAAGCACAACCAAACAATACATTCTTCAACA
The DNA here is from genome assembly GCF_042650845.1 of Pedobacter lithocola. NCBI lineage: Bacteria > Pseudomonadati > Bacteroidota > Sphingobacteriia > Sphingobacteriales > Sphingobacteriaceae > Pedobacter > Pedobacter lithocola. Next base: position 82,655 of record NZ_JBHSBW010000001.1, on the reverse strand, counting down.
TATTAATACGTTAGTTTTCGCTAATCCTTTAGCAATGGCTAATAATTTAAAAGCAATAGCCAACTATCTGCTTAAAAAATTCCCTGAATATCTTTTTATAAAACCAATTTCTACCATCGGCGGAGAGGAAATGGCTTATGTTAATGAAGAATATTGGCGGTTATTACCTTTTGTAGAAGATACGGTTTCATTAGATGTTTTAGTTGATGAAAATCAGGCTTATGAAGCAGCCAAGCAATTCGGAAAATTAAGTCGTTTATTAAATGATTTCGATGCTTCTACTTTGGAGCCCACCATCCCGGGTTTTCATGATTTAGGCTTGAGATTTAAACAATTTACAGTAGTGGTAAGCGAAGCTTCGAAGGAGCTAAAAGACGAAGCCAAAGCCGAAATTGATGATGCTTTAAGATATAAATACCTTTTAGATTTCTTTAAATCTTATTCACACAGAGCTGATTTCCCCGATCGTGTGATGCATCATGATACAAAAATTAGTAACGTATTGCTAAATGCAGAAACCTTTGAAGGTGTTTGTGTAATCGATTTAGATACCATAATGCCAGGTAAATTCATATCAGATTTAGGCGACATGTTGCGTACTTATCTTTGTGCGTTTTCGGAAAATGAAATTGATTTAAGTAAAGTTAAAATACGCATAAATTATTTTGAAGCCACCGTTAAAGGTTATTTATCTGAAATGAAGAATATTCTTACTGATACAGAAAAAGAATTGATTTTATTTTCTGGCAGATATATGATTTACATGCAAGCTTTACGCTTTTTAACTGATTTTTTAAGCGGAAATGCTTATTATCCAACTAACTATCCTACACAAAACTTAGATAGAGCGAAAAATCAATTCAAGCTGCTACAAGAGATTTCTGCAAACGAAAAAGAGCTGCAGGATATTATCGATGGAAATTTGTAAGTGATTGATTTTGAAAGCTTAAATTTTTGATTCTCTTTTTAAAAAGGATAATTGGAAAACATGATTGTATATTTTTTGAAGGATTATTCTGCAACCTAAATGTTACTCACCTTTTTTCTTAAGGAAGAACCGCTTGCCAGTTTCTATCGTAAGTACCCGAATTATAAACTTAAACAAAAAACAAATAGCATGAAAAAGCAATTTTTAAGTCTGGCAATGGGTGCAACATTTTTAGCTTCTATCGTAGCTTGTAGTTCTCCTAAAACAGATTCATCTGCAGACAGTACAGTAGTAGATTCTAGTTCAATGGCGATGGATACTACCGCAAAAGAAACTGGTGTTGAAGTTGGCGGTGCAATGATGGTACCTTCAAAAAACATTGTAGAAAACGCAATTGAATCTAAAGATCACACTACATTGGTAGCAGCGGTAAAACAAGCAGGTTTAGTTGAAACTTTAAGCGGTACAGGACCATTTACTGTATTTGCTCCAACAAACGAAGCATTTGCAGCAGTTCCAAAAGCTACTTTAGATGGTTTAATGAAACCAGAAATGAAAGCAGATTTGACTAAAATTTTAACTTACCATGTAGTTCCTGGTGCGTTAAAAGCAGCAGATTTGAAAGATGGTGAAGAGTTAACTACTGTACAAGGTGGCAAACTTAAAGTATCTGTTAAAGATGGTAAAGTAATGATTAACGGTGCAAACGTTACTATTGCAGATGTTGTTTCAAGCAACGGAATTACCCACGTTATTGATGGCGTTTTAATGCCAAAATAATTAGGATTATTTTTGTTATCACCTTTCATTTAATTCATAGCATTAATATGCTGGAGAACTTATGAAAGAAGGTTATACAAAAAGCCACTGCATAAAAAAAGCGTCCCGATGTAAAATCGGGACGCTTTTTTTATATGTCATCTTCGGCTTTTCAACCTCAGACTTTCGGACTGAAAAATTACTTTTTCTCTTCGTCTTTCACTTCTTCGAAATCAACATCAGTAACGTTATCGCCACCAGCTTGAGGCTGACCATCAGCTTGTGGTTGTTCACCACCGCCTTGAGGCTGCTCACCAGCTTTGTACATTTCTTCTGACGCTACATTCCATGCATTTTGCAATTCAGCTTGTGCTGCATCGATATCTGCAAAGTTACGAGACAAATGTGCTGCTTTTAATTTCTCTAAACCAGCTTCGATTGGTGCTTTTTTATCAGCTGATAATTTATCACCAAACTCTTTTAATTGTTTTTCAGTAGAGAAAATTAATGCATCAGCACCGTTAATTTTATCAGCTTCTTCTTTCTGCTTAGCATCATCTGCTGCATTAGCTTCTGCTTCTTCTTTCATTTTTTTAATCTCAGCATCAGTTAAACCCGATGATGCTTCGATACGGATTTTTTGCTCTTTACCGCTCGCTTTATCTTTTGCACTTACGTGTAAAATACCGTTAGCATCGATATCAAAAGCAACTTCTACCTGAGGCACACCACGAGGTGCTGGTGGAATACCATCTAAAATGAAACGACCAATTGTACGGTTTTGAGCTGCCATAGGACGCTCACCTTGTAAAATATGGATTTCTACTGAAGGCTGGTTATCAGCTGCAGTTGAGAACGTTTCTGATTTTTTAGTTGGAATGGTTGTGTTAGACTCGATTAATTTAGTCATTACACCACCCATAGTTTCGATACCTAATGATAGAGGAGTAACATCTAATAACAATACATCTTTCACATCACCCGTTAAAACACCACCTTGAATAGCAGCACCGATAGCCACAACTTCATCAGGGTTAACACCTTTACTTGGTTCTTTACCAAAGAAAGCTTTAACAGCATCCTGAATTGCTGGGATACGAGTTGAACCACCAACCAAGATAATTTCGTCGATATCGCTTGTGCTTAAACCAGCATTTTTCAAAGCCGATTTACATGGGTCGATAGTACGTTTAATTAAATCGCCAGCCAATTGCTCAAATTTAGCACGAGATAATGTACGTACTAAGTGTTTTGGTCCGCTAGCATCAGCAGTGATATATGGCAAGTTAATTTCAGTTGAAGTAGTGCTCGACAACTCAATTTTAGCTTTCTCAGCAGCTTCTTTCAAACGTTGTAATGCCATTGGGTCTTTAGCTAAATCCATGCTGTTTTCAGCTTTAAATTCGCTAGTTAACCAATCGATAATAATGTGGTCAAAGTCATCACCACCTAAGTGTGTATCACCATCAGTAGATTTTACTTCGAAAACGCCATCACCTAATTCTAAAACAGAAACGTCATGCGTACCACCACCACAGTCAAAAACAACAATTTTCATGTCTTTGTGGGCTTTATCTAAACCATAAGCTAAAGCAGCTGCAGTTGGCTCGTTAATGATACGTTTTACTGTTAAACCAGCAATTTCACCAGCTTCTTTAGTAGCCTGACGCTGTGCATCATTAAAATAAGCAGGTACAGTAATTACCGCTTCTGTAACTTCTTGACCCAAGAAATCTTCAGCAGTTTTTTTCATTTTCTGCAAAATCATTGCAGAAATTTCTTGTGGTGTATATTTTCTATCGTCGATTTCAACACGTGGTGTGTTGTTGTCGCCTTTAATCACTTTGTACGGTACACGTCCAGCTTCTTTCGCACTTTCGTCGTAGCTGCTACCCATAAAGCGTTTAATTGAATAAATCGTTTTTGTTGGGTTAGTTATAGCCTGACGTTTAGCTGGCTCGCCAACTTTACGTTCGCCGTTCTCTGCAAAAGCAACAATAGACGGTGTAGTACGTTTACCTTCACTGTTTGCGATAACTACAGGCTCGTTGCCCTCCATTACGCTCACGCAAGAGTTTGTTGTTCCTAAGTCTATTCCAATAATTTTTCCCATTGTATTTTGTATTTCTTTCTTTAAAGTATTATAATTTCAACAGCTATTAAACAATGCTTGTGCCAATTGGCATTTGGCAGTTAATATGTATAAAAGACTGATAAAATGTAAAAATATATTGGAATTATGACTGACAGCATGACAGAACGATAAAAGATGCCGGACGGAATGATTCTGGATGCTTATAAATATCGGCTCACTAAATGGCAAACATTTATGTGTAATTTTTCATTTGTTCTTTAGCTAAATTACCTATGTATCATAAAATTAAAAACTTAAATTGCAGTCGCAGTAAAATTCTATTGACAGATATTAATTTGGTGAAGCAGGGTTAAATGTACGGTGAAACTTGCTTTATAAACCTGATTGGAGTGAACATGGAGCAGCGACCTTTTTCGGGTTGCTGCGTAATAAAACGAAAAGCAGGACTGATATACCCGAAGAGAACAGGAATATGCTTTTATAAAAATAGGCGTAACATTTAATTAATGAATAAAACACTTTCCTTAAAACAAGAAGTTGCTTACGCGGCTGGTATGATTGGCTGGAGTACGATGACAAATATTATCATTGTAATGTTGCCCTATTTTTATTTGCCCCCAAGCAGTTCAGGATTGCCACCCTTAGTACCACAACTTGTTTTTTTAGGTGCTTTCAACATCCTCTCAATAATTGCCGCATCGGGCAGATTGGTTGATGCCGTTTTTGATCCTTTTATCGCTTCCAAAAGCGATGCAAGCAAAAATCCAAATGGAAGAAGGATGCCTTTTATGAAATGGGCAATTGTGCCTTCCATGATTTTCTGTGGATTGGTTTTTTATCCTATTGATAAAGGAGAAAGTTTGCATAATGCATGGTGGCTAACCATAATGTTGTGTTTGTTTTTTGTTTCGGTTACCACTTACATTATTCCCTACAACGCATTATTGGCCGAAGTAACTAATACGCCAAGGCAAAAGGTAAAATTATCTAGCTACCAGCAAGTTGGTTTCGTTATTGGGATTATATTATCGGCATGTACCAATAACTTTGCAGATTTAGCACAAGATGATTTTTACTTCGCAAACCGTAGCCAGGCAGTTCAAATTGCGATATGGGGTTTATGTATTTTTTCTGGCTTGGTGATGTTGCTGCCTATATTTTTTATTAACGAAAAAGAATTCTCGGTAGCTAAACCAACACATGTACTATTGTGGCCGGCAATTAAAAACACTTTTAGAAATAGCAATTTTAAATATTATCTTATATCTGACTTTGCTTTTTATACTGCTTTAAGTATTATTTCGAGCGGTTTATTGTTTTTTTGTACCGTACTTTTAGGTCTGGATGAATCAGAGGGCGGGAAGTTTATGGGTGCCATGGTGTTGGCGTCTTTACTTTTTTACCCAATTGTAACTTTTGGCTCGGCAAAGATTGGTAAAAAGCCATTTGTATTGCTGGCATTTGGTGTACTCTGTTTAATTTTTGTTACGATATTTTTCCTTGGTAAGTTGCCCTTTGGCGCTTACACACAAATTTACATACTCGTTTTATCGGCTTCGTTCCCGCTTGCTGCATTGGGTATTTTGCCCACAGCAATATTAGCCGATATTGCCCAAAAAGACACTTTAGAAACTGGCGAAAACCATGAAGGAATGTTTTTTGCGGTTAAATATTTATTTGTAAAACTTGGTCAAACCTTAGGCATTGCGATTTTTGCAATGTTAACCATTTATGGTAAAGACCCGGGAAACGATTTTGGATTACGATTAAATGGAATTGTAGGATTTGCACTTTGCCTAATTGCTTTATTGTTTTTTAGTAGATTTAAAGAGAGTAGGTAGATATTAATGTTAATTATTCCTTAATATTTTATCACCATAATTCTGAACATTAAGGAATTAAGGTAATTAAGATTTTAAGAAGCATTCAGAATTATAACTTTTAGATAGGAACTAAGAATTATAAAGTATTCAGAAATATTAAGACTGAACCAACAAAAAAAAATGCATGAATATTAATGAGATTTTAATCATCACCAATATTCATGCATTTACAGTATCAGGTGCTAACTTTTAGTAGCCTGGACTTTGTTTAAGTGTTCCCTTGCTCCTATCAATTTGATCTTGTGGTAGAGGAAAATACTCATCTCTTGCTTCGATATTTATTCCTTTTAGATAATCAAAGAAACCGCCTTCGAAGGCAAAATAGCTTTCTAAAGTTTGTTTTACAACACCCCAACGAACTAAATCGAAGAATCTGTGACCTTCCATGGCCAACTCTAATCTACGTTCGAAACGAACTGCATTTCTAGCGTAAGCAGCCGTTGGAAAAGATGTGTATTGACTTACTCTATAAGCTGCAGCAGGTGTTCCATTAACTTGCTGAGGTGTTATTTTTGCAGCTCTTTGTCTAACCGCATTAACAAGGGATAAAGCTCTTGGCAAATTGCCATTCTCTACAGCGCATTCCGCTGCCATTAAATACACGTCACCTAATCGTATTAAGTTTACATTTAAACCTGTAACGTTGGTTGTGCCAGGTGCAGTGCCGCTTGCAATTTGAGCAGATTCGATAGTGTTTTTTACGGCAACAAACGGACCTCCATTACTTGCATCACGAATCCAGGTATCACCTGCCATAATCCCCCAATCGCGATAAGGTACTCCTCGTCTGCCGATAGTTGATTCTATACGAGGATCTAACGGAAGCGTTTTATCTAGAACATAATTATCTTTTGCAGCGCCAACTAACCCAAAATCTGATTTGTAAGCGTTTGTTCTGTAACTGCCATCAAGTAAAGGCAATCCGTTTGCATCTACTTTAAATGAATTTGCTAAATCGATAGTTGGTTGGAAGAAACCGCAGCAGTTAATTGGTGTATTGCCATAAGGGAAATTTAAAATATCACCAACATTTCCGTTATCACCACCGGTACCATCTGTACCAACAGAATGCTCAACAGACATAATGGCTTCTGGTCCACCCTCTTTAGTAATATCAAAATTATCAGAATATGGCAGCGTAGTTAAATCTGGCTTAGCCAAGATTACTGCATTTAATAAATCGTATGCTTCGGTATATTTTTTCTGATATAAATATACTTTCCCTAGATATGCCTGAGCTGCATATTTATCTACACGACCTTTTTGATTTCTAGGTTTAGCGGTAGTTAAATTGGCGACAGCAAAGGTAAGATCATCAACAATGTTTGGATAAATATCTTTATCATTAGGTACAAAAGTACCAGTTGTAGCTTCTGTAACGTAAGGCACCGATTTGAAAACCCTTACTAAAAAGAAATAATAATGAGCACGTAACAAGCGAGCTTCTCCTTGAATTTCTTTAGCACGAGCATCACTAAATTTAACCGTTCCTTGTCCACCTTGTAAGTTACCTAAAATTTTAAGCGTGTTATTACAACGTTGAATGCCTTCGAAACATCTATCCCAAAGGTTAGACAAATTATCGTTTGTACTGGTTGGTGCATGTTGCTCAATTGCATTCATATTTGGCTGATCACCTACACTACTGCCTTTATGTGCATTGTCAGATGCTACTTCCCCAAACAACCATTGGCTTGGTGCTGCACCGTAGTTTCCGTAGGTACCATTCACATTACCATTTAATAAGCTGTATGCACCAACAAGCAAACCTTCTACACCATCTTGTGTGGTTAATTGCGATTCTGTAAGTTCTCCCTGAGGCTGAACCGTTAAGAATTCCTTCTTGCAGGAAATCGTACTGCAAATTAGTAGTGAAAGGAATATATATTTTATTTGTTTCATCTTTATATCTTTTAATTAAAATCCAACATTAATACCAATTAAGAACTGACGAGGAGTAGGATAAACACCCTGATCTACACCCGGAGCAGAGAATGTATCTGTAATTTGACTTACCTCTGGGTCCATACCGGTGTATTTGGTAATGGTAAATAAGTTTGTTGCACTTACATAAACTCTAAATCTATTAATCGCAACCTTCGAACCGAAAGTTTTAGCCGTAGGAATAGAATAGCCAATTTGTAAATTTTTCAACCTTACAAAACTTCCATTTTGAATATAGTAGCTAGAAGATGCAAACTCTAAATCAGATGCGCCTGCATAAGCAGATGGTATTAGACTTGAAGTGTTTGAAGGACTCCAGGCATCTAACAATCTTGTGCTTTTAGCTCCATCGAATGATGGGAAATCGGTAAAATAACGTGTGGCTTGAAAGATGTCGTTTCCTTGTACGCCATAAATAAATGCTGATACATCAAAGTTTTTGTACGATACATTTAAATTTAAGCCTAAAGTGAAATCAGGATTTGGGTCGCCGATAATGGTACGATCTTTCGGGTCGATTACACCATCGCCATTAATATCCTGGTAGCGTAAACCTCCAACACGTGCACCTGTGTACGATGGGTTATTTTGAATATCTGCTGCACTTTGATAAATACCTGCAGTTTTGTATCCAAAGAAAGAACCAAATGGTGCACCTTCTTGCAATACACTGGTTTGCAAACTTCTATAATTACCATAAACCTGATTGAAAATGCCAGGAGCCAGTTTGACAATTTTATTAACGTTTTTAGAAAAGTTTAAGCCAATATCAAACTTAAGTGGGCTTTCAGCCTCTCTGCCATAATGATAAGCCACATTAAATTCGACACCCTTATTGCTCATATCACCAATATTAACAAATGGCGAACTACCTAAACCAACTTGGCTAGAAGGCAAAGGAAGATTATAAAGCATATCAGATGTTTTTTTGCTGTACCAATCAACCGATCCATCGAAAGCTCCGTTCAATAATGTAAAATCTAAACCTACGTTTAACGCTTTTAAAGATTCCCATTTCACATCAGCATTTTGATAGGCATTTTGCCATACACCAGTTGTTAAACTGTTTGCTCCACCAACTGCATAAGCAGAATTAATAATTGAACTTTGGAAACGGTTAATGTATTGATATGGAGGTATTCTTTGGTTACCGGTTTGTCCGTATCCAACACGAAGTTTTAAATCGCTAATCCATTTAACATTTTTCATAAATTCTTCTTCTGATAACCTCCAGGCTGCACTTGCTGCCGGATAGAAACCATATTTATTGGCATCACCAAAGTTAGAAGAACCATCTCGGCGAATCGTAATACTAGCCAAATAGCGGTCGTTGAATGAATAATCTACCTTACCGAATAAAGAGAAAAGAGAACCAACTGAACCAAAACTAGTATTGCTGATGTTAGATGAACCTGTACTTAGATAGTAATAATCTTGATTGCCTAAAATAAAGAAATCATTTCTACCAGCATTTAATTGTCTTGAGCGAGATCTAATTGCTTCAGTACCGGCCAATATATTAACACGGTGCTTTTCGTTAAATACTTTACTATAGTTTAAAGTATTGGTCCATGTCCACTCTGTATTGTAACCCTGGTATTCGTTTAAGTTATTGGAGTTGTTACCTTCAGAGAATTCCAAATTAGGGTAACGCATTGATAAACCATTAAAATTTTCATATCGTAAACCAAAATTGGTTTTGAAAACTAAACCTGGTAAAATATCTGCTTCGGCAAAGGCATTACCAAAAAAGAAATTACTCTTGTTTAAATTATCTTTTGAACGAAATAAAACAGCAAGTGGGTTTTCTGCATTACCCAACTGGCTACCACGGCTACCAGCAAAATTTCCGTTGATGTCATACACAGGAATAATGGTAGGAATACGATAAGCCCATCCCAATGCACTTCCTTGATCCTGATATCCACCTGGAGTATTGGGATTTACACCAAACCCAAAGCCTTCAGAGTAACTGTATTGAGCGTTTTCTCCAAATCGTACATGCTTGTTAAATGCCGATACAGTTGTGTTTGATCTAAAATTATAGCGTTTAAAACCAGTGTATTTTATAGTACCCTTTTGATTTAGGTAACCTCCCGAAAATGCATAAGTAGCATTTTCTCCACCGCCAGTAGCACTAATTTGATAATTTTGAACAGGTGCTGCATCGGTAATTTCATCAAACCAATTGGTACCTTGTTTATTTGCTCTTGTTATTTGATAAAAAAGATTCGGGTCGCGACTGTAGTTATATTTGGATGGATCAGCATCTGCAGCCGTAACATCTTGTCCAAGTTTAGAACCTGCTACCAAATACTCTGGCAATACTGGTGTTGTACCAGAACCATAATTTCTACCTGCAGCAATTGCCTTACCTGCATTATTGTAACCATCAAAAACATATTGTGCATATTGTTGCGGATTCATCATTTCAGGAAAACTACTTTTTCGTGGTGATTGTGTTCCGTAATAAGAATCGAATGTAATTCTTGGCGCACCTGCAACACCTTTTTTAGTAGTGATAATTACTACACCATTATTGGCTCGAGAACCATAAATTGAAGCTGAAGATGCATCCTTTAAAACTTGCATACTTTCGATATCATTTTGGTTAAGCCATGATAGTTTACCTTCAAAAGGAACACCATCAATAACGTAAAGCGGTTCGTTATTATTAATTGTACTTGTACCACGAATACGAATTTGAGGCGTAGAACCTGGCGCACCATCATTTATAATTTGTACCCCAGTTGCTTTACCTTGTAAAGCTTCAACAGCACTTGCGGCAGGTTGCGATTTTAATAAATCCATACTTACTACCACTACTGCACCAGTTAAATCTTTTTTCCGTTGCGCAGAATATCCAGTTACAACAACCTCCGAAAGGTTATTATCTTCGGATTGTAGTACGACAGAAATATTGGTTTGTGTCCCAACGGGTACTTCTTTAGATAAATATCCAACAAAAGAGAAAACTAAAACATCAGTAGGATTTACTGCAATTGAAAATGTACCATTTGCATCTGTTGTGGTGCCATTAGCAGCATTTTTTACTTTGATGGTTGCACCGATTACCGGTAGTTTTTCGTCACTGGAAGTAACCCTCCCGGTAACTTTCGTTTGAGCCTTTGCAAAAATTGCAAACAGCAAGCCCATGCACAAGAGAAGAGAGCTCCTCTTGAAAAAAGATAGATTTTTTTTCATACGTTGATGGTTAGATATTGATTTTAATCAGCCTGCAAGTCAGCAAAGTTTAATTGCTGTATACAAGAGTATTGCATTAATGTTAATTGGTGAAATGTTTCAGAAATTTAGAGGACAAGTTCTTTTTTAAAATTTGCGCAACTGTGGGGGGAAATCGATCTGTTAAAATGATTTGATAGGGTCTTCATAATAGATTTGGTTAGAAATGATATAAAAATCATAAGCTGCTTGTTAAAAACAGATTATAAAACTTATTATGAAAATAAATATATAAAATATTTTGATTAAATAAAAAAATTATTGACCAATGTGATTTTTAATATTTCAGGTCTTTAAGTTTAAGCACGAGAATATTTTAACTAACATTAATTGATAAACAACCTGTACTTTTTATTTCCCCGATTATAATAGTATCTTTGCAGCGAAGCAGGAATTAGGGCTTGCCATTCTTATGGCATATTCTCTCCGCAAGTTAGTCCTTCATAAAATGATCGTTCTAGCTTCTTCGATAAATATTACACAAAAAATACATGTTATTCAAAGAATTAAACCTCATAGAGCCAATTTTAAAGGCACTTGAGACCGAAGGTTATACACAACCTACCCCAATACAAGAGCAATCTATCCCAACAATACTAAAAGGAAAAGACTTATTAGGTTGTGCACAAACTGGTACAGGTAAAACTGCTGCGTTTGCAATACCAATGCTGCAACTATTGCACGAAAAACACATTAACACTAAGGCTACAAAAAATATTAAAGCCCTAATTTTAACACCAACCCGCGAACTTGCCATTCAAATTGAGGAAAGTTTTAAAGCTTATGGCCGTAACTTAAACTTACGCCATTTGGTAATTTTCGGTGGCGTTAGTCAGCACAGCCAGGTAGAATCTGTTAGAAAAGGAATTGATATTTTAGTAGCTACACCTGGTCGATTATTAGATTTAATGAACCAAGGTATTATCAGCTTGAATACCATCGAACTTTTTGTTTTAGATGAAGCCGACCGTATGTTAGATATGGGCTTTATCCACGATGTAAAAAGAGTTGTTGCTAAATTACCTGCAAAACGCCAAACTTTGTTTTTCTCTGCAACGATGCCAGATGAAATTCAAAAATTAGCAAATACGATTTTATCAAACCCGACAAAAGTAGAAGTTACGCCTATATCATCAACAGCCGAAACGATTGTTCAATCGGTTTATTTTGTTGATAAACCTGATAAAAAGAAATTATTAATTCATCTTTTAGATGATAAAAAAATTGAAACTGCATTAGTGTTTACGCGTACCAAACATGGTGCAGATAGAATTGTAAAAGATTTAGGTTTTGCAGGAATTAAAGCCGCTGCAATACATGGTAATAAATCTCAAAATGCTAGACAAAGGGCTTTAACCGAATTTAAGGATAGAAAAATTCGTGTTTTAGTGGCTACAGATATTGCTGCCCGTGGTATTGATATCGATCAGTTATCTCACGTAGTAAATTACGAATTACCAAACATTCCTGAATCTTACGTACACAGAATCGGTCGTACAGGCCGTGCCGGAGCAAATGGTATTGCAATTTCTTTTTGCGATGCTGAGGAAAATGAATATCTACTTGATATCCAAAAGCTGATAAAAATTACGCTTCCTGTGGTTGATGACCATCCATATCCATTGAGTTGGGAAAATATGATGGCAAAAAATCAAATTAAACGCAAACCACAGGCCCAATCGAAAGGCGGCGGTGGTGGCGCTAAACGAAGCGATGGCAACATGAGCGGCAAACCTCGTAATGCTAGCAATAACCGCAGATTTGGAGGAAACAGAAATAAAGCAAAAGCTTAATTTTTAAGCTGACGTTAATAATATAAAAACCCGGGTTATAAATAACAGCCCGGGTTTTGTTTTTATTTGCAATTTGTATGATTAATCCAGAAGGCAATAAGAAGCAACTGATAAAATCAATTTTTTATATTACTCTGATGCTAATGAATTAAAATAGGAAAGTGTATTTTCTTTATCTTGCTGTAGCTGAACGGTTAAGGCTTCTAATCCGGTAAATTTTACATCATGACGAAGGAATTTTAAAAAGTTCATCCTGATATCCTGACCATAAATTTCCTGATTAAAATCGAATATATTAACCTCAATGTTTCTGGTCATACCATTTATTGTTGGTCGCTGGCCAATATAAGCCATGCCTTTAAATGTTGAAGATTGAGCATTTGAAGCTGGAGGAGTATCAGTTAGATCTGATTTCGCTTCCTCATCTTTAATGTTCATTGTTACGGTTACCGCATAAATCCCATCGCCTGGAATTAGTTTATAAGTCTCTTCAACAAAAATATTAGCTGTTGGAAAACCTATTGTTCTTCCAATTTTATCACCCTTAATAACCCTACCAAAAATTGAAAATGGATAACCTAAGTAATCAGAAGCTAGGCTAACATCGCCAGCTAAAAGCGCCTGACGAATTTTTGATGAACTTACAGCAACATCGTGAATATCTTGCTCCATAATTTCCTCTACTGTAAAACCAAAATGCAAGCCAGCTGCTTTTAAATCGGTTAAATCGCCTAAACGATCTTTCCCGAAACGATGGTCGTAGCCAATTATAATGTGCTTTGTACCAATGGTATTTACCAAAATATTTCTAATGTAATCTTCTGGCAGTTGATTTGAAAAATCTCTGGTGAAAGGCGTTATAATTAAATGATCTACCCCTAAAGTTTTCAAAATCTCAGCCTTCTCATTTATGGTACTAATCATTTTCAAGTCTTGATTTTCGGGGTCGATAATCATCCTCGGGTGAGGGAAAAATGTTAGAATTACACTTTCTCCTCCATCAGCCTTCGCTTTTGCTACTAGTTGTTTTATAATTTTTTGATGCCCAAAATGTACACCATCAAATGTACCAATGGTTACTATTGCATTGGTTAATTTATTAAAATCGCTGAGGTTATGGTATATTTTCAATGGTAATTTTTTTTATGAATTTTCGTCTTTGCATGAGCGATGGAAGCGATATCCCCCGATTTAAGCATTGTTGTTTATTATTTTGCGGCATGCTTGCTTGTTTCACAGGTTTCATCGGGGATTTAGCGTACAGCCCGACCCCTTGCGCAGCTTGGGGGCATGCCCGAATTATTGAAATTAGTTATTAATGTAGCGCATGTCTTTTAACAACACCACCTTTTATATCGGCAATTTGCTGTTGTATTATAAAAGCATCGGCATCGATTTGTCTTATTGCTGTTTGTAATTTACTCATTTCCAGTTTAGTAACAACAGTAAATACTATATCTATATCTTTTTTATCTCCATAGCCTCCTTCACCTTTATAAATGGTTACACCACGTTTCATATCGGTAATAATGTAGGCTTTAATGGCTTCCTGGTGTTCTGATATAATGGTAACACCGGTGTATTGCTCAATACCATTTACTATAAAATCGATTGTGCTTGAAGCCGATAAGTAAGTTAAAATTGCATACAAGGCTGTTTCGATGTTTAAAAAATAGGCGGCAAAGGCAAAGATTATAATATTTAAGATAAGGATAATGTTACCAACCGTTAGTATGCTATTTTTACTAATGTAAAGTGCTAAAACTTCGGTTCCATCAATCACACAGCCGCCTCTCATTGCAAGCCCGATACCGCCACCAAGAAACAACCCACCAAAAAATGCAATCAGTAATTTATCGTGTGTTATGGGTTGAAATGGAAGTACAATTAAAGCAATTGACAGAGCGGCAATGGCTACAGCAGTTTTAAAAGCAAAGCCTTTGCCTATTTGCTTATAACCTAAAATTACAAATGGAATATTTATAATTACAATTAAGTAAGATAAATTCCAACCGGTTAAAGTGCTTAGCAATAGGGAAATACCGGTAACACCACCATCAATAAAATGACTGGGCATTAAAAAACTTTTTAAACCGAAACAAGCAGAAGTAACACCAGCAATTATCAAGAAAATTTCTTTTAAATATCTGGCATTTTTGTTTTTGATTTTGCTCATTCTTGCGTTTGCGTTTTTACTTCTTCTTTCTTACTGCGAATATAATTAACAAGTTCTAATACCTCAAACGCATTGCTTAGTAAAAAGTTTCCGCTGCGGGTTCGGGTAAGTTTAGAAAGGTAAGCTCCACTATTTAAGTGTTTGCCAAAATCAGAAATTATAGAGCGGATGTAGGTGCCTTTGCTACAAACAATTCTAAAATCGATTTCAGGTAAATCTATTCGGGTAACTTCAAATTCGGGTACGTTAACGAAACGTTTTCTAAGTTCTACTTCTTCGCCCAATCTTGCCTTAACGTATAACCTTTCGCCATTAATTTTTACAGCCGAATGTGCTGGAGGATATTGTTCTATATCGCCGATAAACGGTTTAGTAGCAGCGTAAATTTCTGCTGCTGTAGTTTTACTAATATCGAAGGTTTCATCAACCTCAGTTTCCATATCGAATGATGGAGTGGTGGCGCCCAATATCATTGTGCCGGTATATTCCTTTTCTTCGGCCTGGAAGGTATCAATCTGCTTGGTTAATTTACCTGTACAAATTATTAATAAACCTGTGGCCAACGGATCTAAAGTACCTGCATGACCTACCTTAAGTTTTAATGGTTTTAGTGAATTTCTAATTTTTCCAACCACGTCAAAGGAAGTCCATTTGTATGGTTTATTAATTAAGAGCAGTTCGCCCTCAGCGAAATTGAAATCTTTAAATTTTGAATTTTCTGTACTCACAAATCTTTTTTGCGCAAAGATACAGATTATATAATTTGTAGATTATGGCCAGATAACAGCAAAATGATAATGATTAAGCCCGCTGCAATTCTATAATACCCAAAAACTTTAAAACCATGTTTGTTTAAATAGCCAATAAAACTTTTAATGGCCAGAAGTGCAACAATAAAAGCTACTACATTTCCGATAATCAGCAGGCTAGTTTGCTCATGAGTTATGGTGTTTCCTTCTTTGTAAAAATCATACAGTTTTTTACCAGTAGCAGCAAACATGGTTGGAACAGCTAAAAAGAATGAAAACTCTGCCGCTACTTTTCTGCTTAATTTTTGTGTCATTCCACCTACAATGGTAGCTCCAGAGCGTGAAACGCCAGGAATCATGGCAATGCATTGAAAGAAACCGATTTTTAAAGCGGTTAAATAAGTGATGTTTTCTTCCTCATTAATGGTTGGCTGATTAAACCATTTATCAACAAATAATAAAATTATACCACCGACTAAAAGAGATATGCCAACAGCCATCGGACTTTCTAAAAGTTCATCTATCTTTTTGCTTAATAAAAGACCGAAAACAGCTGCAGGGATAAAGGCAACCAAAAGTTTAATGTAAAAATTAATCGATTTAAAAAACCTTTTAAAGTATAGCACAACTACCGAAAGAATTGCGCCGAGTTGTATTGCAATGGTAAAAAGTTTTACAAAAGGATCTGCCGCTATACCCATAAAGGATGATGCAATAATCATGTGACCAGTGCTTGATACAGGCAAAAACTCGGTTAAGCCTTCGATAACTGCTAGGATAATGGCTTCAAAAGAATTCATAATTGCTATAGAATGGTATAAAACGGAGAAAACGCTCAATTAAAATTAAAGCGTTTTCGTAATAATTGAAAGGATAGAATTATTTCTTTAAAATAGCATAAATACCAAAAGCAAAACCTGCCAATACCACAAGTGGTGCCAATAAAGTTCTTCTAAAATCGTAAATATCTCCAGTTGTGCCCATCATTAAAATAAATCCAACAACAACTATAGCAATGCTGATTAATAATAATTGGTAATTCTTTTTGGTAAAAACCAACTCACTTTTTACGTCCTTAACAATCGGACTTGTTTTTTTTTCTGCCATTATCTGTAAAGATGATAAGATTTTAAACGTAAATACCTACTTACTGCAAACCAAGTGCTTATGCCTGTAATAAAAATTCCGATAATTAATAAGCTAACAAATACAAATCCAAATTCTTTGTAATTATTAAGGATAATTATTTCAGGAACTTCTTTTCTAGCATAGATTAATGTTGCCAACAAAATAATTATTGCTATAAAAGCAGCAATTAAACCATGCAAAGCTGCGAATAATAAGAAAGGACGTCTGATAAAATTTTTCGTTGCACCAACCAATTGCATACTTTTAATTAAAAAGCGTTGCGAGTAAATTGCAAGTCGTATTGTGTTGTTAATCAATGCAATAGAAATAACCAAAAGCACAACCGCAAATGCTAAAATGATTAAGCCAATTGTACTAATGTTTTTATTCACCATGTCTATTAGGGAACTTTGATAAACAACTTCTTTTACAACCGGATTTTTAGAAATATTAGCTTTCAAAGCATCTATGCCTTTATTATTTGCATATTCTGCTTTTAAATAAACGTCAAAAGTAGAGGTTAATGGATTGTAACCTAAAAAGTTAACAAAATCTTCACCTAAATCTTGAGTTAAATTCCTGGCAGCAAGTTCTTTATTTACATATTGAGTTTGTTTAACCGCAGGATTTGAGTTTAGGTCTTTTTGGAAAGCTAATATATCTGCCTCCTTAGCGCCTTCATCAACAATAATATTTAAAACAATATTTTCTTTAACGTAATTAGATAGGTTTTTGGCATGTACAAGTACCAACCCAAGCAGCCCTAGCATTAATAAAACCAATGCAATACTAAATATAGTAGAGATATAAACAGTTTTGGTTTTCTTAGATGCGTCACTTACTTCGAATTCTTCCATGTATTTCAATTTTGTTTCTGCGAAAATATAAATTATACCTGATAAACACCAATATAAAGCTTTTGTAATAAATAATAACGCTCTGAAAGTGTTTTTCGTTCGGTATTTAAATTGCCATTAAAGCATAACATTTTAATATTTGGTACCAAACTTAAAGAAGCT
This sequence comes from Pedobacter lithocola, assembly GCF_042650845.1. Lineage (NCBI taxonomy): Bacteria > Pseudomonadati > Bacteroidota > Sphingobacteriia > Sphingobacteriales > Sphingobacteriaceae > Pedobacter > Pedobacter lithocola. The sequence continues at coordinate 64,938 of NZ_JBHSBW010000001.1, read as the reverse complement.
GCGTTTATAAACTGACTTAAAACAAAAAACTCCCAAAAATGAAAAAACAAATTACGAGGCTTTGCCTATTCCTTATTTCGGCTATAATTCTATTTTCTTGTAAGAAAGATAATACATCTGTAAAGGCAAGAATAATTGGAAAATGGACTGTAAATAAAATTGAAGTGACTGGCAATTCTAACGAAAGCTTAAATGGAACTTTCAATTATACCATTAACGATTACTTGGATTTCAAAGCTAATAATGATGACCAAGTTGAGTTAGGTTTAAATAATCAGCGTACCATTGGTTCTTATATTGTTTCTTTAGGTAGCGAATTTCAATTGATATTTCCTGAAGGAACATATTATTGTACAGTTAGTACGCTCAGCGGAACACAGTTTCAATTTTCTGCCAAAATGGATAAAACTAATGTTACTAAAATTTATTATCTAACGAAATAGAAGCTTTATCAAATAACTGTATCACAGAGACAAATTTTAAACTTTTTTTAGTATCCTACCTTACCTCACCCTATAAATTTTTTTTGGTTTGGCTTATGTTGTGTTGTCCCTCTCCTTTAAGATCGGGATTTAATTAAAACTTTGAGTAATATCCAATGGTTCAACGTACAACCATTCGTTTCCCTCTCCTCAAGGAGAGGGATGCAATGTCTAAACAATAACAAATACCTTTCATAGAGTGAGGTTGAGTATCGAACTATTTATTTAATTAAAGCTTAAAACATGTATACTACTACTGAAATTATGTTTTAGTAAACCCCTTAATTTCCGTAATTTCGCCCCTTTAAAAATTTAAAACTTGCAATGGATTACCAATTCAAAGAAATAGAACAAAAGTGGCAGAAATTTTGGGCAGATAATCAAACATTTAAAGCCGAAAGCAATTCTGATAAACCAAAATATTATGTGTTAGATATGTTTCCTTATCCATCAGGAGCAGGTTTACACGTTGGTCATCCACTAGGTTACATTGCATCAGATATTTTTTCAAGATACAAACGCCTCAAAGGTTTTAATGTATTGCACCCAATGGGTTACGATTCTTTCGGATTACCTGCTGAGCAATATGCCATACAAACTGGTCAACACCCTGCAATAACCACAGAGGCAAATATTGCAACTTATCGTCGCCAATTAGACCAAATTGGTTTCTCTTTTGATTGGAGCCGAGAAGTAAGAACCAGCGAACCATCTTATTATAAATGGACGCAATGGATTTTTATGCAGTTGTTTAATTCGTGGTATAACATCGAGAATGACAAAGCTGAAGACATTTCAACTTTAATTGAGAAATTTAATACCTCTGGAACAGCCGATGTAAAAGCTGTTTGTGATGATGATATAAAATCGTTTTTACCGAGTGATTGGGCAACCTTTTCGGAAGAAGAAAAACAGCAAGAATTATTAAAATACAGATTAACTTATTTAAGAGAAAGTACCGTTAACTGGTGCCCTGCTTTGGGAACTGTGCTAGCTAATGATGAAGTAAAAGATGGCTTTTCTGAGCGTGGTGGTTTTCCTGTTGAACAAAAGAAAATGATGCAGTGGAGCATGAGAATTACTGCTTATGCCGATAGACTTTTGCAAGGTTTAGACACCATCGACTGGCCAGAACCAATTAAAGAAATGCAACGCAACTGGATTGGGAAAAGTGTTGGGGCATCTGTTAAATTTCAGATTGATGGTAATGATAAACAAATCGAAGTTTTTACCACCCGTGTAGATACCATTTTCGGAGTTTCTTATTTGGTTTTAGCACCAGAACACGAATGGGTTGCTGAATTAACTACACCCGAGCAAAAACAAGAAGTTGAGAATTACATCGCTCAAACTAAAAAGAAATCGGAATTAGACCGCATGGCGGATACAAAAACAGTTTCTGGTGCTTTTACAGGAAGTTATGTAATTAATCCCGTTAATGGCGAACGTGTGCCATTGTGGATTGCTGATTACGTGCTTGCTGGTTATGGAACAGGTGCAGTTATGGGTGTGCCAAGTGGCGACCAACGCGATTGGTTGTTCGCAACACATTTTAATTTGCCTATTATCCAAATTTTAGATGGACAGAAAGACATTGATGTTCAGGCTGACCCTACCAAAGAAGGCAAATACATTAACTCAGGTTTCATCAACGGAATGACATATAAGGAAGCTATTCCTTTATTAAATAATTGGTTAGAAGAGAAAGGATTTGGGAAGGCTAAAGTAAATTTCCGCCAGCGTGATGCAATTTTTGGTCGCCAGCGTTATTGGGGTGAGCCAATTCCCGTTTATTTTAAAGATGGTTTACCTTATTTAATTAAGGAAGAAGAGTTGCCATTAATCTTACCAGAAATTGATAAATATTTGCCTACTGAAACCGGAGAGCCTCCTTTGGCAAGAGCAGAAAACTGGGCTCCAAAAGAAGGCGGCGATTATGAGCTAAGCACCATGCCGGGTTGGGCAGGAAGTAGCTGGTATTGGTACCGTTACATGGATGCCAATAACGATCGTGATTTTGCATCAAAGGAAACTGTAGATTATTGGAAAGCTGTAGATTTATACATCGGCGGTTCTGAGCATGCCACCGGACACTTATTATACAGCCGTTTTTGGAACAAGTTTTTGAAAGATTTAGGTTACACACAAGAAGAAGAACCTTTCAAGAAATTGATTAACCAAGGGATGATTCAAGGTAGAAGTAATTTTGTATATCGTATTAACGACGAAGATGGAAAACCTACAAATACTTTTGTTTCAGCTGGATTGAGAAAGGAATATAAAACTTCTGCATTACATGTAGATGTTAATATTGTAGAAAACGACACCCTTGATTTGAGTAAATTTAAAGCCTGGAGAGAGGAATATGCCAACGCTGAATTCATTCTTGAAGGAGGAAGATATATCTGCGGCGTAGAAGTAGAAAAAATGTCGAAATCAAAATTCAATGTGGTTAACCCCGATGATTTGATTGAACGTTATGGAGCAGATACCCTACGGATGTACGAAATGTTTTTAGGTCCGTTGGAACAAAGCAAGCCATGGAACACAAATGGCATTGAAGGTGTATTTAAATTTTTGAGAAAATTTTGGAGATTATTCCACAATGAGGCTTGGGAATTTACAGTTTCTGGTGCCGAACCGACCAAAGCTGAGTTAAAATCGTTGCATAAAATCATCAAAAAAGTTCAGGATGATATTGAGCGTTTCTCATTTAATACTTCCGTTTCTAGTTTCATGATTGCTGTTAATGAGTTAACAGATTTAAAATCGAATAAACGCAGTATTTTACAAGATATGGTGATTTTGCTATCGCCTTATGCACCACATATTTGCGAAGAACTTTGGGTACAATTGGGTAACGAAGCAGGAAGTTTGTCTTACACGAAATTACCAACATTCAATCCAGAGCATTTGGTAGAAGATGAGTTTGCTTACCCGGTTTCCATCAATGGAAAAATGAAAATGAATTTAAATTTAAGTTTAACCTTGGCGCAAACAGAAGCAGAAGCTATTTTAATGGCCGATGAACAATTTACAAAGTATTTGGATGGGAAATCGCCAAAGAAAGTAATTTTCGTAAAAGGTAAAATTATTAATGTAGTTGTTTAAGCCAAAAGCTTTTTAACAGCCTTAATCGCTTTAAAACGATATATTATCTCGAGTTTGTCGAAAAAATCGTAACAACAAACCTACGATTGGTTTCGGCAAGCTTGATTTAGCAAAAGTCTATAAAGTGATTTAAATTTTCTCGATAATCGTGTAACATTTATCTCAATTGAAAAAAAAATGTTGTAACACAAATTGAGTCAATCATTTTACATTCTGTCGAAATTTAATCATCAATACTCTTAAAAAACGCATCTATCTGATAAAAAAATCTATAGCTCAACTATAGTTTTGTATATTACTACTTCAGTACAAAATTTAATAGATGCACTTACCTGATTTAATAGCCGATTTAGGTTTAATCCTTGCCTCAGCAGGAATAACCACTCTTATATTTAAAAAAATTAAACAGCCATTAGTATTAGGCTATATCCTTGCTGGCTTATTAGTTGGCTCTCATCTAAGTTTTTTTCCATCCGTTACCGATACCAAAAGCATTAACATTTGGGGTGAAATTGGCGTAATCTTTCTCCTTTTTAGCTTGGGTTTAGAATTTAGTTTTAAAAAGCTGGTTAAAGTGGGTGGTTCAGCATCTATCACAGCAATAGTTAAAGTCCTGTTTATAATTTTTGCTGGCTATTTAGCGGGCAAAGCGATGGGATGGAAGGATATGGACAGCCTGTTTTTCGGTGGAATTCTATCCATATCATCAACAATGATTGCTATAAAAGCTTTTGAAGAACTTGGTTTAAAGCATAAAAAATTTGCAGGTCTGGTTTTTGGGATTTTAATTGTTGAAGATTTGGTAGCCATTTTATTACTGGTGCTATTTTCAACTTTAGCAGTAAGTCAGCAATCGGCCGGTACCGAAATGCTATTCTCTATTCTTAAGCTTGCTTTTTTTCTGGTATTATGGTTTTTGGGCGGCATATTTCTCATACCATCTTTTTTAAAAGCAACTAAAAAACTAATGAATGATGAAACCATGTTAGTAGTTTCATTAGGCTTATGTTTGGTTATGGTTTTGCTGGCTGATAAAGTTGGCTTCTCTCCTGCCCTTGGTGCATTTATTATGGGTTCCATTTTGGCTGAAACTACTCAAGCCGAACGGATAGAACACTTAACCAAATCAGTAAAAGATTTGTTTGCAGCGGTATTTTTTGTTTCAGTTGGTATGCTTATCGACCCTGCAATGCTGGTGAAATATGCAGTTCCAATTTTAGTATCAACGTCGGTAATTATCTTTGGCAAAATTCTTTTTACCATTTTAGGCGCTTTATTATCGGGTCAGCCTTTAAAAACTTCAGTACAATCGGGAATGAGTTTGGCACAAATCGGGGAATTTTCATTCATCATCGCTTCATTAGGCTTAACATTAAAAGTAACCAGCGATTTTCTTTACCCGATTGCTGTTGCTGCAGCGGCCATTACAACATTTACTTCGCCCTACCTAATTAAACTTTCCGAGCCTTTTTACGAATTTCTAAAACGTACTTTACCACAAAAATGGCTGGATGGAATAGAAAGATACAGCTCAAGCACAGAAGGCATTACAAAACTTAGCGATTGGAAAATACTGCTTCGCTCCTATATCTTCAATACGATAATACATTCGGTTATCATCATTGCTATAATCTTCCTAACGTATCGCTACATCCAGCCATTTATTGTTAAAAACATTGCAAATAGTTTAACGTCAATTATTATAAGCATAATAGTTTCCTTTATATTAATGGCACCTTTTTTATGGGCATTATCTATCCGAAGAATTCAGCGAACTGCTTATTCTCACCTTTGGTTAAACAAAAAATATACCCGCGGACCATTAATAGCAATAGAATTTTTCAGAATAGCATTAGGTATTTTCTTTGTTGGATTTTTAATGTATGAGTTTTTTGACACGTGGACCGCAGCATTAATTGCCTTGGCATTAATAGTTTTGGGAATGATAATTTTCGCTAGACGTTTACAATCATTTTATGATAAACTGGAGAAGCGTTTTATGCTAAATTTAAACGCTCGAGAAAACCAAAAACCTGACATTTTACCTTGGGATACACACCTTGCAGAACTAATGGTCTCACCAGAATCAGAAGTTGTAGGCAAAACCCTATCTGAGCTTATGATTCGTGAAAAATATGGTGTTAACATTGCCATGATAGAACGCGGCAGAAATGCGATACCAACTCCGGGCAGAGAAGAGCGTTTGTACCCAAATGATAAGTTACTTTTAATTGGAGCCGATGACCAATTGGCAGCTGTAAAAACCATTTTAGAGGTAGATTTACCCGAAACTGAACAAGAAAAAAGTTTCCCCGATAAAGAGATGACCCTACAAAAAATTGTTGTCCATTCAGAATCGCCGGTTTATGGTTTAAGCATAAGAAATGCTGGTATTCGTGAAAAAGCACAAGCATTAATTGTTGGTATAGAACGCGGAGCGGATAGAATTTTAAATCCATCATCTGATTTTGTTTTTGATAGCGGTGATGTGATTTGGATTGTGGGAAACAATAAAAAGATAAGAGAGGTTATTTAATTTAGGTTTAGGCTATGCGAGTTAAAATTTTAAAAAACCTGAGTTAGATTAATATTTTTAGAAAACATTGGTTTCCGTCATTGCGAGGAACGAAGCAATCTATTTAGCCAAAAACTATGCTTCAGCTCTCATAAGTCCAACTTCGCAATTACGACTGTTCGTATTAAACGCTTATGGCTATAGTATAAAGCATGTTAATAATCGAACTCAGTTTAAAAGAGTTATTTAATAAAATTGGTCTTGATACTTGATACCAACATCTTGATACTAAATTTATATCTTCGTGAACAAGCCTACATATGAAAGTTGACAGAGAAAAGAGTGAGTTTTTAGATGATATGATTGAGCAATGGCAAAACGATGGCTTAATTAATGAAGATACTGGCAACAAACTCAGAAAAAGTTATGAAGCTAAAAACTTCGATTGGCTTCGCTTGGCTCAATACGCTTTTTGGGTAGCACTAGCCTGTGGTTTTATCGCTTTAGGTTCGCTTTTAATTGATAATACAATCCTAAATTATTTAAAAAGAGTTTACAACACACCAAATATTGTAATTGCAATTATTTCTGGTGGCTTAGCAGGCTGGTTATATATTTTAGGATTTCGGAGAAAGAAAAAGCTTTCTCATTTAAAATTTAGCAATGAGGCCATTGTATTTTCTGCCATTTTACTTACCGCAAATGCGATTGCCTATTTTGGTAAATCGATTGATAATGGTTCTGGTAATTTCACCATTCTAATCTTAATTTCCGTTTTTATTTATGGTGGTTTGGGTTATGTTTTTAATTCAAGACTAATCTGGATTTTTGCTTTAATATCTCTCGGTGCGTGGTTTGGTACAGAAACCGGTTACTTAAGTCGCTGGAATTATTATTTCCTTGGGATGAATTATCCCTTACGTTTTGTAGTATTTGGCGCCGCATTAACGGCAGCTTCTTTTATTATGAAAGCTTTACCTAAAACCAAGCATTTTTTTCAGGTAACTTACCTAGCAGGAATGGTCTATTTATTCGTTTCACTTTGGGCATTATCCGTTTTCGGTAACTTTGCAAGCTTAGAAGAATGGTACTCCGTTAGGCAATTAAGCTTATTTTATTGGGCATTAATATCTGCCGCTGTATGCGTAGCAAGTACCATATTTGGTTTAAAATATAATGATGATGTTGCTCGAGAATTCGGCATCACTTTCCTATTTCTTAACCTTTACACACGCTATTTCGAGTACTTCTGGGATAGCTGGCATAAAGCTTTATTCTTCTCGGTTTTAGCAGCTTCCTTTTGGTTAATCGGCAGAAAAGCAGAAAAAATTTGGAATGTAGAATTTCTAAAATAAAATAATGGATTGCTTCACAATTAAATAAGCAGCTAATACAAATAAAAATATTGCAATAGCTTTATTAATTATTAAGCTACTTAGTGCAAATTTCTCTTGAATAAAGGTTGCAAAATGTGCGTATAAATATAACGCTCCTGCAGAACCGAAGCCTGAGCCAACGCTAAAAATTATCAACGATAAATAATCAGTTTTTATCCATTCGTGCAAAATAACATAGTTACCAAAAAACAGCCAAAAGGGAATTTGAACGGGATTTAAAACGCCTAGAATTAAACCATACAAAACACTTCCACTTCGCTTATCATCTTTTTTAGCACTCGTTTTAGGCACTTTTTTTCTATTTCTCCAGGTTATGGTACCCATCACAATAAACATCAGTATCATAAAGCCTTCTACCAATGTTCCTAACCTTACCTCACTAACGGCAGAGTTTGGATTGATGTCGCTCATGGCCCAACGGGCAAAACGCATCATACCAAATGTGAAACAAATTTCTACACAAGAAAATGATAAAATAAAATACCAAACCTGGCGCATGCCTTTGTTTACGGCAAGTTGTGCTACAGTTAAATTAATATTCCCGGGTGGAATATAGCCCATAGCATTAACAACAATGCCTAAGAAGAACGTTATAAAAAGCATTGCTAAAATTATGGATTAAAATTTAAATGCGATGCTAAATATTTTCCCGTGTATGAGTTTTTAGCTTTTACCAAATCCTCGGGAACGCCTTCAAAAACCAATTTACCACCTCCATCGCCACCATCAGGACCAATATCTATCACCCAATCGGCACATTTTATCATATCCATATTGTGTTCGATAACCAAAATGGTATTGCCTTGCTCAATTAATGTATTAAGTGCTTTTAATAATTTTTTGATATCGTGAAAGTGTAAACCTGTAGTAGGTTCATCAAAAATAAATAACGTTTTATTGGCGTTGTTTCCTTTGATTAAGAAAGAAGCGAGCTTAATTCTTTGCGCTTCTCCACCAGATAATGTATTTGATGATTGACCTAAATGAACATATCCTAAACCAACATCAACCAGTGGATTTAATTTGTTAAGGATTTTTTGTTCATCCTTGAAAAAATCAACCGCTTCATCAATTGTCATTTCTAAAATTTCGGATACATTTTTTTCTTTGTAAGTAATATCCAAAACCTGCTGTTTAAACCGTTTACCGCTGCAAGCTTCGCAAGGCAGATAAATATCAGCCATAAACTGCATTTCTATTTTAACTTCACCTTCGCCTTGGCAAACATCACAGCGGCCACCCTCTACGTTAAAAGAAAACGCAGCAGGCTTTAAACCAGCAGCTTTGGCAGCCGCCAAGCCAGAAAACAAAGCACGTATATCATCCCAAGCCTTTACATAGGTTACCGGATTGGAGCGACTTGAACGACCAATAGGATTCTGATCGACCATTTCAACCTGACTGATTAAATCTGTATTGCCAAAAATCCCGTCGTAACTGCCCGTTTGTTCTCCAGCGTAGTTTCCTATTGCCTTTTGCAAAGCCGGGTATAAAATCTTTTTTACCAAACTGGTTTTACCAGAACCCGAAACACCACTTACAGCTGTAAAAACACCGAGAGGAAATTTCACATCAATATTCTGAAGGTTGTTTTCTCTAGCACCTTTAATTAGAATATGGTCTTTCCACTTACGGCGTTTCTCAGGAATGGCAATTTTCTCTAATCCCGCCAAATACCTACCAGTTAAGCTTTTTTTATCTTTTAAAATCGCTTCATAATCACCACTAAATACTAAATTTCCACCATGGGTACCAGCTTCTGGTCCGATATCAATAATATAATCGGCGGCAAGCATCATTTCTTCCTCATGCTCAACAACAATAACTGTATTACCAACATTTCGCAAAGAAATTAATACCTCAATCAATTTATTGGTATCTCGTGGGTGTAAGCCAATACTTGGTTCATCCAAAACATAAATAGAACCAACCAAGCTACTGCCTAACGAGGTTGCTAGGTTAATCCTTTGCGATTCTCCACCAGATAATGTATTTGATAATCGATTTAAAGTAAGATATCCTAAACCAACATTATTTAAATAAAGGAAGCGATTATCAATTTCTGCTAATAAACGCTTAGCAATCTTCGCATCATTTGCATTAAGTTTCAATTCATTAAAGAAAACCAAAGCTTTTGATAATGGCATTAACACCACATCGATGATAGATTTTTCGGCAATTTTTACATAAGATGCATCTTTGCGTAAACGAGAGCCTTTACAATCTGGGCAGGTGGTTTTGCCGCGATAGCGAGAAAGCATTACGCGGTACTGAATTTTATACGTTTGTTCTTCTAACTCTTTGAAAAATGCATTTAAACCTGCAAAATGCTTGTTGCCAGTCCACAATAACTGTTGCTCCTTTTCTGTAAGTCCGCTGTATGAGCGATGTATGGGGAAATCAAATTTTGCCGCAGCTTTAATAAAATTCTGCAACCACACATTCATTTTTTCTCCTCGCCATGGCGCAATTGCATTATCATAAACACTTTTGCTTTTATCTGGTATAACTAAATCTTCATCAATACCAATTACATTTCCATAGCCTTCACAGCGCTTGCATGCACCATAAGGATTGTTGAACGAGAAAAAATTTGGTGTAGGTTCTTCGAACCGCATTCCATCAAGTTCAAACCTATCTGTAAAATGCTTCGTTTTACCTTCTGCCTCAACATAGCTATCGCCTTTTCCTTCAAAAAATGCGGTTTGCACTGAATCTGCCAAACGGCTAAGGGTTTCCTCTTCGTTATCAGTTACAATTCTATCGATTAATATCTGAACGGTTTTATCATCCGTTAACTCCGCATCTTTAAAATCAGCATCGTCTAAAACAGATTCAATTTTTTCAATTTTATTATCAATAAGAACTCTTAAAAATCCCTTTTGCAGTAAAATAGCCAATTCTTCTTTAATTGTGCGATTGTTGTGAGGATAAAGAGGGCAGAAAATTGTAACCGTAGTATCCAATGGTAAGGCACTAACATAATCTACCACGGTACTTACCGAATCCTTCTTTACCTCTTTACCCGAAACTGGGGAAATTGTTTTCCCAATACGCGAAAAAAGTAGTTTCAAATAATCGTAAATCTCAGTTGATGTACCAACCGTAGAACGCGGATTTGATGTTATTACTTTCTGCTCGATGGCAATTGCTGGAGCAATACCTTTAATATAATCTACATCTGGTTTATTCATTCGCCCCATAAACTGGCGGGCATATGATGATAAACTCTCTACGTAACGACGCTGACCTTCAGCATATAAAGTATCAAAAGCAAGAGATGATTTGCCAGAACCCGACATACCTGTTATTACTACCAATTTATTTTTGGGAATGGCAACATCAATGTTTTTTAAATTATGTACCCGGGCTCCTTTTATAATTATATTTTTATGCGGATCTTTTTCGGCTTCTTTTTTGCTCATGTATGGTAACAGATATGAATTACAACCCTAACAGATAATATCGGGTTTTAAATAATATACAAAAATAGGGTACTGAGGTGGTTAATTTATTTTTTAACATTTTATTTTTTGTTTTTTGATAAAAAAAACACTTTCTTTGGACATTAACGACCTCAAAACCAAACTAACACATTCAAAAAACATAGGAGAGCAGCTATAGAAATTAAACATCTACAAATTAATTTTTAGCAAATAGTACGGGATTTAGTGTAGGTAAACCTATGAATTTACAATCATACAATGATCAGGACCTGGTAAAGTTATACGTTACCGGGAACGAGAATGGATTGCAGGAACTTTTACGAAGACATAAAAGCAAAATTTATACTTCTATCTACTTATTGGTTAAAGACCAATACTTAGCAGAAGATATTTTTCAAGATACTTTTATTAAAGTAATTAACACACTGCGCTCTGGAAGATATAACGAGGAAGGCAAGTTCTTACCTTGGGTAATGCGTATTGCGCATAATTTAGTAATCGATTATTTCAGAAAGGAAAAACGAACTCCTATAATAACGAGTTCTGATGGAATGGACGTGTTTAATATGCTACATTTTTATGATGAAAGTGCAGAAGATAAAATGCTCCGCGACCAAACCCATAAAGATTTAAAAGCAATGATTCACCTTTTGCCCGATGAGCAAAAAGAAGTGCTTTTAATGCGCCATTATGCAGATTTGAGTTTTAAAGAAATAGCCGATTTAACTGATGTAAGTATTAATACTGCGCTGGGCAGAATGCGTTATGCTTTGAGCAATTTACGTAAGATGCTTAAAACAAAAGAGATGACATATAAAGGGTAACGTTTATTTTACATTAAATAATTTTGGCATTAAAATAAAGCATACTAACTATCGTTAAGTTTATAAAACAATAACATTTAGTTGCTTATGACAAAAACCTCTACATCAAAAACAAATGTAAATTTACCTACCCAAAACATGTTTCAGTCTACAACTGACAATGAATCTGAAGCGGAAATCGACTTATTTTACGATCAAATTAAAAGTAAGTTAGATGGATTAATAAAAAATCCTTCCGAAGAATCGATAGGCAGAATTTTAGCCTACAGCAAAACGAAGTAATTTACACGAGCTAAAAAGCTGCCTCACAAAGTGAAGCAGCTTTTTTTTATGCCTTTCATTTACACTTTTATTACAAATTCTTCTTTCAAAAGCTATACCTTTGCTTAGTGTAATTTTAACACTAAGCATCGCTATGAACAAGAACTTACTTCCACTCACTTTAGGCGGTTTAGGCATTGGCATAACAGAATTTGTTATGATGGGCCTACTACCCGATATTGCAAAAGATTTAAATGTAACCATTCCACAGGCTGGGCATTTAATTTCTGCGTATGCATTAGGTGTAGTAATTGGTGCGCCATTGCTAATCATGATTGCAGGAAAATATCCACCCAAAAAGATATTAATTGCTTTAATGGTTATGTTCACAGTGTTTAACGCTTTTTCAGCCTTTGCTCCTACTTTTAACACACTATTTGTTGCTCGCTTCCTATCAGGATTGCCACACGGCGCCTTCTTTGGTGTAGGTTCTGTAGTTGCTAGTCGCATAGCCGAAAAAGGAAAAACCGCCCAGGCAGTATCTTTAATGTTTATGGGTTTAACCATTGCTAACATTGTTGGTGTGCCATTGGGTACATTTATTGGTCATAATTTTTCATGGCGAATTTCTTTTGCAGTTGTTGTTTTTGTTGGTCTGGTAACTTTAGTAAGCTTAAAATTATGGTTACCTGCATTGGCTGCTACAAAAAATAGAGATTTAAAAGCCGAACTAAGTTTTTTCAAAAAACGAGAAGCTTGGATAATTATCTTTATGATATCGATTGGTACAGGTGGCTTATTTACCTGGTATAGCTACATCGCACCATTAATGACAGATGTAGCTGGATTTTCATCAAATGCAGTAACGTATATTTTAATGCTTGCCGGGTTAGGTATGATGGTTGGAAATTACATTGGTGGCATATTAGCCGATAAATTCTCGCCCGCCAAAGCATCGGCAGCGCTATTAATAACAATGGCCGTAACGCTTACAATTGTTCATTTTATATCTGCAAGCCAGCCATTGGCATTAATAATGACATTTATTACGGGTGCTGTTTCATTTGCCTTGGCTGCCCCAATTCAAATGTTAATGATACAAAGCGCAAAAGGTTCTGAAATGTTAGCCGCATCAGCCAGTCAGGCTAGTTTTAATATTGGCAATGCTTTAGGTGCATTTTTTGGCGGTTTGCCTCTCGTTTACGGTTTCGATTATACTTCTCCAGCTTATGTTGGTGCCGCAATGGCATTAATTGGTTCATTTTTTGCATTTTGGTTAATTAAAAGCACTCAAAGCACAACTGAAGATGTTAAAATGCCGGTAACTTCATTTCATTAATTTTTTGGAAAACAAGGGTTTTACGCTATACAAACCTTTAAAATGGAACACCAAATTTGCAAATTAGCCTCGATTGAAGCGAACACGAAGCAACAGCCGTTTCGGATGTTAACGTAGTAAAGCGTAAAACGGGAACAAATTTAGTTTCTTGCACAAGCCTTGCGCTGCAATAAAAAATAACCGCCCAGAATATCTTAAACCAGTTTGAAATTACTTTGGAAATGAAAGGGCAGTACTTTTGGTGGTCTGCAGCCCTGCTTTACATTTCAAGCCCAATGAAAAATTGGGGCTTTCCACTTCAATCAGGTTTGTAAACAAGGGTTTTACGCCATGCAAACCGTTAAAATGGAACGCTACATTTGCAAATTAGCCCCGGTTGAAGCGAACACGAAGCAACAGCCGTTTCGGCTGTTAGCGGAGTAAAGCGTAAAGCGGGAACAAATTTAGTTTCTTGCACAAGCCTTGCGCTGCTAAAAAAAATAACTGCCTGAAATATCTTAAACCAGTTTGAAATTATTTTGGAAATGAATTGGCAGTGCTTATAGAGGTCCTGCTGTTGGCTGTAGCCTCGCAAAAAAGCTCGGGCTGTCGCTGCCATCAGGTTCAAAATTAATGATAACTACCCTTGATTCAAGTTTACTATCTTTATAGTGGCGAAGGTTGTTAGAAACATTATAAATCTGCTTATTATATTTGCCGATGCTTAAAAAAGAACGTTATAAACTTTTTGTAGAACATTTTTCGGCTAAGCAGCCCGATGCTGAAACGGAGTTGCATTACAATAACCCTTATCAACTTTTAGTTGCTGTAATTCTTTCAGCCCAATGTACCGATAAGCGAATTAATATGGTTACACCTGCTTTGTTCCAACGTTTCCCGAACGCCAGAGCACTTGCCGAAGTTACGCCAGACATCGTTTTTGATTACATAAAAAGCATAAGTTACCCGAATAATAAGGCTAAACATTTGGTTGGAATGGCAAATATTTTGGTAAATCAATTTAACGAAATTGTACCATCTGATGTTGATGAGTTGCAGAAAATGCCTGGCGTTGGGCGTAAAACTGCTAATGTTATTGCATCTGTAATTTATAATGCGCCAGCAATGGCTGTAGATACGCATGTTTTTAGGGTTGCCAACCGAATTGGTTTAACCAATGGTAAAACTCCTTTGGCTGTAGAAAAAGATTTGGTGAAAAACCTTCCAGAACATGATATTCACATTGCCCACCATTGGCTTATTTTACACGGCAGATATGTTTGCGTTGCCAGAAACCCTAAATGTGCTGTTTGTGAAATAACCTACATGTGTCGCTATTTTGAAAGAGTAATGGCGCAAAATGAAAGGGATAAATTGAAGAGTTGAGATTGGAGGTTGGATGAGGTTAAGGCTAAGATTGAGATTGCATATTACAATAAAACCTGTAACTCATAACAGATAATACTTTACTCATAACATGCAACCTATTACAAGCAACGTATGCCCCGAAATTTAAAAAAAAAATAATATACTATTGATATTAGCAATAAAAACAATTAACTTAGCTAAATATTTTAGCAACACAAATTATTAACATACGAGCACTTTAGCCGATAATCAATTATATTTACGCAATCAAAATGAAAAAAGATATGAGTACTGCGAATCCTGACAAACTTAAAGCCCTACAGTTAACTTTAGATAAATTAGAAAAATCTTACGGTAAAGGAACAATAATGAAACTTGGCGATACCGCTATTGAACCTATAGATTTTATTTCTACAGGTTCTATTAGTTTAGACATTGCTTTAGGTATTGGCGGTGTTCCTAAAGGTCGTGTGATAGAAATTTACGGACCAGAATCATCAGGTAAAACTACCTTAGCTACACATATAATCGCAGAAGCACAGAAAAAAGGTGGCATTGCAGCATTTATTGATGCGGAGCATGCTTTTGACCAATTTTATGCTAAAAAATTAGGTGTTGACACAGATAATTTATTAATCTCTCAACCAGATAATGGAGAGCAGGCATTAGAAATTGCTGATAACTTAATTCGCTCTGGCGCTATTGATGTTATCGTTATTGACTCGGTTGCTGCATTAGTACCAAAAAGTGAAATTGAAGGTGAAATGGGTGATAGTAAAATGGGATTACATGCTCGTTTAATGAGTCAGGCTTTACGTAAATTAACTGGAACAATTTCTAAAACCGGATGTTGCTGTATTTTTATTAACCAGTTGCGTGATAAAATTGGCGTAATGTTTGGTAACCCGGAAACCACAACAGGTGGTAATGCGTTAAAATTTTATGCGTCAGTACGTTTAGATATTCGTCGTATTTCTCAGATTAAAGATTCTGACGAAGTTTCTGGTAACCGTGTTAAAGTTAAAATCGTAAAAAATAAAGTTGCTCCACCTTTCCGAATTGCAGAGTTTGATGTAATGTTTGGTGAAGGTATTTCTAAAAATGGAGAGATTGTAGATTTAGGTGTAGATTTTGGAATTATTAAAAAAGCAGGTTCATGGTATTCTTACGGAGACACAAAATTAGGTCAAGGTAGAGATGCTGTAAAACAACTTTTAAACGATAACCCAGAATTGGCTGAAGAATTAGAACTTAAAATTAAAACAGAAGTAACTGGCGATAAATTGGAAGAGAAATAGTATTCTATTCTTATTTAAAGCGGATTTATAATAAAAATGTATCATTTATGGTTATTTTAAAAACCATATATGATGCATTTTTGCTTTTAAAGCAATTAGTACCTAAGCTAACGTAGGCCTGTGGCGTGTGAGATAATATTAAATTTTAGAAAAGTAAAATTGACCTTGTGCTATACTTGGCTTAAGCTATAATGCACAAGCATGCGCTAGCATTAGCAATACAAAAATCGACTGTATATTTTTTAATTAATTTAATTTGTGTCTTGAGTAAAAATTGCATTAAAATCTTTGGTTACATAAACAATAACCAGAACCGCGGCAATTAACAAAACACCCAAAACAATTACGCCCCAGCTTCCTTTTAATTTATTTTTATCTTTCCTAATCAGATAATATAAAATTCCCATCAGAGGAATTGCGCACACTATCCAAAATACTAATGAAGCTCCTGTCATATCAACTTTAAATTTTCAATAATTAAATTAAAACTATTAACTCTGCTTTTTGAATGCTTTGAAGAAAAGGTAAATACTAAACCTTAATACATTCCAATCTTCTAAATTTCAAAACGTCTAACTCGCTACCTCAAAATTCCATTCGTGCCATTGGTGAAACTTCCTGACCAACGAAATCCTTTTTTAAAAATTTGTGGTAACCAGCAATTGCAATCATTCCTGCATTATCTGTACAATATTGAAAAGCAGGAATGTAAACTTTCCAGCCTAATTCAACAGCAGTATCTTGTAGCGTATTTCTTAAACCCGAGTTAGCAGAAACACCACCTGCAATAGCAATTTCAGAAATTCCAAACTGCTTAGCTGCTTTCTTCAATTTATTCATCAAAATCTGGATAATACTAAACTGAACAGACGCACAAATATCATTTAAATTTTCGGTTATAAAATCAGGATTTTCTTGTTCTTGCTTCCTGATAAAATAAAGTATAGAAGTTTTAAAACCACTAAAGCTAAAATTCAAATCATCAATTTTTGGTTCTGCAAACTTATATGCTTTTGAGTTTCCCAACTGCGCATACTTATCAATTAATGGTCCGCCGGGATAAGGAAGTTGCAAAATCTTTGCGGTTTTATCAAAAGCCTCTCCTGCTGCATCATCTAAAGTTTCGCCCACAATTTCCATATTAAAATAATCTCGCACCAACACTATTTGTGTGTGGCCACCAGAAACCGTTAAACATAAGAACGGAAAATTGGGTTTAGGGTCATCGATAAAATGGGCTAAAATGTGCGCATGCATGTGATTGACAGAAATTAGCGGTATATTTAAAGCCAACGCAAAAGATTTAGCAAAGGAAACACCAACTAAAAGCGAACCCAATAATCCCGGACCACGAGTGAAAGCAACGGCATTTATGTCTTGTTTTGTAACATTTGCATTTATTAATGCCTGATGCACTGCCGGAACGATATTTTGTTGATGTACCCTTGAAGCCAATTCGGGGATTACACCACCATAATTTTCATGAATTGTTTGGTTTGCAATAACATTGGCCGTAATTTTGCCGTTGTTACAAATAGCGACAGATGTATCATCGCAAGAGGACTCGATAGCAAGTATAACAGACAAATTATTTTTATTTAAGCTGCAAAATTATTAAAAAACTATTTAAAATACTCCTTTGGGTAATTGCATCAATAATTTTGCTGCTAGCGCTACTTATCTTTTCGTTGCAATTTAAATCTGTTCAAACTTATTTTGCACAAAGAGCAGCTGCATATTTATCAAAAGAGCTTAATACCACCGTCTCAATTAAGAGCCTTTACATAAAGCCCTTCAAATCTATCGTTTTTGAAGATCTATTGGTTTTAGATCTTCAAAAGGATACTTTATTAAATGCTCCAACCTTCATGGTTGATATCAATCAGCTTTCCATTGAAAAGAAAATAATTGATATCAATACCGTTCAAATTAATAATGGAACGTTCTTTTTTAAAGAATTCAAAGATAATTCATCCAACCTTGATTTCATTATTAATTATTTTGATTCTGGTAAGCCAAGTGTAAAAGATCCAAAGAAAAAACCTTACAAATTAGATTTTGGCAGAATCATCATCAACAAACTAAATTTTAAATACAAAAACTTTAAAGCAAAAGATTTAACTCAAGGCAAAAGTGTAAATTTTGACAACGTTGATGTGAAAGAGCTAAGTGTAATTTTAGAAGGCTTAGATACAAAAACTCACCTTTTTAAAACCAATATTAAAAACCTTACACTTAAAGAAAGAAGCGGTTTCTACTTAAAGAATTTAAGTGCAGAAACCACGGTCGATTCTAATGCCATTGAGCTGAATAAGCTAATGCTGGTTACCAATCAAAGTCGTTTATCGAATTATTTTCAGATGAGGTTTAACAGCTTCAAAGATTTTAACAAATATATTGATAATGTTAGGATGAAAGCTATTTTTAAGGATAGTCACATTACATCTAAAGACATTGCTTTTTTTGCTCCAGAAATGAATTCAATGAAACTCGACTTAGATGTTGATGGGCAAATAACAGGTTTAGTAAATAATTTAAAGGCTAAAAAGCTATCAATAAAAACAGGTAAGGCAACTTACATTAAAGGCGATTTTATTATCAAAGGTTTACCCAAATGGAAAGAAACCTTTATGGATTTAAACATCGAAATGGCCGGAACAAATAAAACGGATTTAGACGAGGTACTTGCCGGCATTACAGGAAGCAAAAAGAAACTGATTCCGGTTATTGTAAACAAGTTCGGTAACATCAATTTCAATGGCAGTTTTACCGGTTTTCAAAACGATTTTATTGCATATGGAGAGTTTAAAACCAAAATCGGACGAATAGTTTCTGATGTGAATATGAAAATTGATAAGAATAATGTTCCATCATACACCGGGAATGTAAAAACTTACGATTTTAATTTAGGGAATTTACTTGGTGAAAAAAGCTTAGGTAAAATTACTTCATCGCTATATGTAAAAGGTAGAGGAACTGAATTAAACAAATTAACAGAAAAACTAAATGGTGATATCACGTACATCGATTTTAACAATTATCGCTACAAAAACGTAAAAGTTGATGGTACATTTAACAATAAATATTTTGATGGAAAACTAAGCATTAACGATAAAAACATAAAGCTGCTCTTTGATGGTGGTGTGAATTTGAATCCTAAATTGCCAGTTTTTAACTTTAATGCAACCATTACAGGAGCGAAACTAAAAGCGCTAAACCTAATGAAAGATTCGTTAAGGGTTGATGCTAAATTTGCAACAAATTTTTCGGGCACAAATTTAAACAACATCGAAGGTAGGTTGCTTGTACAAGAAATTACTTTAAAAAATCCGAAAGGAACATATAGCATTGATTCGGTTGAATTAACAGCAAACGGAACTGGTGTGGCAAGAAACTTAACCATAAAATCTGATATTCTTGATGCCAGCATTAATGGAAAGTACGATTTAAACTCAATCGGTTCATATTATAAAGCTATAGCGAAAACTTATGTGCCTTCTTTTCAAACGAAAATCATTAAATTTAATGAGCAAATTTTTCAATTCAATTTAAAGATTAAGAAATTTGAACCTTTAGCACAACTGGTTTCTCCTGGTTTGGAAATGGCAGAGGGCGCAAATTTTATTGGCAATTTTGATTCGAGAAATAATACAGCAACGCTAAATGGTTTTGTTAAAAATCTAAAATATCAAGGCATTGTTGTTAATAATATCATTGTTGATGAAAACACTACACCGCAGCAATTACAACTCAACATCACTTCAGATAGGGTTCAAATTAATGATAGTTTGTTTATAAAAGACGTAAACATTTCAAATATCCTAAGGAATGATAGCTTGGCTTTTAACTTAAAAATGTCTAGCGCTCAAGAAGAAAACCAACTCGATTTAAATGGTTTAGTAGAATTTACCAAAAACCAAGATACTACCGCCAGGTTAAGTATTTTACCATCTATTTTAAAAATTAATAGTGAAGAATGGCGGATTCAGGAGAAGGTACGCATCATTTTAAACAATGGTAAAACCGAAATTAAAAACTTCGATTTAACAAATGGAAATCAACAATTAACCGTTGATGGACTGATATCCGATAATCCTGAAGATTTGTTAACAGTAGGCTTTAAAGATTTTAGCCTAAAAACAATTAATCCATTTGCGAAGGGATTTGGCGTAAAACTCGCTGGTAATGTAAACGGAGAAACTAATTTATATGGTATTTTGAAAGCTCCAAGAGTTAACGATAACCTAAAAATAGATTCATTAAATTTCAATGATATTTACATTGGCACGCTTACAGATACCTCATCTTTCAATAGCGAACAAAAGAAAATAAATGTTTTTACCAATGTAATGGCTGATGGTTCTGAAACTTTTACATTAACAGGTAATCTGGATTTAAAGGAGAAAGATATAGATTTAAGGGTAAAAATGGACGATAGCAAATTGACCATTTTTGAACCTTTTGTTAAAAAACTGGTTTCTAATTTAAAAGGAAATGTATCATCTGACCTAACTGTAAAAGGTAAATTGGATAATCCGAAAATAAACGGAACACTTTCATTAGATAATGGCCAATTGATGGTCAATTATCTAAAAACAACTTATGTTATTTCTGATGAAGTAAATGTTGTAAACAGTGTAATCGAACTTGGAGACTTTAAACTTTCTGATATAGAAGGCAATGAAGGCGTTGCAAGGGGTTCAGTAGATTTAAATAATATTGATGACCCTACCTTGAATGTAACTGTAGATGCCAACAATTTTATGGCTTTAAATACAACTGCTAAAGATAATTCTGTTTACTATGGTAAGGCTTACGGAACTGGAAAGTTCAAATTTAATGGCCCAACCAGTAAAATGAAAATTGATATAAAAGCAAAAACTGAAAAGGGCACCGTTTTTAACTTGCCACTAAACAGTTCTGAAACTGTTTCGGATAAAGATTTTATAAACTTCATTAGCTTAGATTCTGCCAAAGTGGTTAAAAAAACCACCACTTTCGATGGCTTAACATTAACTTTTAAACTTACAATAGACCCGAATACCACTGCAAATATTTTTACTAACCTTGGTAATTTAAGTGGAAAAGGGAATGCAGAATTAAACTTAAACATCAACAGTTTAGGTGATTTTGAAATGTCTGGAGATTATATAATTGAAACAGGTAGTTTTGATTTCACAGCTCAGGAGGTAATAAATAAGAAATTTGAAATTAGGCAAGGTGGAACCATCAGGTGGACGGGTAACCCAACTGCAGCACAAATAAACTTGAAAGCAGTATATGCTTTAAGAGCGAGTTTAAACGAACTCTTTAAAGCTGCAAATAGAGATGCTAGTGCAAATGCAAACCAAAGGGTTAATACTGAGGTTGAAATGGGTTTAACGGGTTTACTTTTGCAGCCAGATATAAAATTGGATATTAACTTTCCATCTAACCCGGCGATTAAAGAAGAGTTACAAACTTACTTGAGCGATCAGAATAATTTAAATTTACAAGCCTTCAGTTTAATTATTAGAAGGAGTTTTGCACCAGGAAATGGTGGGGAATCAATTGGAAAGCAATTGGGTTCAAGCGTTTCAAGCACTGCTACAGAGCTAGTTTTCAACCAATTTAATAATGTACTATCATCATTAAATTTAAACTTTGTCGATTTAAACGTAAAATCTTTAAGTGAAGCAAATGCATCATTCAAATTCTTTAACGATAGGCTTATCATCAATGCAGGTATAGTTGATAGAAATAGTTTAAGCGATTTTACAGTCATCGATTTCTCGAAGAACAATGTTGGTAGCGAAGTTGAAGCTTTATTTTTGATTAGGAAAGATGGAAGTTTGACGGGAAAATTAGCAAACAAACCGCCTACACAACAAAGTATTTTCTTAAATAGTGGTATTAGTGCAACAGCCAATGTTACCTCGATAGGCTTAGTTTATACGCAGCAATTTGATACTTTTAAAGAATTTCTACAGAAATTGACTGGTGCTTACAGAAGAAACTTAAGGAAAAAACAAACCGAACAGCCTGTAAAGAAAACCATAAATAAAGAAGCAATTATTAACGAAACTAAAAATAATCCCCGCCGCTAGCGGTTGAGATTATTTTTAGTTCATCCTATTAAACTGTAAGTAAATCAAAGCACTGACTAGAAATTTCGTATTCCTCATTTGTAGGAATCACCAAAATTTTAACCTGAGCATCTAGATTGTTTACCTCTAAAATTTCTCCCTTATATTTTAGATTTTTATCACCATTTAAATCTATACCCAAATAATTTAGGTCTTTGCAAACAGCTTCTCGCATTGCTGCGTCGTTTTCTCCAACACCTGCAGTAAATACAATCGCATCAATTCCATTTAAAACTGCTGCGTAAGCACCAATAAACTTTTTAATTCTGTACGCATAAAGTTCTAAAGCAAGCTTGGCTGCATCGCTTCCATCACTTAACAATTTCCTAATATCACGCATATCGCTCGAGCCACCAACACCCAGTAAACCTGATTGTTTATTTAGTAACGGACTTAACTGTTCTAACGTAAAGCCAGCGTGTTCCATCAAATGAAAAATTACAGAAGGGTCAATGTCGCCAGAACGTGTTCCCATTATTAAACCACTTAACGGCCCAAAACCCATGCTAGTATCAATAGATTTCCCATTTTTGATAGCGGATATGCTACATCCATTACCCAAATGAATGGTTATAATTTTTGATTCTGGTTTGTTTAAATAAGCAATTGCCTGCTCACTTACATATTTATGGCTTGTTCCGTGAAAGCCATAAACCCTAATTCCGTGTTCACTGTAGTAAGATTCTGGAATAGCATACCGATAAGCTTCTGCGGGTAAAGACTGATGAAAAGCGGTATCAAAAACGGCAATTTGCTTAGCGCCTGGGAAGGTTTCTTCGGCAACTTCAATACATTTATAATTTACAGGATTATGAAGCGGCGCTAAAGAGAATAATTTTTTTATCTGCTCTTTAACTTCATCATCAATTATTGTTGCGCCAGAAAAGTGCTCGCCACCATGAACAACTCGGTGACCAACTGCAGCAATATCATCAGGAGAAGCAATAACTGCAAATTCTCCTGCGGTAAGTAGTTGTAAGATTTGCTTTAATCCATCGCTGTGGTTAGCGATAAATGAGGTCTGCTCTGTTATGTGTTTTTCATCATTAATATATACCGTATGCTTTATAAAAGAGCCGTCGATACCTATGCGTTCTGCCAAACCACTACAAATAGGGTTTTTCGATGGCATTTTAAAAAGCTGATACTTAAGCGAGCTACTTCCTGAATTGATTACTAAAATATTCATAAACTATATTAAACGTCTTGACATTGAATGGCTGTAATTACAACGGTATTGAAAATATCATCAACCATACAACCACGACTTAAATCATTAATTGGTTTGTTTAAACCTTGCAACATTGGTCCGATGGCTAACGCTCCGGTTTCACGTTGAACCGCTTTGTATGTATTATTTCCGGTGTTTAAATCCGGAAAAATAAGTACACTAGCTCGTCCTGCTACTTCCGAACCTGGTAATTTCTGTTGCCCCACTAATGGATCTACAGCAGCATCATATTGAATTGGTCCTTCAATCTTCAATTCCGGATGCCTCATTTTAACAATGGCAGTTGCTTCACGCACACGCTCAACATCCTCACCCTCTCCTGATGTACCTGAAGAATATGAAAGCATTGCAATTCTCGGTTCAATACCAAACTTAGCACTACTTTCTGCAGATGATATGGCAATTTCGGCCAGTTGTTGCGCAGTTGGATTTGGATTTACGGCACAATCGCCAAAAATGGCAACACGCTCGGGTAAACACATAAAAAATATTGATGAAACGACCGAAACACCGGGTTTGGTTTTAACAAATTGCAAAGCTGGCCTAATGGTATGTTGAGTAGTATGCACCGCTCCCGAAACCATTCCGTCGGCATCGCCTTTGTACACCATCATGGTTCCGAAATAAGAAACATCTGTCATCATATCTCTAGCCATTTCCATATTTACATTCTTTGCCTTACGCAAATCGTATAAAGTTTCTACATAATTATCATAATGTGCCGAATGTGCAGGATTGTGAATATGAATTGAGTTCACATCTAAATTTAAACCTAACCTTTTTATTGATGTTGATATTTCAACCGGGTCGCCCAAAAGCGTTATTTCAACAATATCTTGGGCGATGAGTTTTTCTACCGCTTTTAAAATTCGTTCATCATTCCCTTCGGGCAAAACAATGTGCTTCTTTTTACTTTTGGCCCACTTAACCAATTGATATTGAAACATGTGTGGAGTAATGCCTTCATAATTAAAGGTTATAATTTTATCATCTAATGCTTTAATATCAACATACTTTTCAAAAAGTTCAATCGCAAGTGCTATCTTCTTTTTATTATCAATGGTGATTTTAGAATGTATCGCTCCGATAGCTGTTGTGGTTTCGAATGTGCCTTTTTGAACAGCTATAATCGGAATAATGGTTTGTAAACCTTCAATTAATTTAATCATGGGTTCATCTGGCAAGGTTCCGGCAGTTAAAACTATACCCGCAACTTTAGGATAGTTTGCCGATAAATTTGCCTGTAATGAACCAATAATGATATCGCCTCTATCACCGGGCGTTACGATTAACAAATTATCTTTAATGTGACGCAAAAAATTAGGCAGCATCATTGCTCCGGTAACAAAATTATCCACCTGATTATCCATTAAATCGGCACCAAACAGAATTTCGGCACTCAAAGCTTCCGTAATTTCTTTCATGGTTGGGCTTTGCAAACCACTTTCTATCGGAATTACAGCAATTAATAATTCGGATGGTAATTGATTTGACAAAGCTTGTTTAATACGCTCGGCTTCATCAGGATTAACCATATTTGCAACAACACCTAAAACCTGAACATCGCGAAGTAAAAAATTGCGATATATATTTATTGCTGTTTTAAACAATTGACTTGCGGTTTTATTTTTCCCCGAAACCACAATTAAAACCGGCGCCCCAAGATTTTTTGCCATCAAGGCATTCGATTCGAATTCAAAGGCAATGCCTTCACCTAAAAAATCGCTTCCCTCTATAACTGTAAAATCGTAATTATCCTCGAGTTTTTTGTATTTACTTATAATGGTATTGATGATTTCCCCACTATTTTCAGATTGATGAAGCATGTCTTGCCTGGTAAATGCAAACGCATCTTCATATTTTACCGGCAGCGAAAAATAGTCGAGCATTGCTTCTACATGAAGATCCTTTTTCGAGGCATCATCTTGAGCAATAATAGGCTTAAAATACCCAACCTTTTGAGTTTTTGCCAATAGCATATTAATCATTCCAAAAGCAATTACCGATTTACCGGTGTAAGGTTCTGCTGATGCTATGAAGATATTTTTAGTCATAAAATTGGTGTAATTCTTTAATAAATCAATCGCTTTAAAGATAGTTGGAAAAAATTAGAAGCTGTTTAAATATGGTATAGAATTTTTACCTGTAAAGCACAGCTTATTAAATAACTCAACGAATTAAAAATTCTATTGTTGCAACCACCAATTATCTATCTTAGTTTTGTTGATGTTTAAATTTTTAAGATTTTCAATCTTCACCGCAGTTATTTTTCTAGGAATTGTAGCAAATGCCCAAAATAAACAAGGAATTTATGTTGATGCCAAAGGTGTAATTCGCTGGGAGAAAGATAATAAAGAAGCTGCATTTTTTGGTGTAAACTATACCGCACCCTTTGCTTATGGCAACAGGGCAATAAAAAGAATGGGCGTTGAGCCCGAACAAGCCATTAAAGATGATGTGTATCATTTATCAAGGTTGGGTTTAGATGCATTTCGAGTGCATGTTTGGGATACTGAAATTTCTGATGCTGAAGGTAATTTAATTGATAATGAACATTTACGACTTTTTGATTTTTTGATTGCAGAACTTAAAAAAAGAAAAATCAAGATATTAATTACACCTATCGCCTTCTGGGGTAATGGATATCCAGAAAAGGATATAAACACCGGAAGTTTTTCTAGCAAATATGGAAAACAGAAAGCACTGGTAAACGAGAATGCATTTAAAGCTCAAGAGAATTACCTTAAACAGTTTTTTAAACATAAAAATCCATATACGGGCTTTACTTATCAGCAAGATATAGATGTTTTAGCAACAGAAGTAAATAATGAGCCACAACACAGCGGACCAAAAGAGCGTACTACAGAATACGTTAACAGAATGGTTTCTGCTATAAAAAGTAGTGGTTGGACGAAGC
This sequence comes from Pedobacter lithocola, assembly GCF_042650845.1. Lineage (NCBI taxonomy): Bacteria > Pseudomonadati > Bacteroidota > Sphingobacteriia > Sphingobacteriales > Sphingobacteriaceae > Pedobacter > Pedobacter lithocola. The sequence goes on along the minus strand of NZ_JBHSBW010000001.1, from coordinate 38,645 downwards.
CAATTTTTTATAACATCAGCGAATCTCCAAAATATGCAGATGCGGTTGTAAAAGCAAACGTTCAAGGGCATAGCTTTCAATGGTACCCAACTGGTTTGGTAGCCGGACATACATTGCAAGGAAATTACTTACCTAATGTATCCAAATACGAAATTCCCTTTGATACCATTCCCGAGTTTAAAAACAGGGCAAAAGTTGTTTATGAGTTTGATGCAGGAGATGTAATGGCGCCAATTATGTATCCCTCAATGGCCAGAAGTTTTAGAGCAGCTGGCTTTCAATGGGCAACCCAATTTGCCTACGACCCAATGGCTACGGCTTATGCCAATACAGAATACCAAACACACTACTTAAATCTGGCTTACACGCCATCAAAAGCCATCAGTTTACTCATAGCTTCGAAGGTTTTTCACAATACGAAGCGTTTAGATACCAACAACAATGGAAACACTTTTGGTGCTTTTAATATTGAATATAAAAATTTGCTTAGTGAAATGAATACAGAGCAAGAATTTTATTATTCAAATAATACATTATCAAAACCGTTAAACGCCAAGAAATTAACCCATGTAGCAGGTGTTGGTAGTTCTAAAATTGTTACCTACGAAGGAAAAGGAGCCTATTTTTTAGATCAGATATCTGCAGGGGTTTGGCGACTTGAAATTATGCCTGATGCCGTGCAAATTAGAGATCCATTCGAAAAAGCATCGCCAGAAAAGGAAGTTACCCGGATTAATTGGGAAGAATTACGAATGAACATCAACCTGCCAGATTTAGGTAATAGTTTCAACATTAGTGGAATAAATCAAGGCAACAAATACAGCATTAAATCAAATAGCGGTAATTTCGTCATCTCTCCAGGCACTTATTTATTAGTTAAGCAAAATCAAAAGACAAACCTCGTTGCACAATATAAATTCGGAGATATTTTATTGGGTGAATTTGTTGCACCAAAATCATCAACTGAAGATGTTTTTGTGAAAAATACCGCTTACGAAAGTGTATCTGAAGGTATTGCGTTTGAAATAAACACCGAAATTGTTGGATTGCAATTAAAAGATTCTGCTTTCGTCCAATTAAATAATTCTTACAACCGATGGAAAACCATCCCGTTAACTAAGAAACAGGAGTATAATTATATCGCTAAAATACCTGCAGATTTGGTAGAAGCAGGATTAATTAAGTATCAAATCATTATTAAAAAAGCCAATGGAGATTATATAACTTTTCCTGCTAATAAGAAAGGTAATCCATATTCTTGGGACAGTTTAGAATCGGCTTTCTATCAAACATATGTCGCGAAAAAAGGTTCGATTTTAGAAATTTTTAATCCCAATATTGATGGTAAGAATATTAACGTTTACAACCCCGATTGGGGAAATAATCGAGTAGATTATACATCAGGAGAAAACCCAACAGCTTTAAATATTAAACTTACAATGAATGTGCCTAAAAGTAACACAATGGGTTTTCAATATTTTTTTGGGGATAAAACATTAGGTAGAACATCTGAAATTAGCTCATTCAAAACATTGGTGATTAAAGTAAAATCGAATACTGATGACACAAAAATTAAAATAGGATTGATTGATGCAGATGCAAATTTCTTTTCTACCGAAGTTGTTGTAGGTAAAGATGTGGAGCTGATAAAAATTCCTTTAAAAGATTTAAAATCAGATGCACAACTTGTATTACCCAGACCATACCCAAGCTTTTTGCCTCTGTATTTTCAATCTTCAAAGCAGTCATCATTTCAACTTAAAAATGCCGAAAAACTTGAAGTCACTTTTGGCAAAAACCAAACCGAGAAACCAATTAGTCTTGAAATAGCTTCAATATATTTAATTGAATAGCCCGTTCTATTTAGAATGGAATCAACTTAAAATTATTACACAACAAAAAACTGTATCAACGCTTCTAAAGTGAAGGAATTGATACAGTTTAATGAAGTTTTTATTTTTAACCTGAATTAGATTAATATTTTAGAATATTGGTTGAGCATCTTCTCATTCATTGCGAGTCATGAAGCAATTTATTCAGAAGACAGATTGCTTCAGCTCGCACTAGTCAGATTCGCAATAACAACTGTTCTTGTTAAATGCTTAGGGCTATTTTATATACATTTAAATAAAAAATCAGATTTTTACTATTAATTTGCTGCTGCAAATTCCTCTGCACTTTGAATGGTTGTAGTTAATGCAACATCTACATTGCCACGAACTGCATTTGAATATGGGCAAACCTGATGTGCTTTTTCAACTAGTGAATTTGCCGTTTCCTGATCAACATTAGGAATATTTACCGCCAAAGTAACTACTAAGGCAAAACCGCCCGCGTTGTTCGAACCTATGCCAACATGTGCTCTTACGGCAGTTGTTCCGGTTTCGGTTTTTGTATTTTTAATTACTAAATTAAGTGCACTATCAAAACAAGCCGAGTAACCTGCTGCAAATAGTTGCTCTGGGTTTGTATAAGCACCACCCGCTCCTCCTAATTCTTTCGGCATTCTAACCTCAAGGTTTAAAACATTATCTGATGATGAAACATTTCCGTTTCTACCGCCTGTTGCAGTTGCTACTGCTGTGTACATTGCTTTTACTGACATGATAATTTTTATTTATTTTTTAAAGTTTTATCTAATATGGTATTTATGTTTTTTCGTAATGATGTTATTTCTTCGGTGGTTAAACCTAAACTACATTTAAAAGCCTCGGGAATATGACTTGCTTTGATTTTTGATTTCATCCCGCCCTCAGTTAAACTAATATTAACAATTCTTTCATCAGCTTTACTTCGCTCACGCAGAAGCAGCTTTTTTGCTTCTAGCTTCTTTAACAATGGCGTTAAAGTTCCAGAGTCGAGCAATAATTTTTCGCCTATTTCTTTAACTGATAATTGCTTATGCTCCCACAAAACCATCATAACTAAATACTGAGGATAAGTGAGTTCAACTTCATCTAAAATGGGTTTATAATGAGCCGTCAATACCCTTGATAAAGCATATATTGGAAAGCAAGCTTGATTTTCGAGTTTTGAATAATCCATTGAAATTTATTTAACAGAACAAATATATATTTTATAAAATTAAATTGTGTACAATTTAATTTATTTTACAATAAAATTGCAGAGGTGTAATTAAAGATAAACACATCTTATAATGAAAATTTTCAATCCAACCCGAAAATCTCACATATGGAAACATTATTCAAGCTAATATTTGAAGACCTAAACTTCTCAACGCCTTTAGATTTTTCACAAATTGACTTGATGGTTCCGAAAAGGATGTTCAACTTCGTCATTGTATATCAAACCCTTAAATCATAATGACTATTGACACGAATAGAGTAAAAGCATTTCTTCTTACCCGAATTACATTTTTAATCTTTTCCTTGATATGCCTTGGTCGCGGTGCGGCTGCTCAGAGTACAGCAGTTAAGATCATCCCCGCTGAGCTTAGCGAAATATCAGGTCTATTCATTTCCAATGATAATTTGCTTTATGTGCATAATGATAGTGGAGACACCTCTCGGTTCTTTGCCATTGATGCTAAAGGTAGTTTGGTTTCCAGATTATATTTTAAGGGAGATCCATCGCAAAAGCATTTTGGGGTTACTGATTGCGAAGATATAGCTGGTGGACCAGGAATTGTAAAGGGTAAAAGCTACATTTATCTTGGCGATATAGGAGACAATAATGGGAATCGCCCTTATGTTACAATATATCGTTTTGCAGAGCCGAACAAGTTTTCAAGCAACATGCAGATTGAAAATGAAGCGGTCCACCTCAAATATCCAAATGGTCCGCAGGATGCTGAAACTTTAATGGTTGATCCTATTTCGAAGGAACTTATCATCATTTCCAAGCGACAGGATTCTGTGGGAATATATTCAGCTACGCTCCTTTTCAAAAATAAGGATACCATTACCTTGAAAAAGAAGGGAAGCCTTTTCTTACCTGGCAAAGGCTTAGCAAAGTATGTTGTTTCTGGGGATATATCCCGTGATGGGCGACAGATTATACTTAAGACATACACTAACGTTTATTATTGGCTACGAAATGGTAAAGAAACAATTTCAAAAACTTTAATGCGGAAGCCAATAAAACTTCCTTACATCCTAGAGCGACAAGGAGAGGCCGTTGGGTTTAGTCCAGACGGAAAAGCCTACTATTGCATTAGTGAAGGAAAAAATGCAATTATCTACCGTTATAATATCCCTAAACTTCCTGGCTCTGCCTCAAACTAAGAGCCATCACCTTTTAGCTTTCCTCTTTCATTTAGCTGTAAGACTATCAATGTATTATAAAAAATAACTATACAAAACTATTGTGCGCTGCTTTTCGTTCCTCTTATAAATATATCCTTATGAAAATATCAAATATTATACTTCCCTTTTGGTTTTTGATATCGTTCTATACGGCCTCTGCTCAAGACCAATCACCTTACACTTTCAAAAAGCCATCTGCCAATGGTACCGGCAAGGTTTACATGGGCAGAGAAATTGCGCATGTAATGAGTTTCGAGGGAGTAGATTGGCTGGAACGCAACAGCCGAACGCAAGAAGAAAACACCAACCTGGCATTGGCATCTTTACCGCTGAAAAGCAATAGTGCCGTAGCTGACGTTGGTGCGGGGTCAGGATTTTATACATTTCGGGTTGCAAAGCGCATTCCAAAAGGAAAAGTCTATGCTGTGGAGATTCAAGATGATGCCATTGCCTACCTAAAGAAAAAAGTACATGATGATCGCTTAACTAATGTTGAAGTAATTAAGGGTACAGAAAAAGACCCTAATTTACCAGCTAATTCAATAGACTTGGCATTTATGGTGGATGTTTACCATGAATTAGAATACCCTGCAGCCTATTTGGCGGCATTACGAAAGGCACTTAAACCTAATGGTCAGCTACTATTACTAGAGTATAAAGAAGAAGACCCTACAGTAGCCATTAAACCCGAACATAAGATGAGCGTAAAGCAAGCAAAAAAAGAACTTGCAGCTAATGGCTTTAAGTTAGTTAAAAATGGAACCTTTTTACCGCTACAACATTTCTTGCTGTTTGAGAAAACAGGAAATTAATATGGTCACCTCGATGTGTATGAAAGCCTCGTTTGGATATTTAAAATAGCTAATTTACAAAGACTAACCTATAAAGCATTTAAACAAAAAAAGCTCATCGATAGATGAGCTTTTAATCAGTAGCCCTTACTGGACAGATTTCGAACTTTTTCTTGGCTGATTTGCGGGAAATAGCGAAGGTTGCTAATTATTTTAAACATTAAATAAGCTTCTTTTTTGAGATAAATAAATAACTGAAAACGAATTTCTCATGTCAATATGTGTATTTCAATAAAACTATCCACCCTAATTCGTTCCAAAGTGTCCAGCACCATAAGGATTTTTATTTTGACCAGCTTTCTATTTGCCTTTGATCAACCTAGACCGGGGCGAACGTCCCAAACACCATTCCCGTGTCTTTTGCGCAGCAAAAGGCTATTTCCAACTTCAGAGCAGCTCTAAAAGACCAGAATCAATATCGCTCAGGCCACAGCTTTAAGAATACTCTTTTTTAAAGCTTTTTAGCTTACCAGATTCTATCTTTGAATACCATCCAGCCCCAAATGCTCCAAAAACCATTTTCAGGACCTTAAAACGTCTTTAAATAAGCCGAGCGGACAGTTTCAGGCGAAACGTAGTGAATACTTTGGAGCGAAAGATGCGGCCACTTTGCATTAAAATAAATGACCACTTTTGAGCTACTCCCCAGATTGACTGATGTATAAACAGTAACATTATCATTTTATCAAAGGTTGAAGCAATTCATGTATGATCGCGCGGATGCCTTTCTAAAATACCTTCATAACACTAAATTGATAATATAACAAAAAAATTAGTCGCTGTACTTCATAAAAATGATTAGTTAAAAGCGAGTTAGATATCTCTAGCTCGCTTTTGGAATAATTATACTAATTCATTTTTATTCCCTTTAAGACATTAGCTAAATTTTCTTTCGCCAAACTTTCTTGTCCAGGGCTAAACATCAATATACCTGTTACATAGGATGTGTTTTCTTTATTGACAACATAAAATACATAATAATTTTGTTGGACGCCACCACCATTGTTTCTTGAAATTAAGCATTCGTTGCCATTGACTTCGGTTGTATAAATTTCAGAGAAGTTATCATTTGGAAAATATCTCTTTTTTGAGTTTTCCATCTTCCTTTTAGTATCGGCAATGAATGCAGGATTTTTATTAATGTTAACAGTGCGTATTGAGAGATTTTGTCCATTGAAGTCGTATTCACCTCGTAGGCTAGACAAGTTTACCGTTCCATCTGGATTCATACTATTTTTCGAGGATGTGGTCGCAGGCTTTACATTTGTTTTTACATCTTTAGGAAGTATAATTTGAGAAGTGTTAGAACTAAGTTTTATTTGACTAAAACAAGTCAAATTCAATAGTAGAAAAGTTAAAAATAATATATATTTTGTTTTCATAATGTTTTAATTATTGGGACACGGATTGGATTTCATTTTGACTGGTTCTCCGGCTGGGGCGTCAATTAGAACGTAGTCAAATTTTCCTGTTTGATTATTCTTCTTAAAAAGGTTTATTGAGTTTCCTAGTTTTCCCTTTAAGCCATACTCTGTTGCCTCCGCTTCAGATGCTCCAGGATTATTATTTTTATAAATTGTTGTAAGTGCATTAAATTCAGCATTAAATTGAGTAGGATTTGCCAAATATTTTACCTCATAATAGTATTTCAAGGTTGCCCAATCAGCTACTGTTATAACATAGGTTTCTCCGGTAGAGCTTAACGTTGTTACTGAAGCATAACGTTTGTAAAATTCCTTCTCAAAATCGCTTGCGGTTTTTAATTCCTGCCGTGATAAATTATAAACTAGTTCAAATATATCCGACGGTGAAGCAGTCGTCCCGTCCGGATGGTAGTGAGAATAACCTATTGAATACCCATCGGTACTATTCCAACTAAAATTCTCAGTCCAACTTGTAGCTGTACCTGCTCTTACGACTGACGGTTTGTAATTTCCAGGTACCCAACTTGATAACTTTTCATCTGCTCCATATTCAATAGGGCCCGAGGGACTAGAAGTCGCTGCAATTGCTTGGTTCCTTATATTGGCATTTTGTGTAGTAATTGTTGAATTGCTTTGATTTGATGTAACGTTTGGAACTCTACTACATGGTAGCTCATTAGGCAATTCAGCAGGTTCTGTAGGATTATTATTTCCACCATAACCTCCTCCTCCGGTATTATTTGATGAATCATACCCCGAATCTGATCCAGAACTCGGAGGTAAGTCACAACTCCCACTAAGATATCCCTGGTTAAAACAAGTAACTCCAATTCCTTGATTATCCTGTTGACAAAACCATAATTTCCTGCATCCGTTATCACCTGCAGGCCCTGTATCATACCAGCCAGATGATTTAATTGGTCCGGTAGAACTTAATTTGTTAATTGAAGTGATAGCTGTCGGTAAGTTATATAACAGAGCGCCCTGCCCCGTTTTTCGACCCCCATTTACCATCTGCCCACTGAGTTTAAAATAGTTAAGATCATATTCGAAAATTGCACCTGTTAAATCCGAAATTTGATTGCTCTGATATTCAGATATAATTTCATTAATTTTATCTTTCAATGAATAATTCATTCCAAGGAACTCAACAATTCGACCAGACACGATTGCATTATCTTTTTTTGTAAAAATGAAAAAACGACGTATTTGAAATGATTTTCCATCTAATTCCCGTTCGATAGTAGGAACTACAATTAGAGTTTCACCATTACTATTTAATAATGTATACGATTTTTTCCATTGCGGTGCTAGTTTAATAAAAGGTTCAAATCGCTTTTGTGTGGCTGAATCGATAAGTCGGGCTTTATTCATCCACAACTCTTTATAAGTAGTAGGCGTTAAGGTTGCGCCTTTAGCATAGAATATCTTCGCAGCCTCTAGCTCGAAACGGTCTGGAATCTTTTTGTCTTCAAAAAGAGTAAATTCTTTCCTACAGGAAACAATTATTAGAGTCAGAAAAAGTAAGGAGGAGAGGAAGAGTGTTAATTTTTTTTTCATAATTTGATTTGATAAGGTATGTTTTTATAGCAGCGATATGTCTGTTATATTATATGTGCAAATTATAAATTAAACTTTATAATAAAAACAAATCATACATATTTATATTTGTCTATGAATTTAGTAACCCTGCGAAACCTAAGTTTTATAACTATCTGCCAATTGATTGTTTTCTATCCTGTTAAAGAATTCAAATTTCAAATGCAGTGGGATGACTATTGGGTGGTAATTAATGAATATACAGATCGAGGATTTACTTTACGAAACTTTGAATTGATTTTGAGTAATTATTACCATGGACAATATGCCCCTATTAATGAACTCTATTATATCTTAATAAAAACTTTTTACGGTTATGACGCTACCTATTTTCATATTGTAGGGGTGTTCATTCATACAATAAACGCTATTTTAGTTTACGTTTTTATCCTGCATTTTTGTAAATTTATTTTGCAATTAGGATTTGTTAGATGTGCAAACATCGCATTCTTTACTGCATTGGTTTTCTCTATTCATCCATTAAACTTGGAGCCTGTGGCATGGATTGCAGCCTCTAAAATATTATTGTATTCAACCTTCTACTTATTGGCTTTAATATGTTACATACGTTTTTTAAAAACAAAGGGGTATATTTTTTATTTTCTTACGTTGGTATTTTTTATAGTATCTTTTGGTGCTAAGGAGCAAGCGGTTACTTTTCCTGCGTGTGCATTATTGATTGACTATATGGCTAATCGCAATCTTAAAACTCCACAAATATGGAAAGAAAAAGTTCCCATGATAATACTATCCATACTCTTTGGCTTGGTAACTATACAATCCCAAGGAATATCTTCTGGGGATTTTGACCATTACTCATTAATAGAAAGGTTCGCCTTATCATTTTTCACATTTGCAGAGTATATTGCCAAAACTATCATTCCAATTCGATTATCATATATATACCCATTTCCTTTCCTACCTGGCGAGAGCATCCCTTTTTGGATGTGGCTATATCCTTTCGGCTTTATCATTTCGATTACTCTGATTGGAAAATCAATTATTAAAAAGAAATGGTTACTATTTGGCTTAAGCTTCTTTGTCATTCACATTGTGCTTACATTAAATATCATTGGTATGTCCAGGCACTCCATAATTGCTGATAGATATGCATACCTTTCCATAATTGGTATAGTGTTTATATTTACATATTCTTTTTATGAATATGTAGGTTTTAAAAAGCATTTATTTCATTCATCTATTGCATACATATATATATCATTCCTGGCTATTTACACCTACAACCATCTTGCCGTATGGGAAAACTCTAAGAATTTAAAAACTGAAATAAGTGATGAAATAAAGCGCAGACTAGATTACGATAAACTGATCAAAAAATATGAAGAAAAGTAAAAATAAAATTAATTTATCAATAGCACTCTTAATTTTAATTATGTTATTGTGTATTAATGTCGCTATAAGTCTTAAAAACTATAATTTGCGGACTGTAGGAATAAATTACTTTCTATTCGTACAGACTAAGCAGGTTTATACTACTGATACAAAAATAAATTTTACTCAGGTATATCGTGAGAATTTCTTGGAAAATGTAATTACAGATGTTATCCTCTGTGATAGTTGCTTATTAACTGACTCGGCAAATGTTATTTATACAAAACAGGAAGGCATACGTTACTTGAAACCAAATGAAAATAACTCCTTTTAACGATTCAATAATATTTGTCGTATTACTTGCTGCCGTACTACTGGGCTGTGTCAATGTTGAAAAGCAGCCCATAATTGGTAAACCAAAGATTTTATCAATAAATGATATCAATAAAAGACCGCCGTTATCTTTAAGTAGATTAGCGTATGACTTGAGATACTTATTTTTGAATGAAGAGTTTGGCAAAAACCTGGTAATTGACCAGGTTGTTTCAGCTAATGATATACTATACTTGCTAGATAAGAGTAAGAAAAAACTTTTTTTGACTAATTTAACTGGAAGGAAAATTTCCGAATTGACAGGCGTTACATGCTTTGATGTCACAAATGACAAACTTTATACATATAACTCAGCTAATGGGATGATGATTGTTTCAAACGTTTTTGGGCAATTAAAAGGACATTATAGACTTGGATTTAGAGGAGTAGATTTCATGAGTTTGAATGACTCTACTTTTGTGTTCTACACTGGAGGAATTATAACAGCGGATAAGGAAAGTAATCGATACGAACTGGCCTTTGTCAGTAAGAATGGGGAATTAAAAGAATTCGCATTGCCCATTTCTGAGGTTAAGCAGGGAATAAACTATGCTCCTATCCGAAGATTTACTAGGGATAATGGTTTGTTTTTCATCTCTGGATTGGGAACAACCAGCTATCAAATATCAGAACAATATCTGAAGCCTTTATTAAAGTTTGATTTTGAGGAATCTATGCTAACTGACAGCATCTTTGAAACATTTAAAGAGTTAGAAAGTTACAGTTTTTTCCCATACGTACTTAATTTAACAAATAAATTAAATACAGACAAGCACAAATTCTTTAATTTTACTTTAAGGGGTGTTGAGGGTTATATCTTTGTCAGTAAGAAAGATTCAAAACCTATCATGATAAACCTGAAAAGTTCCGCGGATCGTACTTCAGATTTTAATGACCTTATCCCTGAAGCCTACAATAATTCCCTTTTTGTAAGTATCGTAGATAAGAGGAGATTTCAGAAAAACTATGAGCTTTTCTTGAAGATGTCGAGCGGTTCGAGGCAGAGTTCTAGATTGCAAAATGTAAATTATCAGAACGTCCTGAGAAATAATAATCCTATTATTTTACTTTATAAACTAAGAGGCATTTAGTGTTTCTTTCGATATAGCAGTAGATAATCGGAACTCTCAGCTCTTTCGTAATAAAAATAATCAGCCAACGAATACAAATCGTCTATTAGAGGAGAGGTGGAATAAACCAACTCCATTCCACATTTTTGCAAATATAATTCGCTTTTTACACCCGTATATTCTTTGCCAGTAATTAACAAAAGATTGACTTCATCACTTATCATTAACGATTTAAAATTTTGATCCCAAAAACTTGATATTACTTTTAACTTCACATTTTTTCTTTTATAAAAATGTTCTGAAAAATTCATTTTTAAGTCAAATGGATGTGCATCGTAGGTTGTTATTAAATTGACCCTTCCATTAGGATAATTATTGTAAATATGACTTGCTATCTCAGTTTCTCCCATACGCGTACTTTTAGAAAGTCCGATTAAGAAGAACGTTAAATTAAACATAATATAAAGTATCATAAAGCCATGGATGGCGTTGCGACTAAATATATGGTTTACGTATTGTATTGCCTTTAAAATAATAATCCCACCAAATATAGAAACAGGAAATATGAACCTAAGTTCTTTGTGAGGAAAGAAACTATGAATGATAATAAAAAGTAAGGGGCACCACAAAAAAATAGTTGTAGACCTATTTATCAAGAGTATCAGAACTGATATTATTAAAACAATTCCATTAAAAAAGCCGACTCCTCCAAAAATTTCTAAAGGATAGAAATACCATGGACTCGTGCCATAGAATTTGCTCGCCTCTAAAAACAGATTGTTATTAAGATAATTATAGAATGATAATGTAAATTGACCATAAAACCAGGAATCTAAAATAACTCCGATGATAGCCACAAAGGTAAAAGAGAGAATGATATACCAAATTTCTGCATATTTTCTTTTAGATATAACATATACCCAGGGCAAAACGGATATCAGAATTATAATAGATTGAAATCTAAATAAAAATGCTAAACCCAATCCTAATCCTGCCAATACAGCTCTCCATTTATTTTTATTAGTTTGAATGTTTGATATCGTTCCAATAGAGACTAAAATAAAAATCCCGGACCATGTTTCTGATGAGAACCTAACACTTAGCAATGGCACAAACCATGACAAGTACGATATAATTTGATAATAAATCTGTTGTTCATATTGAAACTTATGCTTAGTTATACTTACGAAATATCTTATTGCTATAAATGATGTAAAAGCACTTATTAGTCGTAGAAGTAATGTTAACGTGAAAGGATTATTTATTCCAAAATAATAACAGAACCTGAAAAGATTCATGCAAATGATTGGTTGGAGAGCAGAGCGCATTTGCTTTGTATATTCCCAGCTGACATCCCGTGTATGCCCCAATTTAAATTCAGCGAATCCTATAATTTGATAATGTTCATCTAAGTTATAATACCCATAATTCTTATAGGCAGCAAAAATGTAAACAACTAGAATAGTAAGTTGTATTGTAATATAACGAAGCTTAGATGAAATATTTAGCATATGAACCGCCAGACGATGCTGAAATCCCCCTAAAAGTAAATAACTTTTTCCATACAATGATAAAGGGTTTATTTATCTATTGGGAAATATGTAAACAACTGGAAAGAGAACTAAACCTACTGATATATTCATTCACTATCAACAGACACGTTTTGGACAAAGGTTAAGTTGAGATTTTAATCTCTGTAGCCACTGCACCATTATAATTAAAAATTGGTTTTTTGAGACAAAAATATTAGGAACGTTACTATCTTAAACTCAACCTAATTAGTTCAATAAACTAAAAAGTTTTCCTTGCACTAGCGGATCTCTAACATCGCTTCGTTCCATTCGACCATTTTGGAGTTGCTATAAACAGCCTAATTTATGTTTTCAGTTTTCCAACTATCAGAAGCTCCTTTCAGTAATCAACCAGTTTTTTATGTTTTTGATAAATTTATTCTCTTTGCCGTAATTGGTACAAGTATACTTACAGCTGAAAGAAAGATATACGGTATGAGATGAATACTTTCGTTTTTTGAGACAACATACCTAGGTATAAATATATCCCGGCTCCCTAATTGGTAGATCTATCTCTCAGTTTCAAATTGGGATTCGTAGTTAGAACAATTAGGTTATATAATTTTACATGAGAAATTGAATTTGGAGAAAACCTTTGGGAATGCTACCTTAGTTCTTGAGAGCGTTAATTTAGAACGGGAATATTGCATAGCTATATTTCCGTTTTTCGTTTTGATAGCCTCGGCGTTTCGTATCAAAATGAAATGCTTTACCGCTAATATGCATGAATAGGTCAACCGATATTTACCGTCAAAGAATCAACCAGGTAATCGACCACCTCAATGTTCACTTGGATAGGCCCGTTCCCCTTGAAGAACTAGCCTCGGTAGCATTCTTTTCGCCTTTTCATTTTCACCGCGTATTTGTTGCCATGATGGGCGAAACGGTTAAAGCTTTCACCAGCAGGATGCGTAATGAAAAAGCTGCCCGTCTGCTCAAGTTTTCCGAAAAACCAATCTCGGAAATTGCAGCTGAATGTGGCTTTTCTTCTACCTCGACATTGTCGCGTCTTTTTAAACAATACTTTGCAGTTTCGCCCGGCCGGTATCGGAAAGGCGAAAAAATCAAAAATAGCAAGATTCGCAAAGATTTACAGCCGATAATTGAATATCATTGTGAACTAAAGGAGCAAGAACTGGAACGGCTTTTTCCTGTTGAGATAATGCATCTGAAGGAAAGAAGGGTCGCATACATCAGGGTAACGGATGCATTTAGGGAGGGTGTGGTCGTTTCGGCGTTTGCAAAACTTGTCATCTGGGCCAAGGATCTGGGAATTTATGAGTCGGAGACAATTTTTGGTATGTCAAAGGATGATCCAGAGGTAACCCCAAAACAGAAATACAGGTACGAGGCATGCATTACCCTGCCTGAAAATTTTAAGGTAGGTCCAGATAGCCCGGTGCAAACGAGGGTTCTGCCGGCATGTAAATATGCATTTACTAAAGTAACCGGCGATATTAATCTGGTTGCTAGAGGAATAAATTATCTTTTTGATAACTGGCTGATCAATAGCAATTTTGAATGTGAGACGCAACCGGGCCTGGAGGTATTTTTGGATAAGGAAAATGTATGCAACTGGAGCCATTTCGATTTGAATATTGGCATACCCGTTAAAGCGATAAAAAATTAAATGCAATATGATAATCAAAGCAAAAAAAATAGGATTACTTTCCTTACTGGTACTCGCATCCTTCCTGTCAGGTTTTACAGTAAATACAATTATTAGCAACAATAAAGAAAAAATGAAAAAAGTAACCGGTATCGGGGGCATCTTCTTTAAATGCAAGGACCCCAAAGCAATCAATGCATGGTATAAATTACATCTGGGTTTCGAGACAACGCCTTACGGAACAAGTTTTGAATGGCGGGATGCAGAGGACAGCACAAAAAAGGGGATCACCCAATGGAATCCCTTTCCGCAGGACACAAAGTATTTCGCGCCTTCGCAAAAAGATTTTATGATCAATTACCGGGTTGAAAATCTGGAGCAGCTTGTTGAATCCCTAAAGAAAGAAAATGTGACCATTGTCGATAAAATAGAAAGCTTCGATTATGGTAAATTCGTTCATATTTTAGACCCCGAAGGAAACAAAATCCAGCTGTGGGAGCCTAAAGATTGATTGGAGGATTATGGCTAAGACAAAAACAATAGAAACAGCATTGAGTGTACGGGACTTTATTGAATCATACGCGGATAGCGAAGAGAAGAAAACCGACAGTTACCGTCTAATCGAACTCATGACCGGATGGTCTGGGTTTGATGCCAGATTATGGGGAACAAGCATAATCGGGTTCGGAAGTTACCACTATAAATACGAGAGCGGTCATGAGGGGGACGCGCCGTTAATGGGGTTCTCGCCGAGGAAATCTGCCTTCTCACTATACGTGTTTTCGCCGATTCCCGAGCAGGAGAAAATGTTAGGATTATTGGGCAAATTCAAAATTGGCAAAGCATGCATTTATGTTAAAAAGCTATCCGACATTAATACCGATGTCCTGGAAAAAATGGCCAGAACGACGATCGCTTATATTGAAGAGCATCACGAGTGTGCCTGCCGGGAGCATTAAAATAATAAATATTTAACTAATCCGAACCCATAATTCTTGGTGCAAAAAAGGTTTGAAATCATAGTAAGCTATGGACAAACTTTCTGTCATTCATATTAGTAAAAACTGTTTTTAAAAAAGCGGAATACTTTTTTTGCCCATTGATTTTCCCGTAATGTACTACAGCATAGTAACACAAACCCTTGAAGTTAAATTATTGTTAATCAATGGGTTCTTATAAAAGCTATTGCAGCGATTTAAAATACCATTACCTGAGCAAAAAGTAATTTTGGAAACATTAGTTAAATCTATGGCTTTCTTTTACCTATAATATATACCTGAGATAGCGCCTTTGAGAGTTAATGAGTAAAAACAATACAATCTAAAATAGCCCATAAAATGTGAGATGATTTTATAGACTATTTTAAGAAGATTTAATAGTGGACAGGTCAATCAATGCCCCAAGGATTACCCTACCATCATTTTAGAAGTTATTGCAATTCTATTCCATGCGTTTATGGTTACAATTGCAATAATAACCTGCGCTAATTCGTGTTCATCGAATAAATTTTTGGCGTTATTGTAAGTTTTATCCAAAACATGGTTACTGATTAGCGTTACTTCTTCTGTTAGAGCCAAAACAGCCTCTTCTTTTTTTGAGAACAATGTAGTTTCCCTCCATGCATTCAGGACATACAGGCGTTGTTCGGTTTCCCCAAGCTTACGCGCATCATTAGCATGCATATTTAAACAATAAGCACAACCGTTTATTTGTGAAGCTCTCATTTTGATAAGTTCTAGAATGATAGGGTCTACCTTACTTGTAGATAAATACTTTTCTAAACCAAGCATGGCATGGTATGCTGCTGGTTCTCTTTTTTGGATGTCGATTCTGGTTTCCATCTTTATTTTTTTTGATGGTGTAAAGGTCAGGAACATTCAGGTTAAAAATCTTAATGTAGTTTAAGAAACAATATCCACCTAAATAAAAAAGCTTACTTTTTCGAGCGAATTTTACTGAGGAATTCTGGTGTAAATCCTAGATAGGATGCAAGCATGTATTGCGGTACACGCTGAACGAATTCAGGAAATAACTTATTAAAATTTACATACCTTTCTTCTGCAGTCTGGCTATATAAATATTTGATCCTAAGCTGAGATGCCTGGTGTAATTTCTGATAAATTAACCTGAAATATTTTTCCAACATGGGAAGTCTGTTGAATAGGGTATCATAGTTTCTGCGCTCAATGTAAATGACTTCAGTTGGTTCTGCTGCCTGAATATAAAATTCTGATGTTTTTTGAGATATAAAACTGGTTAAATCTGAGATCCACCAATTTTCAATTGCAAACTGAGTGGTTTGTTCTGCTCCTTTGATGTCTATGAAGTAAAGACGCAGACAACCCTTAACTACAAAATAGTTCTTCCGGCAGCTTTCTCCTGCCTGGTGTAGAAATTCCTTCTTTTTAAGTGAAAGTGGTGTTAGAAATGAGTCTAGTATTTCCTTCTCTTCAAAAGTTAGAGCTGTAAATCTCTCAATATGATTATAAAGTGCTTTATACATAACGTTTCATCGGGCAATGATCATCCTTCCAATCGCTAAAAGATGTGCTATAAATTGTGAATTTTGCTGAGTACAAGAATGTTTCAATTTACTATTAAAATATCTTTGGGACATAAAATATTTGAGATTAACGCTCTTTATTCTTTTAATAGGAAAAAGTATCCCAACATGCCTAAGTAAGTTTTATTAATATGTTTATCTGTTCACTATCATTGAGGTAAGTGAATTTTCTTTTGTAAATAGAAGCTATTAAAAAATTAACTTCCCTCTCAGATGTTCATCAATCTAATTACTTGATTTGTTATCTTTAAAATCAGTTAAAGGTGGATTTGTTAATACAAATAATAAAATACAGAATCCTAGGATAGCAAATATTTTTTTCATTCTGATCATTTATTGAGATTATATTTTAGTCATATTTACAAATAGATACAATCTGTCATTCATGTTAACGGGCAGGGGATGTTATACGAATGTGGAGAACGTCAATCAATTTAGCGAGACCAAAAATACATATTACTTCCGCGGAAAAAAAACTGATCCAATATGATGTTCGAAATACAAACCCAAACCATTCATATAAAAAACTTCCAGGCGTCAACACAAAATAGGCATATTTCAATGCCGATGATAAAATGAAGGCAATAGCGGATGTTAGGAATAGCTCGCCAGCTTTTTGCACATCGTGATGAAGTCTTATATAATCCGCAGCTTGTAAAATTCTATGATAAGAAAAGCAAACAGAAGATAGAGCTATTAACATTCCAAATCCGACATTACTTAAACTAATGCTTGTGTTATCATTTCGAGTGAAATAGATTAGCAATGCGAAACTGCCGCTTATTATAAAAATTAGAAATGGATAGCTAACACATAAATACCAAGATAACTTTTGCAAAAGAGTAAGATTTGGATTAGCATCAGGGTGAATATACTTTTTTAAACTTTCTATACTCATATTTATTATTTGAAATTACACTTTTTATAGCTAAAATTTATCCGTAAACAATCTATTGTTGCCAACCGTGCCCATAACTGCCTGTTTCATGAAGCAATGTTTTATCAAATTGTTCTTTGATAGAAACTCTGGCGTAACCGATCTTGATTGTTGTATCACTAAAACCCTTATCTGTAAATAAAATAGACTTTGTTTTGTGATACAAGTTTTCGAGAAACAGAAGCTATTACATCCGAAAAAGCATCAAAACGATTTCATAATCTCACAATACTACCGTTATAAATTACTTTACACCGCTAGTAAGTACCATTACTTAGTAATTCTGGCTTATAAATTCGTAGTCAAATCTATCGGACATGAAAATTAAAATAAAAATTAAACCAGGATAGAGCATATACTTCCATCAACTTCGTTTAAATATCCGCAGGAAAATCTATTCCATTCCTCTCCCTGATGGAGATAGGAATAGGTTATGCCTTCCACCGCAAAAACAAAGTTAATAACTACAAACTAGAGTTACCTACAGAAATACTTTAACCACACGGGTGGTTTGCAAGATGTACTTTTGTATACACAAAAGAATCTTGCGCCCTTGAGGTCGGGCATTTTTCTCGGAACTCGAAAATGCTGAAGACAGTTTAAAAGCAAGATTATGCCAAGGAAAAAAGCTAAAACTTCAGAGGAACTTCTAACCTTTATTCAAAGAAATTACCTATAAAAAAGAGATTTTTTTTTGGAAGAGGGACGAGTTTGCAAACACATTGGGTTTGTTATAAAAGGATTAATGCGATACTATATCAATCACGATGACGAGCAAAAAACGTAGGGTATCCTAAAGCGAGGACGTGTTTGAATACTACGAATATGCGAGATTTATATAGATAAATAAGATATCCCTAGTGCAGAGGAAGAAAGCTAAAAATAAGAATGCTTTTTAGTCACCCTATAATTATAAGTGTAGTAGTAAAACCTTTTCAAAGTCGGAAGTTATCTAAGTTCCGAGCAAAATTAGCATCATAGTAGTTAAAGGCCTGACTAGCTTCTGCTATCATCCGCTTTAATTTATCATAAAGATTGGAACGAATTTATAAAATGATTTTACAATGGCCAGTGCTAATCTGTGGCTTGTGGACCCCACCATAGCGTAATGCTAATTTGCTTCTACCGATAAATTTTGATTTCAAAAAATTATCCGAATCACTATTGTGAAATAAAAGGTGTAATTCCAAATTGCATAATTCCAAAGTAGTACGTATGGCAAAAAAAACACGGGATCCCGAACGTAATATACAAATGATCATTTAACGTGTAATTAATTTTAGGTTTATCCACAGCTTATGAGACATCTACCGATAGCGCGAATTACCCCTGAGAAATTAATGGAAATGTTAAAGAAAAAAGGTGTAAAAATGTCTATAAATCAAGCTAAGGAAATCTTGGATTTGCTATATATTTTAGCTATTTTGGAAGTAGAGCAAGTTTTAAAAAGATGATTACAGCAGATTTATACATTAGAGTAAGTACTGATGAACAGGCTGATAAGGGATATTCGCAGCGCAATCAAGAAGAGGTTCTACAGAAATATTGTTTCACCAGAGATATCAAAGTTCGGAAAGTTATTTTTGAGGATCATTCCGCCAAAAGCTTTGTGCGGCCCGCATGGCAAAAATTATTGGCTGATCTAAAAAAGAAGAGAGGGCAAACGGATTTAGTACTTTTCACCAAATGGGACAGATTCAGCCGAAATGCAGGAGATGCCTATCAGATGATAAAAATTTTAGCTGATCTCGGTATAGAGCCTCAGGCCATTGAGCAGCCTCTTGATATCACCATTCCTGAAAACAAAATGATGCTGGCTTTCTATCTCGCAGCTCCCGAGGTTGAGAATGATAGAAGAGCGCTCAATACTTTTCATGGAATGAGAAGAGCAAGGAAAGAAGGGCGATGGATGGGGCCAGCGCCCATAGGCTATATTAACAAAGTAACCGAAGACGGGCGAAAGTATATTTGTCCTGTAGAGCCCCAAGCGTCAATAATGAAGTGGGTATATGACGAATTATCAACGGGTAAGTGGTTCATTGATCAGATCTGGAAGGCAGCATCGGATAAAGGGCTGATGACAGGTAGAAAAAATTTTTGGCAGATAATTCGAAATCCCATTTACTGCGGTAGGATACCCATTGCGAAATATAAGGAGGAGGAGGCCCATACTGTTATGGGGCAACATAAAGCGATAGTTTCGGAGAGCATCTTTTATAAAGCTATGGATGTTTTGAACGGCAGAAACAAGCCAAAAAAGACGACTATATCTTCTCCTGATGCGCTTCCTTTGCGTGGCTTTCTGATATGTCCAAAGTGTGGCTACATGCTCTCAGGTAGTGCTTCAAAAGGTTACAGCAAGCACTATCACTATTACCATTGCTTTTCAAAATGTGGGGTGAGATATAACGCGGAAAAAGTCAATAAGCTTTTTGTGGAGGAGTTAAAAAAATATACTATAGATCCGCTGTTGCATGAGGCATATGTAATGATTTTGAAACAGGTTTACCAAGCTTTTTCAAGTGAAGATAATAATGAATTATCAAATGTAAAAAACCAGTTGGAGGAGTTTAATAATAAAATTTCTAAGGCTAGGGATAAGATGCTCAACGATGTAATTCTTGATTTTGAGTACAGGAAAATCAAATCAGACTGTGAAAGAAATATCCTTATTCTTGAAAATAGACTCATCGATTTATCCAGGGGAAAAGAGAATATTGGTGAATTAATCGGAAAAGCGACTGGATTGCTCAAAAACCTTCATGAAACATATATAGAGGCAGATTCTGAAGGAAAAAGGCGATTAATCAGTTCGATCTATCCCCAAAAACTCACTTTTGACGGAACACAACATCGAACTGTTCGAATGAATGAGGCTGTGCGCGTTCTAGGTACTTTAAAGGCCGTTTTTGAGGGCAAAAAAAAGGGGCAAACCAAACAAAAATTTGATTTGCCCACTATGGTAGCGGGGAGCAGGATCGAACTGCCGACCTCAGGGTTATGAATCCTGCGCTCTAACCATCTGAGCTACCCCGCCGGGTAAAAATATTTGCTTATATTACAAATATTTGTTTGGTTATTTTTTGGAGTTGCAAATATAGAATAAATTACCTTTTTAATAAAACTAATTTTAAAATATACTCTAAACTACTCAATATCAATGTTCCATAAAAATGTTTAACCTGGATATTCTATTTAAGCGGTGAATGATTGTGATAAATTTAAATTTCTAAACGTGGTTGATTTCTATGGAATAATAAGGTCATCCTAACTGTAGGAATGAATTGTTTTAAATTCCTTTTGTCTCATCTGTGGATCAAATTAACTTTTATTTATAATCTAAGTCTTTTACTGAAATATTTAAAATATTGGTAGAATGGGATATAAAAAACTAAAAAAGTGATTACAAAAACTAAAAAGAATGTTGGTGTTGATTTATCGATGATAGTTTCCGTAATAGCTTTATCTAATGTTTGGGAAACGCTGATATTGGATGGCTTAGGGCAACTTGAACAACCTGGAATCCCATTAAACATACTATCGTATTTATAAACAATAAAACTTCCAAAATCTCTTCTCATAAAGTACTCTAGCTTGTCATCAGCATTTTCAGAATTTAATTCTTCTCTATGGTTCAACTTAAAAATGACAGCATCAGTTGCATCACCACCTACTACTAAGAACATAATTGCACTTACAAGAAGAGCCATTAAAAAACATTTTTTTGCATTATTTACCTTAATACTTTTCAGGCCTCTGGATGGAGGAATCAGTTTAATTAAAGTATTTAACTCTGGAATCTCTTTAGCCTCTTTCCAATCACTATTACTATCTTTCCAGACAAGGGTCTTAGAGTAGATTTTATGGTTACCTAATTCATTTAAAGAAAATGGCCCTAATTTTTTAAGACCTTTTGAAATATAATATTTATTCATTGAGAGGTTTGATTAATGATCATGTTAAACTTAGTTATCAAATATGATAATTTATAAATTTTCTTCTTAATAAAGTTGAATTTATTTATTAACAAACAACCTAGTTGTCTTATATGATAACCCTTGAAAGTTTAAATCTCTTCTTTTTGTTATCGTATTTGATAATAGTAATGACAGAAGAAGAGCTACTTAAAAAAATAGGTCAAAGGATAAAGGAGCTTAGAAGGGAAAAGGGAATGCCTCAAATTGAGTTAGCTGTTGAATTGAATTATGAAAAATCAAATATGTCAAGATTAGAATCAGGGAGAGTAAACCCGAGGATTACTACCTTATTTAAAGTAGCAAAGGCATTAGATGTTGATTTGCAGGAGCTCATAAATATTACAAAGTAGTCTTCTTAATTATTTCAAAACGGCTATTAATTTAATAGGCTAATTTTTAATGATATTTCTTTATTAATATAAAATATTAATATTTGGAAGTCTTTAATGCACAAGCTGAAATATGATAAAATATCCATTGTACCTTTATAGAGAATTCAAAAAAACTAAATACCAAAAACTTTATTCAGATTTTTTTACCCAAAACAAGATGTTTTTTTCATATGATAAATATGAAATAAATTTTGAACTAAGAACCAAAACCACAGCAATCTATATAAACGAATTTGGAGATCAGTATCTTAGTGAATCTTTTGAAAGTTTTGATGAAATAATTAAAAAATTATTGGACACATATAATGATGAAACAATTGTCAACATTAATGATTCACTTGCCTTTATATTTGAAGAAGAAAACAAGTTAAAATTTTTGAGCTCTTTAACTTCTGAATTGAAAGAACTTACACAAGAATTTGCATCATTAGTTACAAATACTGACATTCACGCAATTATAAAATCTTCAATTCTTACCCTTATAGACGCTATTACCAAGCAGGAAAACTATATTTCAAAAAGCAATATTACTTTTAAACCTAAGCCTGTTAAAAACCAGCCTCTAGATGGAAAAGGGAGATTCTCCATGGAGCCTAATTACTTTCAAAGGATTGAACTTTTATTTTCAGCCTTAATTGAAAAAAAAATTATTTCTGATAAGACAGATCTAAAAGACTTTTCAGGAGCATTTGATCAACATAATAATAATAATAATGACCGAAAACTAATTAGCTGGATAGCAAAATCAAAATCTTCCCTATCTTCAAAGCCTCTATTGTTGTCCTTTATTGATTCATTGATTTATAAGGAAATTATAGCATTTGAGAAGCCTTCAGTAATAAAAAATAAAATAGTCGAGATATTTGCCAACCATGATGATTCAGTAATTAAAATTGAAAACCTAAGAGTTGCAGCTTCCCAAAGAAATACAAATTCTAAGACTATAACACCTCAGCAACACCTTCTTGATTCTGTTATTCAGGACTTTTTGTCCATTAATTTAAAATAGTAAATTTCTATTGATATTTATTAAGCTATTTTAAAACCCTATAAATCAATGCTTTATTCTATGTGTAAAACATTAAGTTATATTTTTTTAAAGAAGTTTAATTAATTTCTCTCTAAAGTATTCAAAGTAATACCTTAATATTAAGCAATTAAAAGTCTTTTTATTTTTAGGTATTAGGCATAGTTGATGTTCAATCATTAATTATGAACAATATGAGAAACTCTGTTCAAGACACAAGGTGTTCTGTGAATAGCAATAAAAAAAAGTCAGAGATAGTAAACGAAATTGAAGTTACTATTCCTGCAATCATTGATCTCGATTCTTTATTAATTTCTTATCCTACTGGTATAGCAAACTCAAAAGATTATTTACTATATATCTTAAGTAGGTTAAGAACAAAAGGAGATAGTGCTAAAGCCTTTACCCAAATAAGCAGTAGTAAACTAAAAAAAATGGTTGATAATTACAGCCCTCTTGTAAATTGGCTTATACAAAGGGAAGTACTTGAGTATGATGATTCTTCAAAATATAAAATTTCTATGAAATGTAAGGGCTACAGGTACACTTCAAAATTTCGCCATTCAATAATCAAGAAAGAGACCATTACTTTGAGAACTCTACTAAAAAAAATCCATTCCAGTTCACAAGCCAATGAGTTCAAAATTCCTCAAAATACCATAAGTATTGAAACTAATTTATATGGTTATGAGCCAGTTTGGATTTCATCAACACAATTGGCAAGTATTCTTAATCTTAGAAGAAATAAAATGATGAAGGGTTTTAAAGAGTTGAAGATTATTGAAGATTTGGATTATGAATTTAATGGAGGCTGGTATAAGTATATAATGGTTAAAACCAAATTACACAGATTTGTATTAATCAAGAGATTTGATGAATTTGCAGTAGAAAAAATTCGTGTTTTATCAAATCAATACCCTGATTTATTTCCAAAAAAAGACTAAAATTCTGATTAAATCCCACAACATTATTTTAATATATATTATAGTTGTTTAATAACGAAAGGATATGCTTCATAAATTGAAGACATATCCTTTCGTTGTTCTCCCTAACCTATAGAGATGTAATAAACCAAATATTTAGTTGATTGTTTATGGATTAATTTTTATTTAAAGGCTTCCTCCTACCCTAGAGGTAGTATTATTCTTTATTTTCGGAGAAGTATACTTTTAAGATATTCTAGCTTTAGCTATTCCATCCTACCCGAAGATAGATATCCCCCTAAATACTGTTCTCTGTTTTTGAAAGCAAAAAGCTGCTGATAGTGCCACTTTCATTCTCGGGGCTGTACTCATATCTGTGGTTTCTCGTTATTATCTCTGAGGTCTCAGGAATAACAAATTCATAAGGCTCGCATTCTACCCTGACTATAGAGCCAGCCAATTCCTGTCCAATTAGGCTCTGGCAAATGTCTTCATTAAATGTAGATGGTATAGTTGCTTTTTTTGCAGTTAAATACATTCCTCCATTTTGAGATTTAACCACCTCTATTCCACTTTGAACAACTAAAACAAAAAACTCTCTATCGTCTTCTGATTTACGTTTCTGATACTGAATAATTCTTACCATAATTTTAAATTCTTTAAAAGTTTATAACCATATTTTTTTGGCAGTGTGCCTGAAGATTTGTGGGGGTGTTGAGGTAGTTTAGGTGGGTTTGTAGGATAAATGAGGGCTTAATTTTAGAGCCCTCTTTTTTAGGGTAGGGGGGAGTTTGATTTTAGAAAGGTAGGTGGGGGATGCTCTAGGGAGATTGATACAAGGGTAAAAGTCTGACAGAAAAATTTTTTATTATTTTTTGTTAGACTTAAAAACCACTCTTTTTAGCATGTGATTTTACAGAAAAATCTGGTTACTCTAAAAACCAATGAAATTTACTTTCTTTTTTGGCTTCTGAAATACCTGATACAAATTCATATGCGTTTACACTCCTATCAAAAAAATATCAATGTAACTAGATTTGTTGGAGCCTGTAAACAAGTTGTATAATCTCCATAAATCAATGCTTCCATCTTCATTTTGGCAAAATGTTTCATCATTATAATAATCCTTAACCACCATTCCTAACTGTGTATCGCCAAATTGAAGTTCAGGCAGGTGCATCTTATCTTTCTTAGGTAGGAATGCATACATTCTTGCTTTACCAATCAAGTGTGCAAATTCCCTTTGGGGTAGGATGAAATTTTGGAAGCTATCTAAATTTTCAATGTGCCTTTGTGCATTATATTGAGTAAGTAGTTTTAATATTCCATCCATTAATTCTTGAGTATTTCTAACCCGCAATTCTCCCCTGTAACCATCTGTAGAAATGCAGAGATTAGTACAAACTTTATTCTGAAATCCTATAAAAATTTTAAAATGCTCTTCTGAACCTTTCTTGCTATATAGATTATCTAAATTATATGCCTTAATGCCACCAATAGTTAGATTGAGTCTATTTCCATTTATTACTGATGATATTGAAGGAACCTCAATTACAAATGCCATCCTTTCATAATAAATGGTTTTTTCTTCTTCCAGTAGTAGATGGGCAGGTTTATTTTTGGCTTCAGGTATTCTGCCTTTAATTGGGTGGCTCACCCTTATATTTGGAATCATAATTTCCTCTCCTTCATAGATATGACTTACAATCTCATTTGTCATCTCTATAAAATCAGCTTGACTAATCACAGGTTGGTTGTCTTTTACAAAAACTGGAATTAAATGTTCTTGCTTAAGTTCATGATAGGTTGTTTGAAAAGTGTTGGCTATAATGAATGGTTTGTCAGTGGATATTCCCTGTTCATTAAATCCATTTAAGCTTCTATTGGTTGGTAACGTTAAAACTTCCATTGCTATTAAATTTTGTTATTATTCTATTTGTTAATTGAAAAGTTGATTTTTTAAGATTAAATTCTTCTGATAAAGATTGTTGATGATTGGAGTTTTGATTGAAGATTTCCCTTAATTCCTCAAAATTTCGTGCATTTTTTATTAGCTTTTTTACTGTTTCAATATCATTCATGCTGGCACTGTTGCACCACTCCAATATTTTTCTACCTGTGTGAGTAGTTATTTTAAATTCTGGGTTATCAATGAAAATATTAGTTCTATCCTTTGATGCTATAGCAAAATGTTTGGAATTGATGTCTAGTACTATAGTAAATTCGTAATCTACACCATCTCTTTGAACAGCTTTTAATCCAATTTTTTCAGGTATGTATTTTCCATTTTGCTGATTCAGTATATAATCCTGCTTAACTCTCATGGTGCTTATAACGTGTGCTTTAGCTTGCAAAATTTTATTGATAAATGCATTTTGCATAGGTGTAATTTTTCCCCAATTTGTAAAGGAATTCCCAGTCATATTAGAATGTAGTTCTATGAGATAATCCCAGCAATGGCTTATACTATCAATAATTACCACCTCCATTTCAGCGTTAATACACATGTCTATGGCTTCAATATATTTTTCTGGAGAGTAGGGAGCATCAATACTTATTATGTTATAGTCTCCATGGTTTGAGTACAAATCAGCACTACAATTTTCTGTATCAATTACTGCTATTTTTTTCCAATCATTACATAAACCAAAGGCTATCAACAATGCTGACAGACTTTTTCCTGAGCCACTAGTTCCTTGTAGAGCCATTTTTATTTTCGCTTTTTTTCTTTCTGCTTTTCTGATTTCCATATTTTAAGATTTTGGTTAAAAAAAAGGGGACATAACTTGAATTACACCCCCCTTTTAAATTTGATTTGAAGATATTTTATGATGGCCATATCTTAATTGCCGAGTCCGAGAATAATCATTCTCATTTGATTACGTTGTTAAATTTAAAATCTCTATTTATTCTGACAAAATGGTAATTGATCCATTATTAACTATATTTAACCCATGTATATAACAATATAAATGAAAAAAGTATATCTTTCAATAAATAATGCTTTCAAGAATGGGTGATGTTAAAGATACTGTAGAGTCAATATGCCAAAATATTGGTAAGGCAAATTATTTGATTGTTTTTTTGCTAATTGCGTTGGCTATTAATCTTATTGCAACAGTAGGAAGAATAGTTGTTGACATCTTTTTGAAAAATAAAGACAAGGGTATTCATAAAGCAAATCTAATTACTTCAAAATCTATTGAAGTACAAAAAGATGTGTATGATAATATTTTTAGTCTTTCGAATTTTGATGTTAATCAATCACAAGAACTTTTTGATGAGATTACTGAAATCAAAAATAAAATCAAAAAAGAGAGAATTCATTTTGATAAGAAATTATTTAAAATTGCTTTTGAAGCCTTAGATTATTTTTTAGTGGTGTCAACAGATTATAGTAAAAAGGATTTTAAATTTGAGGATGAAGTCATGATGTTATATGCAGAACAATATCGTAAATAAGAAGGTTATACTTCCAAAGCATTTTAATATTAGTTCTGTACCAAGTGTTTTGAAAGAGATTGAGGGTATATTTTCTATCACTGGAAAAAAGATCCCTGGCTTTATACTTGACACAAGTAAAGTTGAGGATTTATCTATGATTGGAGCCCTGCTTCTTTATAAGATTGTGGAGTTTACAGTAATTTATGAGTGTTTTGTAAGTGCAACGATTGCTTTTCATCCAAATTACAAAGTGATGCAATTTCTTGCCCAATATGGTTTCCATGACTTAATAACTGCATTTGTCTATGATAAAGAAAATAAGATCAGCAAAGAACTTAAAAAATTGAAGATTTCTGTCAATGATAAATTTATTATAGCTCCCAAAGCTTTATTAAGAGATGATCCAAATAGTAGGGAAGAAATTAATAAGCTTTATCTTCCCCAGATTCAGACATATTACAAGAATGACCCCAAGGCAATATCAATGATTTTGTTAGTTTTTTCCGAAATTTTATTAAACTTCTGGGAACATGCTCAAAGGGATTCTCAGTCAATCATTGTAGCCAATGGGAACAAAAATAATATACAAATTTCTTGTGCGGACACTGGGGAAGGTATAGTTTCAACCCTAGGTTCAAAATACCCTAACAAAAGAGAAAATGCTCAATTTATATTAGGTAAAAGTATTGAAAAAGGAAACACTTCAAAATCGGGAACAAATCACATGGGATATGGGTTGTGGATTCTGGATGAAATAACAACTGCAGTTAAGGGACAGATGTACATATATTCACAAGGTGCTTATTATTCAAACGAATCTGGTAAAAAGAAAACAGGAAATTGTGGTTATTGGCAAGGAACAATTATTTATCTTTCACTACCTTTATTCCACTCCAAAACATTAGAAGATATATAATAGATACTACAAATAGCGCTTTAAAAATAAACTGGAAATGAAAATAATCAATTTAGATAAATATGGCCCAATTATTAGTGATAAGGCTGTTGGAGATGAAATTTACTATTCTTTAAAAAAAGCTTTGAGCTCGAATTCATCTATTGAAATAGATTTAATCAAAATACATTCTATGGCTACATTTTGCGCAAAACAAATTTTCGGAAAACTATATATTGAGCTTGGTTCAAGTGCTTTTTTTGAAAAAATCATTTTAAAAAATGCAACTAATGACTTGAAGACTATCATTCAGATAGGTGTTCAAGATGCATTGGATGAAAATAATCGGTGATTTATTTAGATTCTTCTTTGGATATGTAACTATGCTTTAATGTCAGATGACATACTACATATTGTTCTTATCAAGCTTTTTTATTCATCTTTGAAAGTTAATATTATATCAGCTGTGGCATGCAATTTTTTAAATCTTCATTATTAGTTTCTCCTAGACCTCTTAAATAGTTTAAGGTCACTATCATGTTTGAGTGTTGTAGAAGCTGTTGAACTACATGTAAATCCTTTGTTTTTCTATAAACATTCACTACAGCTGTATGCCTAAAGGAATATAGCGTTTGGTTTTCTTGTATAAGTCCTGCTTTTAACATTTGTGTTTTAGCTCTAGACCATTGGGTTTTAAAATAATCATCATTAAAAGACTCTGCAGAAGCTAGGCTGAATATATTAGTTTCCACATCATCAAAACCAAATAAGTGTTGTTTCAATTCTTTACTCAAGTAATCAGGAATATAAACAGTTCTAACTTTGCCACTTTTATTTTCATTTCCTGATAAATGTATTTCGGAAAAATCCTTACTAATATGTTTTAACTTTAACTGTCTAACTTCTTGATGAGGTCTCAATAAGCACCCATAAGTTATAAGAGCACATAAATAGAGATTGTAGTGGTTTACTTTTAGAAATTTGAAAACCTCCCTCAGCTGTTCTTCTGAATAAACTTCATGCAATTTTGCCTTAATTTTTTGTTTAGAAGTTTTATTAACAGGGTTTTTTTGGAGGTAATCTTTTCTAACTAATTCTGAAAAAAATATTGAAAGTGAACGTCTTTTGTTCATATAACTTCTTCCTGATGTCTTAAATTGATTTAAAAAATCTTCAATTATTTCTAAAGGTATCTCGGTTACTAGCTTTGTTAAAAGTTCTTTAGGAATGAAGTTTAAAAATTGCTCACATACTTTCTGTAAATCTCTTTTATAGAATTTGCTGTATGGGGAATTCAGCTTTTCAGCCAATATGTTTTCAAAAGAATCCTTTACTATCTGTATTTTTTGTTCTTTCTCTATCCCTGTAGGGTTCCAATCATTTAGTAAAGCTTTATGGCATTCTAGTTGCAGTTTTGATAATAGCTTATTTCGTTCTTTGATTGTTTTTGCATGATTAGGAAAAATTGGTAAGTTTAACTTGTTACCATTATAGAGTTTATATCTTATCGTAAAATAGTAGAAAAAGATATAAGAACGGGAATTTAAATCATTGTTGGTTGATATTTGTGGTGAAGTAAACATAATTGTTTAGATTATGCATAAATAGATATCTTGGATGGGTAGGATGAAACCTAATAAGCTGTAGTGACTCACACTAATAATTCTGAGCAACTTAAATGTCTCACCTGTGAATCAAAAACAATTTTGAATAGAAAAAACCTTGATTTGAAGTAGTATGTGGATTATTAGAAAGGGTTATGAATCCTGCGCTCTAACCATCTGAGCTACCCCGCCGGGTAAAAATATTTGCTTATATTACAAATATTTGTTTGGTTATTTTTTGGAGTTGCAAATATAGAATAAATTACCTTTCTTTAGAAAAATAAAATAAAAAAAGTAGTCCGGAAATTTAAACCGGTTTTGAATTGACATGGCAGATAAGAAAAAATTCACGCTCGAATATGAGGTTAAATCATCACCGAGAATACTGTATAGTTTTATAAGTGAGCCTAATGGCCTTTCGCAATGGTTTGCCGATGATGTTAATTTTCGCGACCAAGTTTACACTTTTACGTGGGATGATGAAGAACAAAAAGCTAAGCTCGTTTCTATAAAAGAAAACAAACTTGTTAAGTTTAAATGGCTTGATGACGAGCCACAATGCTACTTTGAAATGGAAATCGTTCAGGATGAATTGACTAACGATGTAGCGCTTGCCATTACCGATTTTTCTACCGATGAATTGCTTGCAGAAAAAAGATTGATTTGGGATAACCAGATTGATTACCTCATTAGCGTTTTGGGTGCCTAATATTTATTATGCTTTGTTTACCTTTGTTAGGTGAAAAAAATACATCTTTTAGTAATTAAAACATTCATAAGGCCATTTATTGCTACATTCTTTGTGGTAATGTTTATCCTTTTAATGTTTTTTCTTTTTAAATATGTAGATGATCTTATTGGCAAAGGCTTTGAATGGTACACAATTTTAGAATTAATGTACTACCAATCGATGGTACAAATTTCTATGGCGCTACCGCTTTCGGTTTTGCTTTCTTCTATCATGACTTTCGGAACACTTGGCGAAAACTACGAGTTAGTCGCCATAAAATCTGCTGGAATCTCCCTTCAAAAAGCCATGAAGCCATTAGTAGTTCTAATTCTCCTATTAACTGTAAGTTCATTTTTATTTTCAAATTTCATTTTACCAAAAGCCAACCTGAAATTCTACTCCTTAATGTACGATATGAGGAATAAAAAACTGGCATTTCTTATTAAACCTGGCGTTTTTAACAACAGCATACCAGACTACTCTATACGTGTTGACAGTAAGGATGAAGGGGGGAAAATGAATGGAATAATGATTTACGATCATAAAGGCACTAATGGCATTCCGAAGGTAATTATGGCTAAGGAAGGTGAAATGGTTAAATCAGCTGATGGAAAGTTCTTAGTTTTTAACCTAAAAGATGGGGTAACCTATGAAGAACAAGCCAGTAGTAGCGGAGTCTATAACCCTCGACAAGTAATGTTACGCAGTAGGTTTAAAGAAACCAAGCCTAAGTTTGATATGAAATCTTTCGATTTGAGTAAAACTGACCAAAATGCATTTGGAAATAGTACAGTAATGCTTAACCTAAAAGGTATCGAAAGAAAACGAGATTCTTTGCAAAAGCAAATGGATACACTTCACATCAATACAACCAGAACTTTAAGCAACAACTTCAAACAACATAATATTGCTGTAGGCTATTCTAAAATTAAATCCGCTCCTAGAGTATTGCATGATAATATTTTAAAGGACATACCTAATGGTTCGCGGTTACAAAGCATGCAAAATGCTGCAAATACGATATCGGTTATTACACAAAATCTTGCTAATGGAGCGCCAAGGCAAGAAGATTTGAGAGGCGAAATCGTATTTACAAGTGTAGAATATCAACGAAAATTTACGCTAGCTGCATCCTGCATTTTATTGTTTTTCATCGGCGCACCACTTGGAGCAATTATAAGAAAAGGCGGTATGGGTTTACCTGTGGTTATAGCAATCGTTTTCTTTTTAATTTATCATATTATAACAACAGTAGCAGAAAAATCTGCCCGTGAAGGCTCCATTAACCCAATATTTGGAATGTGGATTGCATTTATTTTATTAACTCCATTGGCCGTTTTTTTAACCTACAAAGCCACGGTAGATTCTGCCCTGTTCGATATCAATTATTACAAACAGTTTTTTATAAAGCTGCTAAAAATTAAGCAACGTTAAGCGCTGTTTTCCTTTACTTCCAAATGATATATTCTTAAAAAAAATGCTCAATAAGGTTGTACCTTTGTACTAATTGATGGTTTAAAACAGCATCGTTTAGCATGTTTAAATCATATTGTAACTAAGTAAAATGCAAACAAAATTAAACACCATACAAGAAGCTATTGATGATATCAAAGCTGGCAAAGTTATTATCGTTGTAGATGATGAAGATAGAGAGAATGAAGGCGATTTTTTAACTGCCGCCGAGAATGCAACGCCCGAAGTAATAAACTTTATGGCAACTTATGGGCGAGGCTTAATTTGTGCTTCATTAACTGAAGAGCGATGTGATGAACTGAACCTCAACTTAATGGTTGGAAAAAATACAGCCACACATGAAACAAATTTTACAGTTTCTGTTGATTTGATCGGACATGGTTGCACAACTGGAATTTCGGCAAGCGACCGCTCTAAAACTATGATGGCTTTAGTTGATCCAAACACAAATCCCGATGAACTTGGAAGACCTGGTCATATTTTTCCATTAAGGGCGAAAGATGGCGGGGTAATAAGAAGAGCAGGTCATACAGAAGCATCTGTAGATTTGGCCAGACTTGCAGGAATGAAACCTGCCGGCGTTTTAGTAGAGATTTTAAAAGAGGATGGCGAAATGGCTCGCCTACCAGATTTATTCAAAATCGCCGAACAACACCAGCTAAAAATCATATCTATTGAAGATCTAATTGCTTACAGATTAGGGATTGATAGCCTGGTTAAACAAGAAGTAACTATCGATTTGCCCACCGAATGGGGTAATTTTAAAATGACCGCATACACCCAATTGGATAACAATGCAACCCATCTTGCTATTTCTAAAGGCGAATGGAATGCCGATGAGCCAATTCTTACCCGAGTACATAGTTCATGCGTAACAGGAGATATTTTCGGATCGTGCCGTTGCGATTGCGGACCGCAATTACATAAAGCTTTCGAAATGATTGAAAAAGAGGGAAAGGGTGTTGTGGTTTATATGAATCAAGAAGGTCGCGGTATTGGATTAATTAATAAACTTCGCTCTTATAACTTACAAGATGCTGGGTTTGATACCGTTGAAGCTAACATAAAATTAGGCTTTAAAGGTGATGAACGCGATTATGGTGTTGGGGCTCAAATTTTGAGATTACAGGGTGTAACTAAAATGCGTTTGATGAGTAACAATCCAACCAAAAGAGCTGGTTTAATTGGCTACGGATTAGAAGTTGTAGAAAATATTCCAATTGAAATCGAGAGTAATGTACATAACGAACGATACCTAAAAACTAAGAGAGATAAAATGGGTCATTCCATTATGAAGGGATAACTAACTTAAATTATCTTTCTTAACAATTTGATAGTGTTCAAAGCAGTTTGGCAATGTAATATAATTGCTATATTTGCATCACTAATCAAACATGGTCTCTTCCCTAAAAATTAATATAGATAAGCTTCTTGCTTATTTTTTAAGAAAGCAGTGCGTATTTATTATTTATATTTTACTTGCAGTTATCTCAGCATTAAAGCAATACCTTCATCACAGTTATAACAACTACTCCATCTTTAAATATGTTTACTGGCATACGGTAGATCTCCTAAATCTTTACACAAACTATAGCGAATACTTAGACAGCAATCATTACGGACCACTTTTTTCTCTGGTAATTGCTCCATTTGCACTATTACCCGATGGTTTAGGTATGATTTTATGGAATGTAGCCAACGTTTTAGTTTTGCTTTGGGGGATTTACAGTTTACCGATATCATTAAACAAGCGGTCCATAGTTGCTTTAATTTGTGCTCACGAAGCATTAACAGCATTATTTAGTTTCCAGTTTAATATTGCTTTGACTGGATTAATAATCCTGAGCTTTACCTATTTACTAAAGAAAAAGGAGTTTCAATCTGCCATATTTATTGCGCTTGGAACTCTTATTAAAATTTACGGAATCGTTGGCTTAGCATTTTTCTTTTTCACAAAGAACAAAGTAAAATTTGTTATTTCTGGTTTGGTTGCAATCGCAATTCTTTTTGCTTTACCAATGTTAATTTCATCCCCAGCCTTTATTTTTCAATCCTATCAAGATTGGTATTATTCTTTGGTTCATAAAAATGGTATTAATACTTCGTTAACATCCTTTCAAGATATTTCTGTAATGGGAATGGCGAGAAGAATTTCGGGAAACGCTAACCTTCCAAATAGCCCTTTTTTAATTGGAGGTATTGTACTCTTTGCATTGCCTTATATAAGAATCAAGCAATACAAATATTTAGCTTTTAGATTAATGCTTTTAGCTTCAACACTAATTTTTACCGTAATTTTTAGCAGTAGTTCCGAATCACCAACATATATTATTGCTTTTGCTGGTGTTGCAATTTGGTCTGTAAATCAACCAAATTCTAAAAATCCGTTATTAATTTTATTGTTAGTTTTTGCATTTGTTTTAACAAGCTTATCTCCGACAGATATTTTCCCCAAAGCCTTTAAAGAATTCATTCGCCTATATTCACTCAAAGCTTTACCTTGTATAATCATTTGGCTAACCATAACTTATCAAATGATGAAAGAAGATTTTGAATCCTATTCTATTTAAGATAAATGAATAAATTAGTATCCATAGTAATTCCGGCCTACAACGAGGCTGATAATATTTTTATTGTGGTAGAAAGTATTAAAAACGTATTTTCTGCACTTAATTACGATTATGAAATTATCCTAATAGATGATGGAAGTGCTGACAATACACTTCAAACCATTCGAGATTTTGCTTCATCATCTGATAACATATTTTTTCTTGAATTTTCAAAAAATTTCGGTCACCAACTAGCCGTTAAAGCAGGTATGGATAATGCTTATGGCGATTGTGTGATATCAATGGATTGTGACATGCAACATCCGCCAGAACTTATTCCGGATATGCTAAATAAATGGGAAGATGGTTTCGAAGTTGTTTATACCGTTAGAGAAGAGGATAAAAATCTTTCCAAAGGAAAGCGAAAATCATCTGGTTTATTCTATAAAATTTTAAATTGGCTATCAGATATTGAGCTGGAACCCGGCGCTGCCGATTTTCGTTTATTAGATAAAAAAGTAGTTAATGTTTTTAGAAACTTTAATGAGAATGAGCCATTTTTACGAGGCTTAGTTAAGTGGCTTGGCTTTAAACAACATGCTATAAAATATAATCCTGGCATTAGGTTTTCTGGTAATAGCAAATATACTTTCAAAAAAATGTTCAGGTTGGCATTGCATGGTGTTACATCATTCAGCATTAAACCACTATATTCTGCTGTTTATTTAGGATTCATATTATCTTTCGCTTCGATTCTTTATGTGCCATATATTATTTATGCTTTTGTAAATAACGTAGAAGTTTCTGGCTGGGCATCTGTAATTATGACTATTGTTTTTTTTGGTGGTCTGCAATTAATTATATTAGGCATTATTGGTATTTATGTAGGTAAAATGTTTATGCAGGTAAAAAACCGACCAAATTATATTATCCGTTCAACAAATATTCCTGTAAGATAATGGTGCTTTTAAGTTTTGATATTGAAGAATTTGACATGCCATTTGAGTATGGAAAGGATATTTCCTTTGCAGATCAAATCGCCATATCTAGAGCCGGAACAATCGCGATACTGGATATTTTAGATAAATATGAAATAAAAGCAACGTTTTTCTGTACGGTAACTTTTGCAGAAAACGTACCAGATTTGATTAAAAGAATAATTGATAGCGGGCATGAATTGGCATCTCATGGTTACTATCACTCTGATTTTAAACTAGAACATCTTCTTCAATCAAAATTAAAGCTCGAACAACTCTCGCATACAGAAATTTTAGGTTACCGAATGGCCAGAATGATGCCGGTAGATGAAAAAGAAATTGAAAGAGCAGGTTACGTTTACAACACATCTATTAACCCAACCTACCTCCCTGGCAGATACAATAATTTTAATATTTCCAGAACATTCTTTACTAAAGAAAACGTTTTTCAAATTCCGGCTTCAGTTAGTCCATTGATAAGATTTCCATTATTTTGGTTATCCTTTCACAACCTACCTTTAAGCATTTATAAAATGCTTGTAAGTTGGACTTATAGAAAAGATAAATACCTTAATATTTACTTCCACCCTTGGGAATTTACTAATTTAGATAATTTTGAACGCTTTGGATTTCCTGCCTACATCAGGAAAAATACAGGAGAAAAAATGATTAACAGAATGGAAAATCTAATTTTTTGGATGCAATTCAAAAATTATCAATTTGCAACTTTTAAAGAGTTTATTAAAACCATTAAAACATAAGTTGATATAATTCATTACAAACTATCTATAGCTTTCAGCCAATTTCAAGGCTTTGTATGCGTTCACGATTCCTCCACTAACACAGATTTCGTTAAAAGGAACCCTAACGTTATCACCCTTTTCATTCTTGTATTTAATTTTGTGCTCAACTTTCGTTACAGATTTCATGATAATATCCCTAACCTGTTCAGGTTTTAAATTAGGATAATAACTTAAAATTAAAGCCGCTAGGCCAGAAACTACGGGCGATGCCATACTTGTACCATCCAAATCTTCATATTTATTATCCGGCACTGTAGAATTTATTAAAAAACCAGGTGCAAAAACATCAACATTATACTTTCCATAATTGGAAAAATCTGCCTTTAAATTATCATCATCTTTGTAAGCACTAGCGCCAACTTCAATCCAATTGGAAGCATGTGGAAGTTGAAATTTCATAGAATCAATAGCAACAGGTTTGATTATTGTAGGTCTACCAATTGATGGCCGCATTCCCATTCCATTATTTTGCATTACTGTTTTAGGTGGTGTAAAATCATCAAGGTTTGGTTTTTTATGTGTCTGCTTATAGGCCTCAGCTTCTTTACTTTCATAAAATTTATTAGGGTAATTTTCTTCCACATCAGTATTTTGATTGTCATTACCAGCAGCATGAACTAACAAAACACCTTTAAGTTCAGCATATTTAACAGCTTCATCAACTATTTTTTTATCCCATTTATATGATTTACCAAAACTCATATTAATAACCTTTGCTCCATTATCAACCGCATATCTAATTCCATTCGCTACATCTTTATCCCGTTCATCACCAGTAGGTACTACTCTTATAGCCATAATCTCTACATTATTCGCTACACCTAAAATTCCTATCGAATTTTGTCTATTCGCACCAATTATGCCAGAAACATGTGTTCCATGCAATGCGTCAGGTCCTTTTACATCAGCATTTCCATAGTTTTTTTGGTATGGGTTAGAATAATCGTCGCCTACTAATTCAGCTCTTTTATCATATTTAGGATTTAGATTATATTTTAGCATGGCATCATACTGCTTGTAAGCATCCTTTATATTTTTGTAAAACTTTTCGAAACTACCTTCTTCCTTCGAACCCTTTCTTATAATAGTTTTAACTTGTTCTTCTATCTCATCATCAGCTTTATAATTTTCAATGTCATCATAAGTTGGAATTTTTTTGTTTGTGGTTTTGGATACAGAATCTAAAACCTTATTTATAGCCAGCAATACAGAGAATGTTTCACTTGCATCATTATATTTCTTCCCAAAATCCCCTGTTACCTTCTTGTAAATTTTATACTCTTCCTTTTGTACACTATCTAATGGGGTTAAGTTAGTGGTAGATTGATATTTTGGATGATAAATACGATATAGGCGGATAAGTTCCAAATTATCGAATTCCAAATTTCCTTTCCTCGAGCCAATAAAGTTCCAGCCATGAACATCATCTACATATCCATTTCCATCGTCATCAACTCCATTACCAGGAATTTCATTCTTATTGGTCCACAATACGTCTTTTAAATCCTGATGATTTACATCAACTCCACCATCAATTACAGCAACGATTATTTTCTGTTTAGGTTTTTTATCTTGTAAAATTTCACGATAAGCTTTCTCCGTACTAATGCCAAAATATCCGCTTTCCGCTAAATCCAAATTAAACCAATTTGCAGGTAACTTTACGTCCTTACTTTGCGCAAAACTTATAGCACTTACACATATAAACGAACAAAATAACAGTAGCCTTTTAAAGTTCATAATTATCATATTTATACCTACGAAATAATGCAATATTACGGTTTTATAATGGCGGGGTGATACATTTTTACATTAATTAACACAATGACTTTTATAAAGTGTTTATCCTAAACGTATACTTAATTACTTGCCTATTCATTACATTCCATATGTAAAAAAGGAATAAGAAATGATTGTGAAGGTTTTATATTATCTTGTAAATGAGGGGTCAGTTTTCTATAGGTTCTTTAGTCCTGCTATTCGCTACAATCTTTTTGGTTTAGGGTTGTGGTAGACTGATTGTTGTAGCACCAAAAAGGATTTTCGCTACTATCAGGTTTAGCTAGCCCGGGACTGTGTGGCTTTGGGAATACTGAAGCGTTAAAAGCTTTAGTTATTTATTCCCTGCTCCTTTTTCTTGGTTAATCTTGGTCTTAATCTCAATCTTATCCCCGGCCTCAGTCTTAATCTTATTCCTGGTCTTGGTCTGAGCCTTTATAAACGAAGAAACCCCTGCAGTTGTTACTGCAAGGGTTCTT